>JAZNVG010000051.1:0-95444 GCA_045592705.1 Acutalibacteraceae bacterium | reverse complement strand
TTTTCCGTTGTTTCATCTTCTGTTGAAGAAATTTCGGTTTCCGTTTCCTTTTCAGTCTGAATCCGAGTTACGACCGCCGATGTTGTCGATTCATTTTCAGCTTCGTTTTTGCAACCCGTAATTACAGAAAACAGCAGCGTGATAATAACCATAACAGAAATAAATCTTCTCATTTTTGAACCTCCGATTTTATTTGTAATTTCCTAATACTAATTATATTGTAGAATAATGAGCATCTCATTTCAAGTTACAAATAATCACAAATCAGTTACAAAAAGCAGCGGGAGCAAAGCCTCCGCAATTGATTGTCGATAAAGTCGCTGAAACATAAACAAAATATTTACTTGCCGTTTTTTCTCCCGTCGACGTACCGGATGTACGCCTTCGGTCGAAGAAAACATCATTCAGCTTCCTTTCTCATCAGCCACCCGGAAAAGGTAACGCGTCACCGTGCGGTGACGCGTTTTTTAATGATTATTTTTTCTTCTGAAGCTTTGCGAAGACTTTCTTTTCAAGAATCGGGAAAATCCAGTTGGCAAGAAGAACACCGATGATGCCGTATATGATGCCTACGATGATGCCGCCTGCAATGTCAGAGAAGTAGTGAACGTGCAGGTAAAGGCGTGTGAAGGCCATTACTGCGGCAAGCAGGAAAGTTCCGATGCCGACCCACTTGTTGCGTGAAGCTGCTGTGAAAGCGAAAGCGCAGGCAAAAGCGGAAGATGTGTGACCCGAGGGGAATGAGAAAGAATCGGGTCTGCTGACCATATCGGGATAAATATAACCGAGGTCAAGCATTTCGGGCAGGTTGAACGGTCTGGGACGTTCAAACAAGCTCTTGAGAACAACGTTGTTGAGAATTGCCATAATAATAATCGAAACGATTACGGCAAAACCAATCTTGCGTGTCTTTTTGAAGAACATCAGAACAAGTGCGGGGATAATCCAGATGATACCGGCTTCTCCGAGATAAGTAATGATTTTCATGATGGGTGTGAGCCAGTCGGCCCAGATGTTGTTTTCGATGAATTCGAAAACTTTCCAGTCAAAGGGAATAAATACACTCCAATCAATGTTCAAAACTATCACTCCTTTTTTTAAAATATATGGGTTTGATGGATATATTATCGCTGTTTATCTCAAAAAAAGCAATAGTTTTGAGTAAAAAATTTACTTGTTGAGCGGCAAATAAACCGTCGCCTTGAATAAATCGCCGTCAACCGATATTTCAAGCTTGCCGTTTTGAAGCGTGCAAAGGCTTTCCGCAATGGAAAGACCGAGACCGCTTCCCTCTGTTGAGCGGGAGGCATCGCCTCTGACGAAACGCTGTGTCAGCTCTTCGGCAGAAACATCAATCGGATTTTTTGAAATGTTCTTGATTGTTACGGTGCCGAAATTTCCGTTTCGTGAAACATCGACAAAAACACGGGTGTCGGGCATTGCGTATTTTTTAACGTTTGAGAAAAGGTTTTCAACAATTCTTGAGGTTTTCATTCCGTCAGCAAGAATAAAAACCGGATTTTCAGGCGCGCGGTAGATTAAGCTGATTCCGCTTTTTTCAAGCTCTTCCGTGTATTCGCCCACCGTCTGTACCATAAGCTCGCAAAGGTTGATGCTGATGGGGTGAATTTCAATGTTGCCCGTTGATGCTTTGGAGGCCTCCACAAGGTCCTCAATCAGTTTTTTCATCCGCTGTGATTTTTCTTCAAGAATGTCTATATATTTTTTTGCATCCTCGTTTTCAACTTCGCAACGCTTGAGCAGGTCAACATAATTGACAATGGATGTAAGCGGTGTTTTCAAATCGTGTGAAACGTTTGTGATGAGTTCTGCTTTCATCCGCTGGTCGCGCACCGCGCCTTCAATTGCGCTTTGCATACCGCTCTGCATCGTGGCAATGTCGTCTGCAAAACGTTTTAAGAAATTAGGCATATATTTTGTATCAATTTTATAATCCAGTTCACCTTGCTTTATGTGGTGAACTCCCTTCATTATGCGGTCGATTGAAACCACCGCGTAAAGGGCGGCAAGCAACGCAACGGCATTTATCGGAATCATAAACAGGAAGAAAAGAAATTCTGCGCTTTCCCAACCGAATGCAAAGCAAAGCCACGCATTGATAAAAAGGAATCCTGCGATAACTGCTGCGGAAATAATTTTAAAGCGGTTACCGTTGCCGCGCGAGTAATCCGTTGAAACAAGGAAAAGGAACTTATGATAAAGATGGATAAACGGTTTTTTGATTTTACCGAAAAGGAAGCGGATAAGCTTCCAGAGTTTTTTGCAAAGGAAAACCGTGCCTTTGAATAAAAGTCTGAGAAGCTGATAAACGAGCAGGCTCTTGAAGAATTTCTTTGCTTTGATGCTTCTGATGAATGAAAGCAGGCAGGAAAGACCGCAGGCGGCGAAAATGCCGCAGAGCAGTGCCGTCAGTGTCGAAGAGTACGGCATTGCAACGGTGTAAAGCTTCCACAAGGCTTCGCTCAGATAAAATGAATAGGTGTCATATTCGAGTATTATAAGACCGACAACACCTGCCGCACATGCGGCCATTACACCGAGGGCAAGCACAAGGTGAAGCTCGGGCCACAGCTTGTCAAGCGGCGAAAGCGTAACCTCTCCGTTTTTGTCTTTGCCGCAGACACACATAAGGAAAACAACGCAGGCAAGGCTTAAAACAAGACAGATTACCGTTGTCCAGAGTGCCGTTGTCAGAAGCTGTGACGGTGTTGTGCCGCTGAGATGTGTGTGGCGGAAGTTTGAGTCAAGGTAAGACAGTGCCGAGTAGAAATCCATTGTGTCAACGTCTGCCACGGGTACGGGTGCACCGTAATAAACCTCATAGTTTTCTTCGACATAAGCACCGAAAGCGTGCTCAAACGAGGTGTCGTAACTGCCGAGCATTTCTTCATAAAGAAGAGAATAAGTGTTGGGCGCAACAGTTGTTTCGCCGCCCGTGATTTTTGTCTGACCGTTGACGTAACTCAACTGCCAGTCACCGCCGACCTTTTTGAGAATAGCCTCTGCCGTATCCTCGGCAACAACACCGCAGTTTGTGGCGACAACGCCTTTTTCTCTGTCGATAAGGGCATAGTTAATGTTTTGTATATCAATCTGCGCGTTCAAACTGCTGTGGTACATCTCCCAATAATAGGTTGAAAGCTGACTTATGCGCTGATTTTTATAGTCATTCTTTATTGTTTCTTCGCTGATGTCAACGCGCATACACTCCTGCAGGGTTTCAATGTGTTCGATAATACGGCCGTAAAACTCATCCCCGGGGATTGTTGAAACCTCAACCACAACCGTTGTAATGTTTGTTGGGTTGTCGTCGGACATTTCACTTTCGGCGGTTGCATCGGTCACGGGTGCCGTCGTTGAGATTATCGGCGCCGTTGTTGTGGTTGTGTCAAACGCATATTCTTCCGAGTCGCAATAGAAATAATCGTTGCCGATACGCTTCATACGGTTGCCGCCCTCGTCAAAATAGCAGATATGGGAGTTATACTCAACCGAAATTATCACACGGTCAAAGTATTCAGTGGTTTTGAAATTGTATTTTTTAAGTGTGTTATATGCTTCAAGTGCATCTTTCTCACGGTCGTTGATGTAATCAACCATGTGAGAGTCAAGATTATCGTTGATAAATTCCTCTACTGCCTCTTCGGAAGAGCCGTATGACCTTACCTGCAACATCGAAAAAAGTTTTTCGGTGTCCTGCCACGACAGTGTGTGAATGAACGGATATGTCTGTGTGTAATTATCCGAACTTTGTACACTGTAAATGAAGAAGCCCTTTGCAAAAATGCTTGCGTAATAGCCTGCGATAAGGAAGAATACAACCGCCAGCACGGCAACCGTGGATTTGACGGCTTTACTGTGGTTAAATTTTTTCAATTTTGTATCCAATTCCCCACACCACCTTTAAATATTTTGGCTCCTTCGGGTTGATTTCTATTTTTTCTCTTATTCTTCTGATATGTACGGTTACGGTTTTTTCTGAGGAATAGACGGGCTCGTTCCATACCGCCTCATAAATCTGCGTTGAGGAAAGCACCCTGCCGAGATTTTCCATCAGAATTTTTACAATGCCGTATTCCGTTGCAGTCAGTCTTACAGGTTCGCCGTCAAGGGTCAGCTCTTTTGCCTGCGTGTCAAGGCTCAGTCCGCCCGTTGTAATCACACTTTCCCTAGTTTCCATGCTGCCGAGTGTTGTGTAACGTCTTATCTGAGATTTGACGCGTGCAACAAGCTCAAGGGGATTGAACGGTTTTGTGACATAATCGTCAGCACCGAATGAAAGCCCCGTGATTTTGTCTGTGTCCTCACTTTTTGCAGACAGCAGAATAATCGGGATATTGTACTTTTTTCGGATTTGAAGTGTTGCCTGCAAACCGTCAATGCCCGGCATCATAATGTCGAGAATTATGCAGTGCACGGTGTTTTCGCTGACGGCTTTGACTGCCTGACTGCCGTTTTCCGCTTTGATGACATTGTATCCCTCAAGCTGAAGATAAATTTCCAGAGAATTGAGAATGGCAATGTCATCATCGCAGACAAGAATGTTGTACATAAAGCACACCTGCTTTCGGAATAGGATGAAAAAACAGATTCCCCGTAGGAACAACCGTATTATACAAGCCGAAAGTTACAAACAAGGAATCTGAAAAGTTACAAAAATATTAAATTGTCGGGATTATACGTTGGGAAGACCGTCTTTGTCAAACATACAGACGGTTTCAACCATAATTTCAATACCTGCGGCAATTGCATCCTTGCGAAGTGCATCGGGGTTGTCAAGACGGGTGTGGTAATATCTGGGGGGAGTGGGGTCCATTGCGGCAAAGCCCGTTGCGGGGATACCCTTTTGCGTGAATGCCGCCGCATCACAGCCGCCTATGTAAATTGATTCAAACTTGAGGTCAAAGCCGCAGTTTGCACCCGCCGCTTTAACAAGATTCTTTGCGCCTGCGTGGTGCTTGACGGTACCGCTCAGGTCGCGGTCATAAACGGCAATCGTTTCAAGGTCACGGAATGTATCTGCGCCGATAACAACGGTCTCAATTTCTTTAAGCTCTGCCTCGTGCTTTTCGACATAGTCCTTTGCGCCGCGCAGACCTGCTTCCTCTGAGCCGGAGCAGATTACGACAACCTCTGTGTTTTCAAAACGGACATCAGCCTCATCAAGAGCCTTTACGACACCCATTCCGACATAGCAACCCGTCAGATTATCGTTTGCGCCGGGTACGCTCTTTGTGCGGCTCTGGAAAGCAAGAAATGCAAGCTGGAAGGGGATGAACACACAGCCGACGATGAAAGCGAAAACCATAAAGCCGTGAGCTTTTTCGGAATAAAGAGCGCCGTTTGTGCCTGCAAAGATGATGCCGAGAATTGCAATAATCAGGTCAGCGACAAGACCGACAACGGCGGGGATAAGAACGCATTTCATACCGACACCGCCAAGCAGATAGTTGAGGGTCCATTCGTACTGGCTGTCAGCGTGGCCGACAATGATGATGCGGCGCTTTGTTTCGCCTTTGGGTTTTCTTTTTGCAATAACGTTGTGGCTGGGATAGCCTTTGAAAAGAGGGTCGATGAATCTTTTGTACATTCCGAATTCAAGAACCAGCGGAATTGCGCCGAGAACAACGACGATTGCCGCAATGATGGGGTTAACGAATCCGAAAAGGAAAACACTTGCAACAGCGCATGCAACTGTGAAAGGAATAAAGCCCATAAAAGCCTGACGGTGAACGGTGAATTCCTCGGTTGTTACTTCTTCACAGTAATTTTTAAGGTCTTTTGCCATCCACTGCTGTGCCCTTAATTCTTCGGGGGAGCCGGGCTGGCGGGGGCCGATTTTGTTGCAGATTTTTGTGATGCCGCGCACGGAATATTCCGCCTGAGCATCAATGTTGAATTTGTCCGAGTAAGTATTGGCAATTTTCATCAGTTTACCGTACCTTTCTTTATTACATTAATTCCCGCCTGCATTTTTGTCTCGTCAAAAATGCTGTGCAGAAACATATCTCCCGTGTAGTTATATTCTTTCAGTTTTTGGAGGAAAAAGCCGAAATCAACGATTCCTTCGCCCGTGGGCACAAAGCGAATTTCATCGTCGTCACAGACATCCTTGCCGTGTGCAACGACAATGTCTTTGCCGAAAAAGTCAAATGCCTTGCCGATTTCCTCACGTACAAATTCTTTTTTTGCTCTGCCGTTGTGAAAAAGGTTTGCGCAGTCAAGAATCATTTTAAGATTTTCGGAGTTAACCGAATCAAGCAGCTTTCTTGCCGCCTCGGGTGTGTCGATAATGTTACCGCGCTCTGTTTCGACAGCAAGCGTAATGCCGTATTTTTCGGCTGTTTCGGTGCAGCGAAGAACAGTGTCGAGCATATCGTTCCACGCTTCATCGGTATGATTTTCGGACGAATATCGCCACAGGTCAGCGGCATTTCTTGTGCCCGAACAAAGCGAGATAAACGGACAGCTGAGCTCTTTTGCCGCTTTGCACAGAATTTCCATTCTGCGTACACCCTCCGCGCGGATTTCGCTGTCGGGGTGCGCCATGTTGAACGTGCCGTTGATTACGCGCACGGGAATGCCTGTTTTTGCCGAATTAGCTTCAACTGCGGCAAGCGCTTTTGCGGGGATTTCGGGCGGCAGTTCAATTTTTCTGTCGGGGACGAAATCTGTTTCGGTTATGCTTGCAAAGCCGAATTGCAAAACCTCAAAGCCGTGACTTTTGACCTTGGCAAAAAAATCCGCGGCATTGCTCTTTTTGAAATCCGATGAACAGATACCGATAAGCATACTTATCACCTCGTTATCTTCTATAATAACACGGCGCTGTGTCAAATTACAAGCGAAACAAGTGTTTTTTTATCAATGTGAGGGAAAAGTGCCGCCGTATCGACCGAGTCAAGAGACTTGGCAATTTCATCCGGCATATACGGTGTATATGTCAGCGCTTCTTCAAGTACGGCAATATCGCCGTTAATGAAAAAATCGCCGAAAATGCGGATTTCTTTGATTTTTCCCTCTGCAATATTCATCTCAACATCAAAACATCCCTGCGGCAAAAGAGTTTCTTTTTTTACGGTGAATTCTTTTTTGTAGCCGTAATTCCAATCTTGTGTTGAATATTTTTCGTCGCACAGCTTTTGTGCGGCGGCAATTTCAGCATCCGAAAGAATGTGAAATTCACCCTCAACACAGCCAAGCAGGTGATTGATGAATTCTTCTGCCGTCAGCGGTGAAGGAAGGTGAGCGGAGATGTTTGTCACACGGCTTCTGACAGATTTTATACCCTTGCTCTGAATTTTCAGAGGGTTGACGTTGAGCGCATTTGTCAGCCTTTGAATGTCGGCATCAAACATCAGCGTACCGTGGTGCATAATGCGGTCAGCGTGCGCGTGCTGTGCGTTGCCCGAAAACTTTTTGCCGTCAATGAGTAAATCGTTTCTGCCCGAAAGCTCTGCCGTAACTCCGAGGCTGGCAAGAGCTTTTATAACGGGTGCGCAAAACAAGGCATAATTGTTGAAATCATTGTCATTTTTCTTTTTGATGAAAGTGAAATTTATGTTGCCCAGGTCGTGAAAAACCGCACCGCCTCCGCTCATTCTGCGAACAACGGGCAGCTTGTTCTCGTTGACATATAAAGAATTTATCTCAGCGTGAGTGTTCTGATTTCTGCCGACGATTATTGAGGGGGCGTTGCGCCACAGCATAAAAACCTCATAGTCGGTGTTATAAAGCAGATATTCCTCAAGTGCGAGATTGAAATAAGGATTTGTGCAGGTGTTGAGAATAATTTTCATAACTTTTTAAATAGGGAAGGGCAAAATGCCCTTCCCTTTGTGTATCAGATACCTTTTTTAGCTTTTCTGAGCAGTTCACTGTCTGTGTAGCTCTTCTGTGCGACATAGCCCTCAAGGGGAAGCAGCCTCTCGTGGATTGCATCAACAAACCAGCTGACCTGCGGGAAGAATTCCTTGTCATACTCGAAAGCGGGTGTAATCCAGTTCTGTGCGCCGACAATAACGGGGGGAGCATCAAGATAATCAAAAGCAAGAGCTGTGATGTTCTGTGCCATATCGTTGAGGATGCTGCCTCTGGTGCAGGCATCGCTTGCAAGAACGATTCTGCCCGTCTTCTTTACGGATTCGATAACCTTTTCATAGTTGAAAGGAACGATTGAACGTGCGTCGATAACCTCTGCGCTTACGCCGTATTTTTCAAGCTCTTTTGCTGCGTCAAGTGCGGTGTAAAGGGTTGCACCGATGGTGAGGATTGTGACATCTTTACCCTCGCGGCGGATTGCGGGCTCGCCGAATTCAACCTCGTAATCCTCAACGGGAACGCCGCTTTCAACAAAGCGTTCGCCCATATCGTAAAGCTTCTGGCTTTCGAAGAAAACAACGGGGTCTGTACCGTTCAGAGCAGCTGTCATAAGACCCTTTGCGTCATAAGGTGTTACGGGGTAAACAACCTTAAGACCGGGAACGTGTGCGCAAAGAGATGTCCAGTCCTGAGAGTGCTGTGCGCCGTATTTTGAACCGACGGAAACACGAAGGACGAAGGGCATATTGAGCTTGCCTGCGCTCATTGCCTGCCACTTTGCCATCTGGTTGAAAACTTCGTCGCCTGAGCAGACGATGAAGTCGCAGTACATAAGCTCGGCAATAACTCTGCCGCCTGCAAGTGCGTAGCCGACAGCGGAGCCGACGATTGCGCTTTCTGCAATGGGGGAGTTAAACATACGGTGATAGGGGAGTGCCTCGGAAAGACCGCGGTAAACGGCGAATGCGCCGCCCCAGTCTCTTACGTCTTCACCGTAGGAAATGAGGGTGGGGTCCTCGTAGAATTTGTTGGCGATTGCTTCGAAAAGACCGTCACGGATGTTGTAAACTCTTGCCTTGGGCAGAGCTTTTCCGTCAGCGTCGAATGCAAAACGAGCGGTTTTTGCAATTTTCTTGTAACGCTCGTTGTCTTCTTTGGATTCGTTAACCTCAGCGGGTCTGTCATCCATCTTTGCAATCTTCTTGTTGCTGAACATAACCTTTTCAATGAAATCGGGTTCTTTATCGTAATCGGTGTAAGGAGCAATCTCAAGGTCTGAGGCAAGCTCAAACATTCTTCTGTTACGGTCGATAACAGCCTCTTTCATTGCATCAAGCTCTTCTTTTGTTGCAACACCTGCGGCGGCAAGCTCGGCGGGGAAGATTTCAAGCGGATCGTATTTTGCCCACTCGTCAACCTCTTCCTTGGTGCGGTAGCTGCTGGCATCGGATGTGGAGTGACCCGAGAAACGGTATGTTACAACGTCAAGCATAACGGGACCTTTGCCTTCCTCAAGAAGGGGTCTCTTGCGCTTGTAAGCGTCGATAACGGCAAGAACGTTCCAACCGTTGATGCGCTCAACGTGCATCTGATTCTGGTTGATGCAACCGAGTCTTGCAAGGTCGCCGTAGCCCATTGTTTCGCCGCGGGTCTGGCCGCCCATGCCGTAGTGGTTGTTGTTGAAGTTATAGAGGATGGGTAAGCCGCCCTTGTAGCCGTCTTCCCACAAATCGTTGAACTGATCCATTGATGCAAAGGTCATTGCTTCATATACGGGGCCTCTTGCGGCTGCACCGTCGCCTGCGTTGGCAACAACAATGCCCTTCTTTTTATTACATTTCTTATAAAGTGCAACACCGGTTGCGATGGGAGCTGCGCCGCCGACGATTGCGTTGTTGGGGAAAATGCCGAAGGGAAGGAAGAAAGCGTGCATTGAACCGCCGAGACCGCGTGAGAAGCCCATATCCTTGGCAAAAAGCTCACAGCAAAGACCGAAAATGAAATATTCCTTTGCCATTTCCTTGACGTCTTTTGCCTTTGAATATTTCTTAATGACCTCATAGTTTTTGCCGTCATTGTATTCTTCCATTATTTTGATAAGCTCTTCGTCAGAGAGCCTTTTGATTGCGGAGAAAGCTTTTGCAATAACCTCGTGGTGGCTTCTGTGGGTGCCGAAGATGTAATCGTCAACTTCGAGTGTGTAAGCCTGACCGACAGCGGTTGCTTCCTGACCGACAGCAAGGTGTGCGGGGCCGGGATATGTAAATTCCTTGCCGTTGTAGTTGCCTGTCTGCTTGATTGTCAGAAGCATTGATTCAAATTCTCGGATTGCACACATATCTGTGTACATTCCGAGAAAATCCTCGGTTGTGTAGTTTGCCTTTTCTTCTTCAATTGTTTTGTTGTACTGGCAAACGGGAATATTTTTTAATTCGATTTCTCTTGCTTTAAACTGTTCCTCAGGAACGACAAATTGTGATTTCGGCATAATTTTTCACCCTTTCTTATATTTCAAACAAAGCTTCCCTGATAACCTCGCAAACGGAGGGGTGCGGGAAAACAAGCTCTTTGAGATTTTCAATATCAATCTGAGTTTCAATCATCATTGCGGCACCGTAGATGATTTCAGAGGCATAGTTGCCAATCATATGTACACCGACGATTGTGTTTGTGTTTTTGTCGGCAATAACCTTGACAATGCCGTCGCCGCCCTCGTTTTCGGCAACATAACGGCCGCTGTAACGCAGTGTCAGGTTTTCGCAGACAGCGTCCATTCCCTTTGCCTTTGCACTCTCGAGGGTTTCGCCGACGCAGGCAACCTCGGGGTTAGTGTAAATAACTGCCGGGATTGCGTTGTAACGCATGCGGTCGCGCTTGCCGAGAATGTTGTTGACAGCAACCTCACCCTCTCTGTAAGCGGTGTGTGCAAGCATTGAAATGCCGTTGACATCGCCTGCGGCATAAAGACCGGCGACATTTGTTTTCATCTGTTCGTCGGTTTTGATTGCGCCTCTTTCAAGCTCAACGTTAAGCTTTTCAAGACCGAATCCCTGAGTGACGGCGCGTCTGCCGATTGAGCAAAGCACTTTGTCTGCCTTAACCGTTTCTGTTTCGCCCTTTGCGTTTTCGTAAGTTACGTTGTCTGTGCCGACAACGGTGACCTTACAGCCGAGTTTGAATTCAACACCCTTTTTGGCGTAATTCGACTGAAGCTTCTTTGCGATTTCGCCGTCAGTGTTGCCTGCGATATGGTCAAGCATTTCAATAACCGTTACCTTTGAGCCGACAGAGTTGTAATAGGAAGCCATTTCAAGGCCGATTACACCGCCGCCGATGACAACAAGATTTTCGGGAATTTCTTCAAGGTCAAGCACCTCGCGGTTTGTCATTACAAAGCCGCTTTCAACACCCTCGCGAAGACCGGGCAGGGGAGGAATTACGGGGGCGGAGCCTGTTGCGATAAGCATATATTTACCTGCATAAACATCTCCGTTTGCGGCAACCTCAAAGCCGTTTTCGGTTCTGCCGAGGATTTCACCGTCAGCGTTGACAACCGTAACACCATGCTTTTTCATTTTCATTCCGATGCCTGCGACAAGAGATTTGACAACGTTGTTCTTTCTTGCGACAACTGCTTTCTGGTCAATTGCGGCACCTGTCACGGTAATGCCGTATTTGTCGCCGTGGTTGGCATAGTCAAAAATCTTTGCCGAGTAAAGCAGGGACTTTGAGGGGATACAACCCTCGTTGAGACAAACACCGCCGAGGGCTCTTTTTTCAATTACGGCGGTTTTAAGACCGTTTGCCGCCGCTTTTTCTGCGGCATTGTAGCCTGCGGGGCCGCCGCCGAGAATTACCAAATCAAAAAGCTGCATTTATTTACCCTCCTGTTCTTTTAAAAAGGCAGTGAAGTTTTCAAGTGCTTCCTTGAGGTCTGCCAGCAGTCTGGAGGCGGGACCGCCGTCAACTGCTCTGTGGTCATAAGTGAGAGAAAGACCCATTGCCTGATATGTTCTTAACTGACCGTCAACAATTTTAATCTGCGTTGTGATTGTGTTGACACCGAGAATTGCGGTTTGCGGAATATTGAGCACGGGTGTGAAGTGCTCAATGCCGAATGCACCGAGGTTGGAAACAGTGAATGTTCCGCCCTGAAGAATGTCGGGACTCATATTGCCACCCTTACAAGCGGCAGCAAGAGCCTTTGACTCGTTTGAAATTTCATTGAGCGATTTTTTGTTACAGTTGCGCAGTGTCGGCACAACAAGACCGCGGGGTGTGTCAACGGCAATGCCCATGTGAACATTGTCAAAATATCTCATAACGTCACCCTCAAGCAGGTGAGCGTTGAGTGCGCGGTGTTCGGGCTTTACAAGTACGCGTGAAACAACAAAAAGGATAATGTCGTTGAGCGTGATGTTGCCGTAACCCATTGCTTCGCCGTTTGCTTTGACCTGTTTTCTGAAATTGAGAATGTCTGTTGCGTCAAAGCTGAGTGTATGGGTAAGCTGAGCGGCAGTCTGAAGCGAAAGAGCCATCTGCTTTGCGATTGTGCGGCGGATGTTGGGCATCTTTTCGTCTTTGTAATCCGCAGCACCGCTGTCGGCAGAGGTGAGGTCGGCATAATTGCCGCTGAGACCTGCTGCTTTTGCAAGTGCACGCACATCTCTTTCTATAATTCTGCCGTTGGGACCCGTACCGTTTGCATAACGGATATCCTGACCCATTTTCTTTGCAAGAGCTTTTGCTCTGGGGGATGCTTTGATTATACCGTCGGCGGGGATTGCTGCGGGTGTGAAAACAGGCTGAGCGGTCTGTACGGCAGGTGCTTCCTGCTCAGCTTTGGGGGCTTCGGCTGCTGCGGTTGATTTTTCCTGAGATGAAGCGGGACGGAATTCTTCAAAATCTTCACCGGGGTTGCCGATAACGCAGACATTTGTCATTACCGGAATATCGTCATCCTCGTCAAAAAAGTGAACAAGCACCGTGCCCGAGCAGGGGGCTTCCTGCTCTAAGGTTGATTTGTCTGTTTCATAGACAAAAAGAATTTCGCCCTCGTTAACGGTTTCACCCGGTTTTTTGCACCACTGTGTGAGAATGCAGGTTTCAACCGTTATGCCGACATTCGGCATCATTACTGGCGTTGCCATAGTGTTTCCTCCTGTTTATGTAAAATTAATTATTACCATTCGATTTTCATGCCCGAATTCTGTGCAACGGCGGCGATTTCATCCGAAATCGGCTTTTCTGTTATAAGCACCGAAACTTGTTCGGGGCGGGCAAATGTGAAAGGCATTGTTTTGTCAAATTTTGTGCTGTCGGCAAGAATAATTGTTTTCTTTGCCTTTGCAATGACTGTTTTTTTTAGTTCGCACTCGCTTTTGTTGCCGCAGGTGAAGCCGTCGCTTGCCGAGAAGGCAGAGGCGGCAATGAAAGCAATGTCAATGTTGAAATCTTTTAAGAATTCGGTTGACTGCAACCCCGAAACGGAAAGCGTTGTGCGATTTATGAATCCGCCGACAAGAGCAATTGCGGGCTTGAATTTTTTTGAAAGCTCAACGGCAATGTTGGGGCCGCTTGTCACAATTGAAAACGGCGCGTCGGGCAGGGCGCGGGCAAGATACATTCCCGTTGTGCCCGAGTCAATGTAAATCGAGCGGCCGTCTTCGGCATAAGCGGCGGCAAGCGCGGCGATGTGCTCTTTTGCGGTCTGATTCTTGATTTCCCTGAGCTCATAAACATCCTCTTGAGAAGCGGTTAGAGACTTTATGTATTTTGCGCCGCCCCTGATGCGTACGATTTCGCCGAGCTTTTCAAAAAACTCAAGGTCGCGCCTGAGTGTCATTGAAGAAATGTCGGGAAAAATTTTTTCAAGGTCGTGCAGCATCACGGTGCCGTCGCGCTTTAAAATTTCAAGAATTTTTTCTCTGCGCTGATAACTCATATTTCACCTCGCAAGAAAGAAATTAACACGCAAAATGTTAAAAACTTACAAATTCTAACATAAGCGTGTTAATAATAACAATATTTATAACATTTGTCAACGACTAAACTGCAAATCAAACCAAGTTTCTTTAAAGATTTCGCAAATCTCAAATTTCACGATTTTTCTGATGCTTTCAATCGCATTTTCAAGAAATGATTTTTCGCTTTTGACGTTGTCTGTCCCCTCGGCCGTCGCGGAATCAAAAGCAAAGGCGAATCTGCCGCCGGGTGCCGCATCGCCGTTCTGATAAACGGCAAGAATATCGCCGTCAAGCGGTACATTGTCAAGCCACTTGAAATTGAATTTTACATTTTCACCGTCAAGACCGAGATTGTCGCGGCTTACGGCAAGCATCAGCGAATTGCCGCTGATACAGTAATCGGCAATGCCGACGGTTACGGATTGCCAACCGCCCGTGGACTTTACAATATCATAACTGTCCGTGTCGGGATTGTAAAGTGCGGCAAATTCAAAGCCTTCCCAGTTGGGTGAAACACCGCTTTCATCCGTGTCAATGAAAAGCGCCATTCGGTTGCTTGCATCGGGTGCTACAAGATCGTCTGCGGTGTTTACGAGAAAATAAACATTGCTGTCGTCATAAGCAGCCTTAGCACCGACAATATCGTTTATGAGCGTGTCGTTTGCGTAGTGTGTGCCGAGCCAACCGTCACAGTCGCGTACGGAGTTACTGTCGGTGTAATGGATATATTCGGGTTTTACGTTATCCCACTGTGAAAGACCTGCGGTTATGTCGATTGTCTTTTTTGTATTTGCCGCCGCAGGCGGAGAAACACCCTTGTAAGCGCGTATGTTTGCGACAAGCTGATAATAGTAATAATCCTTAAGCACACCTGCCGACGGTTCAATGTCGCGGCTGTATTCGGGGCTGAATTGGTCGGGAAAGGCATTTTCCGTTTCCATCCATTCCTCGTGTCTGCCTGCAATCCATTCATTCCATCCCGTCACAAAAATGAAATCGGGGTCAATTTCGAGTGCATAATCCCACTGCTGTTGGAAATTCAGACCGTAAAGAAGTGAGTTTTCCGTGTCGCTTGTTGCGGTGACGGTTTTGCCTGCGTAGGTGTATGAATAAGAATAATCGCCGAGTGTATAGCTTCTGCCGCGCACACCGCCGTCGGGGTCGTTCATTGCACAAAGTGTGTCATAATTTGCATTTTGCGCAACCGAAACACACATCTGCTCAACAGAATAGGGAAAAAGTTTTTTGCCGAATTTTGTTTGAGGATAAACCGAGCACCAACCCCACGTTTTTTCGTTGGGCTTTGTGTCCTTGGCAAAATATGCGGGCTCGTTGTATCTGAAAGTAAAAAAGTCAAGAATTTCGGAGTCTTCACATTCTGCGGTGATGTTGCCCTCGTTGCTCATAATGAGGGGCTTCCCGTCACGGTAATACCAGAGGTCTTTGTAAAGACCGACGGAGTAAATATCTTTATAAAGCTGTTTTAATTTGATTGTGTTGAGCTCTCTGTCGCCGAAGCTGAGCATAAAAGCAATCTGCGGCACGTTGATACCATCAGCCTTTGCCTGTTCGAAAACTCTGAAAAGATTGAGTGTGCCGGGCATCCACGTTTCGGTTGCGTTGGTGCAGTCAAAAATGATAACGTCAACACCTGCGTCACCAAGCATTTCGGCGTGTTGCCTTAACACATAGCTGTCAAATTCGGTGTAGTAACCGTAAAGGGGAGTGTCCCAGTAATGCGGATATTGTGAATAGGTGTTATTCCATGCGGGGTGCGAAAAATCGTTGACCGCATCGGGATGAAGGTCAAGGATTTCACGGACATTTTTCGGCTCGTGAGTTGTTGCCCAGTTGTAATGCCAGGTCCAATAAAAAACACCTACCTGTTTTTCACTGTTTTTGCCGCCGACATCCGTGTATTTCGGCAGCGTTCTGCCGAGACCGTCAACCGCTGTCCACTGTGTCGGGTCGGTGACAGCGGCGGTGCTGTCGCGTGTCTGTGCCTGAACGGAGGAAAAAGTGCACACGGTTATCAGAACGGCACAAAACAGAGCGGAAAAAGTTTTTATTATTTTCACAGCTATCATCCCTTTTTGACATTCTGAGAACAATTTAGCATATTTTTTTTGTATAATCAACCCAAAAACATTTTCACGGTCAAATAAAACTTGAACACAAAGAAAATCTGTGATAATATTTATAATGATTATAATAGCGGTAGTGTGCGTTCATATTTTATTAAGGAGTTTTAAGTTTGCCGAAGGTAAGAAGTGCTAAAGGAAAGAAAATCAGAATAATACTGTCTGTTACTGCGGCGCTTGCACTTGCGGCAACATTAACCTTGCCCGGCATTGACAATCGCCTTGTTGTGCGCAATTATACCGTGCCGACAGAAAAGGTCGGCGAAGAAATAACGCTTGCTTTTGTCAGCGACCTTCACACAACTTCTTTCGGTAAAAATCAAAGCGAGCTTGTTGCGGCGATTGATGCACAAAAGCCCGATGCGGTGATTTTTGGCGGCGATATGTTTGAAAGAGTTTCTCAGGCGGAAAAATCCGACACAAAGGCTTTTATGACTGTTCTTGCGGAAAAATATCCGTGTGCTTATGTTACGGGAAACCACGAGTTTTATTCTGAAGAAGTTGATAAAATAAAATCGGAAGTCAGAGAAGCCGGTGTAACCGTTCTTGACGGTGCGGGCATTACGCTTGATGTGAGAGAGCAAAGAATAAATATTTACGGCTGTGATGACTTTTATGCCGGCTTTGAAAAAATGACGGAGCAGGCAACTTCGGCTTTTGAAAAGCTTGATCCGGATGCTTTTACTGTTTTCGTTTCGCACCGACCGCGCTATGTTGAGGATTATTGCCGCTTTGAGTCGGACTTGATTCTCTGCGGACATACACACGGCGGTCTTGTGAGAATTCCCGGAATTTTAAACGGGCTGATTTCCCCGGAAATGCAGCTTTTCTCCGACTATCTCGGCGGCGAATATAAGCTCGGGGAGCGCACTCTTATCGTCGGCAGAGGATTGACACGCGAATTTAAACATCTGCCCAGATTTTACAATCCTCCCGAATTGGTAATAATAAAAATCGCCCCCGACGGTGAGAATATAAATAAGTAATAAAATAATGTAATATTAAGGAACGGAACAATGTTTGTAGATGTAGCGAAAATTAAAATCAAAGCAGGAAGCGGCGGCAACGGTGCCGTGAGCTTCAGACGCGAAAAGTATGTTGCTGCAGGCGGTCCCGACGGCGGTGACGGCGGCAGAGGCGGAAATATTGTTTTTCAGGTGGATGACAATCTTTCGACTCTTGCCGATTTCAGATACAAAAGAAAATACACTGCGCCCAACGGTGAAAACGGCTCAGGCGGCCGCAAAAACGGCAGACGCGGTGAAGATCTTGTTATCCGCGTGCCGAGAGGTACCGTAATCCGAGAGGTTGAAAGCGGAGTTGTTATGTCGGATATGTCCTCGGATGAACCTTTTATCGCCGCAAAGGGCGGTAGGGGCGGTTGGGGCAATCCCCATTTTGCCACTCCCACACGTCAGGTGCCTCGTTTTGCGAAAAACGGCACACCCGGAGAAGAGTGGGAGGTAAGCCTTGAACTTAAACTGCTTGCGGATGTCGGCTTGCTCGGCTTCCCGAATGTCGGAAAATCAACCTTCATTTCTGTTGTCAGTCAGGCAAAACCCATAATTGCCGACTACCATTTCACTACTATAACCCCCGTTCTCGGTGTTGTTTCAATGGGTGAGGGCAATTCATTTGTTATGGCAGATATCCCCGGTCTTATCGAGGGCGCAAGCGACGGAATCGGTCTGGGTCACGAGTTTTTGCGTCACGTTGAGCGTTGCCGTATGCTTGTTCATATTGTGGATGCCGCAGGCAGTGAAGGCAGAGACCCGATTGAAGATTTTAATATTATTAACGGCGAACTTGAAAAATTCGACCCTCAGCTTGCCACAAGGCCGCAGATTGTTGTTGCAAACAAAATTGACCTTGCAAGCGATGAACAGCTTGCAGCTCTTAAAGACTATTTTGAAAGCAGAGGCTATCAGTATTTCACAATGTGCGCACCCATTGTTGAAGGTACAAAAGATGTTATAAATGCCGTTTGGGATTTGCTTAAGACTCTGCCTCCGATTAAAAAATATGACAGCGAAGAAATTCCCGTTGAAATGTTTGAGAAAAAGCAGGATACGGGTTATAAAATCACCGTTGAGGATGACGTTTACTTTGTTGAAGCGCCCTGGCTTCTTAAAGTTTTACAGCGCACCGACCTCGATGACTATGAGTCTTTGCAGTATTTTCAGCGTCTGCTTGTTTCAAGCGGAATAATTGACGCACTTATCAAAGAAGGAATTAACGAGGGCGATACGGTTTCTATTTATGACCTTGAGTTTGACTTTGTTTTCTGATAATCCTCGGAGGGGTGTTTTTTGAAAATAGCAGAAAAACAAAATATAAATGTATCGGGACTCAGTCCCTTGCCGCTTGCTTTTATCGGTGACACGGTGTTTGACCTGCTTGTGCGTGAATACCTTGTCAGCAGGGCGAACCGTCCCGTCAGTCAGTTGCATTCTCTTGCTTCAAAAATGGTCTGTGCACCTGCGCAGGCGAAGGCATATGACCTTGTTTGTGACATTCTCACCGAGGAAGAGCAGGTTGTGTTCAGACGCGGCAGAAATGCTCACACGGGCGGTGTGCCGAAAAACGCTTCAAGCGCGCAATATCACGTTGCAACGGGGCTTGAGGCTTTGTTCGGTTGGCTCTATCTTAACGGAAAAACAGACAGAATCAACGAGCTTTTTGATGTGATTGTGCGAGAGGAGTATGACGTTTGATGGCAAAGCTTAAAAAGCCGGAAATGCCTTCACGGGAAACCGTAAAAGAATTTTTGAAAAACAATATAATATGGCTTGTCGGTTGCTCGCTTTATGCCATTGCGGTCAACTCTTTTTCGGCACCCAATGAAATTGCACAAAGCGGCGCAACGGGTCTTGCCGTTGTTGCCAATTATTTGTTTGATGTGCCCATCGGTGTGGCAAACTTTGTTATAAATGTTCCGCTTTTTATTCTTGCCGGTATTTTCATCGGCAGAAAGTTCGTGCTCAGCACGCTGTGGGTAACAACAATGCTTTCGATTGCTCTGGATGTGTGGGGTTTTATAATTCCTCCTTATCAGGGTGACAAGCTGCTTGCGGCAATTTTTGCAGGTGTTCTCAGCGGCGCAGGTCTCGGAATTGTTCTTATTACAGGTGCGACAAGCGGCGGCACGGATATTGTCAGCAGACTTGTTCACCAGAAGTGGCCGCACATTTCAATCGGCAAGGTTTTGCTTGTTGCAGATGCGGCGGTTGTGCTGCTTGCCGCTGTTGTTTTCGGCAGCATTGAAAGTGCTCTTTATGCCGCAATTCTCATTTTTGCCAGCACAAAGGTTATTGACTCTGTGATTTATGGCACGGCAAACGGTAAAATGCTTATGATTGTCACCGAAAAGGCTGATGAGGTTGCTTCGGCAATCACAAGTCAGACCCCTCGCGGAGTTTCGATTGTGCCGGTTGAGGGTGCATATACGGGCGAAAAGAAGCACATGCTTGTCTGTGTTGTCAGAAGCAGTGAGGTTTCGGGTGTTATGAGAATTGTTCGTCAGACGGATGACAAGACTTTCACCATTGTCAGCGAGGCAAGTGAAATACTCGGTAAGGGATTTAAAAAGAAGCTGTAAGCGGCTCTTGACACGGTTTAATATAGTGGTGTATAATATTTCAGTTAAATTCAATTTATAAAGAGAGGTTTTCTTTATGTCAGGCCATTCAAAATGGAGTACAATTAAACGTAAAAAAGAAAAAACCGACAATCAGCGCGCCAAGGTTTTTACCAAAATCGGTCGCGAAATTGCCGTTGTTGTCCGTGAGGGCGGTCCCGACCCCGCTTCCAACTCGAAGCTGAAGGATGTCATTGCCAAGGCAAAGGCAAACAACGTTCCCAACGATAATATTGAAAGAATTATTAAAAAAGCTGCCGGTGAAACAGGCGGCGCGGATTATGAGGAAATCGTCTATGAGGGTTACGGCCCCAACGGTATTGCCGTTATTGTTGAAGCCCTTACAGATAACCGCAACAGAACTGCCGGCGATGTCCGTCATTATTTCGATAAATACGGCGGAAATATGGGTCAGAGCGGTTGCGTTTCCTTTATGTTCAGCAAACAGGGTGTTATCCTTGTTGAGCAGGAAGACGTTGATGAAGACAAGCTTATGGAAGATGCTCTTGAAGCAGGTGCTGTTGATTTCCTTACCGAAGACGGTGTTTTCGAAATTCGTACCGAGCCGACAGATTGCGGTGCTGTGCGTGAAGCTCTTGAGGCAAAGGGATATTCCTTCGTTTCGGCAGAGGTTGAATACGTTCCCTCAACCTATACTGCACTGACCGATCCTGACACAATTAAGAATATGGGTAAAATGCTTGAGATGTTTGAAGATAACGACGACGTTCAGGCTGTCTGGCACAACTGGGAAAACGCTGACGATTACGAAGGCTGATTCCGTTATATTGCCGCCGAAAAATTACATATCAGATTGGAAACTCCGGATTTTTTCCGGAGTTTTTTTGTTTTGTTTTCTATCGTGATTTTACGGAAAAACCACGTTTTTTGTGATTTTTCGGCTTGTCGAAAAATGTGAAGAAACGTCACTACAACATCTTGTGGTCAAGCTTTACTGAGACCACGACAAAATAAAAATTTTTTCAAAAAAGTTTGTGTTTTATGAAAAAAGCCCTTGATTTATTTTTATTGCTATATTATACTTACAGGGTAAGAAAGTGGAAAAAAGGTTAAAATAGTTGAAAGAATAACCGAATTTCACAAGTCGGACAAGTTTTTGCTGAAAGGAGGGCGAAAATCAGTGTCTGATATAGATATCAGGGGTGACGGCATCCGCCCGTTTGACTCGCAGAACAGAGTCGCGATACCTGCAACTCTCAGGACAGACCTCGGTGAAGACCTGGTTGTGTTTGCGCCCCCCGTCACAAATGACCGCTATCTTGTCATTTATCCCGTTGCAGAATGGAAAGCCTACTGCGAAAGAGTTTACCAAAGCCGCAGCGGTGTTGCTCTCGCTCAGGCGCAAAGGCAGATTTCAAGCAACGCTTACAACGTAAAACCCGACAAGCAGGGCAGAGTAACAATCAAGGACAAGTTCAGAAGCTATGCAAACCTTCCCGAGGAAGTTTATGTAATCGGTGTCGGCAACAGAATCGAACTGTGGAACCTTGATGCGTGGAACGAAAAATACGGAACGCTCGAAGAGCCCAAAGAAAATCTCGACGACGTCAGTCTTTAATAAATTATTATGGAATTTCATCACATACCTGTACTTTTCAACGAAAGCATAGAATCCCTCAACATACAAAAGGATGGCTTGTATGTTGATTGCACTGCGGGCGGGGGCGGACATTCTTCCGCCATTGCGGAAAGACTCACGGATGGCTGTCTTTTCGCAATCGACCGCGACCCGCAGGCAATCGAAAATCTCTGCCGACGTTTCGGTGAAAACCGCAACATTACGGTAGTTCACGATAATTTTTTCAACATTAACGAAATACTTGCGACAAGGTCGGTTGACCGTGTTGACGGTATTCTCGCCGACCTCGGTGTCAGCTCTTATCAGCTTGATACGGCAGAAAGAGGTTTTTCGTTTCACAACGATGCACCGCTTGATATGCGTATGAGCCTTGAAGGTATGAGCGCGGCGGAGGCGGTGAACACACTTTCGCAGCAACAACTGCAAAAAATCATTTTTGATTTCGGTGAAGAAAAGTTTGCTCCGTCGATTTCACGAGCCATTTGCCGTGAAAGGGAAAAGAAACCCATTGAAACAACTTTGGAGCTTGCCGAAATCATTAAAAGCGCAATGCCTGCCGCCGCAAAGCGCGACGGACACCCTGCGCGCCGCACGTTCCAATCCTTAAGGATATTCATAAACAACGAGTTAACGGGCCTGTCTCAGGCGATTGAGGATTTGTTTGACAACCTGAAAATAGGCGGAAGGCTCAGCATAATAACTTTCCATTCGCTTGAGGACAGAATTGTAAAAAATACATTCGCCTCATTTATAAAGGGATGCACGTGCCCCAAAAGCTTTCCCGTTTGTGTTTGCGGAAAAACCGCCGCGGGAAAGGTGTTTAAAGCGGTGGTGCCGAGTGAGAAAGAGATTGAAGATAATCCGCGAAGCCGAAGTGCAAGGCTTCGCACCGTGGAAAAACTTGCAGAAAGAGAGGAGTGATGGCAGTGGCCGCATATAACAGAATACCCGAATATGATTTTTCGCTTTTCGAAGGCTCTGCCGTCAGACAGCCGGTACAGTTGCCGGTTGAGGCTCCCGAGCAGGAAAAGAAACAACCGGTCAGAAAACAACAGACAAAAAAAAATCCTCAGCCCAAAAACAAGCAACAGCTTCGTGCCGAGTCAAGAACTTCTGCGTGGCGTGCTGTGAGAATCATTGGAATCGCCTGCGTGCTTGTCGGTCTTTTTACATCGGTTTTGTGGTCAAGAGTTTCACTGACAATGCTTGAACGTGAAGAAACAAAGCTTGCTGTGCAGCTTCAGGAAGCGCAGAGTGAAAATGTCCGTTTGCGTATGCTTATGAGCACGGCAACCTCAAGAGAGAAAATCGAGGAATATGCCGAAAATGTGCTTGGTATGCAGAAATGCGAACGTTATCAGATTCATTATTTCCGCAGTGAGGATGCCGACAGAATTATTCAGTACGGTTCTGATAATGCATAATCGGACTTGATGAGTTGTTTGCAACAGGTATGTATATGCCCAAACAAAACCCGCATATAATACTTGAGAAAACGATACCTGCCGAACAGACGTGTTTAATTAAGGCTGTCCAATAACAGCGAGATGAGTGCAATCGTATGCGGCTTACGGCGGCGTGCGGGTTAAGTGCAGTCAAAACGCTATTATGGGCGGCTGAAATTTTTAGAAGGAGCTGAAAAAATGAAAAAATCATCAACAAGAGAAAGAACTTTTATCAGAACAATAATCGTTTTTGCGGTTGTTGCGTGTCTTTTTCTTGCCACCTCTGTCAATCTTGCCATAATTCAGCTCTTCAAAAGCGACAATTACAAAGCCAAGGCGGAACAGAACCAGCTTTATGACACAACCGTTGCCGCACAGCGCGGCGTGATATACGATTCCAAAGGAATTGTCCTTGCTCAAAGTGCATCAGTTTGGAAAATTTACATACAGCCTTATAAAATTCCCAACGAAGAGGTTAAAAACGTTTTGTGTCAGCGCCTTTCCGAGATTCTTGATGTAAGCTATGATTCGGTGAAGGCAAAGGCAGACCAGGGGGATTTGAAATATCTTACGGTAAAAAGCCAGGTCGAATTTGAAACCAAAGAGCAGATAGTAAATCTGCTTAAGGAAAAAATCGACTATTCATATACGGTGAAAAATGAAGAAGAAGGAACCTCTGAAATAATAAATAAATCTGTTTATTTCAGCAGTATGGTCGGCATTGACCCCGACGTAAAACGCTATTATCCCTGCGGCACACTTGCCTCGACAATTCTTGGCTTTACAAGTTCTGATACAGAGGGGCTTTTCGGTGTTGAACTCAGATATGACTCCGTTCTTGCAGGTACGCCCGGCAGAATCATCACAGCTCAAAACGGCATCAGCGACACAATGCCGGTGCAGTTTGAAACGGTTTACGATGCTCACCAAGGTACAAGTCTTGTTCTGACAATTGATGAGGTTATTCAGCGCTATCTTGAGGAGGGCTTGAAAAACCTTTATGAAACATCCGACGGCATCGGTGCATACGGCGTTGTTATGGATGTCAATACGGGCGGAATCCTTGCAATGGCAAGTATGACCGACTATGACCCCAACTCGCCTTACGCACTGACGGAGGCGGAGCAGGCAGCGTGTGATGCCATTGAAAACGAAGATGAAAAGAACAACAAAAAATATGAGTTTTTATATAACAAATGGAAAAACTTTATTGTGGGCGCAACCTATGAGCCCGGCTCTGTTTTCAAGGTTGTCACAGCCTGCGCAGGCCTTGAAGAGGGCGTAATTGAACCCGATATGAATTTTCATTGCAGCGGTAACATCAAGGTCGCCAGCGAAACAATCCGTTGCCACAAGCGCACGGGTCACGGTATGCAGACTCTGACACAGGGCCTTATGAATTCCTGCAACCCGTTTTTTATCACAATCGGTCAGAAAGTCGGCATTGCAAGATTTTACGAGTATTTTGAAGCTTTCGGATTTACTGAGAAAACCGGAATTGATTTGCCGTCCGAAATCCAACCCGTTGCAGGTAATACTTACCACACACTTGAATCAATGGGCATTGTTGAACTTTCAAGCTGCTCCTTCGGGCAGTCTTTTGAGGTTTCTCCCATTCAGATGATTACGGCCATATCCGCGGTTGCAAACGGCGGATATCTTATGCAACCTTATATTGTCAGCGAAATGAGAGACAGCAACGGCAACACTGTCAGCAAAACAACTCCCACCGTCAGACGTCAGGTTGTTTCAGCCGAAACCGCACGCACTGTTTCCCTTATGATGGAGCAGGTTGTTGCAAGCGGTACAGGTAAAAATGCTTATGTTTCGGGCTACAGAGTAGCAGGTAAAACCGGTACATCTCAGAAACTCGGCAAAATCGGCAGTTACGTTGCTTCTTTTGCAGGCTTCGCACCTGTTGATGATGCCCAGATTGCGGTGCTCATTATCTGTGACGAGCCTCAGGGTCAGATAAACGGCGGTCAGATTTGTGCCCCCGTTGCTTCAATGGTTATTGAAAATACGCTTGAATATCTCAGCGTTGAAAGACAGTATAACGAAAAAGAGCTTGAAAAGCTCAACACAACTCCGCCCAATGTCATAAATCAGGCGGTAAAAACTGCCGAAAGCACCCTTGAGGATGAAGGCTTTACCGTCAAAATTGTCGGCTCAGGCGACAAGGTTGTTTCACAGATGCCTGTTGAAGGAAGCACAATTCCGCAAAACGGCGTTGTTGTGCTTTACACTGAAGAAAATGCCGAAAGACTCACTACAACGGTGCCTGACCTGACGGGAATGTCGATTTCGCAGGCAACCAAGTATGCCGCTTATGCAGGTCTTAACATAAAAATCTGCGGCAACTCTCTCAATGAAAGCGAAATGATATCCTACAATCAGAGCATTCAGGCTGAACAGGAGGTCGAATACGGCAGAACAATTTCCGTTTACTTTAAATCTAACGAAAACGTTTCCGAAATAGGATAAAACAGGGGGAAGAAAAATGAAGTTGTCCCAACTTCTGAAAGGAATAAATGCAAGCGGAGTCTGTGATGACCGCGAAATTTCCGGTGTTACGGATAACACGGCAAAGGTTATGCCGGGCTGTATTTTTGTCTGCATAAAAGGTAATCGCTTTGACGGCCACACGGCGGCACAAAAGGTGCTTGAAAACGGTGCCGCAGCTGTTGTTGTTGAGCGTGATCTCGGTATCGAAAATCAGATTATAGTTTCCGACACAAGGGCAGCTTACTCGCTTTTATGTGCGGCCTATCGCGGCAATCCCGAAAGAAAGCTCAAGCTTGTCGGTGTAACCGGAACAAACGGCAAAACAACAAGCTGCTTTGTGTTAAAAAGCATTTTTGAAACTCTCGGTCACAAAACGGGTATGATCGGTACCGTTAAGAATATGATTGGCGATGAAGAAATTGATGCTTCAATGACAACCCCTGACCCAAACGAACTTTTTGAGTTGTTTGAGCGAATGGTTAACGCAGGCTGCGAATACTGCGTTATGGAGGTTTCGTCTCAGGCGCTTGCTCAAAAGCGTGTTGCGGGACTCTTTTTTGAAGCGGCTGTTTTTACAAATCTCACCCGTGACCATCTTGATTATCACGGCACATTTGAAAATTACCGCACAGCAAAATGTGAGCTTTTCAAAAATGCGGCGGTGAGTATTGTTAATGTTGATGATGATGCGGCACAGTCAATGATTGATGCTTCGGCAGGAAAAGTTGTTACTTTTTCAACAAAAAGGGATGACTGCAGTTATTCTGCAAAGTATATAAGAATAAAGCCTTCGGGCGTTGAATACGAAATTGTAAGCGAGGGTCTTATCGGCAGAGTTTCTTTCTGCGTGCCCGGTAACTTTTCCGTTTATAATTCAATGGGCGCGGTTATTTGTGCACTTTCACTCGGTATGGATTTTCACAGTGTGCTTGGTGCAATCGCAAAATGCACAGGAATACCCGGAAGACTTGAGGTTGTTGAAACAAACACTGATTACACCGTCGCCATTGACTATGCGCATACACCTGACGGTCTTGAGAATATTCTGACAAGCGTTCGTGCGTTGACCGACAAAAAGATAATCTGTCTTTTCGGTTGCGGCGGCGACAGAGATAAAACAAAGCGTCCGATTATGGGCGAAATTGCTTATAAATATTCTGACATCTGTGTGGTGACGTCAGATAATCCCAGAAGTGAAAATCCCGACGAAATAATTGCGGATATTCTTGCAGGTATGCCCGAGGATAAGAAGAAAATCGTTGTTGAAACAGACCGTAAAACCGCAATCGCCAAGGCTCTCGAAATTGCTTCGGCAGGTGATTTTGTCGTGCTTGCCGGTAAGGGACACGAGACATATCAGGTGCTTTCGACGGGCAAAATTCACTTTGACGAACGTGAAGTTGTCAGAGAAATTTTAAACAAAAATATTTAACAGCTTTTTATAACCTCCAAGTAAGCCGGACTGTTGGCGGCTTAACAAAAACGGGGGAGGACATCCGGTCCTCCCCGACCAACGGATTTTCGGAAAGAGAGGGCAATAAATGAAAACTGTTGCGGCAATTCTGATGGCTTTTATTGCCTCGTCGGTAATCACGGCTTTGCTCGGGTTTGTTTTTATTCCGTGGCTTAAAAAAATCAAATTCGGACAGACAATTCTTGAAATCGGGCCGCGCTGGCACAAAAGCAAAGAAGGCACTCCCACAATGGGCGGTCTGATGTTTATTATCGGTACGGTTGCGGCAATTGTTGTAACGGCCGTTACCGATAGGCTGATGGGCGGCGACATTACCGTCGGAGAAGGTGTTATACCGACGGAAATGAAAATCAAGCTTTGGTCGGGTGTTATAATGGCAGTCACCTTCGGCTTGATAGGTTTTGCAGATGATTATATTAAGGTTGCAAAAAGACGTAACAAAGGTCTTTCTGTAATGCAGAAAACCGTTGCACAGCTTCTTGCAATTGTTGCATATCTCGGAAGCCTATATATGAGTATGAACGGCACACCGCATATGTTCATTCCTTTTGTCGGGAATGTTGAGGTCGGATATTTCTATTGGATTTTCGGCGTTTGCGTTATTTATGCGGCAATTAATGCCGTTAACTTTACAGACGGAATTGACGGCCTTTGTTCTTCCGTTACGTTCACTTGTGCGGCGGCGCTTGCTGTTATTGCCGTGCTTAAAGGCTTTTTTGGTGTTTCAATGGCTGCGGCGGCACTTGCAGGAGGCTGTATCGGCTTCCTCGTGTGGAATTGGAATCCCGCAAAAGTTTTTATGGGCGATGTCGGTTCAATGTTTTTGGGCGGAATGGTTGTTGCCCTTGCCTATGCGCTGGGCTGTCCGATAATTTTGCTTCTTGTCGGCATAATTTATGTAATTGAGGGTGCAAGCGATGTTTTGCAGATTGGCTATTTCAAACTGACAAACGGTAAACGCATTTTTAAGATGGCACCCATTCACCACCACTTTGAAATGAGTGGCTGGAAAGAGAAGAAGATTGTTGTTGTGTTTTCTTTTGTAAACCTTATCGGTTGCGCAATCGGCGTGGCTGTAATGTATTTCGGCGGTTATATCGCCTGATAAAATTCCGAAAGGGGGAGTCGGCAATGGAAAAAGTAAAAGAATATTTCGGATTTCTGCGTTTGCGCAAGCCCCGTGACTATTTCACAACCGGCGGTTTTGACGTAACTTTCCTTGCTCTCGTAATAATTCTTCTGGCAATCGGTGTTGTCATGATGTTTTCGGCAAGCTATGTTAATGCGCTTTACGATTCCTCCGAGGCTGTCGGAAATGACCCTTATTACTATTTTAAAAGACAGCTTGTGTTTGCGGCGGGCGGACTTGTGGCAATGTTTGTTGTGTCGCACATAAGATATGACGTTTTTAAAGACTTTTCTGTTTTTGTCGGAATTGTTTCCCTGATTCTTCTTGTACTTGTTCTTATTTTTCCCCACGAAATCGAAGGCAAAGAGGAATTTAAGCGTTGGCTTGAAATTCCGGGTGTTACGACCTTCCAACCGTCAGAGGTGGCAAAACTCGGTGTTATAATGTTCCTTGCGTGGAGCATGGAGCGCCACCGCAAATTTATTGAAAAAAATTTCCTTTCAATTTTCCCCTATCTCGGTGTTCTTGCAGTTTTTTGCGTTCTCGTTCTGCTTGAGAATCACGTGTCCGGTACGCTTCTGATTTTCGGAATAGGCATTGCAATGACATTCTTTGGCGGATGCCACAGATTCTGGTATATTCTCGGTGTTGCTGTGGTTATTCTCGGTATGGTCTTTGTTATTGCAACACGTGACAGCGGATTTTTGCCGGGCTATGTAAAAGACAGACTTGATGCGTGGCTTGATGAGGATTATGATCCCACCGGTTCACGCTGGCAGATAAATCAGTCGCTTTATGCAATAGGCTCGGGCGGTCTTTTCGGACTTGGCTTCGGCAACTCAAAGCAAAAGCATCTTTATCTTCCCGAACCGCAGAATGACTTTGTTTTTTCAATTGTATGTGAAGAACTCGGCTTTATAAGGTCGCTTATTATAATGCTTCTTTTCGTTCTTCTTGTCGGCAGAGGCTTTGTTATTGCCTTGCGTGCCAAAAACCGTTTTGCAACACTGCTTGTTCTGGGAATCTGCGTTCAGGTTGGCTTACAGGCCGGTCTGAATATTGCAGTCGTTACAGGCACTGTTCCCAATACGGGAATCAGTCTGCCGTTTTTCAGCTACGGCGGAACATCGCTTCTTATGCTGCTTGCCCAAATGGGTATGGTGCTTTCAGTGTCCCGCGGAGATTCGGGAGTCAGTAAGAAAACAAAAATAAAAAGCATTGAGGGTGGAACGGATGTTTAATAATAAGAAAATACTCATTGCTGCCGGCGGCACCGGCGGACACATTAATCCTGCGCTCGCAGTGGCGGGACACATAAAAGAAAACTGTCCGAATGCGGAAATTGCTTTCATCGGAAATGCCGACAAAATGGAAGCAAAGCTTGTGCCGCAAGCAGGATACGAGCTTAAAACAATCGAAATCAGCGGCTTTTACAGAAGCTTCAGCCTTGCCGCAATAAAACATAATATCGGCACTGTCATCAAAATGTTCAAGTCTTTCTTTAAAGCAAAGGCGATAATGAAAGAATACAAGCCCGATCTCGTTATAGGCTTTGGCGGTTATGTCAGCGGCCCCGTTGTTCGTGCGGCGGCAAAAGCAGGTATTCCCACTGCCGTTCATGAGCAGAATGCCTTCCCCGGTGTTGCCAACAAGGCGCTTGCAGGAATTGTTGACAGAGTAATGCTCACCGTTGCCGATGCTGAGAAATACATCAAAGCAAAAAATCCCTGCGTCGTCACGGGCTTGCCTATCAGAGGGGATATTCTCAAGGCTGACCGCGATTTTGCAAAATGTGAGCTTAATGTCCACGGAAAAACGCTTATTCTTTCAATGGGCGGCAGTCTTGGCGCAAAGCCGATTAACGATGCGGTTTTCGAGCTTATCAAGAATAAATATACTGACAAAAATCTTGTGTTCCTTCACGCTACGGGCAAAAACTCCGAGGAATTCCGTCAGAGACTTGCCGATGCGGGTGTAGATACCAAGAAAGAAAAGAATGTCATTATTGAGGATTACATCAATGTTCCGCGTTGTATGCCTGCCGCGGATTTGATTATCGGTCGCTCGGGCGCAAGCAGTCTGAGCGAAATTCAGGCACTCGGAAAAGCCTCTGTGCTTATCCCGTCCCCTTATGTTACCGAAAATCATCAGTATCACAATGCAATGTCGCTTGTTAACCGCGGTGCGGCTGTGATTCTTGAAGAAAAAGACCTGACAGGCGAAAGCCTTGATGCACTTGTAAGTGACCTGCTTTATGACCGTGCCCGTCTTGAACAAATCGGCCGTAATGCAAAAGCAATGGCAGTTACCGATGCAACTGCACGAATTTTTGAAACTCTCAGCGAAATCGTAAAATAACACAATTCACAATCCCGCATATTATAGAGCGAGAAGCTTTTGCTATGTGAGGAGAATGTGAAATGGAAAAATTTGTAATTGAGGGCGGCAAACGTCTTGAGGGCAAAATCAGCCTGCAGGGTTCAAAAAACAGTGCGCTGCCTGTGTTGGCGGCAACCGTTGCGGCAAAGGGTGTGAGCGTAATTCACAACTGCCCCTGTATTTCGGATGTTCGGGATACGGTTAAAATTCTTGAACATCTCGGTTGTAAGGTGAAGATTGAAAACTCAACCGTTACTGTCGATTCAACAAATATAAACAGTACGGAAATCCCTGAGAAAATAATGCGCAAAATGCGTTCCTCAATTATTTTTCTCGGCCCTCTGCTTTCAAGAACAACAAAGGCGTGTGTGGGTTTTCCGGGCGGATGTGAAATAGGACTCAGACCGATTGATTTACATATATCGGCCATGAAATCGCTTGGAGTAACAGTGGTCGAAGACGGCGGAATGTTGCGCTGTGAATGTCTCGGACGAATGAAAGCGGCAAGAATTCTGCTTGCATTCCCGAGTGTGGGGGCAACTGAAAACATAATGATTTCTGCTGCCACGGCAAAGGGGACAACCGTTATCCTCAATGCCGCACGCGAACCCGAGGTGTGCGATCTTGCACGTTTTCTCAATTCCTGCGGTGCAAGAATTTACGGCGCAGGTCAAAGCACGGTGCGGATAGAGGGTGTTGAAAAACTGCATCCTTGCGAGCATACGGTAATTCCCGACAGAATTGCGGCATCAACCTATATGGCGTGTGCCGCTGTTACGGGCGGAAACGTTACTCTTGACGGAATAATACCTGAACATCTGGATTGTGTTATTCCCGTGTTTGAAACGGCGGGTTGTGATTTCAAAATTTTCAAAAACTCGCTGAATATTAAAGCTCCGATGAAGCTTAAAAACTTTAAAAAAATCAAAACGATGCCTTATCCGGGTTTTCCAACCGATTCGCAGGCGTTGATTATGGCGGCGGCAAGTGTTGCAAAAGGAACAAGCATTTTTGTTGAAAATATTTTCGAAAGCCGTTTCAGGCATGTTCCGGAACTCAATCGGCTTGGCGCACATATTACGGTTGAAGACAACCGTGTGGCTGTGGTTGAGGGCGCTTCTGCTCTTTTCGGTGCACCGGTTACGGCAACCGATTTGCGTGGGGGCTGTGCACTTATTGTTGCAGGTCTTGCGGCGCAGGGCGTTACGACCGTAAGTCTCGTCGACCACATCGACAGAGGACTTGAAAAGCCGGAAATATATTTGACGGCTCTGGGAGCCGAAATTAAAAGGATTGATTAAATGACAAACAACACTCAGCAGGATAACGGAAGAAACCGCCTTACTGCCGAGCAAAGAAAGGCGCGAAACAAGCGAATAAAGCGCAAAAGAATGTTCCGCATGACCATTGTCGGTGTTGCGGTGATTCTGTTGCTTGCTGCGGTGGCTTCACCCTTTGTTCTTTTTACGGCTTTTAAGGTTTCTGCTTTTGAAATTCAAGGGTCAAAGATGTACAACGACGAAATGATTGCTTCTGCAAGCGGCATAAATGTCGGAGACAATCTGTTGCTTTGCGATATTGAAGCGGCGGCACAGAATATCTGTTCAGCTCTGCCCTATGTCGAAAGTGCCGTGATTACGCGAGGCTTGCCGAATAAAATCAACATCAGCGTAAAGCAAGCAGCCGAAGCTTTCGCTCTTAACACAGAGAACGGATTCTGTGTTTTGAGTGATAAACTGAAGGTCCTCAAAACAAATGAAGCCGAATCGGGAGCTTTGCCCGTTATCAACTGCACTTTGCCGGAAAGAGTAAAGGAAGGGCAAAAACTTGTGTTTGCGCTTAACGATAAAAAGGAAGATGTTCTCGCTTCATATCTGACCGCTCTTGCCGCGGCAATCAAGAAAAATGCTTTTGAAAATCTTACTCTTATTGATTTGAGCGATTCTGCTGACATTTTTTTGGTTTGTGAGGGCAGAATAGTTCTTGAAATGGGTTCTGTATATAATATTGATGACGACCTGTCAACGGCCGAAAGAATAACAAGACGCCTTAACCTTGCAAAAAAAGTCATCGAACGCGAGGGTATAGGTATGAGCACGGAGTATGTTGTCATAAATCTTCGCACTTATGATGCGGCTTATGTTACATCGGGAATTGATGAAGAGAGCAAATATGCATTTTTATTGACAAAATAATACGAATTTGTAAATATTAGTCGCAAAAGGCAACTTTTTTAAAAATTAACTTGTTTTTTTATTTTTGACGTGTTAATATTATTGTGTAATAAAATAGGTATATTATGACTATGAAAATCTATGGAGGTTTAACTAATGGCATTTGAAATTGATAATGAATTTGACAGCGCGGTACAGATAAAGGTTATCGGTGTCGGCGGCGGCGGCGGAAATGCCGTTAACAGAATGATTACTTCCGGAGTTCTCGGTGCAGAGTTTATCGCAGTAAACACCGACAAGCAGGTTCTTGTTCATTCCAACGCTACTCATAAAATTCAGATTGGTGAAAAAGCAACTCACGGTCAGGGCGCAGGCGGTAAGCCTGAGGTTGGCGCAAAGGCTGCCGAAGAAAGCCGCGACGCAATTGCTGATGCAATCAAGGGCACAGATATGGTATTCATCACAACCGGTATGGGCGGCGGCACCGGCACAGGCGCAGCTCCCATCATTGCTCAGGTTGCAAAAGATATGGGTTGCCTTACCATCGGTGTTGTAACAAAGCCCTTCAAGTTTGAAGGCCGCAAGAGAATGCTTCAGGCTCAGGAAGGCATTGCACAGCTTGCCGAGCATGTTGACTCTCTCATCGTTATTCCCAATGACCGTCTTCGTGCACTTGATGACAGAAAGAAGACCATCGCTGAGGCTTTTGCTGAGGCTGACGAAGTTCTTCTTCAGGGCGTTAACAGCATTTCAGAACTTATTAAGGTTCCCGGTTTCATTAACCTTGACTTTGCCGACGTTACAAGCGTAATGAAGGATGCCGGCTATGCTCACATGGGCGTTGGCCGTGCAAAGGGCAAGGATAAGGCTGAAAGTGCCGCAACTGCTGCTGTTTCCAGCCCGCTTCTTGAAACATCAATTTCCGGTGCCAAGGGTGTTATTATTTCTATCACCGCTTCCGACGATGTTGACCTTGAGGATGTCGAGAACGCAGCCGAAATCATCACTGCTCAGGCTCACGAAGATGCAAATATCACTTGGGGTATTGCATTTGATCCCGATCTTGATGACGAAATGGTTATCACCGTTATTGCAACCGGCTTTGATTCCAAGGCAAAACCCGCAGAAACAACAGCTGCAAGCAAGATTTTCTCAACTGCAACTCCTGCTCCCACTCCCGTTGCAGCTCCCGAAATTCCTGCCGCTCCCGTTGCAGCAGCACCGAGTATTCCCAATTTCAGCGACATTTCATCATCCAGCGTTGATTCATCAGCCGCAAGACCTGCCGCTCCTGCTGACAATACAATTGATGATGACCAGTTCTATGTAATGCTCAACGACATTATCAAGAAGAAATAAAATCTTTGATAAACAATAATCCCCGTAATACACAGCGTATTACGGGGATGTTTTTTCTGTTATTCTGTGGTGTGTGCCGCTTCAATTACTCTTTTCGCCAGCGTTTTTAATTCGTCCATTGTCTTGAGTGCTCCGATTTCTTGTCTGAAGCGTGCGGCGCCTCTTATACCTTTGATATACCAGGCGGCGTGCTTTCTTGCTTCACACATTCCGATATAATCGCCTTTGTATTCGCAAAGCTTCGCAATGTGCTGCAACATGATCTGCATTTGTTCCTCAATCGGTGGTTCGGGTAAAATTCTGCCGTTTTTCATAAATTCGTTAATCTGCGTGAAAACCCACGGTCTGCCGAGGGCGCCTCTGCCAACCATAACAAAATCACAACCGGTTTCGTCATACATCTGTTTTGCGGTGATGCCGTCCACGATGTCACCGTTGCCGATGACGGGGATTTTTACGGCGCTTTTCACTTCTTTGATGATTTCACGGCTAACGGGTGGAGCATACATTTGCTGCTTTGTGCGCCCGTGAACGGTGATTGCCGCCGCACCTGCCGCCTCGCAAAGCCTTGCAAGCTCCACGCAGTTGATATTTTCGCTGTCCCAACCCATTCGCATTTTTACAGTGACAGGCAAGGGGATGGCCTTTACACACTCGGCGGTAATGTGTGCCGCAAGCTCGGGTTGCTTCATAAGTGCGGAACCCCCACCGTTATTGGATATTTTAGGTGCAGGACATCCCATATTTATATCTACAAAGTCACAAGTAAAGTCCAATGCCTTTACAGCAGCCTGCGCCATAATTGTGGGGTCGTCACCGAAAATCTGGATTGCGGCAGGTCGTTCTTTCGGGGAAATCCGCATTAAATCGGCAGATTTTCTGTCATTCATACTGATGCCCTTTGCGCTGACCATTTCGCCCACAACGTAAGCGGCGCCAAACTCAACGCAAAGCTCACGGAAAGCTCGGTCGGCAACACCTGCCATGGGTGCAAGTGCGGCATAACCGTTTATTTCAAGTGATCCGACCTTCATTGCTTCCTCCCGAAAAAGATTTGTGACACTAATGTTATCACGGGAAAAAGATAAATGCAAGAATTTTACTTAAATTTTAAATTATTGGTGCGTTTTATAAAATTTGTGCTATAATATATGCTGACAGATTTGTATCGGAGGAAATTTCAATGAAGCTTCTTGTCCTTGACGGCAACAGCATACTTAACCGTGCCTTTTACGGAATAAAGCTGCTCACCACCAAAGACGGCCGTTTCACAAACGGCATTTACGGTTTTATAAATATTTTGCTCAAATTGCTTGAAGAAACAGCGCCTGACGGTGTTGCCGTTGCTTTTGATGTCAAAGCCCCCACTTTTCGCCATGAAATGTATTCGGGTTACAAGGCAAACCGCAAGGGCATGCCCGATGAGCTTGCCCAGCAGATGCCCGTGCTCAAAGAACTGCTTGCGGCAATGGGTTATCGAATTGTTGAAAAGGCAGGGTGGGAGGCTGATGACATCCTCGGCACACTTGCGGCAAACTGCACTGCCGCCGACAGTTGTTTTATCGCAACGGGTGACCGCGATTCTTTGCAGTTGGTGCGCGAAAACGTCAATGTCCTGCTTGCTTCCACAAAAATGGGACAGACTCATACAACCCGTTATACTGTTGAAAGAGTAAAGGAAGAATATCTCGTTGAACCCGAAAAGCTTATTGATATAAAAGCACTTATGGGTGATTCCTCCGACTGTATTCCCGGAGTTGCAGGTATAGGTCAGAAAACCGCATCTGACCTTGTATCGCGTTTTGGCGGTCTTGATGAAATTTATGAAAAGCTTGATACGCTTGACATTAAAAAAGGTGTTCACGATAAGCTTGCTGCAGATAAAGATAATGCATATCTCAGCCGAACACTCGGCACAATCAAAACCGATGCGCCCGTTGACACAGACCTTAAAAATTATATTCCCGCCCCTGTTGATGCCTACAAGGTGACTAAAATTCTTTCTGACCTTGAAATGTTCAAAATTATTGAAAGGCTCAACCTTAAGGCTGTTCCCGCAGAGAAAAAAGAGCAGAACGTACCGCAGGTCAATTCGACGCTTTTTGAGCAGGATGATACACTGTGGCTTCTCAACCATCTGCGCAAGGTGCAGAGCGCTTATTTCATTTTTGACAGCGGTGATTTCTATTTTGCCCTGCCCAACGGTGTGGGCAGAGTGACACCCGAAAATGAACGCTATGCAGAGTTCTGCGACAACTTCCTTTTTGATAAAAAAATCTGCAAATACACCTACAACGTAAAGGCGCTTTATTCTTTTGGCTGCCGTGCAAATCTGCCGGTTAACGGCATTTGCGGCGATGCAATGCTCAGCGCTTATGTGCTCAACCCCTCATCGGGCAACTATGAGCTTGAAAGAATAGTTGATGAATACATCGGCGTTGAGGCAACGGCAAATGCCGAAAATCCGACAGCGGCTTATGCGGCATTACTGCCTCAGCTTTTTGGAATTCTCAAAGAAAAAACCGATGAAAATGAGCAGACCCGTCTGCTTGATGAAATTGAGCTTCCTCTTGCCGAGGTGCTTGCATCAATGGAGTGTGAGGGCTTTGAGGCGGATGCTGAGGGTATCGCCGAATTTTCGCTGAAGCTTGAAAAAAGAATTGATGAAATTGTTGCGGAGATTTTTTCGCTTGTCGGCTATGAATTCAATCTCAATTCGCCTAAACAGCTTGGTGAGGCTCTTTTTGAAAAAATGGGCCTGCCTGCAAAGAAAAAGACAAAAAGCGGCTATTCGACAAATGCCGAGGTGCTTGAAGCGCTTGCGCCCGATTATCCCGTTGTTGCGCTGATTCTCGAATACCGTTCGCTTGCAAAGCTGAAATCGACCTACTGTGACGGTATGCTGAAGGTTATCGGTGAGGATTCGCGTATTCACTCAACCCTCAACCAGACCGAAACCAGAACGGGAAGAATTTCTTCAACCGAGCCGAATCTGCAGAATATTCCCGTGCGCTCGGAGCTTGGCAGAGAAATGCGCCGATTCTTCCGAGCGGGTGAGGGAAAAATGCTTGTTGATGCCGACTATTCGCAGATTGAGCTTCGTGTGCTTGCACACATTGCAAACGATAAAACAATGCTTGAGGCATTTAATAATAACGACGACATTCACGCAATAACCGCTTCGCAGGTGTTCAATATGCCGCTTATGATGGTCACTCCGCTTATGCGAAGCCGTGCAAAAGCCGTTAATTTCGGAATTGTTTACGGCATCGGTGCATTTTCGCTTGCTAAAAACATCGGTGTTTCGCGCGCAGAGGCAGACAGCTACATCAAAGGTTATCTCGACCATTATAAAGGTGTGCGTGAATATATGTCCACCATTGTTGAAAAGGCGAAAAAACAGGGTTATGTTGAAACCGTGTTTGCACGCCGCCGCTATCTGCCCGAGCTTTCCGCATCCAACGCAATCACAAGAGCTTTTGGCGAAAGAGTTGCGCTGAATATGCCCATTCAGGGCACTGCCGCCGATATTATCAAAATTGCAATGATAAGAGTGTTTAATGCCCTGCGCGAACAGGGCTTCAGGGCTAAGCTGATAATGCAGGTGCACGACGAACTGATTGTTGAAGCCCCCGAAAATGAGGTTCAGGCAGTCTGCCGCCTTGTAAAGCAGGAAATGGAAAGTGCGGTTAAAATGCGTGTTTTGCTTGAAGCGGATGTGTCAAGCGGCAAAACCTGGTATGACGCAAAATAGGAGGGAAGGCCAATGAATGTGTTATTCGTATGCACGGGCAACACCTGCCGCAGTCCCATGGCAAAGGGCATTTTTGAAAAAATGCTTACCGACAGGGGCGTTGATGGTGTCAATGCATCAAGTGCAGGCATTTTTGCAATGTCAGGTGATGCTGCGTGTGAAAATGCAGTAAGGGCGGCAGAACGCTTCGGTGCCGACATTTCCGACCACAGTGCACGCAGGCTTACCGCTTACCTGATTGATGAAACGGATGTTTTCGTATGTATGACGTCAAATCATGCCATTTCGCTTGCCAACTATGTTGACAGCGATAAAATAATTGTGCTCAATGATATTCCCGACCCGTTTGGCGGAAATCTTGAAACATATATAACCTGCGCAAACCTCATTAAAAAAGGTCTTGAAAGCGTTTTTGATGAAATTGTCGGGAGGGCGTAATTTGAGAAATTTTACCGTTATCCCGATGAATGAAACGCATCTTGAAAAAATTGCACAACTCGAAAAAGAATGTTTTTCTCAGCCGTGGAGCGTTGATGCTTTGCGTGAGGAGTTGACAAATGAAAACTCACACTTTCTTGTTGCTGCCGACAAAGACGAAACTCTCGGATATATCGGTGTGCAGGAAATCTGCGGCGAGGCTTACATAACAAATGTTGCCGTTTTTCCCGATTGCCGTCGACTTGGTGTGGGCAGGATGTTGCTTTTTGCCGCGTGCGAGGGCGCAAAGGGCAGGGGATGTGAATTCATTACTCTTGAGGTGCGCCAAAGCAATGCGGGTGCAATTACCCTTTATGAAAGCGCAGGCTTTGAAACGGTGGGTGTGCGCAAAGAATTTTATTCTTTTCCGACCGAAAACGGACTTATTCTTACCAAATATTTTAAGCAAGAGGTGTAAAAATGATAATTCTTGCAATTGAATCATCCTGTGACGAAACTGCCGCCGCCGTTGTTGAAGACGGCCATAAAGTTTTGTCAAACGTTATTGCTTCACAAGTTAAGGAACACATTATATATGGCGGTGTCGTGCCTGAAATCGCTTCAAGAATGCACGCACAGGCAATTTCGGGTGTTGTGACAAAGGCAATGGAAGATGCAAATCTTTCTTACAGTGACCTTGATGCCCTTGCCGTTACCTATGCGCCCGGTCTTATCGGCGCTTTGCTTGTCGGTGTTAATTTTGCAAAGGGTCTGTCACTTTCAACAGGCCTTCCGCTTGTGCCCGTGCACCATCTGCGCTCTCACATTGCCGCTAACTACATCACCAATCCCGACCTTGAACCGCCCTTCCTTTGCCTTGTTGTTTCGGGCGGCCACAGCCATATTGTCGAGGTCAGGGATTACACTGATTTCAGAATTGTCGGCAGAACACGTGACGATGCGGCAGGTGAGGCGATGGATAAAGCCGCCAGAGTTGTCGGCTTGCCTTATCCGGGCGGTGTCAATCTTGACAAAGCGGCGGTAAACGGTAACCCCAAGGCTTATTCTTTTCCGCGCCCCCGTGTTGACGGCAGTGAATACGATTTCAGCTTTTCGGGTCTTAAAACTGCGGCAGTAAACCTTGTGCACAACGCCGCACAGAAAAACGAAGAAATCAATGTTGCCGATTTCGGTGCATCTTATATTGCGGCGGTTGTTCGTTGCCTTGTCAGCAACACAAACGCGGCGGCACAGGCACTCGGCTATGATAAAATCGTAATGGCAGGCGGCGTTTCCGCAAACTCGGTGCTCCGCAGAGAAATGGAAAAAATGTGCCGTGAAAATAACAGAAAGCTTTATATGCCCGAGCTTTCGCTTTGCGGTGACAATGCTGCAATGGTCGGTGCGCAGGCCTTTTATGAGCTGAAAAACAGCAACATTGCAAGCCTTGACCTCAATGCTTGCGCGACTTTGCCCATAGATGCCAAAAATTAAAACAATTTACGACGTTTTTTGAAAGAATTGACAAGTTTTTTCCCCGAACTTGACAATTCTTTTTTTTATGATATTATTTACAATGGGGAACGTTGGGATTGCAAAAAAATTCCTTTTCGGCGTGTGTTTTTCCGCCCGTTTCCGACATATAATAATTGTTGTTAATTTTAGTTTTTTTCAATAAAAGAAAAGGAGTATTTGCTATGGAAAATTTAACCACTAACAAATCCGTTCTTTCCTGGATTAAGGAAATGTCTGACCTTGTAAGTCCTGACAAAATTGTCTGGATTGACGGCAGCGAAGCACAGCTTGAGGCTCTCAGAGCAGAGGCTTGCTCAACCGGCGAAATGATTAAGCTTAACGAAGAAAAGCTTCCCGGTTGCTACCTTCACCGCACAGCTGTCAACGACGTTGCCCGCGTTGAAGGCAGAACTTTCATCTGCACAAACACAAAAGAAGAAGCAGGTCCCACCAACAACTGGATGGCTCCCGCTGAAGCTTATGAAATGCTTTACAACATTGCCCGCGATTCTTATAAGGGCAGAACAATGTATGTTATTCCTTATTCAATGGGTCCCGTCGGCTCCGTTTTCTCAAAAATCGGTGTTGAGCTTACAGACTCCATCTACGTTGTTCTCAATATGGCAATCATGACCCGTGTGGGCAAGGCTGTTATGGATGTTCTCGGTGACAGCGAAGACTGGGTTAAGGGTCTTCACTGCAAGTGCGAAATCGACGAAGAAAAGAGATATATCTGCCAGTTCCCGCAGGATAATACAATCATTTCCGTAAACTCAGGTTACGGCGGAAACGTTCTTCTCGGCAAAAAGTGCTTCGCACTTCGTATTGCTTCCTATCAGGGCCGCAACGAAGGCTGGCAGGCTGAGCATATGCTTATTCTCGGTCTTCAGAAGCCCAACGGCGAAATCAAATATATCTGTGCCGCATTCCCCTCTGCCTGCGGCAAAACAAATCTTGCAATGCTCATCCCCCCCGAGGGATATTACAACAAGGGTTACCGCGTATGGTGCGTAGGTGACGATATTGCCTGGATTCGTAAGGGTGCAGACGGCAGACTTTATGCCATCAACCCCGAAAACGGCTTCTTCGGCGTTGCTCCCGGCACAAACGAAAAGTCAAACCCCAACGCTCTTGCTTCCACAAAGCAGGGCACAATCTTCACAAACGTTGCTCATAACCTTGATGACAACACCGTTTGGTGGGAAGGTCTTGATAAGAATCCTCCCGCAAACGCAATCGAGTGGAAGGGCAACCCCTGGAACGGTAAAGAAAGCGAAGAAAAGGGTGCTCATCCCAACAGCCGTTTCACAGCTCCCGCAAAGAATTGCCCCTGCATCAGCTCCGAGTTTGAGAATCCTCAGGGTGTGCCGATTTCCGCAATCGTATTCGGCGGCAGACGTGCAAAGCTTGCTCCCCTTGTTTATCAGTCACGTGACTGGAACCACGGCGTATTTGTTGGCTCCATCATGGCTTCCGAAACAACAGCTGCCGCTTCAGGTGCTGTCGGCGTCGTAAGACGTGACCCCATGGCAATGCTTCCCTTCTGCGGATACAACATGGGTGACTACTGGAAACACTGGATTGAAATCGGTAAGACTCTTGATGCTGACAAGGCTCCCAAGATCTTCAACGTCAACTGGTTCCGTAAGGATGACGACGGCAACTTCCTGTGGCCCGGTTTCGGCGACAATATGCGTGTTCTTGACTGGATTATCGACCGTTGCGAAAACAAGGTTGATGCAGACGAAACCGCAATCGGCTTCATTCCCAAGGCTGAAGATATCAACCTTGAAGGTCTTGAAGATGAGGTCAGCGACGCTCAGCTCAAGGAACTTCTCAGCGTTGACAATGCACTGTGGGCAGAAGAAATCGCAGGCATCAAAGAGTTCTACGGTAAGTTTGACGGCACTCTTCCTGCTGAACTTGAAGGCGAGCTTGCAACACTTGAAAACAACATTAAATAATTAACAAAGCGCGGCCTCTGCAACAAAATTGCAGAGGCCTTTTTTCACTTTCAAATAGTGACAAATGTTTTTTGATGTGGTATAATTGATTTATCAAATAAGGGAGAGGTTATTTATGGATCAATTTTTAAAAGACCAGATAATCAACAGCATAAAGTATATCCCTACAAGCATTATAAAATCCTTTTTCCTTAAAGATAAAACGGGCGAACTTGAGGCGATTCGTAAAAAGACAGGTTTTGTTCGGGGTGTTTGCCATCCGTCTGAAAATTATGAGCAGATAAGCAATGCAAACGTCAACTGGGTGCGTGTCGGCGCACCTTATCCGTTTGATGAAAACGGTCAACTGCGCGGTGAATATCTTGAATTTAAGAAAATGTGCAGAACTTATAAGGAGCACGGCTTCAAGATTATGGCAGTAACTCAGGTGCCTGCCGATTTTATTAAATTCGGTGCGGATATCAGAACACCCGAGGGTGAAGACCTTATCAGAAAAGCCTCGCGCTTTTTTATTGAAGATGTTCAGGGATATGTTGAGGGTCTGCAGATTTCAAACGAAATGGGTATGCCTCGCTTCACGGTGCCGCTTAATATGCAAGAGGCAATTAAGTTTATCGGTGTTCAGCTTGAAGAAATGTATCCGCTGAGAAAAGATATCATCATCGGCTACAACTCTGCAGGTCCACAGGTTGACCTGCACTACGGTCTGCGTCCTTATCACAAATACTGCGATTATGTCGGTCTTGATATGTATCTTGGCTGTTTCTTCTCTCTGCCGGGATTTATGTGGATTTTTGACATAATGGCGCGTTACCTCTGGGCATTCACGGGAAAACCGATTCTGATGCAGGAATTCGGCTACATAAGTGAGGGAAAACCGAAAACAAAAGCGGAGAAAAAGGCGATTCTTCAATCTTACGGTTTTGACAGCGAAAAAGAGGCTAAAAAGAACATTGTTCAGTTTGTAGAAAACCTGCCGCCCCATTTTTCAAATCACGTAAAATATGTCTGCGAGAATAACGAAAAGCTTTATTCAAGCTTTCTTTTCAGCGGAGATATGACAAACCACCTTTACCGTGAGCTGCCTGCAATCACCGTTATCCCCGGTTACCCTCATACCCCCGAGGGTCAGGCAAAGTTTTACAGAAAGATACTTAAAATGTTTTATGACCGCAGGTTTATATGTGGCGCAATTGCTTTTTGCTATACCGATTATCACAGATGTGCCTACTGCGGACAAAGCGATTGCCCCACCGAAACACGCTGGGGTCTTGTTGATAACAGTGGCAATCCCAAACCGTCATATTACGCGGTGCAGGAAATTTTCGGTCAGATAAAACAAGCGGAAGAAAACGAAAAATAAGACAAGAAAAAACAAAATTTGTGCCCGATGCGGTTGATATGAATGTCTGCCGTGTCGGGTTGCTTTTTTGCTGTGAAATGCAGTAAAAAGGAGAGCGAAAGCTGCGCAAAAACAGCGCATTTCAGCTATGACTTTTTACATAAAAAATACCTTTTTCAACAAAAAGTTTTATACATTTTGCTATTGCAAAAATTAAAGAAATTGCAAGAGCTTTTTTGACTCTTGCAAAAACAAGTTATTCACATCTATACATATATACAAAGGGACGATATTTACAAAATAGAATAAAAAGGTCTTGTAAAGGCAAAAACTTTACGTTTATAATTGCAATTCGGAATAAAAAATCAATCTATCAACATTATTCACACAGTTTTCCACAGGCGTAAGTAAAAAACCTTTACAAAATCCACACATGTTTAAGATGCATAAAAAATGAATATACACAGCAAACCATGCATAAAAAATCCGTTGCGACTACCCTTGTCTTGCAGGGAAAATTGCAACGGAAAAATTTTGTTGATTTTTGAGATTTTTACACGAGCTTTTTGCCCTTTACAAACACGGCAACAATCTCTGTCATGTCCTTGTTTAAAACAAGCAAATCTGCATTTTTGCCTGCCTCAATACTGCCCGTAACCGAGTCGGTACCGATGGATTTTGCGGGATTTATTGTGCAGGATTTGAGAGCTTGCTTTAAGGGGATACCGAAAGAAATCAGATTTTTAAATTCGTCAAAAAGGTTAGTAGTGCTGCCTGCAAGGTTGCCGCTTGCAAGGCGCGCGGCACCGTTTGTTACAAAAACATCCTGACCGCCAAGCATATAACGTCCGTCCTCAAGTCCGCTTGCCATAATCGCGTCGCTGATGACAACCGCTCTGTCCTCGCCGAGAATTTTAAAAGTGAGAGCAAGCGTTGTCGGGCAGATGTGAATGCCGTCGCAGATTAACTCGCACATTACGTTTTCGTTTTCTAGCAAAGCGCCTACTGTGCCGGCCTCGCGTGAGGTGAGGGTAATCATCGCGTTGTAAAGGTGAGTTGCGTGATTGATACCCTTGTTAATGCCTGCCTTAGTCTGCTCATAGTTTGCCGCAGTGTGCGCCGCAGAAACCGCGCAGATATCTTTAACACCTTCAATGAAATCAAGTGCACCGTCAACCTCAGGCGCAATGTCCGCGATTTTGACGGGACAAATTGCATTGAGTTCGTTGAAGAATTCCACATCGGGCGCAAGAATATGTTCTTCTGCCTGTGCACCTTTCTTTTCGGGGTTAATAAAGGGGCCTTCCATATTGATGCCGTGAATATAAGCACCTTTTTCTTTGCCCATTGTGTCGGCAACGTAACGGAAACTGTCGCGGATGAGCTGTTTTGAAACTGTCATTGTTGTCGGGCAGAATGATGTGACACCCTTTGTTACAAGCCACTCTGACATTTTGGCAACCGAATCGCTTTTTCCGTCGGTTGCGTCGCGCTTGCAACAGCCGTGAATATGCACATCAACAAAGCCGGGCACGACAACGCAATTTTCAAAATCCGAAACACCGTCGGCAGGGGAAAGTGCACTGATTTTTTCATTATTTATCTCGATATTGCCGCGCACTTTTTCAAAATCGGAGTTAAAATATTCGACATTTCTGATAATCAAGCAATCAAGTCCTTTCGTAAAAGGTGAAAGGGCTGTTCGCACAGCCCTTTTTGTAAAATTAATATGCTTTGCCCCAGTAGAGCATATGCTTTGCGGGTTTGCCGCAGCAAACGCAGACATCGCTGATTTTTTCCTGTTCAAAGGGGATGCAACGTGATGTTACGCCGGCATCACTCTTGAGTTTTTCTTCACACTCAAGCTCACCGCACCACATTGCTTTAATAAAGCCGGGACGGTTTTCAGCGTTTTCAATCATCTCTTCCATTGTGGAAACGGAATAAGTCATTTCTTCTCTGCGGTCAAGAGCTTTCTGATAAAGACCGTCGTGTACGGCTTTAAGCTGCTCGGCAATATTTGCCTCAAGCTCATCAAGGCTGACAAAAATCTTTTCACGGTTGTCACGGCGGACAAGAACGCACTGATTCTTTTCAATATCCTTGGGACCGATTTCAAGACGCAGGGGAACACCCTTCATCTCGTATTCGGCAAATTTCCAACCTGCTGAGTTGTCGGTGTTGTCAAGCTTTACACGGAATGACTTTTTAAGTCTTTCAAGAAGTTCTTCCGCTTTTTCGGTAACACCGGGCTTGTGTGTGGCGATGGGGATAATGACAAGCTGAATGGGTGCAACGGCAGGGGGAAGAACAAGGCCGTTGTCATCGCCGTGTGTCATGATGATAGCACCGATGATGCGGGTGCTCATACCCCAGGATGTCTGATGGGGATAGCTGATTTTATTCTCACGGTCGGTGAAGGTGATGTTGAAAGCTTTTGCGAATCCGTCACCGAAGTAGTGAGAGGTGCCGCTCTGAAGAGCTTTGCCGTCGTGCATAAGAGCTTCAATTGTATAGGTTGATTCGGCACCTGCAAATTTTTCTTTGTCGGTTTTCTTACCCTTTACAACGGGGATGGCAAGGCTTTGCTCACAGAAATCCGCATAGATGTTAAGCATCTGCTCGGTTTCTTTGACAGCCTCTTCTGCAGTTTCATGCAGAGTGTGACCCTCTTGCCAGAAGAATTCCATTGTTCTCAGGAAGGGACGGGTTGTCTTTTCCCAGCGAACAACAGAACACCACTGATTGTAAAGTTTGGGCAAATCTCTGTAAGAGTGAACAACCTCGCTGAAATGGTCACAGAAAAGTGTTTCGGAGGTGGGACGCACACAAAGACGTTCCTGCAACTTCTCTGAGCCGCCGTGGGTCACCCAGGCAACCTCGGGTGCAAAGCCTTCAACGTGGTCTTTTTCCTTCTGAAGCAGGCTTTCAGGGATGAACATGGGCATCATAACATTTTCGTGACCGGTTGCCTTAAAGCGTGCATCGAGGTCATTTCTGATGTTTTCCCACAGAGCGGTACCGTAAGGGCGCACAACCATACAGCCCCTTACACCTGAGTAGGAGGAAAGTTCTGCCTTTTTAACAACGTCTGTGTACCATTTAGCAAAATCAACCTCCATTGAGGTGATTTCTTCAACCATTTTAGTCTGAGCGGCCAAAATAAAACTTCCTTTCGGGGTGATTAGTTTTCTTCGATGTAGCGGACGAGATCACCGACTGTCTTGATTGATTCAAGGGTGCTGTCGGAAAGTTCAAGGTCAAATTCGTCTTCAATTGACATTGCAAGGTCAACAAGGTCAAGGCTGTCAGCACCGAGGTCAGATGTGATGTAAGCTTCGGGGGTTACGATGCTTTCGTCAACTTCAAGCTGTTCGCAGATGATTTTCTTAATTTTCTCAAATACCATTTTTAAAAACTCCTTCACTAAAATATTATTATTAATTACTTAAAAATATAAACCTTAACAATAGTATTCATTTAGCCGCCTTTTGTCAAGTATTTTGCGACACTTTTAAGAAAATATTATATATTGCCCGAAAAGATTTTGTGAATATGCGCGGTGAGGTGAGTAACAATATAAAAAAAGGGGGAAAATGTATGGAAATATTTATAGATTTGATGAAAGCCTTTGCCGTGGGCGGAGCGCTGTGTGTTGTTGCACAGATTCTTATTGATGTGACAAAGCTGACACCCGGCAGAATCCTGGTCGGCTATGTTGTACTCGGTGTGATTCTTACGGCACTCGGCGTTTACGGCAAACTTGTGGATTTTGCAGGGGCGGGTGCAAGTGTGCCGTTGACGGGATTCGGTTATGCCATGGTGGAAGGCACGAAAGAAGCAATTGCCGAAAATGGGGCGCTCGGAGTGCTTACGGGGGCATTCACCGCAAGCTCGGCGGGCGTAACTGCCGCAATAATCTGCGGGCTTGTTGCCTGTGTGCTTTCAAAGCCGAAAGAAAAATAAAAAACAGGCGGCCTGAAAACAAGCCGCCAAAACGTTTTTATCAGAATTAAGTTATTGCCGAGGATTATTCAGCCTCACAGCATGAGCAGGAAACATAGTTTTCTTCGCAGTCAGCTTTTTCATTTTTCTTCTCAAGGAACTTCTTAACAGCAAAATATACTGCGGTAGCAACGCCTGCAACAGCAACAACGACAGCAACGATTTTAAGAATCTTTTTTACGCACTCCATTGATTAATCCTCCAAAATAAAATTATTACAGTTATTATAACTTAATATTTTGAAAAAGTCAACAAAATTAACAGCCGCAGTTAAAAAATAACCGCAGCCGTTGCCTTTTTGTTGTTTGATTATTTTGCCTCGTTGAGAAGCTTTGCAAGAGCAGCCTTTTTGTGGGCAGCGTTGTTCTTATGGAGAAGACCTTTTGCAGCAGCCTGGTCAACCTTCTGGATGGCGATCTTTACAAGAGCCTCTGTTTCGGGAGCCTTAGCGGCAGCGGCAGCATTAGCCTTTTTGATAGCTGTCTTAAGAGCTGAATTGCGGGACTTATTTCTTGCGGCCTTTGTTTTGTTGATAAGGACACGCTTCTTTGCTGACTTGATATTGGGCATAGTGACACCTCCTTCGTTTATACAGTCAATTATGATATCACAAAAGTTTTATAAATGCAAGAATTATTTTAAAAAAATATGAATGGAATGATATTTTGGAATTCAGAACGGATTTAGCTCTTGAAAAAGCCGAAAATATGGGCAGAATTATGCCTGACGGTGTCAAATGCAGTACTTTTGAACGTGAAAAAATCAAAGTCACACACATTGAAGTGGTTGACGCGGACGGCGAAAAGGCGATCGGTAAGCCTGTCGGGAAATATGTTACCGTTGAAATTGAACCGCTTATGCGTTTTTCACAGCTTGAAAGTCAGGCGGCACAAGTGGTGGCAGATGAACTGAAAAAGCTGTTGCCCGAAAAAGGAACGGTGCTTGTCGCAGGCCTTGGTAACGATGAAATTACGCCTGATGCACTTGGCCCGAAATGTGCGCACAAAATTTTTGCAACACGTCACATAGAGGGTGAGATTGCCGAGTCAACCGGTTTGCACGATTTAAGAAAAGTCTGTGCCTTTCAAACCGGAGTTTTGGGTGAAACCGGCATTGAAGCAGTTGACATTATAACCGCAATTGTTGCAAAAATCAAGCCCTCAGCAGTGATAACGGTTGATGCTCTTGCCGCGCGCCGTGTTTCGCGTCTCGGTTGCACGGTTCAGCTTTGTGACAGCGGAATTGTGCCGGGTTCAGGTGTGGGAAATTCACGCAAAGAAATAAATGAAAAAACACTCGGAGTTCCCGTGATTTCAATCGGTATTCCCACTGTTGTGGATGCTTCAACTCTTGCAAGCGATGTTATGAATATGAACGGCGAAAATGCAGGTGAGGTTGGTGACGAATATTCGCTTATGATGGTGACACCGCGTGAAATTGACCTTGTTATTGAGCGTGCCGCAAAGCTTGTTTCGCTTGCGGTAAATCTTGCACTTCAGCCGCGGCTAAATGAGCAGGATTTGTTGATTCTTACCGCATAAATAAAGAAAGCAGACACCCAAAAGTGTCTGCCTGAAACTTTGATTTTACGGCTCGGTAACTCCCTCTCCCGATGTGAATGCGGCAACTGACATTGCGGCGATTAATACAGTAATTACGAGCATAATGTTTGCAACCATTTTTATTTCCTCCCCATACTTTTTTCTACATCTTTATTATACACTTTCTGTGTGTCGCAAACAACAACATTAAGATTACAATATTTCTACAAAACAGTTACAAAATGCAGTGTAAAAATTACAAATTGTAACCTTTTGAACATTAAATAGTTCTTTGCTTCATATAATTTAACTGTTTTGGGGAGGCTATGAAATGAAAAAAGTTTTTACACACAATACGGTGTTGAAAATTTTGTGTTTTCTCAGCGTGATTCTTATTGCTGCAACGGGTCTGTCGTCTTCCGCGCAACCGCTCGCACTTGTCAGTGCGGGGATTTGCTTGCCTGAGGGTCTTCCTGCGTTGAGTGAATACTGTTTTGGTATGCCGCAAACAAGTGAGAGTGCCGCACCGGTGCAGAGTAACACGGTTTTGCAGAATGTTCCCGACAACAGTGCTTTTGCGCTGGATGACAATTTCACACAAACGCCTGACGATATTAAAAAACTCATTGAAAAATACAGTGAGAAATTTGCAAACGATAAACGGGATGCCGACATTGTGACTAAAACCTATATAAATGATGCCGCGACGAATATTTATAAAAATATTGCCGTGCGGAACACCACCGAAACGAAAAAACTTGACATTGAAAAGGTGCTTTCACAGCCGCTTGACCTGAATATCACTGATGCATCACAGCCGACGGTGCTTATTTTTCACACCCACACATCAGAGGGATATGAACTTATTGACCGTCCGTGGTATGCTCAGGGCTACACGGACAGAAGCAACAATGAAGCAATCAACGTTGTTCGTGTGGGTACTGAAATTGCAGAATATTTAACTGCCGCGGGCATAGGAGTAATTCACGACAAAACCATTTATGATGACACTTATTCGGGGTCTTACGGTAAATCGAGGGCGGGGGTGGAGAAAAATCTTGAAAAATATCCGTCAATTCAGATTGTGCTCGACATTCACCGTGATGCAATTCAGTTAAACAACGGTAACAAACTAAAGCCCGTTACTGAAATTAACGGCAAAAAAGCGGCACAGGTGATGATAATTACGGGGGCTGAGGAAGGGGATGTTACTGATTTCCCGGATTGGGAGTTCAATCTGCGTTTTGCGTTGGAATTGCAGAAAACCTGCCAGACTCTTTTTCCTACACTTATGCGACCGGTGCTTTTTGCTCAGCGTAAATATAATATGGATATGGCACATTGCAACCTTTTGCTGGAAATGGGCAGTGCCGCAAATACGTTGGAAGAGGCGGTTTATTCGGGCAGAATGATTGGCGCATCGCTTGTTGAAATAGTTAAAAATCACTCAGATAAAACAAATGGGGAATAATTAATGAATACAATTAAGATGTTTATAGTAACCGTGCTTTTCTGTGTCTGCGGTGCGAGTGTCGCTTGCGGTGCGTTTATGGCGGATGAGAATGTGCGGTATATTACTTTCGGTGAAAACAGAACAAGCCTTGCCCTTTCACAGCGTGAAAACGGAATTGCTTTTGTGAACGGTACGGATATGCTTTATATCGACTCTCCGCTTGAAAACCTGAAAACAGCCCTTTCATTTGCTCCGCCGCCTGTGAGCACATTTTACAGATTGGCAGAATGTATCGAAGAGCTTTACGGTGCAATAAAAGATTGACAAGTGATTTCTTCTCGGCTTATAATGAACTTATAAACCGACGGAGGCGTTGAAATGTCTGTTCTTAATGAAATTGTTGAAAATTTAAAAAAAGGCAAGGCTCGTGATGTTAAAGCGCTTGTTCAACAGGCTCTTGATGACGGAATTGCAGCAAAGGATATTCTTGACGGTGCGCTTATTGCGGGGATGACCGAGGTGGGTAAGCGCTTTCAGAAAAATGAGGTTTACGTGCCCGAGGTGCTTATTGCGGCAAGGGCAATGACAATGGGTGTTGAGGTTTTGAAGCCTGTTCTCAGCAACGAGGGTGTTGAACCGAAGGGTAAGGCAGTTGTCTGCACGGTAAAGGGCGATTTGCACGATATAGGCAAAAATCTTGTAAGGCTTATGCTTGAAGGTGTCGGAATCGAGTGCGTTGACCTTGGTGTCGATGCTGACGGAGAAAAGGTTGCCGCGGCAGTTGAGGAAAGCGGTGCGACCGTTGTCTGCCTTTCCGCACTGCTTACGACAACAATGGTAAACCAAAAAGAAATAATTGACACCCTCAGAGAAAAAGGATTGCGTGAGCGTGTGAAGGTGCTTGTCGGCGGTGCACCCGTTTCGCAGGAATTTGCAGATTCAATCGGTGCCGATGCTTACACATCCGACGCGGCAAGTGCGGCAGAAAAGGCACTTGAATTTTTAAAGTGAATTACACAAACGAAAAGACACTTTCGGCTTTGAAAGTGTTTTTTTATTTTAATTAATGGTCGAAATTTGTTGAAAAAAAGCGGCGGTTATGTTACTATTATTATGTATAAATTTGTAATATAATTTATGGAGGTATTTATGCTTGTAAATCTTTTGCCTGAAAAACTGCTTTTTGCTTTGTTTTTGTTTGTGCCGCTTGTGCTTTGCGGCGGTTTGCTTGCAATTTTCAAAAACAAGTTACCCAAGGACCAGGGTCGTGAGCACGCTTTTAACGGCAAGCTTTCAGCCGGCAAGGTGAGGGGTGCGGGTATTGTTTTTGTTTGCGCATTCATCCTTTCCGCCCTGCTTTTTGTGCCCGTTGAGCTTGAGTACATTTTTTATTATATTCTTCTTTTCCTCGGAATGCTTTCCGGTTATCTTGATGACCGTGCGAAAAATCCGTGGGGCGAATACAAAAAAGGCGCAATCGACCTTGTCATTTCCGCACTTACTGCGGCAAATTTCGTTTATTTCAATCCCGACCTGACAAGCATTTCCTTCTTCGGTCTGTCGCTTGATATTCACCCGATTGTTTTCGGTGTGCTTGCAACAATCCTTGTGTGGTTGCTTATCAATGCCGTCAACTGTTCGGACGGAATCGACGGCTTCTGCGGCAGTCTTACAATCGTTTCACTTCTTTCCGTTTTTGCGGCAGGCAAAATGCTCGGTATGAGCAAAGACGTTTTCTCGCTGATTCTTCTAATGGTTCTCATACTTATGCCCTATCTGTGGAGAAATGCCGAACCCAGCACAATGATGATGGGTGACGCAGGCTCCAGGGCGCTCGGACTTTTCCTTTGCATCTGTGTGCTCAAAAGCGGAAATGCTCTGCTTGTTATCCCGCTTTGCTTTATGATTTGCCTTGACGGACTTCTCGGCATTGTCAAGGTTTCTCTTATCAGATTCCTGCATCTCAATGTTTTCAAAAAAATCCGCACACCCCTGCACGACCATTTCAGAAAAAACAAGGGTTGGTCAAACACACAGGTTATTTTCCGTTTCTGTATGATTCAGGCAATCATTTCCGCAGTTACCGTTATTTTATTGAAGTGATTGGAGGTTACGTTATGCAACAAACTTCAATGATTAACAGGCGCTATGTCGGCAGAATGGAAACTGCCGCTTACATTGCGCAGGACTTTGCCGACAGCTTTTCAATCGGCAAATACGGCAACCGTTTCATTTGGGACGTTGTCAAAATCGACTTCAAAATTAACAGTGTTGTCACTCTTTTTACCGGTGCGTGGGATGTTGTAAACGATACCTTTATCAGCGCCATTGTTGACAGAACAAGAACGCGATGGGGCAAATTCAGACCTTACCTTATCTGGATGAAAATTCCGCTGACGCTTTTCGGAATGCTTTATTGGTTTATGCCTTTATTCTTTCCGAATACGGCGGCAACCTACCTGCCCAAGCTCATTTATTACTTTGCTTTCAATATCGTTAACGAAACCGCAGGTACGTTTATGTCAATTTCGCAAACGGGTCTGCTTTCGACAATAACGCCAAACCCCGAAGAGCGTGTGCGGCTCATAGCACAGGCAAAATTCTTCTCGCGTTTTCTCGGTGAGAAAATCCCCGAAATGGCAATGGGTGTTCTCATTGACCTTATCAATTCAAGTGTTCTCAAAGTCAAGCTTTCAAGCCTGTTTATGTGCATGGGCGCAATTACAAGTATTCTTTCGGCGGCAATGACTTTTTGGTTCTATATGGTGTCAAAAGAGCGCGTAATGCAGTCTGTTGACAAGCCCAGCCTTCTTCAGGGCTTCAAGGCAATCTTTAACAATAAGCCGCTTCTGATTCTTACACTTTCAGAATTTTTGGGCGGTTTCGGTGTCGGCCAGAGCCGTTCGGACTATTACATTGACGTTCTCGGCAGTGCTTCGCTTCAGACAATAGTCGGCATCCCTGCCTATCCCATTCTCAATGTCAGCTATTCCTTTGTTGCTCCGTTGAGAAGAAAATTCACCTCAAAAACACTGTGGGTCGTTGAGGATTTGTGGACTGATATATGTTGGCTTGTTGTTTTCGGCCTCGGCTCAATCAACAAAAACTTTATGAGCCGTAAATTTATGATTCCCACAATGGCAATCGAGGAATTTATTGAAATGTTTGTTTACGGTTTGCGCCACGTTATTCCCGACGAATTGCGCAACGAAACAATGGACTACTGCGAATGGAAAAACGGTTATCGCGTTGAGGCGATGACAGGTGTGGCAAAAGGACTTGTCACAAAAATCCAGAATGTTCTTATGGAGTCGTTCAGAAGCTTTATTCTTGCAAAAATAGGCTATGTTCAGGGTCAGAAAATCGGTACACAGAGCGACAGCGCAAAGTGGTGGCTTTTCGCTCTCGGTACGGGCATTCCGATTATCACAAGCGCTCTCGGAATTATTCCGAAGTTCTTCTATCCAATCAATAATCAGATGCGTGACAAAATGTACGCTGACCTTGAAGCAAGACGTAAAGCGATTTCTTTGGCGGTTATGGAAGACGACACCGCTGAGGTGAAATAAATACCCAACAAAAACAACAGGCGCCCCGCGGATTTGCCGCAGGGCGCTTTCATCAGCCTAATCTTTCAATTGTTATTTCGTCTTGTCTGCCATCGCAAAATTTTTTCAGCACATCGGCGAAAAGCTCATCCTGTGTTGCAATATAAAACAGTGTCATACTTGAACGCAGTTTGATATCGTCGGGATGTCCGAATATTTCAAAGGCACTGTCTGATTGACTTTCAAGAAGTGCTCGGCAAATGTTTCGCAAATTGCCGCCGAGATATTCGTCATTATAAAACAAACGTGCTTCTTCGGTGTTTTCGATACCGTAATAAAACGATTCATAGCTGAATCCCAAAGAATTGTGCTGAGGGAAAATGTACCACATCCAATGCGATTGTTTTCTGCCTGCTTCAATTTCACTTAAGGCTGTGGCAAAATGTTGTTTATGCGGCTCATAAAACCGCGTAATATTATAATCTTTACTCACAGTCATCCTCCGCGTGTTCAATAAGATATAAAAAGGAAATAAAAAAATCTCGTTCCGAAGAACGAGATTTCTGGTGGACGTTAACGGACTTGAACCGCTGACCCTTCGCACGTCAAGCGAATGCTCTACCAGCTGAGCTAAACGTCCATACACCTCAAGTGCAGTAGCTATTATATCCGCTTGTTTTGCTTTTGTCAAGACTAAAATTAAAAAAAATCCACTTTTATTATTTGTTTTTTTGCAAACAATGTTTTTGGGACTATGTAAATAAAAAATCAAGGGTAAGCATTGCTATAATACCCGGCAAACCGCACAATAAGGCAGTGCCGAGCGAATACCAGTTAACTGCAACGGTGATTCCCGTGACCATCCCTGTAAGATTAACTGCAAACATTGCCGCCACGCCCTGAAGTGCGCTGATGAAAAAACTGCGTGCACCGTGCCTTGATTTGACGGCGGTGAAAAGAATCACAACCGCCGCCACGGCAGCAAAGACACAAACGGCAATTTTAAATCCTGTTCCCATTGTTTTACCTCCTATCTGAATACCGAAATTTCACCGCATTCAATTTCCTCTTGCTTTGCAAGACGTATCAGAAAGCGGTGTTTTGCCCTGAGTGACTGAATTTCATAAATTATTGAATCGGTAAGGTCACTGTCACATTCAATGTCAAAACGCTGATATGCCGCCTCAAGGCATGCTTTTGTGTGTTTTATATCCTCGATAATCTGCTGTTTTTTCTCGTTTTCCGCTTTGCGAGACCTGAAAGGCTTAAAATTATTTGTCATTTTCCTTTCCTCCTGATAAATATGTATAGCAATTATTGGACAAATATGATACAATATACTGTAAATAGTCAAAAATATCTTCGTAAGGAGTTTTTTAAAGTGAAAAATCCCGTTAAGCTTGTGCCTCATATTGCTGAAATTGTTTGGGGCGGAACCCGTTTGATTGAAAATTACGGTGTTAAAACCGATAAAAAGAATGCGGCGGAGGCGTGGGTGCTCTCCTGCCACACAGCGGGCAGCTCTGTTGTCAGCGGCGGCGAAAATGACGGCAGATCTTTTGCTGACGTTGTGAAAGAAAATCCCTCAATCTGCGGCACCAATGCGGCAGACTTTGAAGATTTTCCTGTACTTATCAAATTTATTGATGCACGCGACGATTTATCCGTGCAGGTACACCCCGACGGTGAATACTGTAAGCATGTCGGCAGGGGAGAGAGTAAAACAGAGTGCTGGTACATCCTTGACTGTGATGAGGGTGCGCACCTTGTTCTCGGATTCAAGGATGAAATTTCATCCGATGAGTTTAAAACCGCAATCGAGAACAATACCCTTATGGAAAAGGTGGAAAAAGTTCCCGTCAAAAAAGGCGATTTCTTTTTTATTGAAGCAGGAACTTTGCACGCTATCTGTAAAGGTGTTTTACTTGCAGAGGTGCAGCAAAACTCCAACACAACCTACAGGATTTATGATTACAACAGACCCGGAATGGACGGAAAACCAAGGGAATTGCACGTTTCTGACGCTGTTGAGGTTACAAAGTGCGTTCCTTACGCTTCGGAGTACAATTGTAAAGATGAAACACTTTACAAAGGTGTTAAAAAGTTGCTCACGGACTGTCCGTTTTTCAAGGTGTGGGAGCTTAATGTAAACGGTGAAGAGTTCACCGATAACTGTGACAAAACCTCTTTTGTGTCACTTCTTGTGCTTGAGGGTGAGGGCGTTCTCATAACAGAAGGCGGCGAAATGTCACTGAAAAAGGGTGAAAGTATTTTCCTGCCCGCCGGTATCGGCACTTACAGCCTTAAGGGCGAAATTCAGATTCTCGAAACAAGGATTTAATTGCTATGTCTGTTGTCAGTGCACAAAATGTTACCGTCGATTTCGGCGGTAAGGTGCTTTTTGAAAATGTTTCGTTTGATGTTTATGAAAATGAGTCGGTCGGGCTTATCGGTGCAAACGGAACGGGAAAAACAACAATTTTTAAATTGATTACCAATCAGCTTGAACCGAGTTCGGGCGGAGTCTTCATTTCCAAAAATAGCCGTATCGGTTATCTTGAACAGCACGCTTGCGCAGGTTCAAGGCTTTCCGCTTATGATGAGGTGCTTACTGTTTTTGATGAAGTTATGCGCATTGAAGCGGAACTTGACGAAATTGCCGGTGCGATAACAGATAAAATCGGCGACCGCGATGCTCACATTCTTCGGCAGAATGAGCTTTATGCAAAATTTGAAGATATGGGCGGTTTAACATATAAAAGCCGTGCGCGTGCGGCGCTTCTCGGCCTCGGTTTTGAGGAGAGGGATTTTTATCTGCCGTGCGATAAGCTCAGCGGCGGTCAGCGCTCAAAACTGAGCATGGCAAAGCTTTTGCTCAGCGGCGCAGACCTGCTTTTGCTCGACGAGCCGACAAATCATCTTGATATTGCCGCAACGGAATGGCTTGAAAGCTTTTTGCAGTCTTTTAAAGGCGCAGCGCTCATAATTTCACACGACAGATATTTTCTCGATAAAGTAACAAATAAAACAATGGAGCTGTCAAATGGCAGACTCCACTGTGCGAAGGGCGGTTACAGCCGCTATCTTGAACTTAAGGAAGAGCGCCTTAAAACCGAGCGCAGGGCTTATGAAAACCAGCTTGCGGAAATAAAACGCATTGAGGGAATTATTGAGCAGCAGAAGGCTTTCGGCAGAGAGCGCAATTTCATTACAATCGAAAGTAAGCGAAAAATGCTCGAAAAGAAAAAGGCGGAGCTTGTTGTGCCCGAAAGAGATCCTGCTTCGCTTTATATCAAATTTCAACCCGTTGCCGAAACGGGTAATGAGGTGCTTAATGTTTTGTCGCTGAGCAAGGGCTTCGGCGTAAAACAGCTTTTTACAAATGTACAGATGCAGGTGCGCAAAAGCGACAGAGCATTTGTTATCGGACCGAACGGTTGCGGAAAAACAACCCTTTTGCGTATCCTTGTCAAACAGCAGGATGCGGATTCGGGTGCATTCTCATTCGGCGCAAATGTCAAGGTTGGTTATTTTGACCAGAGCCTTGAAAGCCTGAATCACGGTAAAACGGTTATTGACGAAATCTGGGATGAGCACCGCAGTTTTACCGAAACCACAGTGCGCAGTTACCTTGCACTTTTCCTTTTCCGAGGTGACGATGTTTATAAAAGTGTAGATAACCTCAGCGGCGGCGAAAAAGCAAAGCTTTGCCTTCTCAAACTTATGCTTTCAGGCGCAAATGTTTTGCTGCTTGACGAGCCGACAAACCATCTTGACATTCCGTCAAGAGAGGCACTTGAGGTTGCACTTTCAAATTTCGACGGCACTATTCTTGCCGTTTCGCACGACAGATTTTTCATAAATAAGCTTGCCACAAAAATTTTCAGAATGGGCAAAGAGAGCGTTGAAAAATTTGACGGCGACTATGACACTTATATGGCGCTGACACTTTCTGCCCAGCAGAATAACGTTAAAAAAGCGTCGCCCAAGGTTAATCTGTATAAACAGCGCAAAGAGCGAGAAAGTGAAATCAAACGCCTTGAGGGCAAAATTCTGCGTGGCGAAAAGCGCATTGACGAGCTTGAAAACGAAATTTCTCAGGTTAATGAGCGGATGTCAACCCCTGAGGTTTCTGCCGACTATGAGCTTGTTCTTGAATTGACTTCAAAGGTTGAACAGTTAAACACCGAGCTTGAGCATCTTATGCTTGAATGGGAAGAATGGCAGGAAAGACTCGAGGAGCTTCGTGCCGAATAAATCAAACGGAGATTTTTATGCTTAAAATCGTTGCTTATGATGAAAAATACCGTGCTGATGTACGACAGGTCTGCCTTAATACCGCCGGCGAAAAAGCACGTACCGATGAAAAAGAGGGCAATTTCATACTTTCTGCCTTTTGTGATTATTACCTTGATTGTGAAAGTGAAAACTGCTTTGTTGCCGTTGATGAAAACGATGTTGCTCAAGGTTATATTCTTTGTGCACGCGATTTTGACGCATACAAGAGGAACTTTAAACCCTACATAAAAAGAGCAGGTAAATCAGGATTTGTCAAGCGTGTTTACACCTGGGGTGAAATGGCGATGACGGGTCTTTTTAAAAATGATTATCCTGCCCATCTGCATATTGACATTAACCCCGGTTTTCAGCGAATGGGCGTGGGTACGGGACTTATGGATTGCCTTACCGACCACCTGCGCAAAAAGGGAGTGCGTTCGGTTATGCTCATTGTCAATGCAAACAACACAAAAGGCGTGAATTTTTACAAAAAATACGGATTTGAAAAAATCGGCTCGCTCGGCTTCGGATTGCCGATGGGTCTTGAATTGGAGTGAGTTACAATGATTAAATATGCCGTTATCGGCACAAGCTGGATTACTCTGTCCTTTATTGACGGCTCGCGTCTGGACGGTGATATGCAGCTTGCCGCCGTTTATTCGCGCAGTGCGCAAAAGGGTGCTGACTTTGCAAAAGTAAACGGAATTGACCGTGTTTATACCGATATAAATGATCTTGCTGCCGCAAAGGATATTGATGCTTGCTACATCGCAAGCCCCAATGCTTTTCACGCGGGGCAGACAGAAATTCTTCTCTCGGCAGGCAAGCACGTAATCTGTGAAAAACCGATTACAGTTGAACCCGAAGAGCTTGAAAAGCTGCAGAAAATTGCCGATGAAAACGGCGTGATTTATATTGAAGCGATAATGCATATGTTTAATCCCGCCAGAAAAATTCTTGCAGATGCGTTGTCGCAAATCGGTATAATCACGGGTGCACACCTTGATTTTTCACAGCTTTCTTCAAAATATCCCGCGCTCAAAAGCGGTCAGTTGCCCAATATTTTTAATCCCGCAATGGCAACGGGCTGTCTTATGGATTTAGGTATTTATTGTGTTTATCCTGCAATTGATTATTTCGGTGTGCCCGAAAGAATTGAGGCAACCGCCTCTTTCCTTGCAACGGGTGCGGATGCGCAGGGAAGTTCAACATTTTTCTATAACGACAAGCAGGTTAATATGACATATTCGAAAATCGGTCAGGACAGGTGCGGCAGTCAGTTTTTCGGTGACGAGGGCACTGTTGTTGTCGGCTCGATTTCAAAGCTTACCGATATTTCCGTTGTTAAAAATGACGGCAGCCGCGTTGAGCTTGTGGGTGATGTGCCCAAAGAGCGGCTTATGGCAAACGAAGCGGCGGCAATGAGCAGATTTATAAATTATCCCGACGAAACCGCTGAGGAATATAAGACCGCCGCAAAAACCGCACTTGAGGTCAGCCGTGCAATGAAAACAATCAGAGAAAAAGCCGGCATAAAGTTTGGAGAGTGTGTATGAATTTAACCGAAGAATTGCGTGCGTTTGCGCTGTCAAAGGGTGTTGCGGATATCGGATTCTGCCGCCTTGAGGATGAATCGGAATCAATGAAAAGCGCGGTGAGCATTGTTGTGCGTCTTTCCGATGCCGTTATTGACGAAATCACCGATGCACCCACGCATACATATTTTCACCATTACCGCACCGTCAATGCTTTCATTGACAAAACCTTGCTCGAAATCGGAATGTTTCTGCAATCAAAGGGTTACCGCTACATTCCCGTCGCCGCTTCGCAGAGCATTAATTCCGGCGGCTGGAATTACGCAGGTCGCATTTCACACAAAAAAATTGCCTGCCTTTCGGGACTTGGCACGGTCGGCCGCAATTCGCTGTTTATTCACAACGAATTCGGCTCCCGCGTAAGGCTCGGCACACTGCTTTGTGACTGCGATTTTGAGTGTGGAAACGCAGTTCCCGTTTCTCCCTGCAACGGTTGCCGTCTTTGCGTTGATGCCTGTCCCGCCAAAGCCATAAAGGGCGGCGAGTGGCATTCCGACACTGTGCGTGAGGATATTTTCGACCCTGCCGCTTGCAGTGAATATATGAAAAAGCAGTTTCAGCATATCGGGCGCGGCTCGGTCTGCGGAATCTGCATGAAGGTTTGTCCGCAAGGTCAGCTTAAATAAATAATTTTATAGCGATAAAAGAAAGGAAATTTGCTATGTTAACAGAAGTACAAATCAGCCGAATGCTCGGTAAGCTTGAGCGTTTCGAAACAATTCTTGACCCCTTCATTTTCCGCAAGGTTGATGAGGTGGGCGCAAGAGCTTTTGAAACAACCGAAAGACTGCACAAAATCCCCGACGATTCCCTTTTTTCTCCCGTTGAAAAGGGCTGGGTCTGGGGCGCAGAGGGCTCATACTGCTGGTTCAAGACCGAGTACATTGTTCCCGATGAGCTTGACGGCAAAAACCTTTTCATCAGACCCTCCACACAGGGCTATGAGTCTATGCTTTGGGTAAACGGAGTTCCCTTCGGCACCTTTGCAACAAAGATTGTTTTCACGGGTCACGGCAACCACTACTGTGACCTTCTTAAAATGGCAGTCAATGCAGGCGAAAAAATCGAAATCGCACTTGAGGTTTATGCGGGACATTCTTACAAGGGATGTTCACCGCTTGAAGACAAGCCCTTGCTTGACTACCGCTACACCTTTGGCGGCATTGACATCTGCGTAAAGGATTATAAAATTCAGGATTTCTATTTTGACCTGAGAACCGTAAATCAGCTTGCAAACGACCTGCCTGCCGGTGACTTCCGCCGCGCCGACGCAGTAAATGCCCTTTATGAGGTACACAAGAGAGTTTATTACGCAGTTGACGACGTTGACTGGGAATCCTTTGTTGCCGCAATTGACGAGGCAGCACCCTTCCTCAAAAAAGTTCTTGCCGAAAAGAACAGAGAGGGCGCACCCATGGCGGCAATTATCGGCCATTCCCATATGGATACGGCCTGGCTGTGGCACGTTCCCGAAACCGTCAAGAAGTGTGCACGCACCTATTCCAATCAGGTTGCGCTTATGGAGCAGTATCCCGAATATAAATTCATTCAGAGCTCCTCTTGCCATTCCGATATGATTCTTGAAAATTATCCCGAGCTTTTCGAGCGTATTCAGAAGCTTGTTGCCGAGGGCAGATATGAGCCCAACGGCGGCGTATGGGTTGAGTGCGACTGCAACATCACATCGGGCGAATCAATGGTAAGACAGTTCCTCTGGGGTCAGAGATTTACCCGCAAATATTTCAACTACACCTCAAACTGCTTCTGGCTGCCCGATACATTCGGCTACAGCGCCGCCATTCCGCAGATTATGAAGGGTTGCGGAGTTGACTACTTCCTCACAACCAAAATCAGCTGGAACGATACCAACAAATTCCCCATTGATACATTCTATTGGCAGGGTATTGACGGAACAAAGGTTTTCACTCACTTCAACAAGACACACTGCTGGCCGGATGTTGATGACCTTTACGATAACATCACCGCAGAAGAGGGTCTCAGCGAGAAGACCGTTACCAATATGAGATGCATTTCTTACGGCTACGGTGACGGCGGCGGCGGACCCCAGTTTGAAATGATTGAAGCGGCAAGACGTCTTAAGGACCTTGCCGGTGTTCCCAAGGCTGAATATATGCGTGTCGGCGACTTTATGCAGAAGCTTGAAGCATCTGTCGTCAATCCTGATACATACACGGGTGAGCTCTATCTTGAACTTCACCGCGGCACTCTCACAAACCAGCACACAATCAAATATAACAACCGTAAGGCAGAGTTCGGTCTGCGTGACCTTGAATTCTTCACCGTTGACGGTGCTGTCAAGGCAGGCGAAGCGGCAACCGATGAAAAAACACATCCGCTTTATAAGCTTCTTCTTATCAACCAGTTCCACGACATTTTGCCCGGCACCTGCATCCACCCCGCACACGTTCAGTCAATTGAAGAAACAACTCACGTTATTAACACCGCAAAAGAGCTTGTCAGCGCCGCCGTGGGTGCACCTGACAGCACTGTCAGCGTAACCAACACCCTCAGCTTTGAAAGAAACGACCCGCTGTTTATCGAATGTGCAGACGGTCTTGTTGTTGAGGGCGGCTACAAACAGCAGAGATATACAAACATTGACGGCAAGAACGGTCTGCTTGTAAGCGGCGTTAAAATCCCCGCGTTTTCAAGCGTGAAGCTCAGCCTTGTTGCAGGCACACCTGACAGCGCAAGTGAAATCGTGCTTGACGGCGATAGCCTCGAAACTCCGTTTGCAAAAATTGCGTTTGACAAGAAGGGCTACATCAGCTCCTTTGTTGACAAGCGTGTCGACCGTGAGCTTTGCAACGGCGAATATCCGCTCAATACCTTCCTCATTGCCGAGGATCTTCCCACTGCATGGGACAACTGGGACATTGATGCCGATATCGAGTGCAAGTTTGCAGACAACTCCGAACTGATTTCCAGAGAGGTTGTTTCTCTCGGTGCCGCTGCTGCGGTTATCAGAAGCAAGTACGCTGTTTCAAAGAAATCAACCGTCACTCAGGATGTTATCTTCTTTGCCGACACTGCAGAGGTCAGATACGATACTCTTATGGATTGGCAGGATGACCACCGCTTCCTTAAAGCCGCTTTCGATACCACCGTGCGCAACGACTTTGCGCGCCACGAGGTACAGTTCGGTAACGTAAAACGCCCGACAACCAGAAACAACTCAATTGAAAAGGCAAAATTTGAGGTTGTCAACTACAAATTCACAGACCTTTCAGAGTCACGCTACGGTGTTTCAATTCTTAATGACAGTAAGTACGCTATCTCTGTAAACGGCGGTAATCTTCACCTTTCACTTCACAAGGGCGGTACAAGACCCGACTTCTACGGTGATAAGGGACTTCACCGCACAACCTATTCCTTCCTGCCCCATATGGGCGACTTCTCCGCACAGACAGTTGTAAGACCCGCTTATGAGCTCAACGTTCCTGCGGTTGTCGGCGGCGGCGAATTCAGCGCAGAAAGCCTTATTGTTCCAGAGTGCTCAAACATCATTGTTGAAAGCATCAAGCCCTGCGAAGACAACGAAAAGGCCTTCATCGCCCGTCTTTATGACTGTGAGGGCACTTATACCCGCTGCCCCGTTGCTTTTACCTCAAAGGCAGTCAAGGCAGAAATCACAAATATGCTTGAAGAAAAGCAGGCTGACATTGCCGACATCAACGGTGCGGTTCTTGAATTCAGACCCTTTGAAATCAAGACAGTCAAGGTTTATTATTGATTATGAATATTCAGATTTTCGGCAAGGCAAAATGCTTTGATACCAAAAAGGCACAGCGCTATTTCAAGGAGAGGTCGGTAAAATTTCAATTTATTGACCTGACACAGAAAAGCCTGAGTAAAGGCGAATTGCAGAGCGTCAAAGCGGCTGTCGGTTCACTGGAAGCCCTTATTGACTATGACGGCAAGGCGGCGGAAAAGCATTTTGTAAAATATCTTGCAAGCAAAGAGGCGGTTGAAGAAAAGCTGCTGGAGCACGGCGAGATTTTCAAAACCCCCATTGTCCGCAACGGCAAGCAGGCCACGGTTGGCTATTGCCCCGATGTGTGGAAAACCTGGGAGTAAAACATAAATCACACCCCCCGACGGCATCACGGTCGGTGCGTTTTCATGTTGATTAATAAGCTTCGATTTTTTCAATTGTTGCAAAGCAACGAGCTTTTTCAATTACGATTTTAAAGCGCTGAACACGCATTTCTTTGAATCGGCAGATTCGCTTGTGACCGATAACCGTTGACTCGCAAAGCTTTTTCCATTTGCCGTCAACCTCTGCGTAAAGGGTGAATTCCTCAATCTGCTGACCTGTTGCAATGTGCTCCTTGAGAACGATTTTGTCAATGTCAAATTCTTCGCCCAGGTCAAGAATCAGCTCGGCACCGTCGGGATTGGGGCCGGAGTGCCAGAATTCGTCGCGGCTTTCGGTAAGGATTTTATCTGCACCGTGCTCGCTGTCAAGGCACTGTGACGCCGTAACGGTTGAGCCCTGAGCAAGGTCTTCGTTAAACTCAATGGAAAGCTGGGCGCCTACCGACAGCAGGGTGTCAACATCCTTTTCGTGAATTTTGCCCTCTTTCGTGGGCGGAATGTTGAGGAGGAAATTGGCATTTGCTCCGACGGAATTAAAATAAATATCAATGATTTTTGACAGCGGCTTGAGTGAATACTCGTCGCTGTCGTGGTAAAACCAACCCTTGCGGATTGAGGTGTTGACCTCTGCGGGGTACCAGATAAGCTTGTTGCAACCCTTGATTGCCTTACGGCTGCCGAGGTCGAGTGCGGTGGGGCTGATTTTTTTTGGCGGCTTGGAAACATTTTTTTGTGAAGCGTTGGCAATAAGCTCGCTGTTTGAGTGCCAATAGGGTACAACGCTCCATTCCGAGCGGCGGCACACACCTGCCTCGTTGCCGCACCAGCGTACGTCGGGACCGCAAACGGAAATTACCGCCTCGGGCTGTAATTCTCTGATAAGTGCGTAATAGCCCTCCCAATCATATTCCTGTTTTTTACCGTTGGGGCCTTCGCCGCAGGCGCCGTCAAACCACACGCAGAAAATATCGCCGTAATTTGTAAGAAGCTCGCGCAGCTGATTTTTGAAGAAATTATTGTAAGCCTCACCCGTGCCGTATCTCGGGTCGTGCTTATCCCAGGGGGAAAGGTAAATGCCGAATTTAAGACCGAATTCGCGGCAGGCATCCGCACAGGCTTTTACAACGTCGCCCTTGCCGTCCATCCACTTGCTCAGACGTACGCAGTGGTCGGTGTAAGCGGTCGGCCACAGGCAAAAGCCGTCGTGGTGCTTTGCCGTGAGAATCATTGCGCTCATTCCCGAAAATTTTATGAGCTTTGCCCACTGTCTTGCATCAAAAGCGGTGGGGTGGAAAAGCTCGGGGTCCTCGTTGCCGCTGCCCCACTCGGCATCCGTGAAGGTGTTCATGCCAAAGTGGATAAAAGCATAAAACTCAAGGTCCTGCCATTTCAGCTGTCTTTCGGTGGGTACAATGCTTGCCGCATATTCAATGTTATCGGGTGTTCTGCCGAACATACCAGCACATCCTTTCGGGTAATCATAATGCATATACACTTAAATTTTATCACACAAAACAGATAAAGTAAACAAAAAACTAAAAGTTATTCTATATTGATTTTTTATTTTATAATGGTATAATTTTATATAATAAACATTCTTTTCGGGAGATGTTCCTATGAAAATGCTTAAAAGATTTGTCAGCGCCGCCCTTGCGGTTGTTCTCGCTTTCTCGTGCGTTGTTTTTGCCGGTGCACAGCAAGAGAAAACACCCCTTGTCATTGTCACGGGTATGAACACCCTGCCGCTTTATCTTGACAAGGGCACGGAAAACGAACAGCAGGTGTTTCCTTTCAGCTCCGACAGCATTACCGACCTTATTTTCGGCGCTCTGCCCTCGCTTTTGCTTCTGCCCGTAACGGGTAACTGGGACAAGCTCAATGACAAGCTTGTCGAGGGTGCCAACAATATGCTGGGAGTGCTTGCGCTCAATCCCGACGGCACATCAAAATATAATGTCACCTGCGCAAGCTTTGACAAGCCTTACTCATATTACGTTGAAAATCACAACGAGGAATTTTTCATTGCCGCCGATGACCTTGGTGAAGCTGCGGCAAAAGAGCTTGGCGGCGACAATGTCTATGTCTATATTTATGACTGGCGAAAGGCAACCGTCACAAATGCCGAGGGTCTTGATGCACTTGTCAGCAAAGTGCTTGCCGACACGGGCAGTGACAAGGTAACCCTTGCCGCAATCAGCCAGGGCGGCAGTGTGACAATGGCTTATCTTGAAATGTTCGGCACGGAAAATATCAACAATGTTGTTATGCTTGCCTCTGCTTTCAGAGGTATTGATATGGTCGGCGACATCTTTTCGGGCAGAGTAACCTTTGAACTCGGCTCAATGATGGGTTTCCTCACAAACTACACCGCTTACGCAGGCTCCGATGCACTCAACCTGCTTTTCAACGGCCTTCTTTTCAGGGCTCTTTGCGCTGTCAACGATCCGTTGCTCGACATTGTTCTCAAAAATACGGATGACCGCCTTTTCAAAGAATCGCTTGCAACAACCTTCGGCACCTTCGGCGGCACTTTCGGTATTCTTCCCTATGAGGATTATGAAGCGGCAAGAGAATTTTTGCACGGCGATGCCGTAACACCCGAGCTTGACAGAGTCGATTATTATTTTAAAAATGTCAGCGGCAAGTGTGAAGAAATTCTTGACAGCGCGATTGCCGACGGGGTCAGCGTTCACATTCTTTCATTCTACGGCAAGCGTATGCTTCCCTTCGGTGACGGTGATGATGCACAGAGCGATGCAACCATCGAAACTCACCGCACATCCGCAGGCGCAACCTGTGCACCGCTTGATGAAATACTCGGTGACGGCTATGCCCAGAAAAACACCGCTTGCGGGCACAACCATCTTTCCGCTGACTGTGTAATTGATGCTTCAACATGTATGTTCCCCGAGCAGACGTGGCTCATCCGTGACCTCGGGCACACCGAATTCAACGATAATGCCCCCGAAACCCTCGAAATGATTATGTGGCTTATCACCGCCGATTCACAGTGCTGTGTTGACAGCAATGCAAAGTATCCGCAGTTTATGCTGTTTGACCGTGAAAGCCGTGAGCTTTCTGCCATTGACGGTAAAATTTCAAAATATTCTTTTGTCAACAGCTTCAACGCTTTTATTGATGATGTCAAGGAGATGTTCAGTTAAATGCCCGAACTTATTTTTCGAAATGTAACAGAGGCGGACAGAGAGAATTTTCTTTCAATGTCACGCATTTTTCATTCACCGCCCGCAACTCTTCACGTGTTGCCGCAGTATCTTGCGGTTGATACTTTCAATGAGGCACTCAGCGCCGGGCCTTATGTAAGAGGTCTTGTTTTTGAGCTTGACGGCGAAACGGTGGGTTATGCCGTTTTGTCATTCAAATTTGAAACCGAGGTCGGCTCGGTGAGCGTTTGGGTTGAAGAGCTGTTTATCTGTGAGGGCTACCGCGGAATCGGTATCGGTTCACAGTTTGTGGAATGGCTTAAAAATGAATATCTTGGCAAATTCAGACGAATCCGCCTTGAGGTCAATTCAGACAATGCCGTTGCGCTGCGTCTTTATGCGCGCGAGGGCTTTGAAACACTTGATTATAAGCAGATGGTGCTTGACCGTCTGCCGGAGTGATTTATGCTTTATTTTATTTTGTCGCGTGTCGGCTGCGGTAAAACAACACACATCCACAATTTGATTGCGCAGTTTGTCGAAAACGGCGCAAAGGATATTGTTATGCTTGTGCCGGAGCAGTTTTCGTTTGCGGCAGAGCGGATGATGCTTGAAAAGCTCGGCACGCAGAATTTTGATAAACTGGATATTTTAAGTTTTTCCCGCCTTGCCGAAAAAATTGTACCCAAAAGCAGGCAGAGTACAAGGCAGATTGATGATGCCGGCAGGGCGGCGCTGATGCTGCTTGCCTTGCAGAGTGTCAGGGATAAGCTTTCTGTCTATAAAGATATGACAAACTCACAGCCGCTTGTCAGCGAGCTTTTGGTGCTTCACAACGAAATGCGGCAGTGCGGTGTGCGTAACGACGATTTGTTGCCTGCCTGCAACAGGTTAAGACAGTGTCTGTTAAAAGATAAGCTTGCCGAAATTCAGCTTATTTTTGCCGCCTATGATGCCCTTGTTGAACAGAGCGGTTTCAGCGATGAAAATCTGCTCGAATTGCTCAGGCAAGAGCTTTATGACACGTCATATTTTAAAAACCGCCTTGTTTTCATTGACGGTTTCCGCGGATTTACCCAACAGGAATTTGATATTATAGAAAGACTGCTCGTGAGTGCACGGGCGGTCTATGTCACTTTATGCACGGATAACCTGCAAAACAGCGACGATGAGACCGACCTTTTTTCGCACACAAAGCGCACTGCAATGCGCCTTAAACAGCTTGCGGCAAAGTGCGCTGTGCCTGTTGCAAAGCCGCAGTATCTTTCAATGCGCAGTAAATTCAACAACTTTCCGCCGTCTTATCAGCGCTTTTTAAACGGCGAGCTTGCCGCGCTTGAATACGGGCTATATTCGCCCGTTGCCTCGGTTTATGAGGAAGAAAGTCCGAACATCACCGTCTGCAAGGCTGAGGATATTTACCGCGAATGCGAGTATGTTGCCGCAAGCATTGCAACGCTCGTGCGTGACAGCGGCTACCGTTGCCGCGACATTGCCGTTATTGCAGGCGATATGACAAAGTATGAGGCGGTGCTCAGAACGGCGCTCGGCAAATGCGGTTTGCCCGTGTTTGAGGATAAACGCAGAAGCGTTGTCAATTCGCCCGTTTTCCGTCTTGTCAGGGGTGCGGTTGACACCGCCGCCGACGGATTTTTAACTGAAAATATTATGCGATATCTCAAGTCGGGACTTGCGGGAATGACGACCGAGGAGATTTCGGAACTTGAAAATTACTGCTATTTGTGGCAGATTAACGGCTCAAAATGGCTTAGCGAGTGGGATTATCACCCCGACGGCTTCGGCTTTGAAATGACCGATGCCGATAAAAATAAACTTGTTGAAATCAATGCTCTCAGGGAGCGTGCGATTTTGCCGCTTGAAGCTTTCCGCAAAAATCTTTCCGTCTGCAAAAACGGTGAAGATGCGGCAAGGGCTGTGTGGGCGTTGCTTGAGAAAAACGGTGTCAGCGAAAATCTGCGCCGGTTTGCTCGGTCACTTGATGACGACGGCAAAAAAGCAGAGGCGCTCGAGCAGGAAAGAATCTGGAACGTTATGATTGACCTGCTTGACGGATTTTCCGCTTCACTGGGCAAAACTCCGTGTGATGCAAAGCGTCTGCGAGACACTCTTATGATTATGATAAGCGCAACAACCCTCGGCACAATTCCGCAGGGTGTTGATGAAATAACAATCGGCTCAGCCGCAAGAATCCGCACCGTTTCGCCCCGTGCTGTTTTCGTTATGGGCGTCAATCAGGGCGTTTTTCCCGCTCTGCCTTCATCGGGTGCAACAATCACCGACAGCGACCGCCGCACACTCAGCGAAATCGGTCTCAATCTTTCTGACCACGGCGAATATGTTCTTGCCGAGCAAAGACTTGTGGTTTACGAAACTCTTTGCTGTGCAAAGGAAAAGCTTTTTGTCAGCTACCCCGAGCGCAACTCCGTCGGCGGTCAGCTTTCACCGAGCGAGCCCGTTTCGCGGATTCTTTCACTTTTCCCGAAATGTAACAAGGTTTACACTGCCGACCTTGACGGCCTGTTTTTTACACAGAGTGAAAAAACGGGCTTTGAACAGTATGCCCGTGAAATGCGAAACGGCGGCGATTTGTTTGAGGCACTTGACGGTTATTACGGCGAAAATGCCGATTATGCAGACCGTGTTGCTGCATTGAAGCTTACCGCAAGGGACAGAAATTTCAGAATTTCCGACAGTAAGGTTGCCGAAAAGCTTTACGGTTATAACATCAATCTGAGTGCATCGCGCGTTGAAAAATATTACAAGTGCGCCTTTTCTTATTTCTGCAATTACGGTCTTAAGGCACAGACACGAAAAATTGCCGAATTTGACCCGATGCAGAGGGGCAGCGTTGTGCACCATGTGCTTGAAACCCTGCTTTCAAAATACAGCGGCGACAGTCTTTTTAATCTGACGGATGAAAACCGCCTGGCTGAAATCAAAGCGATTATGGCGGCATATCTTGCCGACAAACTCGGCGGAGAAGAAAAATCAAGCCGCTTTATGCGTCTTTATGAAATGCTTGCGCAGACAATCAATGATGTTGCCGCAAGACTGACAGAAGAATTTAAAGTCAGCAAATTTCGTCCCGTCGATTTTGAACTGAAAATCGGCTGTGACGGAGATATTCCGTCTTATTCTCTCGATATTCCCACAGGCGGCAGGATCAGCATTTCTGGTGCGGTTGACAGAGTTGACACGGCAACGGTCAACGGTAAAACTTATGTGCGTGTTGTTGACTACAAGCTTTCAGGCAAAGATTTTAAGTTGAGCGACGTTATGCACGGTCTTAATATGCAGATGCTCATTTATCTTTTCACGCTGTGGAAAAACGGTGCCGAAAGATACGGTGAGTTAAATCCTGCCGGTGTGCTTTATTATACTGCAAGGGCGGCAACCGCCTCGGGTAACCGCGGCAGCGAAACTGCCGATTTGCTTGAGGAAAGCCGTAAATCTCTGCGGATGCAGGGCATTGTGCTTGATAACAAGGATGTTGTGCTTGCCATGGATATCCGCGGCGAGGGCAGATTTATCCCCGTTACCGTCACCGATGAGCAGATGAAGGGCGATTTGATAGGTCTTGCCCGTCTTGAAAAGCTTAAAGCGAAGGCGGATTCGTTACTTGTTGAAATGGCAACCGAGCTTAAAAACGGCAATATTGCCGCAATTCCTGCCTACGGCGCAAACTATAAAAATGTCTGTCAATATTGTGATTATGCTTCTGTTTGCTTCTATGAAGAGGATGCGGAATGCAGAATTCTCGGTGATGCAAAGCTTGACGAGGTGCTCAAAGCACTTGACGAAAAGGAAGGTGACGAGCAATGAAATGGACCCCGGACCAGCAAAAAGCCATAGATTCTCGTCAGGGCACCGTGCTTGTCAGTGCTGCCGCGGGCTCAGGCAAAACCGCCGTGCTTGTCGAAAGGGTGCTTGAACGCCTGACAGACGAAAAAAATCCCTGCGATATAAATTCACTTCTTATCGTTACTTTCACAAATGCCGCCGCCGCACAGATGAAAGACAAAATTTCGGCGGCAATTTCAAAGCGTGTGGCGCTTGACCCCAAAAACAAGCACCTGCGCCGTCAGCAGTTGCTTTTGCCGCTGGCGAACATCTGCACAATTGACTCGTTTTGCATAAATCTTATCCGCGAGAATATTCAGAGCCTTGAAATCTCGCCCGATTTTGATATTCTTGACGGCACAATGGCGGGTATTCTTTCGGATACCGCAATGCAGAAAACGGTTGAAGCGCTTTATGAAGAAAATTCACCCGAATTCCGCACACTGAGCGACCTTGTCTGCGACTCAAGGGACGATAAACGTCTTGTTGAAGCAATATATCAGCTTTTCGGCGTTTCCCGTGCCGAGCCGTTTCCCGAGCTGTGGCTTAAAAATCAGACTGAATTTTTTGACGAAACGGTTGCTGTTGAAAAAAGCAGGTGGGGTAAAACAATTCTCGACTACCTTACACTTACTCTTGACTTTTATACCGAACGCTATAAAACCTGTCTGCGGTTGCTTGAGGATGAGCCCGAGCTTGCCGAAAAGTACAGAGATGCGCTTGCCGTGGACTTGCAGTCGCTTGAGAGCATCGGCAGTTTCGTAAAGAGCGAAAAAGCCGATTGGGACAGTATTATTGAAGCTGTTTCCGGTTTTGAGTGCGAAAAGGTGCGCAGTGCTCCCAGGGGCTACAAAAGTGCGCTCAAGGATTTGTGCCTTGCAATGCGAAAAGATGTCAAAGGCAGTCTGAAAAAAATCTCGACCGATTATATGTGCTGCACCGCCGTGCAGTTCAAAGACGATATGAAATATCTGCGCTCGGTTGTTAAAATGCTCATTGATGCGGTGCTTTTATATGAGAAAAATTTCACCGCACTTAAAATCGAGCAGAATGCTTTTGAATTCAATGACACGTTGCATATGGCATTGAATCTTCTTATTACCCCCGCTGAAAGCGGCGAAGGCTTTGTCAGAACACCGCTTGCCGCAGAGCTTTCCGAAAAATTCACGGAAATTATGGTTGATGAATATCAGGACGTTAACCTTGCGCAGGATATGATTTTTTCTGCGCTTTCAAAAGATGAAAACAATCTGTTTATGGTCGGCGATGTCAAGCAGAGCATTTATGCTTTCCGTCAGGCAATGCCCGAAATTTTCTTAAGAAGACGTGACGGGCTTAATGACTACACCGACGGTAATTATCCTGCCCGGATTACCTTGGGCAAGAATTTCAGAAGCCGCCACGGAATTACGCAAACGGTCAATTTCATTTTCCGTCAGCTTATGAGCAAAACCGTCGGCGATATGGAATACGACGAAAAAGAAGAGCTTGTAACGGGTGCTGATAAATATCCTGAAAAAGATGACTGCGATGTCGAATTGCACCTTGTTGAAGCGGAAAGGTCACTGTCCGAAATTTCGCAGGCGGAGCATATTGCCGATTATATCGAAAACTGCATCTGTGAAAAAATGCTTGTCAGCGACGGTGAAACTCTTCGCCCCGTGCGATACGGCGATTTCTGCGTGCTTCTGCGCTCGCCCAAGGGCAGGACGGAGCCGTTTATCCGCACCTTCACGGAAAGGGGAATTCCGCTTCGTTGTGAATCAAGCTCAAAGGTATTCAGTGCACCCGAAACAGCTTTCGTAATGTCGCACCTGCGCATTGTTGACAACCCTGTTGACGATATTTCGTTGCTCACGGTAATGTTTTCACCTGCTTACGGCTTCACACCCGATGAGCTGGCACAGCTGAGAATTGACAAACGCGAGGGCAGGCTTTATTACTGCCTTACCCACGCGGCAGAAAACGGCAACGAAAAGTGCATTAAATTCCTTAAAACTCTCGAGTCCCTGCGCCGACTTTCGGCAACCGTCAGCACGGGCGAATTTGTGCGCCTTCTGCTTGAAGAAACGGGCTATGCCGCAATCGTAAAGGCGATGAAGGATTCCGAAATAAGGGCGGCAAATCTGAGATACATTATCGACACCGCCAACAGATATGAAAAGAATTCAAGCGGCAGTCTGTCGGGCTTTATCCGTTACGCCGAAAAGGCAGTCAACAGCGACGAATCTGCCGCACCTGCCGTGGGCGAGGGCGATTATGTCCGTGTTATGTCAATTCACAAAAGTAAGGGCCTTGAATTCCCGGTATGCTTTGTCGCTGAGTGCGAAAAAGTCTTTAACGATATGGATTTGCGCAATTCCCTGATTGTAAATTCACGCACGGGCATCGGCATCAAATGCTGTGATGAGGGCGGATATGTCAAATACGAAACAGTCAGCCGCGTGGGCGCAATGCTTGATAAAAAAAGGTCAGGGCGCTCCGAAGAGCTTCGCGTGCTTTATGTTGCAATGACAAGGGCAAAGGAAAAGCTTGTTATTGTTTCGGCGCATACCGATGTTGAGAAAAAAATTGCCTCTGCCGCTTGCGAAGTGCTCGGCACGGGTAACCTTGCACCGCTGAGTGTTATGGATTGCACCAATTATGCCGATATTATTCTGCCATGTCTTATCCGCCATCCCGATGCGCATATTCTGCGGATGAAAAGCGGCTTTGACTCAATCAAAACCTATGAGTGTGAAACTCCGCTCAAGGTTGTGATTGTAAACGGCGGCACCGAAAAGGCTGAAGAAATCTCCGAAATTGTTACGGATACCGAAACGGAAGAGCGCGAAAATCCTTACGCAGAGGAAATCCGTCGCAGATTCAGCTATTCTTATCCTTATTCGGATGCGGGGACACTTGTTGCAAAACGTGTTGCCTCGGATTTGGGTGAAAGTGAAATTCGCTGGGATTGGTTTGCTGCGGCAAGACCTGCGTTTGTCAGTCGGGGTGAGCTTACTCCGGCACAAAGGGGTACCGCAACTCACAGATTTATGCAGTGCTGTAATCTTGAAAAAGCCGCTTGTAACGTTGAGTCGGAAATTGAACGTCTTAAAGCTGAATCCGTATTGACCGAATCCGAAGCGGAGGCGGTCGAAAGCGAAAAAATACGTAAATTTTTCTGCTCGCCGCTTGCCCGGAGGATGCTTAAATCTGACAAGATTTACCGTGAACGTCATTTTACCGCATTGCTTGATGCCGCTGAGCTTCACACCGAGATTTCATCCGAAGCCGCAAGTGAAAAAATCGTTGTTCAGGGTGTCGTTGACTGTGCGTTTGAAGAAAACGGTGAGCTTGTCATTATCGACTACAAAACCGACAGGGGAGTGACACCTGCGGAATTGGCTGAGCGTTACCGCGCCCAGCTTGATGTTTACCGCCGTTGTCTGTCGCTTGTTTTGGCAAAATCGGTTAAAGAGACACTGCTTTATTCGTTTTCACTTGGTGAAACTGTAACAGTTTAATATTTTTTTAAAAAATACTTGCATTTTGACAATTGATGTGATACAATCTCGGTTGTATGTTTAGCGAAAGAGGTGACAATCATGAAGGAAGGAATCCATCCGGATTACAAACAGACTCAGGTTCGTTGTGCCTGTGGTGAAATCATTGAAACCGGCTCAACCAAAGACAATCTTCGTGTTGATATTTGCTCAAAGTGCCATCCGTTCTTTACCGGTAAGCAGAAGCTCCTTGATACCGGCGGACGTGTTGACCGCTTTAACAAGCGTTTCAATCTTAACAACAAATAAGCAAAAATGGCGGCACTTCGGTGCCGCTTTGCTTTTCGGAGGTGTGAAATATGGCCGACAGCTACAAAACAATCCGTCAGCGTTCAAGCGATGAATATATTGTCAAAAAGTCCCGTTTCATCGGTCATATTGCGCCCGTCACCACTGTGGAAGAGGCAATGGATTTTATCGGTGAGATAAAACAAAAGCACTGGGATGCAACCCACAACGTTTATGCATATATTCTGCGTGACGGTCAGCTCAAGCGTTATTCCGATGACGGTGAGCCGCAGGGCACGGCGGGTATTCCCGTGCTTGATGTGCTTGAAAAATCGGGCGTTGTTGACTGTGCCGTTGTTGTCACAAGATATTTCGGCGGCATAATGCTCGGTGCGGGCGGTCTTGTCAGAGCTTATTCTCATTCGGCTTCCATTGCGGTCGGCGCAGGCGGTATCGTCACACGTGCGCTTTGTGCCAATCTCAGTGTCAAGTGTGATTATTATTTTTACGGCAAGCTTTCTTCTCTTGTGCCCGAAGAGGGCGGTGTTATTGAAGATACGATTTTTGAGGATAACGTAACCCTGCTTTTCCGTTTGCCTGTCGGTCAGGTTGATGCGTTTAACGCAAAGCTTGTTGACATCAGCAACGGAAGGTACAGAGTGGAAAAACTTGGCGAAATTTTTGCCGATGTTGACTGAAATACCGCTGTTTTTCAAATAAAACTGAAAAAAACCGACGATTTGTAAAAAAAATTAACTTTTTTAAAGGAATCGGCGGTTTTTTTGCGTATATTCAATATAAGGAACTTTTTAAATGTTCCGAAAGGGGGAAATGCAGTGAATATCAGAGAAGCTGCCTGTCAGCGAGAAAGAAAAATTCTTTCGCCCTTTGCCGCCTTTGCAGATAACAGTAAGGGCAGGCTTGTTGCCGAAGAGGATTGTCCGGTGCGCACTGTTTTTCAGCGTGACCGTGACAGAATCATTCACTCAAGTTCATTCCGCCGACTTAAACACAAAACTCAGGTTTTCCTTTCGCCCGAGGGTGACTATTATCGCACCCGTCTTACCCATACGCTTGAGGTTGCGCAGATTGCACGCACAATTTCAAACGCACTGTGCCTTAATTCCGATTTGACGGAAGCAATTGCACTCGGTCACGACCTCGGTCACACACCCTTCGGTCACGCAGGTGAGCGTGCGCTTAACAAGGTGTGCGAAAACGGATTCCGCCACTATGAGCAGAGTCTGCGCGTTGTTGACAGAATCGAAAAGGGTGGCAAGGGTCTTAATCTGACCTTTGAGGTGCGAAACGGCATTCTCTGCCACACAACGGGTGAGCCTGCGGCAACCCTTGAGGGTCGCATTGTGAAGCTTGCCGACAAAATTGCCTATATAAATCACGATATTGATGACGCAACGATTGCTGGCGTTATGTGTGAAGACGATATTCCGAAAGCTCTTCGGGATACAATCGGCCACAGCAAGAGTGAACGAATCAATACCCTTGTTATGTCCGTTATTGAAAACAGCGGCGACGACATCCTTATGGATGACGGAACCTTTGCCGCTTTTAATGAATTGCACGAATTTATGTTTTCAAAGGTTTACACAAATCCCGTGTGCAAAAGTGAAGAAAGCAAGGCTATTGATATGGTCTTGCGTCTTTACGATTATTTTCTTGACCACACCGAGCGGTTGCCCGAGGAATATGCGGCAATTGCTGCGGCTGAAAACACCGCCGTTGCCGTGTGCGACTACATTGCGGGAATGACCGACCGTTATGCCGTGAGAACTTTTACTGAGTTGTTTATTCCCAAGGCATGGGCAGCTGAATAACATATATTAATGATTCAATTTTATTATAATTAAAATTAAGATATATTCTGCCGTCAGAGGAGGTGATGCGGTGGCTATCAGTGATGTTTTTTTGCAGGAATTGCACTCAAAAGTTGATATTGAACAGGTTATTTCGCCTTATGTGAATCTGCGCCGCCGCGGAAAAAACTTTGTCGGTCTTTGTCCGTTTCACAACGAAAAAACACCGTCCTTCACCGTTTATCCCGACACACAGTCATTTTATTGCTTCGGTTGCGGTGCCGGCGGTGATGTAATTACGTTTGTGCGCCGCGTGGATAACCTTGATTATGTTGAGGCAGTCAAAACCGTTGCGCAGATGGCGGGTATGTCAATGCCCGAAGACGGATTTGACGATACCGTTTCAAAAAAGCGCAACCGAATTCTTTCGGCAAACCGTGAAGCGGCAAGGTTTTTCCATTCCTGCCTCGTCGGAAAGTCGGGTGAAGCGGCACTCGGCTATTTGTTGCGCCGCGGACTTTCAATGTCAACAATCCGTCACTTCGGTCTGGGTTATGCTCCCGACAGTTGGCACGATTTGCTTAACCATATGCGTTCCAAGGGCTTTACGGAGCAAGAGCTTTATGAGGCAAATCTTGTTCGCAAAAGCGAAAAAGAAGGCAGGGTCAATTTTTATGACAATTTCCGCAGCCGCATAATGTTTCCCATTATTGACCTGCGCGGAAATGTCGTTGCTTTCGGCGGCCGCGTGACCGATGATTCAAAGCCCAAATATATAAACACTTCCGATACCCTTGTTTACAAAAAAAGTCTCGGTGTTTACGGATTGAATTTTGCAAAAAACTCAAATTCCAACCGCCTGATACTTGTTGAGGGCTATATGGACGTTATCGCCCTGCATCAGGCAGGTTTTACCGAGGCGATTGCGTGTCTCGGTACGGCATTCACGCGTGAACAGGCAAATCTGCTGTCGCGCTATGCCAATGAAATCCTTATTTGCTACGACTCGGACGAAGCCGGTCAGAAAGCAACCCAACGTGCACTAAGTGTGCTCAATACCACCGGTGCAACGCTCAGGGTGATTAAGCTTGCGGGCGGCAAAGACCCCGACGAAATTATCAAAACCTTTGGCAGAGACAGATTTTCCGACCTGCTGACGGGCGCAGCAAATCAGATTGAATACAAGCTTTTACGTGCGCGCGAAAGTTATGATTTGAGCACCGATGACGGCAAAATGAATTTTCTTATTGCAGCATCGGACGTGCTTGCAACGGTTGGAAACATTGAGAAAGATATTTATGCTTCCCGTCTTGCAAATGAGCTTGACGTGTCCAAGGAAGCGATTCTGTCACGGGTAAAATCCCGTCAGGCATATCATAAACGAAAAGAGAAAAGCACAGAGGATGAAAATCTCAGACGCAGTCTTGAGAGCTTTTCGGATAAAAATAATCCCGAGCGTGCGCAGAATATACGTGCCGCCCGTGCCGAGGAAACGCTGATTGCTTCGCTGATGCGAAACGGCGATTTTTACGGTAAGGTTTCTGAAAAGCTTTCTCCCGACGATTTTATCACCGCTTTCAACCGACGGCTTTACACCTGCCTGTGTAGCAAGCTGGAAGAGGGGATGAGTGTTGAACTGAGCTTTTTCGCCTCAGACTTCTCGCCCGAAGAAATGGATACCGTTTCGCGTATCTTTTTCCTTGCCGACAATCTCGCAAACACTCTTGGGGAATGTTACGAGTGTATTGAGGTGCTCAGGCAAGAAAAAGATGTAAAAGTCACGGGAAATGTGTCTGAAATGAGCGATGAAGAATATTTAAAGTTGTTTGAGAAAAAATCTACATAGGATGTGAGGAAATCTGATGGAAAAACAAGAGAAGAAAAACAGCTTAAAGGCGTTGCTTGAGAAAGGTAAGGCTACCGGTAAGCTGACCACTCAGGAAATCGACGCGGCGATTATCGAAATGGATATCGATATTGAGGACCTCGACAAGTTTTACGAAACCGTTGAAAGCCAGAATATCGAAATTATCGACGACCTGAGCAACGCGGCGCTTGATGTCTCTTTTGATGTTGATGTGCCGAAAATTGTTGATGTCGGCATAGCTCCCGATGACAAAAACATCAATGTTGATGACCCGGTTAAGGTTTATCTTAAGGAAATCGGCCGCGTACCGTTGCTTACTCCCGAAGAGGAAATTGAGCTTGCAATCCGCATTGCCGACGATGACAGCTACGCAAAGAAGCGTCTCGCTGAGGCTAACCTGCGCCTTGTTGTCAGCATTGCCAAAAGATATGTCGGCAGAGGAATGCAGTTCCTTGATTTGATTCAGGAAGGCAACCTCGGTCTCATTAAAGCCGTTGATAAGTTTGACTATACAAAGGGCTTTAAATTCTCAACCTATGCAACCTGGTGGATTCGTCAGGCCATTACAAGAGCTATTGCCGACCAGGCAAGAACAATCCGTATTCCCGTGCATATGGTTGAAACCATCAACAAGGTTAAAAAGGCAAACAGCCAGCTGCTTCACAAAAACGGCAGAGACCCGACCGCTGAGGAAATTGCCGCAGAACTTGATATGGCGGTTGATAAGGTAAGAGAGATTCAGCGCGTTTCACAGGAACCCGTTTCTCTTGAAACACCTATCGGTGAGGAAGAGGACAGCCATCTCGGAGATTTTATTGAAGACGATGCTGCACCTGCTCCCGCAGAGGCGGCTTCAATGCTGCTTCTCAAAGAACAGCTTGGCGATGTTCTTAAAACACTTACTCCCAGAGAAGAAAAGGTTCTTGCACTTCGTTTCGGTCTTGTTGACGGTCATCCTCACACTCTTGAGGAGGTCGGTAAGGAATTTAACGTCACCCGTGAAAGAATCCGTCAGATTGAAGCAAAGGCACTGCGCAAGCTCCGTCACCCCAGCAGAAGCAAAAGACTCAAGGATTTTCTTGATTAATGAGAAACAGTCGGTTTTCCAATTGCGGAAAACCGACTGTTTTTTGGTTAAATTATTATGTAACCCGTTTCATCGGGGGCTGTTTGCGGTGAGTGTTCAGGTGTTTTTATCACCTTGTAGAAAGAAAAAGTTTTTTGCTCTCTGCCGCTTCTTGTCTGCCAGTCGCGCAAAACGATGTCAGCTCTGAGCAAAGACACGGTAAAACCGTTGCCGTCTGACCACGTTTGAGTAAGCTTAAAGTTTGGTTTGGGCAGGGGATAGGTGTTGCAGAAATCCTCGCGCGTCATACCGGACGGAATAAAGGTACTGTTGCTGTTGTCAAGCATCCAGTTGCCCAAAGCGCGGCACAGTTGCTTTTCGCTGATAATATCAAATTTCATTTATCACAGACCGAGAGCCTTGCGGTGCTTTTCAACAATTGCTGTCATTTCGTCGAAATTTGCTTCCATATCTTTGACAAGCACAAGCTGTGTATGTGCACGGTCAAGGTTGTGCTCGGGGTATCCGATTTTGAAATAAACATCGCCGTTAATGTAATCACCGAGGAAACGCATTCCGCACTCAAGTGTCATGAGCTTTGCTGAAATCGGCAGACATTCGATTTCTTTTGCCGTGAGGCTTTTGCCTGCGGATTCGAGATAACCCTTTACGTAAGCCTCAAAATATTCAAGACTGAGAGAAACCTTGCTCAGGTCTTTTTCATCCTCGGCAGCGGTGTTTGCACCGAAACGGATGCTGTCGCCAAAATCATAAAGGGAAAGACCGGGCATAACGGTATCGAGGTCAACAACACAGATGCCCCTATTTGTTTCGTCGTCAAACATAATGTTGTTAAGCTTTGTATCGTTGTGAGTGACTTTAAGGGGCAGGTCGCCGCTTTCAATCAAATCAACGAGAATGTGGCAGTCCTGTTCGCGGGCAAGAACAAAGCCGATTTCCTCTTTGACTGAGTCTGCTCTGCCTGAAAGGTTGTCTGCAACAGCTTTTTTGAAATCGGAAATTCTGGAAACTGTGTTGTGGAAATTGGGAATTGTTTCATGCAGGCTGTCAATGGGATAGTCTGCAAGCATTTCCTGGAATTTGCCGAAGGTTTTTGCGGCATTGTAGAAAACTTCGGGGTTTTCTACCGCCTGATATGAATGGGCATTGTAAATGTAGTTATAACAACGCCAGTGTTTTCCGTCGCTGTCCACATAATAGGGATTGCCGTCTTTGGTGTGATAAACATAAAGACCTTCTCTGTCGGGGTTGCCGCCGTGCTCAATAATATAGTTGTGCACGTGGTTTGTAACGCCTACAATGTTTTCCATAAGTTTGTCGGGATTCTTGAAAACAAAGGTATTTATCTGCTGAAGCAGGTATTGGTGCAGCTTACCGCCGTTGTCTGTGAAATCCACAACAAAGGTGCTGTTGATATGGCCTGCGTGTATCTGCTCAGCTTTAGCAAAGCTGCCTTCAAAATTAAAAGCATCAATAAGCTCGTTTAAATTGCTGATATGACTCAATTAAAAGTCACGCCCTTCTTTTAGAATTATTTCCCCGAAACAGTCGGGGTTGTGAAAGCCGAGGCTGAGGTCGCCTGCGGGAAAATAAGACAGATAATGCGGTGTGAGAGATTCATCTGCACATTTGTAAAAATTTCCGCGCAAAGTACATTCGCGTGAATGCCATTCTTTTTTTGTCACCGCCGAAATCAGTGAGTCCGGAATGAAAATTTCACATCCCCAACCCTCAGAAACACCGTCGGGTGCAAGAACGGTTATGGGAGTTACCGTCGGCTCAATTTCGGTGAGCGCCTTTATGAAAAAGCGCCCTTCTCTTTTTTTACCGTATTCGGACAAATAGGCACCGACACGGTTCATTTCAAAATTGAGATAACCTGAATCGGGGAACGGTCTTATGAAAAGTTCAACGCAGCTGTCTTTGTAAATCGGGTCATCTCTCTTTGTGTAGACCTGACACACATTTTCTTCAAAAGACCACAGCCTTGCGAAAATTCCTTTGTCTTTTACCGCGCACAGCTTTGCAAAGCTCAAGGGGCGCGAAAACCCGGGCTTTTCCCAGTTGACACACATCAGCGGTGCCTCAGGCACATGATCCCAGACAGGTGATTTTTCAAAAAGACAAGTGTTGTAGCAACGCACATTATCACTCCATTAATTTTAAATATTATAAATGATTTTCACAATTAAGTCAATGATATTTTATTATATGCAGTAAAACAAAAAAAGTGCGGATTCCTCGCCGAAACGAAAAATCCGCATAAAAAATATTTAATTATTTAGCGAGAGATTCTGCTATTGCCTTTGTATCTCTTGCAATGACAAGCTCCTCGTTTGTGGGCAGTACGAATACCTTGACTGCCGAATCGGCTGTTGAAAGTTCGCCTTCTTTGCCTCTTCTGAGAACCTCGTTCATTTCTTCGTCAATCTTGACGCCGAGGAATGAAAGGTTGTTGCAGACATCTGCTCTGAGGTCTGTGGTGTTTTCACCGATGCCGCCTGTGAATACGATTGCGTCAACACCGTTCATTGCCGCGGCATAGCTGCCGATAAGCTTGCGGATCTGATAACGCTGAATGCTTCTTGCAAGGCGTGCTTTTTCGTTGCCTTCCTTTTCTGCGGCAGAAACGTCTCTGTCATCGCTTGAAACGCCTGAAATGCCGAGAACACCGGACTTCTTGTTGAGGATTGCTGAGGTTTCAGCGGGTGTCCAACCTTCTTTTTCCTGAAGGAAGGTAATGACGGAGGGGTCAACGGCGCCGCAGCGTGTGCCCATGATGAAACCGTCAAGGGGGGTAAGACCCATGCTGGTGTCAACGCACTTGCCGTTCTTGACAGCGGTGATTGAAGAACCGTTGCCGAGGTGGCAGGTGATGATTTTGAGCTCTTCGATATTTTTGCCCATAACTTCCGCACAACGTGCGCTTACGAAGCGGTGAGATGTGCCGTGGAAGCCGTAGCGGCGAATCTGATATTTTTCATAATACTCATAGGGGATGGGGAAGATATATGCTTCGGGGGGCATTGTTGAATGGAAAGCGTTGTCGAAAACAACAACCTCGGGAACATCTGCACCGAAAACATTGATGCAGGCACGGATGCCCTGAATGTGTGCGGGATTGTGAAGGGGAGCAAGGTCGCAAAGGCTTTCTATGCCTGCGATAACTTCTTCCGTAACAAGAACGCTTTCATTGAAAAGAGCGCCGCCCTGAACAACTCTGTGACCGACAGCGGAAATTTCGCCAAGGTCATCAAGAACTTTTGCATCGCCCTCGGTGAGAACTTTTTTTACCTCAAGGAAAGCTGCAGTGTGGTCGTTGAGCTCGATGTTGTATTCAAACTTGCGTCCGTCAGCGGTGGAACCGCCGATTTTGCCGTCGATACCGATGCGCTCACAGTTGCCCTTTGCAACGGTTGTTTCGGTTGTCATATCAATAAGCTGATACTTAAGAGATGAACTGCCTGCATTAATTACGAGAATTTTCAAAGAATCCACTCCAAACATAAAGATTTTGCTTGAAACAAGCTGATAACTGTTATATTATATCATTATAACCAAATTTTTCAAGTATTATTTTTCAGAGGTTTAAAAAATATGAAAACAGCCGCAATAATCTGTGAGTATGACCCTTTTCATTACGGGCACGCTTACCATATTGAAAAAACACGTCAGGCGGGCGCAACGCACGTTGTTTGTGTTATGAGCGGAGCTTTTGTCGAGCGTGCTTCTCCTGCTGCGTTCAGCCGTGCGGCAAGGGTGAAAGCGGCGTTGCTCTGCGGCGCCGACCTTGTGATTGACCTGCCTGTGCCGTGGGCTTGCTCAGGCGCTCAGGTTTTTGCGCGCGGAGGTGTCGGTCTTGCCGATGCGCTCGGCTGTGTTGATGTGCTTTCTTTTGGCAGTGAGTGCGGTAATATTGATTTAATTAAGACTGCGGCTGTTGCAATTAATGATTCGGCTGTACTTTCTCTGCTCAAAAAAAATCTTGAGTCGGGCGAGACATTTGCCGCCGCCCGTGAAAAAGCGGTTGAGTCGGTGTATCCGCAATTGGCTGGGCTTCTTTCAAATCCGAACGATACACTCGGCATTGAGTATGTTGCAGCTCTCGGCGCGCTCGGTTCATCGGTTGAACCGATGTGTGTTTCACGGAAAGGTGCGGCGCACGACAGCGACGTGACGGACGGTTTTTTTGCCAGTGCAAGTGCCGTGCGAAAGCTTGTGTCGGAAGGGGAAAGTTTTGAAAAACTTGTGCCCGCGGAAGCCTACAAAATATTTGCAAATGAAATTGAAGAGGGCAGGGCGCCTGCCGATGTTTCACGTCTTGAAGCCGCCGTTTTGTATAAATTGCGCACGGCCTCCGCTGAGGATTTTCTTAATCTTCCCGATGTTTCCGAAGGTATTGAAAACCGCCTCGTTTCTGCGGCAAAAAATGCGGTAAGCCTTGACGAAATTTACAGTCTTGCAAAAACCAAAAGATATACTCACGCACGTCTGCGCAGAATTGTGATGTCGCTTATGCTCGGTGTTGAAAAGAATGACAGCGAGGGTATTCCGCCCTATATCAGAGTGCTCGGAATGAACGAGAGGGGCAGGGAAATTTTGCGCTGTGCGGACAAGGCAAGCCTGCCCGTTGTGATGCGCATGTCAGACATAAAAGCCCTTGATGAACGGGCAAAGAAAATCTTTAATTTTGAATGTTGCGCCGCTGATATAAGGGCACTTTGCACCCCTGTTGTTGGCCCCTGCGGCAGTGAACAAACGCTGAAATTTACCTCTTTTTAAGCAAAAAAAGTGACGAAAAAGAACGTTCCGACCTTGCTTTTCGGCAAGGTTGGAATTTTTTTTATTTTTTTAATGGAAACTCTTGACAAGATAAGGTTGTATATGTATAATACTAAACTGCACAATTATGATGGAGCGATATGCCCTCTCGTTTTTTTCGGAGATGCTCTTTATAGGGTAAAAATAAGAGGGGATTTGTTCCGTATTGTCGGATTTTTATTTCGCTGTCAGAAAATATTTTTTTGACGCAGGACCGGCAAAAAAGCAGATTTTTTAGAACGGAGTGATTAAAACTATGCTGCAAGTGAATCCCGTTAAACGCGGAAGCTGTACCCGCATGAGCTTCGGTAAAATCAAAGAGGTAATGGATATGCCCAACCTCATTGAAATCCAGAAGGCTTCATACCAGTGGTTTCTCGATGTGGGTCTCAAAGAGGTTTTCCGTGATATCGCCGATATTACGGACTACACCGGAAATTGGGTGCTCAGTTTTGTCGATTACCGTATGGACGACAAGCCCAAGTACACCGTAAGAGAGTGTAAGGAGCGTGACGCTACCTACGCCGCCCCCATGAGAGTTACTGTCAGACTTCAAAATAAAGAAACAGGTGTTATCAAAGAGTCTGAAATCTTTATGGGTGATTTCCCGATTATGACAGAAAGCGGAACTTTCGTCATTAACGGTGCAGAGCGTGTTATTGTTTCACAGCTTGTCCGCTCACCCGGCGTTTATTTCGATATGACTCATGACAAGACAGGTATCGAACTTTTCACAAGCACAATCAACCCCAACAGAGGTGCTTGGCTCGAATACGAAACAGACCCCAACGATATCTTCTATGTCCGCATTGATAAAAACAGAAAAACACATATCACCGCTTTCATCCGTGCCCTCGGTCTGAGCTCTAATAACGATATCCGTGAGTTCTTCGGCAACGACGCAAAGCTTGAGGCAACAATGGCTAAGGATGAAACCAAAAACACCGAAGAAGCTTTGATGGAAGTTTTCAAAAAGCTTCGTCCCGGTGAACCCGTAACCCTCGAAACAGCACAGCAGCACATTGACAATCTGTTCTTTGATCCTCACCGTTATGACCTTTCAAGGGTCGGTAGATATAAGTACAACAAAAAGCTTTCAATGATTAACCGCCTTCCCGGCTGTACGGTTACCCAGCCCGTTATCTCCGAACTTACGGGTGAACTTCTTGCCGAGCCCGGCGACATCATCACAAAAGAGAAGGCACGCGAGATTGAGCAGAACGGCGTAATCAGAGTTTCCGTTGCCGCAGGTGACAGCGAAATCTACGTCATTTCAAACGGCATGGTTGACGTTGCCGACTTCCTTCCCGCTTCCATCACAGAAGAGGAGCTCGAGGAAATCGCAATCAACGAAAAGGTACGCTTCAGCGTTATCAAGGAAATCGTTGAAAAGTGCGGCGACGACAAAGATGCTCTTCTTGCCGAAATGGCACAGCGCGCCGATGACCTTATCCCCAAGCACATCATCATCGACGACATTTTCTCCTCAATCAACTATGTAAACTGCCTTACCAAGAAAATCGGTAACACTGACGATATAGATCATCTTGGCAACAGACGTATCCGTTGCGTGGGTGAACTGCTTCAGAATCAGTTCAGAATCGGCCTGTCCAGAATGGAAAGAGTTGTTCGCGAAAGAATGACCCTTCAGGCACAGGAGGAAGAAGATAAGATTACTCCCCAGAACCTTGTCAACATCCGTCCCGTTATGGTGGCAATCAAAGAGTTCTTCGGTTCATCACCCCTTTCACAGTTCATGGATCAGGCAAACCCCCTTGCCGAGCTTACACATAAGCGCCGTCTTTCGGCTCTCGGCCCCGGCGGTCTTTCCCGTGACCGCGCAGGTTTCGAGGTTCGTGACGTTCACTACTCACACTACGGCAGAATGTGTCCCATCGAGACTCCTGAAGGACCGAATATCGGTTTGATATCTTACCTTGCAACTTTCGCAAGAATCAATAAGTACGGCTTTATCGAAACTCCCTTCAGAAAAATCGACAAAGCAACCGGCACCGTTCTTGACGAGGTCGAATATATGACCGCCGACACCGAGGACGAATACATTGTTGCACAGGCAAACGAGCCTCTTGACGAAAACAACAGATTTGTCAATGCCAAAGTCACTGCCCGTTTCAGAGACGAGTTCCTTGAAATTGACAACGACAAGGCCGACTACATCGACATTTCACCCAAGATGGTTGTTTCCGTTGCAACGGCTATGATTCCCTTCCTTGAAAACGACGACGCAAACCGTGCTCTCATGGGTTCAAACATGCAGAAGCAGGCTGTTCCGCTGATGAAGACAGATGCTCCCATCGTCGGCACAGGTATGGAATACAAAGCCGCTGTTGACTCCGGTGTTGTTGTTCTTGCAAAGCGCGCAGGTACAGTCACAAAGGTCAGCGCCGACCACATCGAGATTATGACCGATTCCGGCGAGACCGATAATTATACAATCATCAAGTTCATGCGCTCCAACCAGGGCACATGCGTTAACCAGAGACCCATCGTCAACGTCGGTCAGCACGTTGAGGCCAAGGAGGTTATTGCCGACGGTCCCGCAACCGATAACGGTGAAATCAGCCTCGGTAAGAACGCTCTCATCGGTTTCATGACCTGGGAAGGCTACAACTACGAGGACGCTGTTCTTGTTAACGAAAAAATTGTCCGCGATGACGTTTACACCTCAATTCACATTGAAAAGCATGAAATTGAGGCAAGAGATACAAAGCTCGGACCGGAAGAAATCACCAGAGATATTCCCAAGGTGGGTGACGATGCACTCGGTAACCTTGACGAAAGAGGTATTATCCGCATCGGTGCTGAGGTTCACTGCGGTGACATTCTTGTCGGTAAGGTAACACCCAAGGGTGAAACCGAGCTTACCGCTGAAGAAAGACTGCTTCGTGCAATCTTCGGCGAAAAGGCAAAAGAAGTCAGAGACACTTCACTTAAAGTTCCTCACGGTGAATACGGTATTGTTGTTAACGTTGAGGTTTTCACCCGCGAAAACAGCGATGACCTTTCACCCGGCGTAAATAAAGTTGTCCGTTGCTACATCGCTCAGAAGCGTAAGCTTTCTGTCGGCGATAAGATGGCAGGCCGCCACGGTAATAAGGGCGTTGTTTCAAGAATTCTTCCTCAGGAAGATATGCCCTTCCTTCCCGACGGCACACCTCTTGATATCGTTCTTAACCCCCTCGGTGTTCCCTCACGTATGAACATCGGTCAGGTTCTTGAGGTTCACCTCGGTTATGCTGCCAGAGCACTCGGCTACAAGATGATGACTCCCGTCTTCGACGGCGCTCACGAAGATGACATCAGAGAGGCTCTCAAGGAAGCCGGTCTTCGTGAAGACGGTAAAGCAATCCTTACCGACGGCCGTACAGGCAGAAAGTTCGATAACCCCGTAACCGTCGGTGTTATGTACTTCCTCAAGCTTCATCACCTTGTTGATGATAAGATTCACGCCCGTTCAACAGGTCCGTATTCACTTGTTACACAGCAGCCTCTGGGCGGTAAAGCTCAGTTCGGCGGTCAGCGTTTCGGTGAAATGGAAGTTTGGGCACTTGAAGCTTACGGCGCAGCTTACACGCTTCAGGAAATTCTCACCATCAAGTCCGATGACGTTGTCGGCAGAGTCAAGACTTATGAGTCTATCGTAAAGGGCAAGAATGTTCCCACACCCGGCATCCCCGAATCCTTCAAGGTTCTTATCAAAGAGCTTCAGTCTCTCGGCCTTGATATCAAGGTTCTTGACGAAAACGAAGAAGAAATTGACCTTAAGCAGTCATTCGAAACCGAAGAAATGGGATTTGTTCCCGATGATAAGGTGTTCCAGAGCATAAACGATGCGGAAAATGCCGAAGGCTTCAATGTTGACGAGGATAGCGAGGACAGCGACATCTACATCAGGGAAAGCGATGACGACGATGACTCTGCTTTCTACACCGACGCAGATGCTCTCGAAAGCGATTTTGACGATTTCAGCGATTCATACGATTCAGATGATGATCTTTATTGATTGAACGTCAAACTCAAAAATTAATGGAAGGGGCAAATATTCGATGACTAACACGGATATGAATGTAACTCCGAACTTAGAGTTCGAATCTATAAAAATCGGTCTTGCCTCGCCCGACAAGATCAGAGAATGGTCATACGGCGAGGTTAAGAAACCCGAAACAATCAATTACAGAACCCTCAAGCCCGAGAAGGAAGGTCTTTTCTGTGAAAAGATCTTCGGACCCCAGAAGGACTGGGAGTGCCATTGCGGTAAGTACAAGAGAATCCGCTACAAGGGCAAGGTCTGTGAACGCTGCGGAGTTGAAATCACAAAAGCAAAGGTCCGCCGCGAAAGAATGGGACACATTGAGCTTGCTGCTCCCGTATCCCACATCTGGTACTTTAAGGGTATCCCTTCAAGAATGGGTCTGATTCTTGACATCACTCCCAGAAATCTTGAAAAAGTACTTTATTTCTCAACTCACATTGTCATTGATCCGGGCGACACTCCGCTTGAAAAATATCAGATTCTTGATGAAAAAGATTATGATGAGTACCGCCTCAGATACGAGGACGATTTCAAGGCAGGCATGGGCGCTGAGGCAATCAAAGAGCTTCTTGCCGAAATCGATCTTGAAGAGCTTTCAGCAAGCCTTAAAAAGGAACTTGAGGAATCCAGCGGTCAGAGAAAGGCCAAGGCACTCAAGCGCCTTGAGGTTGTTGAAGCATTCCGCCTTTCGGGCAACAGACCCGAGTGGATGATTCTTGATGTTGTTCCCGTAATTCCTCCCGAGCTTCGTCCCATGGTACAGCTTGACGGCGGCAGATTCGCAACATCTGACCTTAACGACCTTTACAGACGTGTTATCAACCGTAACAACCGTCTTGCAAAGCTTCTTGAACTCGGTGCACCCGAAATCATTGTCCGCAACGAAAAGAGAATGCTTCAGGAAGCCGTTGACGCCCTTATTGATAACGGCAGACGCGGCCGCCCCGTAACAGGTCCCAACAACAGAGCCCTCAAATCTCTTTCCGATATGCTTAAAGGTAAGCAGGGCCGTTTCAGACAGAACCTTCTCGGTAAACGTGTTGACTATTCAGGCCGTTCCGTTATCGTTGTCGGTCCCGAACTCAAGCTTTACCAGTGCGGTCTTCCCAAGGAAATGGCACTTGAGCTCTTCAAGCCCTTCGTAATGAAGCGCCTTGTTGAAACAGAGGTTGCAGGCAATGTCAAGTCTGCAAGAAAGATGGTCGAGCGCTCCAATCCCGCTGTTTGGGATGCTCTCGAAATCGTCATCAAGGACCACCCCGTAATGCTCAACCGTGCTCCCACGCTTCACAGACTGGGTATCCAGGCTTTCGAGCCCGTTCTTGTTGAAGGCAGAGCCATCAAGCTTCATCCCCTCGTATGTACAGCTTTCAACGCTGACTTCGACGGTGACCAGATGGCTGTTCACGTTCCGCTTTCTGCAGAGGCTCAGGCAGAGGCACGCTTCCTTATGCTTGCTGCCAACAACCTTCTCAAGCCCTCAGACGGACGTCCCGTTGCCGTACCCACACAGGATATGGTTCTCGGTTCTTACTATCTGACTGTTGTTAACAACAATAACCCCGAAAACTCCGATTACAATCCCGATAACCCCTGCGAGCCCGGTGCACGCATTGAGTTTAAGGATGAAAACGGCGATATACATTATAAATATAAGGTATTTCGCAGTGTTGATGAGGCCACAATGGCTTATGAAGAAGGCGATATCGGCCTTCACGTTGACATCATGGTACAGATGTCAAAAGAAATCGACGGCAAAACCGTCACAAAGCTTGTCAAGACAACTCTTGGTAAGATTATCTTCAACCAGCCCATTCCTCAGGATTTAGGCTTTGTTGACAGAAACAACCCCGATAACCTCTTTGCACTTGAGGTTGACGAGCTTGTCAAGAAGAAGATGCTCGGCAAAATCATTGACAAGTGCATCAAGGTTCACGGTGCATCCGTTGCTGCAGATGTTCTCGATAAGGTCAAGGCTCAGGGCTACAGATATTCAACACGCAGCGGTCTCACAGTTGCTGTCTGCGACGCTGAAATTCCGCCCGCAAAGAAAGGTCTTGTTGAGCAGGCTGAAGAAAGAATTGCTCAGATTACAATGAACTATGAGCACGGTCTTACAACAAACGATGAACGCTTTGAAAAAGTTATTGAAACTTGGGAATACTGTACAAAACAGGTTGCTTCCGAGCTCAAGGCAAACTTCAAGCGCTTCAATCCCATTAATATGATGCTTGACTCCGGCGCCCGCGGTAACGACTCACAGCTTCGTCAGCTCGCAGGTATGCGCGGTCTTATCGCAAACACAGCCGGTAAAATCATCGAAATCCCCATCAGAGCTAACTACCGTGAGGGTCTTAACATCCTCGAATACTTCATCTCATCCAGAGGTGCGCGTAAAGGTCTTGCCGATACCGCTCTGAGAACTGCCGACTCGGGTTACCTTACCCGCCGTCTTGTTGACGTTTCTCAGGATGTTATCATCCGTGAGGAAGACTGCGGCTGCACAGAAGGTATCTTTGTTTACGACATCTTTGACGGCAACCGTAAGATTGTTGACCTTGCAGAGCGTCTTACAGGCAGATTCCTTCTCAATGATTATGTTGATCCCACAACAGGTGAGCTCATTGTTGACAATAATACAATGATGAGCGAAGAGGTTGCCGCAAAGGTTGCAAAGTCTATTCGCGACGACCACGCAAGAAAGGTTGAGGCAGGCGAGGTTGATGCAAACAGCAAACCTCAGATTGAAATCCGTTCACTTCTTTCCTGCTGCTCAGAACACGGTGTCTGCATTAAGTGCTACGGTGCAAACCTTGCAACAGGCGACCCCGTTACTGTCGGCGAAGCTGTCGGTATCATCGCTGCTCAGTCAATCGGTGAGCCCGGTACACAGCTTACAATGAGAACCTTCCACACCGGCGGTACAAAAGACCAGTCCGACATCACCGAAGGTCTTCCCAGAATCGAAGAACTGTTTGAAGCACGTAAACCCAAGACTCTCGCCATTATGAGTGAAATCGAAGGTACTGCTTCATTCCGTGAGATTAAGAAGAGCAAGCACGTTGTTGTCACAAGCGATGACGGTGACGAAAAAGCATATCTTATTCCTTACGGCTTCAGAATCAGAGTTGAGGACGGTCAGCACATTGCCAAGGGTGAAACCCTTACCGAAGGTGCTCTCAATCCCCACGATATTCTTGCAATTCTCGGCGTAAATTCCGTTCACGATTACCTTATCCGCGAGGTACAGCGTACCTACCGTATGCAGGGTGTTGATATCAACGATAAGCATATTGAAGTTATCGTTCGCCAGATGATGAAGAAGGTTAAGATTACCGAGCCCGGTGCATCTGATTTCCTTCCCGGTGTTATCGTTGAAAAACGTGAACTGCGCGAAGCCAATGAGCGCATTGCCAGGGAAGCTGCCGAGAACGGTGTTGAGCCTGATTTTGCACAGGCCGCTCCCACTCTTATGGGTATCACCAAGGCATCCCTTGCAACAGAATCATTCCTTTCTGCTGCGTCATTCCAGGAAACAACCAGAGTTCTTACCGACGCGGCTATCAAAGGCAAGTCTGATCCTCTTATGGGTCTTAAAGAAAATGTCATTATCGGTAAGCTTCTGCCTTCAGGTACGGGTATGAAATGCTACAATAATGTCGAAATTTACCCCACAACGGGAATTTTCGGTAATATTGCCGAAAAATTGAACTCAGATTTGTAGAAAGTGTTGACAAATCGGTTTGATTTGTGCTAAAATACTTTCTCGTGGCGTCTTAAGGCAGGGCAGGGCCCAATCCTGCCCGCCTTTTAAGATAAAATTTTTAAAGAAAGGAGAGAAATTGCTTGCCGACCTTTAATCAGCTTGTTCGTAACGGAAGAGAAACACTTGAGAAAAAGCCGAAGGCTCCCGCTCTTCTTAAGGGCCTTAACTCAAAGAAGAATGTTCTTACAGATAAGGATTCTCCCCAGAAGCGTGGCGTCTGCACCGCTGTTAAGACTGCTACCCCCAAAAAGCCCAACTCTGCTCTTCGTAAAATCGCAAGAGTACGTCTTACAAACGGCATCGAGGTATCAGCATACATCCCCGGTGTAGGTCATAACCTTCAGGAACACTCCGTTGTTCTCATTCGCGGCGGCCGTGTTAAGGACCTTCCCGGCGTTCGTTACCATATCATCCGCGGTTCACTTGATACCCAGGGTGTTAACGGCAGAATGCAGGCCCGTTCCAAGTACGGCGCAAAGCGTCCGAAGGCTGCGAAGAAATAATTCGCACCGAAATTTTTAACCGACAGAATCTTCTTACAGGTGAAAAGCAAAAGCTTTTTTTCCAATGTGAGTGTATATATATAATGTATGCCTCCATTGGCGCCACGGGAATTTTGTCACTCGAGTACCTATGATATCATTACTATGAAGGAGGGAAGCGAAGTGCCAAGAAGAGGCAAGATAGCAAAACGTGACGTTTTGCCTGATCCGCTTTACAATTCAACTCTTGTCACCCGTCTTATCAACAACATTATGTATGACGGTAAAAAGGGTGTAGCTCAGAAGATCGTTTACGATGCTTTTGACATTATCAAAGAAAAGACCGGCAAAGAACCCCTTGAGGTTTTTGAAGCCGCTATGGAGAACGTAATGCCCGTACTTGAGGTTAAGGCTCGCCGTGTCGGCGGTGCTACCTATCAGGTACCCATGGATGTTCGTCCCGAAAGACGTCAGACTCTCGGTCTGCGTTGGATCACAGTCTACAGCCGTCAGCGTTCCGAAAGAACAATGAAGGAAAGACTTGCCAACGAAATTATGGATGCTGTTAACTCAACCGGTTCTGCATTCAAAAAGCGCGAGGATACACACAAGATGGCAGAGTCCAACAAGGCTTTTGCACATTTCAGATGGTAATCCCGCACCCACAGTTTATTTTTACTATGATTTGATACGGAGGTTTTTATGTCAAGACAAGTTTCTCTCGAAATGACAAGAAACATCGGAATTATGGCTCATATCGACGCCGGCAAAACTACAACTTCCGAAAGAATCCTTTTCTACACCGGAAAAACACACAAGCTCGGCGAAACTCATGACGGTGCAGCCACAATGGACTGGATGGAGCAGGAGCAGGAGAGAGGTATCACAATCACCTCTGCCGCAACAACCTGTTTCTGGAAAGACCACCGTATCAATATTATTGATACTCCCGGTCACGTTGACTTCACCGTTGAGGTTGAGCGTTCCCTGAGAGTTCTCGATGGCTCTGTTACCGTTCTTTGCGCAAAGGGCGGCGTTGAGCCTCAGTCTGAAACCGTATGGAGACAGGCCGACAAGTATAAGGTTCCCCGTATGGTATATATTAATAAAATGGATATCATGGGCGCCGATTTCTACAATGTTGTCGGTATGATGAAGGACAGGCTTAAATGTAATGCCGTTCCCATTCAGCTGCCCATCGGTTCAGAGGCTGATTTCAAGGGCATTGTTGACCTTGTCGAAATGAAGGCTTACTTCTATTATGACGACAAGGGCCTTGATATCCGCGTTGAGGAAATCCCCGCAGATATGGCTGACACGGTTGAAGAATACCGTAATGCTTTGCTTGAGCATGTCGCCGAGCAGGATGACGAGCTTCTTGAAAAATATCTTATGGGTGAAGAACTCACCGTTGCCGAAATCAAAAGCTGCATAAGAAAGGCAACCCTTGCCAACCTTATGGTTCCTGTCGTTTGCGGTACATCTTACCGTAACAAGGGTGTTCAGCTTATGCTTGACGCAGTTATCGACTATATGCCCGCACCCACCGACGTTCCCGCAATCACGGGTATCAACCCCAAGACAGATGAAGACGAAGTTCGTCATTCCTCTGACGAAGAGCCTTTCTCAGCTCTTGCATTCAAAATCGCAACCGACCCCTTCGTCGGTAAGCTCTGCTTCTTCAGAGTTTACTCAGGTAAGGTTGAAACAGGCAGCACAGTTTACAACTCCACCAAGGATTGTAACGAGCGTCTTGGCAGAATTCTGCAGATGCACTCCAACCACAGACAGGATATTGACTGCTGCTACGCAGGCGATATCGCCGCCACAGTCGGCCTTAAGCAGACAACAACAGGCGACACTCTCTGTGATTCAAAGCATCCCGTAATTCTTGAATCAATGGAATTCCCCGAGCCTGTTATCAGAGTTGCAATCGAGCCCAAGACCAAGGCCGGTCAGGAAAAGATGAGCATCGCTCTCGCAAAGCTTGCGGAAGAAGACCCCACCTTCAAGTGCTACACTGATGAAGAGACAGGTCAGACCATCATCGCCGGTATGGGTGAGCTTCACCTTGAAATTATCGTTGACAGAATGCTTCGCGAATTTAAGGTTGAGGCAAACGTAGGTAAGCCCCAGGTTGCTTATCGCGAAACAATTACGAAGCCTGCTGATTCCGATACAAAATATGCCCGTCAGTCCGGCGGTAAGGGTCAGTACGGTCACGTTAAAATTAAAATTGAGCCTAATCCCGAAAAAGGCTTTGAATTTGTCAACAACATCGTCGGCGGCGTAATTCCCAAGGAATATTTCGGCGCTATCGAGCAGGGCATCAAGGGCGCAATGCTTTCAGGTGTTCTTGCAGGCTTCAACGTTGTTGACGTTAAGGTTACTCTTTATGACGGTTCTTACCACGAGGTTGACTCCTCTGAAATGGCATTCAAAATTGCCGGTTCAATGGCTTTCAAAGATGCTATGCGTAAGGCAGCCCCCGTTCTTATGGAGCCCATCATGAAGACAGCCATCATCGTTCCCGACGAATATATGGGCGATGTTATCGGTGACGTAAACTCCCGCCGCGGCACAATCGCAGGCACGGATATGCGTCCCGGTGCAATTCAGATTAATGCTAATATTCCGCTTTCAAATATGTTCGGTTACGCAACTTCTCTTCGTTCAAAAACACAGGGAAGAGGCCAGTATTCAATGGAACCCAGCCATTACAGCGAAGTTCCCAAGTCAATCGCCGAAAAAATTGTCAGCGAAAAGCCTTAATCGGCAATAAATTTCAAAAAAGACTTGCAATTTATTGTTACAATTGATAAAATAACACCGTGCGACAGCATGGAGAAATAATTTGCTTCACTAAAAGGGAGGAAAACACAAATGGCAAAAGCAAAATTTGAACGCAGTAAGCCCCATGTTAACATTGGTACAATCGGTCACGTTGACCATGGTAAGACAACTCTTACAGCTGCTATCACAAAGACCCTCGCTATGAAGGGCGGCGCAGCATTCGTTGACTACGCAAACATCGATAAGGCTCCCGAAGAAAGAGAGCGCGGTATCACAATCAATACAGCTCACGTTGAGTACGAGACAGAATCTCGTCACTATGCTCACGTTGACTGCCCCGGCCACGCCGACTATATTAAGAACATGATCACCGGTGCTGCTCAGATGGACGGCTCCATCCTTGTTATCGCTTCCACAGACGGCCCCATGGCTCAGACTAAGGAACACCTTCTTCTTGCTCGTCAGGTTGGCGTGCCGAAGATTATCGTTTTCATGAACAAGGTTGACCAGGTTGACGATCCCGAGCTCCTTGAGCTTGTTGAGATGGAAATCCGTGAAACTCTTGCTGAGTACGGCTTTGATGAAGAAGCTCCCGTTATCCAGGGTTCTGCTCTTAAGGCTCTTGAGTATGCAGGCGCTGATACAGACGCTCCCGAACTCAAGCCCATCTGGGATCTCATGGACGCTGTTGACAGCTACATTCCCACACCCGAACGTAAGGCTGACCTTCCCTTCCTTATGCCCGTTGAAGACGTTTTCACAATCACCGGCCGTGGCACA
>JAZNVG010000050.1:0-44838 GCA_045592705.1 Acutalibacteraceae bacterium | reverse complement strand
CCGAAAATTGTTACGTCATCTTCAACGTCGATTTTATGGTACTTGCCGAATTCACAGAATGCACGTACTCTCTTTGGCATACCGAAAATCCACTGCCAGAGGTCAAGGTTGTGTGGAGCCTGATTAAGGAGTACGCCTCCGCCTTCGCCGCTCCAGGTTGCTCTCCAGCTTCCTGAGTTGTAATAAGCCTGTGTGCGGTACCAGTCGGTGATAATCCAGCTTACTCTGCGGATTTCGCCGAATTCGCCGCCCTGCACAAGCTCACGCATTTTTCTGTAAACGTGGTTTGTTCTCTGGTTATACATAATGCCGAAAGCAACGTTTGCCTTTTTTGAGGCATCGTTCATTTCTCTGACCTGCTTTGTGTAAACTCCGGCAGGCTTTTCGATAAGAACGTGGATATTTTTATCAAACGCATACTGTGCGATTACGGGATGGCTGTAATGGGGTGTTGCAACGATTACGGCATCAACCTCACCGCTGTCAATGAGTGCTTCTGCGGTGTCAAAGGTAAGAATACCGGGAACAATTTCCTTTGCCTTTTCAAGCTTTTCGCTGTCAATATCGGCACAGGCGGTGATACGCAAATCTCTGAGTTCACCGTTTTTGTACATATTAAGGTGCGATGTACCCATATTGCCGACACCGATTATACCAAGACGCAGAGGCTGCACTTCTTTCTCAACAACCTCCTGAATTGCCGAACAGGCGGCGGCAAACGAGGCTTTGTTGTCGGGATAAACAAACTCACTGTTCATCTTTGATGTAACCTTGTCATCGTGTTCAAGGTCTTTTACGCCGTCAAACACTTTAAGGTGCGGCTCGACGGAAAGAAAAGCGGAAATCTTGCGCTCGTCAAGGCTTCTGAGAATTTCGGCAATGCCGCCGTCGCCCTTGCCCGCAGGCACAATAATACCCGTGTCGGCAATTGCATCCTTGATGTGCATATAAACAACGTAATCCTTAAGAAGCGGAAAACTCTTGACCGTATCAACGCCGCAAAGAATATAGTTTGCAGGGTCAAAAATGCAGCCGAGCTTTTCGCCGAAGGCTTCGTGCAGTTCAAGGCATCTTTCGGGAATGTCACCGTAAATGCCTCTTTCGTTTTCGTGGCAGCAGAGGATTCCGTTTTCGTAAGCGTAATCTGCCATCGCGCCGACTCTTCTGAAAACCTCTTGCTTGTATTCGGCAAAATCCTGACCCTCTGTGAAATAGAAGCTGAACATTCTGATATACTTTGTGTCAAGAATTTTTGCAACCTCAACGGTGTTTTTGAAAGCTTCAAAATGCGGTTCAAAATCGTCTGTAATCTGAATCTTTCCGTAAAAAGAGCCGATTGAAGAAACCTTTATGCCGCCCTCATCAAGCTTTGCCTTGAGCGCCTTTGCCTCATCAACGGAAAAGTTCGAAATATTCTTGCCGTCAACGTTGCGAAGCTCAATGTGGCTTATGCCGTTAGCCTTGCACTGAACAATCTGTTCATCAATCATCGGGGATGCCTCATCGGCAAAAGCCGAATAAATAAATCTTGCCATAACTGTCCTCCGGAAGCAGAATTTTTTGAAATATGTATTCATATTAATTTTATCACTTTTGAAAAATAATACAATACAAAAACAACAAAAAGTCGGAAAAACGTGCTGTTTTCCGACTTTCATTTTTATTGTTTTAAAACATATTAATTTTTCTTTTCCTCGAAGAAAGCCTGCGGATGAGCACAGACGGGGCACATCAGCGGTGCGGCTTTTCCCGTGTGAACGTAGCCGCAGTTGCGGCAAAGCCACACAACCTCCTGCGTTTTTTCAAACACAATGCCCTCTTCAAGCTCTTTTATCATGCGGCGGTAACGCTTCTCGTGCTCCTTTTCGACAGAGCCGACCAGTGAAAACAAAGCCGCGATTTCCCAGAAGCCTTCTTCACGGGCAACGCGTTCAAAATCCTTGTACATTTCCGTCCATTCGTACGCTTCGCCTGCCGCCGCATCAAGCAGATTATCGTGTGTGGGCGGAATGTCACCGCCGTGAATCTGTTTGAGCCAGATTTTTGCGTGCTGTTCTTCATTATTTGCGGTTATGCGAAAAATTTCCGCCATCTGCTCATAGCCGTCTTTTTTTGCGCGTTCGGCATAAATGCTGTATTTGGTTCTTGCCTGAGATTCGCCTGCAAAGGCCGCCATAAGATTTGCGTGAGTTCTGCTGCCCTCAAATTTCAAGAAATTGCCTCCCTTATATAAATTTGTCAATGTTGGCAATTATATAATTGGCAGCAGGTGTGAAAATATTCGTGCTTTCCGTTGTTCTTTTGAATTTTTCGTCAAGCGCGGCAATTTCGTCAGGGATAAAGGAAACATCTTCGTTGTCACCGTCAAATGCCGCATATTCAGCGTTAAAAACCTCGCAGATTTCGCCCGTGTAAAGCTCGTTGACTGCGATTTTTGCCGTGGTTGTAAGCGGAGCGCCGTTTATTTTAAAGAAATTGCTGAGCTTTTCGGCGCCGTCATCAAGCACAAAATAAAACGCATAAATGTTTCTCTGTGCCTGTGTCAGCGAGTCAAATGCCTCAATCATATCAGGCTGTTTCTCAACCTTTTTGTGCAGATTGAGCGCAACGCCCTTGAAAAGTCTTTCGGGCTCGGCATCACGTGCCGTTTTCTCGGTGAGAATGGCAAATTCATTTCTCAGCTTGTTTTCTTCCTCAAGCTTTTTGATTAAATCGTTGGTTGCGCCGTGTTTTTTCTTTGAAGCCGCCGCCGCACGCAGACACACAAAAACGGTCAGCGCCGCAAGCGCCGCAAGAATGACAACCTGCAAAGGATTCTGTTTGAAATATTCGAGCATTTTTATTCTCCTTCGGAAAGCAACAGCTTGTAAATGTCGCCTTTTTTAAGGCCCGTCTGTTTTGCGGCAAGCTTCGCCGCATCACTTTTTGAAACACCCGTTTTTTCAATGCCGCGTGCAATCTGTGCCGCATCGGCAAGGGTGATTTCCGCCTTTTCCTCTTCCTTTGCGCCCTCAATTATCAGAACAATTTCGCCTTTGATATCCTCTTTTTTATACTTTTCGCTCGCCTCGGCAAGAGTTGTGCGAATCACCTGCTCGTGAATCTTTGTAAGCTCTCTTACAATGGCGATTTTTCTGTCGCCGAGTGCTTCGTAAAGGTCGCAGACGGTGGCGGGAAATTTGTGCGGTGCCTCATAAAAAATCATTGTACGCTTTTCGCCGGCAAGCGAAGCCAGATGCTCGCGGCGGCTTACTTTGTTCATACTTAAAAAGCCTTCGAAAGTAAAGCGACCCGAGGGCATTCCCGACACGGCAAGCGCCGTTGCAAAGGCGCAGGGACCCGGCACCGATTCAACCGCAACACCTTTTTCAAGGCAAAGAGCAACAAGATCTTCGCCGGGGTCGGAAATTGCAGGCATTCCCGCATCCGTGACAAGCGCGCAGGTTTCGCCTGCAAGCAGACGTGCCACAATGCTTTCACCTTTTTCAAAACGGTTGTGCTCGTGGTAGCTGACAAGCGGTTTTTTAATGTCAAAATGGTTGAGCAATTTCAGGGTTACGCGTGTGTCCTCCGCGGCAATAAAATCACACTCTGAAAGTGTTTTCAGTCCGCGCGGAGAAATGTCGGAAAGGTTTCCTATGGGTGTGCCCACAACATAAAGTCTGCCGCTCATTTTTCACCCTCACCTTTCCTGTTTTCGTGCAGATAATCTGCATAAATCGTTTTCATTTCGTCGGAATATTCACCGTTTTCACCATAGACGCAAAGCTGGGGCACAACGGTCATTCCCGCTTTGCCGCCACGCCTGCCCTCAACAAGCACAAGCCACGGCGCTTTTTCGTGATTCTTAACAACAAAGCGCATCTTTTTCGGCTCAATTCCGCTTTCTCTCATACAGCAAAACAGCTCGCAAAGTCTTTCGGGGCGGATGCACATACACAGCCTTCCACCGAAGTTGAGCAGTTTCGCCGCCGTTTTGCAAACATCGGAAAGCTTACACATAATGCCGTGTCGTGCAATAAGCTGAGCCTCGCCTGCACTTGCAATGCCTGCATTTTCGGCGGTATAGGGCGGATTCATCGTCACAACGTCATAAGCACCGAAGGGCAATTTGCCTTTCAAGTCTCGCAGATCGGAATTGATGACACTGAGCCTTTCCTCAAGTCCGTTTATCTCAATTGCCTTATTTACCTGCTCGCAAGCCTTCGTCTGAATGTCAACGGCAGAGATCTTTCCGCCCTCTTTCCGACACCATAGAAGCGGAATTATTCCGCAACCTGTGCCGAGGTCGCAACACATTGCTTTTTTGTTGGGTGCGGCAAAATCGGCAAGCAAAACCGCATCCGTGCCGAAGCCGTGTTCAGCCGAAATGACAGCGGTTATTCCGCCGCCGAGATATTCGCGCTTTTCCATTGCCGACCCACCTTTGTCAATTATTATTTCTTGTTTTTCTTTGCGATGATTTTTTCAGCCTTAATCTTTTCTTTTTCGTCGTCAAGACGCTTCTGCTCATCAAGTGCCGCCTGTCTTGCAGCCTCTTCCGCAGCCTTTGCCTCTTCATATTTTGCGGCAAGCTCTTCAAGATGCTCGTAGTTTTCTTTCTGCTTTATGATTCTTTCGGCATCAATGTAAGCCTTTGCGGCACGGGCAAAGAAGGTATGCTTTTCTTTTTCTGCCTCAATAAGCTTTGCAAGCTCTTTCTTCTTTGTTTTAAGCTCTTTGAGTGCAGATGTTGCCTCCTGCACCCTGAGGGTATCTTTTTCCTTTTTGGCATCAGCCTGCTCAATGTAAAGCTGGCGGAGCTTTGTTTCAATTGCCTCTTCCTCGTCAAAGAGTGCATCAAGTTTGCTGAAATCGGGGGCGACAAGGTCTTCTCTTGACTTGAAATACTTGTCAATCGCCTTGCGTGAAGCAAGTTTTGCCTGAGCGATTTCAACAGCATATTTGCGCATTTCTTTTTCCTGTGCTGTGCCCTTGGGTAATTTTCTTGCCTGCATAAGCTCGTCAAGAATTGCCGCCTTATCAAGATTGTAAAGGCCGTCAATGCCGGCATTATAAACCTCACGGCTTGCATTATAATGTGCGATAACGGAGGGGTTTTTGCGGAATTTTTCAAGCTCATCACAGACGAAACGGGCAATTTCGATTTCTTCGTTTGCCTTTTTGATTTCTTTCAACGTGCGCTTATCGGTGTTGCGCTTAAGTTCTGCGGTAATTTCAGTTGTTTCCTTTTCGGCAAGTGCCGTTGATTCATTGATAATATCAATGGCTTCAACAAGGGTTTTGTTGTTGGTTACGCCGTTGCCGTAGTCCTCAAACATTGCACGGATTTTAAGCACTCGCACAATACCCTTCTGCTGTTTTTCGGTAAGGTCATAGAAGAAATAGGGCACCATATTGAGGAATGCACCTGCCGCCGCCATAAGCACAAGGGCGATAATGACCTTGGACAAAAGACCGGGCTGACCGGTTGTTACATCAAGGATTTCATAGGGAGATTCGTAACCGTTGCCCTCATAAATGCCGTAGCTTTCATAAACAAAGGGAAGCACGGCGGAGGTTACGAGGGTGACAATGTTGCCGATTGTCTGCACCGTGGCGAACATACCGTCAACGCGAACGCCCGAAATATAATGCTGGTAGTCGCGGATATCCGCCTGAATTGCGGGGGTTGTGATTTGCTCGAATGCACCGAAGAGCCAGTTGAAGTAAACACAAACGGCAAGCCATATCATACTTTTTGTATTAAGACCCATTGCAAGAATGCAGACAACATTCATAAAGTTAACGCCGAGAAGCACCTTTTTCTTGCCGAAAGCACGAACGCAGAAGGGGGCGATAATCATACCCCACATTGAAGCGTTGCCGACAACGGTGTTGATGATGGACATTGTTGAGCCTTCGCAGGCGTGACCGTAGGTATAGGTCCAGGAAAGAATGTTGCTGTAAGCTCCCTCAAGGAATCCGAGCCAGCCGGCAAGGGCAATAATCCAGAAATACTTGTTCTTTGCGACGGATTTGAAAGAGTCGATGAATCTGACCTGAATGGCACGGGTCTTGGGCTGAATGATTTTTTCCTTTGTGTAGCCGAAGACAATGACGGTAAGAGCCATGCCCAGAACCGCAAAGATGGGGTATGTAATTCTGTAAAGTCTGATGTCATACATATCGTCGTTTGTGAAATGCTGCGCAACAAGGGGGGTAACGATATTCATAATTGACGGTGCAAGAGAATAAACAACACTCTTGATTGACAGAACATCGGTTCTTTCCTGCGTGTTGGGGGAAAGAACGTGGATAAGGTTTGTGTAAGCATCATTAAAGAAATTAAAGAAGAACTGTAACAGAAGATTGAAAATAAGAACAACAATGAGCTTGACAACATAACCCGAATCAAATCCGAACATTTCACCGGTAAACAAGGTGTAAAGCGACTCATAGGGGAACCAGACGTAACCAAGGGCAACAAGGACAGATGGAATACCCATTGAAATCAGGAACGGTCTGTATTTGCCTGCTTTATTGCGGCTGTTGTCAACCATGCTTGCCCTGACGGCTGTCAGAGGAATGTTTGCAAGGGTTGCAATTATATAAAGGACATACATATGAGTGGGCGAAATGCCGATGGCATCACCGACAATCAGGTTGTTTGTGCTGATAACAAGCTGACTGCACATTGTGATTATGAAATATGCACCGATACCGCCGCCTGCATACGCAATAATCTCTTTGAAAGTCATGTAGCGGCCGGGCATTGGCAGATTCCAATAAACACGCAAGTCGTAGAGTACGTTTTTGAGTTTCTGTACCATATTTCTTCCTCCTGAAAATTACTGCGGACTAACTCAATTTTAGATTATAACACATAAGGCAATTCTTTTCTATAGGTTTTTAATATTTTATTTATATTTTCATTATAGTAATGAGAGTTAACGAATGTTGAAAACTGTTTTTGAATGTGGTATAATAATTTTAAAGGAGTGATTGAAATGGCAAAATACGAAGCTCAGTTAAGAGGAGATTTTAACACAATCCTCAACGACATTAACGAAACCGTATTGAATAAAAGTATGTCCTCAAGTCTTGAAGAGAGCAGCTTTTTCCAAGTGGGCAACACCCGCTGTGCCGTGCGCGTTTATGAAAGATTCAGTTACAGCGGCGGCAACAGAGTAAGTATGAACATCACTCTGCTTGAAAGCGAGGGCAGAATTTTTGTCACCGTCATCACGGCAGGCGGCAGTCAGGGCACATTCTTTAAAATCAACACCTTCGGCGAAAGTGCATTTCTTGACACCGTAACCGATACAATTCAAAAATATAAAATATAAAACTGTTTTGAGGCCGCTTGTGTGCACAAGCCGCCCTGCTTTTCAAAATAAAAAGCGGACATCTGACGATGTCCGCTTTTTTGTTTTGGATAAGTAAATTATTCAGCCTGGGGAGCGCCGACGGGGCAGCTGCCTTCACAAGCGCCGCACTCGATGCAAGCATCAGCGTCAATAACATACTTGCCGTCGCCCTCAGAGATAGCACCTACGGGGCAATCTGCTTCACAAGCACCGCAGCCGATGCATTCGTCAGTGATAATGTATGCCATTTGTCTTACCTCCTTCAACATATTTCATTTGTATTGTAACACACTGTTTCAAAAATGCAAGTGTTTTTATTTAACTTTTCGTAAACGGCAAATGAACAGGTGTTATTCAATGCCTTTAAGCGATTCCATTTCTTCCTTGTTGACCCTGACCTTTGCGTCACGCACAAGCTTGACATCGCGGCGGCTGAAGGTCTGGGGTGCCGCCTCGGGTCTTGAGTTAAGCTGAACCTTAAGCTTGCCTGTAAGAAGATTTGCCTCCACAACGGTGCCCGTACCTTCCTTTGTTTCAACAATCGCACCTGTCATCGGAGTTATTCTGAGCAACTGCTCATAAGCATTCTGCTCATATTTAAGACAGCACATCAGTCTGCCGCAGGTGCCGCTGATTTTTACGGGATTGAGTGAAAGTCCCTGCTCTTTTGCCATTTTGATTGAAACGGGCTGAAATTCGCCGAGGAACGACGCACAGCAGAAGGGTCTGCCGCAAATGCCCAGACCGCCGAGCATTTTCGCCTCATCCCTGACACCGATCTGGCGCAGTTCGATTCTTGTTCTGAAAACTCCCGCAAGGTCTTTGACAAGCTCTCTGAAATCAACTCTTCCGTCAGCGGTGAAATAAAACATAATTTTGCTCAGGTCAAATTTGTATTCAACATCAACGAGCTTCATTTCAAGTCCGTGCTTTGCAATTTTTTCAAGCGCAATGTCAAAAGCCGCTTTTTCTTTTTCGCGGTTTTTTCTGCGTGTTTCCAAATCCTCTTCGGTTGCGCGGCGGATGATTTTCTTCAGGGGCTTTACAATCTGCTCGTCATCAACAATTTTGTTTTCCATTGCGATTTCGCCGCACTCGATGCCCTGCACCGTTTCGACAATAACGCCGTCGCCTCTTTTGAAAGAAACTCCGTCGGGGTCAAAATAATAAACCTTGCCGACCTCTTTGAATCTGACACCTATAACTTCTGCCATAATTATTTATCCTCTCGTAAATACGGAAATTTATTTTCGCAGCAGCATACAAAGCCGCGTGATTAACAAATTTTTGTTTGTGTTTGCCGCACGCGCTTTCATAAGCTCGCCGACAGCTTCAATAAGGGAAATGAGCTTTGCCTGAGTGAGTCTTGATGAAAGCAAAGTATCAACGTCCTCATATTTTTCCTGTGCCGTGTCGGCACCGCATTTAATTCTCAGCGCCGAAGCAAAAATATCCTCAATAATCGGCAACGCCGAGCCGATTAAATCCTTTTCTTTTTCAAAAACCGCCGCCGAAACAACAATATCCAGTTCGTTTGTTGCCGTAACGGCACGCGCAACCTCAACCGCCGCTTTGATTGCCTTTTCGTTTTCGTCGCCGTCAACACTTTCGCCGAGGCGGAAAACCGTAACCCTTGAAAGCACCGTGGGCAGCAAAGACGATTTGTCGGGGCAAAGCGCAATAAAGCTGACGTGCTTGGGCGGCTCTTCAAGCAGCTTCAGAAAAGCATTCTGCGCAGAATCGTTCATTGTGTGGATATTGTCAATAATAAAAACTTTTCTGTCTGCCTCATTGGGCAACACAAGTGAATTTTCAATTATTTTTCTGACCGTGTCAACACGGAAAATTTTTGACTTTTCATCGGCGGTGCAGGTTTCAACATCCGGATGAGTGCCGCCGAGCGCTTTTCTGCAATGGATGCATTGCGTGCAAGGCTTTTCACCCTGAGAAGCGCACACAAGCGCCGCGGCAAGATGCTTTGCCAGCGTCATTCTGTCCTGTGCCGAACCGCCCTCAAGCAAAACCGCGTGCGGCAGCTTGCCCGCCTCAAGCGCAAGCCTGAGCGAACGTTCAAGAGCATCATTAACCTGAACACCGAAAAAATTCATTGATTGCCGTTCCTTTAGTTAAAGTTTGCAGAATTTATCAACATCAAGCACAAAAACGGTTGCGCCGCCAACCGAAATTTCAACGGGGGTGGGCAAAAAGCCCTCTGCGCCGTAAGGTGAGGTTGTTGACATCATCTGCTTACGCTTGCTGGAAAACTCACCGATTATTGCGATAACGTCGTCAACCTTTTCGTCCTCAACGCCGATAAGCAGCGTTGCGTTGCCGGTGCGCAGGAAGCTGCCCGAGGTTGCAAGCTTTGTTGCGCTGTAACCGTTACGGGTAAGTCCGTTCATAACACCGGGGGTATCATCTGTGTTGATAATTGCCACTACAAGTTTCATAACGTTCTCCTTTCGCGGTATCATCATTTTTCAAAAAGTTTCAAATTGCGTTCAATCGTTGCCTTGCCGCGCCACGCATAAGCCCTGCCCTCAATCGGAGTATCAAGACTGACACGGGCAATTGCACCGTCGATAAAACGGTCAATATCTGTCTTTTCCGCCTTTGCGTTAAGCGGACAGGCATCCTGACATCTGTCACAGCCCCACGCGCAGCCGCTTTCAACAATCAGCCGGCGTTCAGTCTCGTCAAGCTCGCCTTTTTTCTGATTTATCGCCGAAAGACACAGGTCAAAACGCTTTTGTCTGAGAGCATCCGTCGGGCAGGCATCAAGACACTTGCCGCACTGCGGACAGCTTTGAGGCATTTTTGCAACCGTTCCCATATCAAGGGAGGTAACGATTTCAATGATAAAAATATATGAACCGTAGCGCTCATTAATGAGCAGATTGTTGACACCCACCTTGCCGAGACCCGAAGAAGCCGCGGCAAAAACCTCCGGCACGGGCGAATTGTCGCAAAAGGCAACAAATTTCTCGCCGGGATAAGCCTCACTCAGCTTTGAGCACACATCTTTCATTATATCCGCTGCTACCCCGTGATAATCGGGCACAACAGCATATTTTGACACGTTCTGACCCTCATAAAAGCTTTCGTCAAGCAAATAAGGAAACAAAACGCAGATTACGCTTTCGGCATTTTCGGGCAGACGTGCCTTTGCACGACAGTCGAGCACCTTGTCGCTGAGTGCCGAAAAAGGACAACTGCCCCACTCCTTGAAATAACTGTCAAGAATTTCTTTAGCTTTCATCATACAACACTCGCAAGTCCTATCATCAACGGCATTGTGAGAATCGAAACAAAGCTGACCGTTGCCACAACCTGAGAGGCAAGTCCCTTGTTTCTGTCATATTTTGCGGCAAACATAACGGTATTGTTTGCAGGGGGCGCACCTGCCGAGAGAATAAGCGAGGTGAGAAGCGCACCCGAAAGCCCCATAAGCTTGAAAGTGCCGAGCATTACAAGGGGCAGAATTATCAGCTTTATAAGACCGACAGACCACAAACGCCAATCCTTGAAAATGGATTTGAAGCCCGTGTTTGCAATATAAGTGCCGAAAATCAGCATTGCCAGCGGAGTGTTAAGGCTGCCGACGTAAGTTATGGGCGTTGTTACGATATCGGGTAAATCAAAAGGTAAAAGGAAAAGCGGCAAACCGATAAGAACGGCAACGACACCGGGGTTTAAAACAATGCGTTTGAAATTGATTTCGACCTTTTCTTTTGTGTTGCCGATGTTCATTGTATAAATGCCGTGGGTAAACGAAAAAATCTGGAAAGAAACGATTACCGCCGAGCAATATGAAACACCTTCTGCGCCGAGAACAGCGTTTGCAAGCGGCAATGCCATATAACCGCAGTTGCCGTAGGTGGAAGCATACTTGTATATACACTTCTTATCGTCGCCGCTTTTGTTGAAGGTAAAGCGGCTGAAAACTGCGGCAAGGATATGCAGAAGCATACCGCAGCCCATTGCGATAAAAAAGCTTTTGATTTTCTCTGTGCTGTAATCCAGCACAAGAAAGGACTCAATTATTTTTGCCGGGGTGACGACATAAAACAGAAGGTTTGTGCACTTTGTTGCCGTATCCTCGGGGAAAATTTTCACCTTGCTCGACACGGCACCGACAGCCACAATTATGTATAATATCGCAACCTGTTTCGCCGCAATAAGAACATTGTCAAGAAACATTATCTCACACTCTTTTTCCTACTCTTGTGAATACATTCGAAAAGATAAACAGCACAACTGCAAGGTCGCAGATTTGGACACCCGACATTTCGTAAAGCAAATCGGCGTTGCCGGTAACGGTGACAATAAAACGCGGAACGAAGCACACAAGGCACATCAGCGCACACGGCAAACCGTAGCCGACAAGCTTCCACTCAAGATTTTTTGCGTTAATGCCGGCATTAATCTGAGCAAAAGCCATAAAGAACATAATCAGGAAAGACAGCATAAACAGCTCAAAAAGCAAATCCGAAACCTTGGAAAAGCTGATTGTTCGCATAAAGCGGAAAACAATTCTGAAAATGCCCCACACAACGGGCACAAGGGAAAGAAGTCGGAGCTTTGCCGTATCAAAGGCATTTGTAAGAACTCCGATTCCGTAAACGGCAAAGAACACCGCCGTCAGAACGGCAAAAACAGCCTCGGCGCCGAGAATCACGGCACCCGAACGGTTGAAAAGGGCAAAGGTCTGCAGAAATGCCTGAAGGCTAAGAAAAGATAATTCCTGACCGCCTGCCGCCGCCTGAGCATTTACAAAGCCCTGAATGCCGCTGACAAGAACACCGCCTGCCGCAATCACACACAAAAGGCCTGCAAGCACACGCTTTGTTACCGATGTGTCATAGGCAAGCTGTTTCCTTTTGAGACCCGATGTAATAATCAGCGCAACCGCAGCCGCACCGAGCACTCCGTAAAGAGCATAAACGCTCCAGTCTGTCTGACTGTAAAAGCCCGTTCCTTCCTCAAGCACCGTAAAAAACTGCAAAGTTCTCAGCGGCAGGGCAATAACCGCGGCAATGCCGAAAATCAGCGTCGGCACGGTAAGAATTGACTGTTGTCTTTTTTCACTCATTTTTCGTCATCCTTTATTTTCTTTCACTGATGGGTACATATTCGTTATGGGGGTTTACGTTTTTGTAAGCAGGTCTGATGATTCTGTTACCCGTAAGAAGCTCTTCAATTCTGTGTGCCGACCAGCCTGCAACCCTTGCCACGGCAAAGATGGGAGTGAAAAGGTCAAGCGGAATGTTGAGCATTTTATAAACCAGACCCGAGTAAAGGTCAACGTTTGCACAAACGGCTTTGTCTATTCCTCTGCTTGTAAACATAAGCTCGGGTGTAAGCTTTTCAATGATTTCAAGCAGTCTGTATTCATCCTCAAAGGGTGTACCCTGTGCAAAACGGCCGGCATTAGCCTTGAGAATTATCGCACGGGGATCTGAAAGTGTGTAAACAGCGTGACCCATGCCGTAAACAAGGCCGGATTTGTCGCCTGCCTCTTTGTTGAGAATTTTCACAAGATAATCGGCAACCGCACCCTCGTCGGTGATATCCGAAACGTTTGCCTTGATGTATTCGACCATCTGCGAAACTTTTATGTTTGCACCGCCGTGCTTGGGACCCTTGAGCGCACCGATGCCCGCAGCGATTGCGGAATATGTATCCGTGCCGGAGGAAGAAAGCACGCGGGTTGCAAAAGTGGAGTTGTTACCGCCGCCGTGCTCCGCGTGAAGCATCAGGCACACATCGAGAAGCCTTGCCTCTTCGGGTGTGAATTTCTTGTCTGACCTGAGCGTATTGAGCACAGCCTCAGCCGTGGTGTGATTGGGGTTGAGCTGGTGCAGGTACATACTCTTGCGGTAAAAATGTCTGCGTTTCACCTGATAAGCGTAAGACATAATCATCGGCAGACGGGCAATAAGCTGGATTGACTGACGCATCACGTTTTCAATCGACGTGTCATCAGGATTTTCGTCATAGGAATAAAGTGCAAGCACGCTTCTTGCAAGCTTGTTCATGATGTCCATTGAGGGTGCTTTCATAATCATATCCTCAACGAAATCCTCGGGCAGCTCACGGCAATCGGCAAGCACACGGGTAAAACTTTCAAGCTGTGTCTGTGTGGGCAGGTCACCGAGAATGAGCAGTCGCACAACCTCTTCAAAACCGAAGCGGTTTTCTTTGACGCAGTTGTCAATGATTTCGGCAAGGTTATAGCCTCTGAAATTCAGCACACCTTCACGGGGGACTCTTTCACCGTCGTCAATGTAATAACCCTCAACGCTGCACACACGGGTGATGCCTGCCATAACACCTGTGCCGTCGGAATTACGCAAACCTCTCTTAACGCCGAAGCGTGCGTAATCCTCCGCCCGCATTGTGTTATATTTTTTTACTTCGTCACATAATTCTTTAATGGTGTTGTCTTTAATCGGGGACTTTGTCATAGCTGTTTTCCTTTTTCTATTATTAAAATATTTTTATTTTTGATTATTAATAATTTATTGTACACCAAAATAACATTAAAAGTCAATAAGGAAGGTGCATTTATAATGAGATTCTATCTTGCCGTGTGTGTTTTGCTGGTGCTTTCAATGCTTATTGCTCCCGTTGCCGCCGTGGACAAAAAAGATGCCGTTTCTTCTCAGACGGTTTCCGCTGCGGAGAAACAAAACAACAGACCCGACACCATTTCTGTTTTTTCCCACTCGGATTCCGCCGTTAACACAATTGATATCAAGGAATATCTTGTCGGTGCGGTTGCCGCCGAGGTGTCCGCAAACTATCACCCCGAGGCGCTTAAAGCTCAAGCGGTTGCTTGCTATACCTATGCACTCTATGTTCGCAATATACAGAAAAAAAGCCCCGACGAAGCACTCGGCGGAGCGGACATTTCCGACAGCAGTGCCGTTCATCAGGGTTATTACACAAAAGAAATGCGTGCTTCAAAATGGGGAGAAAAAAACGACGAATACGAAAAAAAAATAAGTGAAGCCGTTGACGCGGTGCTGGGATATTATCTTTCGTTTTCCGGCAAACCGATTCTTGCCGTTTATCACGCGGTAAGTGCAGGAAAAACACAGTCTGCCGACGATTTGTGGGAAACTCCCCTCGCTTATCTTAATAGTGTTGCAAGCCCTTGCGACAAGTTGTCTCCCGACTTCTGTCACACCGCCGTTTTCTCCGCCGAAGAATTTGCCGAAATCGCCGAAGGTCTTGACGGAGTTGAGCTTTCGGGTGATAAAAGTAAATGGATAGGCAAGAGCAAAGCAAACGGGTCAGGCTATGTTGAAAGCGTTGAAATCGGAGGCGTAAAAATAAAAGGAAGCGCTGTCCGCTCGGCATTTTCGCTTCGCAGCAGCGCCTTCACTGTTGAATATTCGGATTCGGGATTTACATTCAAAACCAGCGGCTACGGTCACGGTGCGGGAATGAGTCAGCACGGTGCGGACTACATGGCACGGCAAGGCAGCAACTGGCAGGAAATTCTCACCCATTATTACTCGGGTGTGGAAATTCTGAAAAACGAAAATCCTTAAATCAATACTTATCCATACTCTCTACGTCGAGCACAAAAACGGTTGCACCGCCGACGCGCACCTCTTCTTCAAGGCCGTCATTCTGCAGACCTCTGCCGAGGGTATCGGTGGAAACCTTAACCTTGCGGCGTGTTTTGGAATGCTCGCAGATAATCTCTTTTGCTAGTGCAACTCTGTCATCCTCCGCACCGATAAGCAGGGTTGTGTTGCCGATCATAAGGAATCCGCCGGTAGTGGAAAGTTTGGTGACGGTAAAATTCTCTCTTGTGAGTGTTGCCGAAACAACAGCGCTGTCATCGTTATTAACAATTGCAAGAATAAGTTTCAATTAAATCAATCCTTTCGAAAATTTATCAGACATCGGGTGAAATGAGCTTGATGCTTCGTTTGTCAAGCTTGTTAAGGTCGGGGATTTCGTAACGGTTGTCGTTGGCGTCCTTAATCATTATTCTGCCGTCATAAAGAGTTTTGAGCGACTGAATGTGATTGATGATTTCAAAGGTGTAAACACCCCTGTCGGTGTCAACGGTCCACATCCATATCTTATGCTTTTCGGTGCGTTTGATAAGACGTGTCACCTTGGGAATTCTGTAATATTCCTCAAGACAGCCGGCCAGAAGCTCCCGCTGGTCGGGCGCCATATTGTTGATATCACGGATTATGAACTGCTCCTCGCCCTCGCTGTCAAGCAAGGTGATGTACTGAGTCAGACCCGTTGTCGGGAAAAGGCGGCGCGGTTCAAGGTCAGTAAATTTTTCGCCCGTGTAAAACTCAACGTCAACAAAGATTTTATCTTTGACCGTCAGTCTTATTTCCGAGCCGTCAATAAAATTTCGTGCCATATTCGCTCCTCCTTTTCTTATTCAAAATTTTCGGCTTCCTTTTCAGCCTCCACCTTTTCGGACATTGACTGAATCTGGATAAGCTTGTAATACTTGCCCTTGAGTGCCATAAGCTCTTCGGGCGAGCCGAATTCGATAATGTTGCCCTTGTCGACAACGATAATCTTGTTTGCCTTGCGCAAGGTTGAAAGACGGTGTGCAATCATAAGCGTTGTTCTGCCGCGGATAAGCCTGTCAATTGCATCCTGAATCAGCTTTTCCGTTTCGGAGTCAACGGCGCTTGTTGCCTCGTCAAAAATGAGCAAGCCGGGATTTTTGAGCACCGCTCTTGCAATGGAAACACGCTGTTTTTCACCGCCCGAAAGACCGACGCCGCGCTCACCGAGGAAGGTATCATAAGCATCGGGAAGACGTGAAATGAAGCCGTGTGCGTTTGCAATGTCGGCGGCATTGATAATCTGCTCAGGGTGTGCATCGGGCTGAGAATAGGCGATGTTGTTGAAAATTGTGTCCCTGAACATCATCGGTTCCTGCTGAACATAACCGATTTGTGAACGGTAATAGGACATATCAATATCTCTTATATTAACATCGTCAAGCAAAATTTCGCCCTCATAATCGTCATAAAAACGCATAAGAAGATTTATCAGCGTGGATTTTCCCGAGCCGGTTGTGCCGACAATACCGACAACATCACCGGGTTCAATGACAAAGTTGACGTCGTTGAGAATCTTCTTTGAGCGGTCAAATGAGAAGTTGACATTGCGGAACTCAATTTTGCCCTTGATTCTTTCAAGCTGTTTACCCTCGCCGAAATTGTGCTCAGGCTCAGCGTTGATAATATCCATAATCTTCTCTGCGGAAGCCAGCGCATTCTGATAAGAGTCGCTGAGGTTTGCAAAGAAGTTTACGGGATTATAGAACATACTTGTGTATGAAATGAACGAAACAAGAATACCGAGTGAAAGCTTGTCGGGTGTATCAATAACATAATTGCCGCCGACAAACCAGATAATCAGCGAGCCGCAGGTAACGAAAAACGTGATTGCGTTGGGGAAAATCGCCGCAACCTTTGCAACCTGACGGTCAACATACACCCAGTGGTCAACAAGGCGGCCGAAGCCTTTGATTGACCGGCCTTCATTTGAAAATGATTTTACAACCCTGACCGCGGGGATTGTATCGGAAAGCATTGTCGAAATTGATGAGTTTCTGCGCCACAGCTTGCGATAAAACGGACTTGCCATTTTGCCGAACATTCTGCTGCACAGAACAACAAGCGGAATCGGCGTAAGTGAAAGCAGAGTAAGCTTCCAATCCATCATCAGCATTACCACAACGATGCCGACAAGGGTAAACAGCTGCACAACCGCCTCCTGTGTAATCCGCAGAAGGAATGCCTGCAGGGTTGATGTGTCCGAATTGACACGGTTGATAACCGAGCCCGTTGAGGTTTTGTCATAAAACTTCATCGGCAGATACTGTGCTTTTGTGAAGATATCTTTTTTCAGGTCGGCAATCATATTTTCGCTTGCCACCCTGAGCACAAAAGAACGCAGTGCACCGATGACAAACTGAACAAGATAGACCGCAATAAGAATTACAATAACGGTCACAAGCATCTTTTTGTCGCGGTTGGGAATAACCGTGTCAACAAGCATGCTCGTGATGTAAGGCGGCACAAGCGCGGCCGCCGTGGTGGCAAACGAAAGAATCACACACAAAACAATCCGCCACGTCTGGGGCTTGATGTATTTCATAAAGGTTGAAAGCATCTTACCCTTACCCTGACAGTTAATACAATCGGCATTGGGTGACGAAAGCTTTCTGCCGCACTTGGGGCAGAAAGAGCGCATATTGTTGAAAGAAGCTTCCACCATTGCGCAAAGCTCATCAAGATTTTCGCCCTCGTTAAGGCGGTTGATGAAAATCGCAACCGAATCACACAGGTCGGCAACAGAATAGGTGAATCGCATTGCGTCAACGCTTGAGCCGCCGACCGTTTTGACTTTAAAAACGGCGTTGCCGTACATTCGCTTGACCTTGGCTTCTTTGATATCCGAGAAATCAAAGGAGATGAAGCCCGAATCAAACTGCTTGCTGACGGCAACCAGCTTGCTTGCACTGACATAAATCGCACTTTCACCGTAAGTGCTGTCGTTTTCGAGGTCGCCGATAATGGCAAACAACGGCACGTCACCGTCATCAAAAGCCCTTAAGGCAATTGCCTCAACCTGCTTGCTTGCGGCTTTGTTGGAAACAAGGGTTTTACTGCTCATTTTCAATACACCTCCAACGGATGTGATTATATCGTCATTATGTGTCAGTCTTTTTTCAAAGTCAACACTTTTTCGCTAAATTTTGACTGTTTTTTATATTTACGCGTAATAAGACAAAAACGCACGCCCCGCTTTAAAAGCAGAGTGTGCGCTTTTTATTACTTTATGTCAGAATAAAGCTCGTCAATGTAATTGAAAATATCCTGTCTGTCAGCTTTAAGCGGGCCGGGTGTTTCCATTTTCAGCGAAACGGTTGCGGTAGCTGTAAGCAAAGCCTCGGGAATGGATTTGGTGAGGCGCTCATTGAGATATGCCGCAAAGGTTGTGTCACCTCTGCCCGTTCTTCCGCTTAAATTGCGCGCACGGATGGGGCAGGTGTAGAAATTCTCGCCGTCATAAGCAAGAACTTCCGTGTTGTGGGTGATGAGGATTTCCTTTGCGCCCCAGGAATGAAGCATTTTCGCCGCCTCAAAACGGTCGGAAAGACCCGTCATAATTTCAGCCTCTGCCGCGTCGGTTTTAAGATATGTGACATAGGGCAGAACATCCTTCTTGTCTTCCCAATCGGCAAAGAACATTGAGCCGTCATCGTTAACGTGGCGCAGACGTTCCTGCACATCGACGGCAACGGGACCTTTTTTGGCCGCAGCAACAATCAGCTCACTGCTGAAATCACCGTAAACAAGACCTGCAAAGTGGTAAATGTCACCCTCGATGCCCTCAATATCGGCGGCGGTGAAGGGGTCGCCCTTGCTTGTGCAGCGGCAGGTGCGGCGCTCTTTATCGGGGGTGTGATAAACGTTTTCCATATTGGTGGATTTTTCGCTGGGCAGGCAGAAAATATCCTCGCTGTCAATTGTGAATGAAGCAAGGCGCTCCTTGTCAGCCTCCGCAACCTTTGTTACGGCGGCAACGGTGTGACCCAGCGCGTGTGCCGAAGCGGAAGAGTAAACAACGGCACCGCCCGGAATTGTTACGGTGTGACCGTCGCAATCTGTGTTTTTGTCAACTGTGATGTGACCGATAATAACCGATGAATAATGTTTCATAGCAATCTCCTTCGGGTGATTTTTATTTCATATGGGGCTTGACGGCTGCGGCATATTCCTCAACCATTTCGGGCTTTACAAGACCTTTTTTAAGGTTAAGGTCAAGAATATATGCGCTTTTCATATAATCATAAGTAATGAAATCGCAGGTAACGGCATTCATTCTGTCAAGCCATCTTTCATTTGCGGCTACGTCGGCAATAATCTGCGGAAAATAGGGGCGCAGAGTTTCATCAAGACCGCGTGGCCATTTTCTCATGCCGACCTCTGTGCCGAGGTTGGGTGTCTGCTGTGTCTGGAACCAGAAAAACGACTTTGTCGGGTTTGCGTCAATGAATTCGAGAATTTTCTTTGAAAATTTCTCTGCCTTGAGTCCGTGCACCTCTGCGGTCCAGGGACCGACATTCTCACAGGTATTGGTGTAGCTGAACATTCCGTGAGGATTGAGCAGAATGTAGCGTTTGCCCGACCTGCGGATGTCACCGAGCGTGATTTTATCTGCCTCACCCTCGCACATCAGCGCATATTTTTCGGGCTCAAGATATTTTTCAATCAGCTTGTTGACTGCATCAACATCAACCTTATAACTGAGCTTGATGGGGCCGACACTCTGATTCATATACGGAATGATATTGATAACCATAAACTCTTCGGGAAACTCTTCGATAATTCGTCTGAAATCCTTGAAGCCCTCTTCAAGCGGCATTCCGTGGGCAAGGCCATGGCGGAAAATCACCTTACCGTTTTTGCGGATTCCGATTCTGACATCGAAATAACGCACACCGTAAAGAAACTGCTCATAAAGCGAGCCGTCCTGACAGCAGGCGACAAAAGACATCCCCTTTGTGCCGGAGTTGTGTGTGCCGGGCATTACCGTTTTGGTGATAAGGGCTTCATCCTTGATGAATGACATCCATTTTGAAAAAAACATTTATCCGTTTCCTTTCGTGGCACAAATTTTGACATTATACAGTATAAGTAAAAATGTTATTTATGTCAATTAAAAATAGCGCTTTTATTTTTCGGATTTGTGTGTTAAAATGTTTTTATCTTATGAAGCGGAGGCTTTCGGAATGTTTGCCAAAACAAACAGCATGGGACTTTTCGGAATTGATTCTTATATGGTGACGGTTGAAGCGGACCTCGGACAGGGTCTGCCGCGCGTTGACATTGTCGGTCTGCCTGACAGCGCTGTTAACGAGGCGAAAAACCGTGTTCACTCCGCAATCAAAAACAGCGGCTTCAAGCTGCCGCAAAGCAGGGTGACAATCAACCTTGCCCCTGCCGACAAACGCAAAGAGGGAACGGTTTACGACCTGCCGATTATGATTGCAATGCTCAAGGCAAGTGAACAGCTTCTTTGTGATGTTGACGACTGCGCTTTCATCGGAGAGCTTTCGCTGGACGGTAAGCTGCGCCGCGTAAACGGTGCACTGTCAATGGTTATCAGCGCAAAAAGTGCAGGGCTCAAACGAGTTTTCGTGCCTGCGGAAAATGCCGCGGAAAGCAGTGTTGTGGCAGGCATTGAGGTTTATGCAGTTGACTGCGTAAACACTCTTTTACGGTTTTTAAACGGTGAAATTTCACTTGAAACGGCAAAACCCAGCGCTTCAACGGTCGAAGAAGGAAGCGAATTTCTTCCCGATTTCCGTGACGTTATGGGTCAACAGGAAGCGCGCTATGCCATGGAGGTTGCCGCCGCAGGCGGTCACAACATAATTATGGTCGGTCCTCCCGGCTCGGGCAAAAGTATGCTTGCCAAAAGACTGCCGTCAATTCTGCCGGAAATGACTTTTGACGAAATGCTCGAAACAACTCAGCTTTATTCGGTTGCCGGTGTGTTGCCCGCAGGCGTTTCGCTGATGCAGTCGCGTCCTTTCCGCTCGCCGCACCACACGGTTTCACCCGCCGGTCTTTCGGGCGGCGGCGCAATTCCGCGCCCGGGCGAAATTTCGCTTGCACACAACGGTGTTCTTTTTCTTGATGAATTACCCGAATTTTCTCGCACGGCAATGGAGGTTCTCCGTCAGCCGATTGAGGACGGAACGGTCACAATTTCAAGAGCGGCGGTTTCACTTTCATACCCCTGTTCAGCAATGATTGTTTGTGCAATGAACCCCTGCCCCTGCGGTTTTTCAGGACACCCGACAAAGAAATGCACCTGCTCCGACGGTGCCGCATCCCGTTATCTGTCAAGGGTTTCGGGCCCTCTGCTTGACAGAATCGACATTCACGTTGAGCTGCCGCCCGTTGACTTTGAAAAGCTTTCTGGGCAGGCACCCGCCGAAAGCTCGGCAGACATCAGAAAACGCGTCAATGCCGCAAGAAAAATTCAGCAGGAACGACTTAAAGGCACCGGAATTTCCTGTAACGCAAAAATGAATTCGGCAATGACTCGCCGCTTTTGTTCGCCCACACCGCAGGCAATGGCATTGCTTGAAAAAGCATTTGAAAAGCTCGGTCTTTCCGCACGTGCCTACGATAAAATCCTGCGCATCGCCCGCACGATTGCTGACCTTGAGGGCTGCGAAAACGTTGAAGCAAACCACATTTCAAAGGCTGTTCAGTTCAGAAGCCTTGACAGAAAAGTGTGGAAAAGATAGAATAATTAAAACCCCATAATTTCAGAGGTGCATTATGACAGTTATTGAAAGAGTTACAAAATATCTTGAGCAATTCGGTCTGGGTGACCGCGTAAAAGAATTTGACACATCCAGCGCAACGGTTGAGCTTGCCGCCGCCGACCTTGACTGTGAAGAGGCAAGAATCGGCAAAAGTATGGCTTTCAAGGTCAACGACGGTGCAATTGTCATTGTTATGGCAGGCGATGCAAAAACCGACAACGCAAAATATAAAGCACGCTTTCACACAAAGGCAACAATGGTAAAGCCCGACGAGCTCGTTGAGATTATCGGTTTCCCGATGGGCGGCGTTTGCCCCTTTGATGTCAATGACGGCGTAAAAGTTTATCTCGACGTTTCACTCAAGCGTTTTGATATTGTTTATCCTGCCGCAGGCACTGCAAGCTCCGCGGTAAAGGTCACAATTGAAGAGCTTGAAAAAGCCTGTTCCAATTTTAACGGCTGGGTTGACATTGCAAAGGGATGGCAGGAATAAAAAACAACACCTTCGGCAGGCACCGGAGGTGTTTTGCTTTGTTATCAGTTGCTGTCGTAAGCGCTGAGCATTTTATTAAGGTAAGCGGCAATTTTTTTGTCGCTTTTTCTTTTTACAATGAAGTATCTGTCGGAGTGCTTGTCCTCGGCACAGATGTTTGCACCGTTTTCGTCAACGGTAACCTTCTGCGGCTTTGTCAGCTTGTAGAATTTCGAGTTGCCCTCAACGGCATACTGCACCGCCGTCAAATCCCAGCTTGAACGCAGATTCTTTTCGCCCACATACAGTTTATATGCATCATAAACGGGATTTTTCTTCGCGTTAAGCGGCACATATGAATAACCTGTCTGAATGGTTTTTCCAACCTCAAAGCCCGAAAAGAATATCGGCCTCGGAAATTTTTCAATTACCTCTTTTCCTGCAACGGCATCGGAAAAAACGTTGAATTCGCGGCCCTTCGGATATTCCGCCGCCATGCTGACAAGTGCATAAACCTTCTTTTTAACAAGGTCGGGGTGCGCCTTCATCAGCTCATAAACCGTATTCAACTGACCGATTGTAACAATAACAACCGAGTTTTTTTCGGCATTTTCAAGTGCTTTTTTGTAAAATTCAAGTGCGCCCTGCGCCTCGGTTGCATCTTTCTCACCGTCAAGATATTTCTCACAAAGCGGCTTGTTATATTTCACTTTTTCTGCAAGCAGACCCTCTTTTTCATATTGGGCAACGGTAATATCGGGATAACCGCAAAACCTTGCAATCGCCTTTATTGCGCCGTTTCCGTAAGGGTTTGAGGTGCAGTTGACAACACCCGCAAGCGGAAAATCATATTTTTTCATATAACCGAAAAGCACCGCAAGCGCACCGGCATCGTCACAGTCGGGGCCGATATCCGTGTCAAGAATCACGGTGCGTTTTTCTCGGCAAAGCGGAACATATTTTTCCTGCGCTTTATGCCGCACACCGATTATGTATTTCACAATCCACGCAACCGTTGCCGCCGGCACAACCGCAACCACGGCGAGCAACAGCTTGTCCATCGGAATCAGGTCATAGACCTTGTCACCGAGAATGGTGAAAAGTACAACACGCGGAATAATTCCCAGAAAAGAGGCAAGAATGTAAGCGGGAAAATTCATTTTTGAAGCGCCGAGGAAAAGGCTGAAAAAGTCAATCGGCACAACGGGAAGAACGCGCATTCCGAGAACGGCGGAAAACTTGTTTTTATTTTTCATGGACAAAATTCTGTCGGCGCCTTTCTTACCCCTGAGTCTTTTTTCGACGAAACTGCCGCCAAGGAATCTGCCCAGAAAATAGGTAAGCGCAACCTCAAGAACAATTCCGACACTGCTTATAAGAATTGCCCAACCCGTGGGGAAAGCAACTCCGACGGCTGTGTAAATGATTATTGCCGGCACAACAAAGCAGATTCCCTTGACAAGAAAAATTGCCCACACGGACAAAACCGCCGCAATGACGGTGCCCGCAGAATCGACCACTCCACGCACATCAAGGTTTGAAAGCTCCTCGTAATAAGCAATTACAACGCCAACAATTGCCGCCGCAACGGCAACCCTCAGCGCAAGGCCGGCAAACTGTTTTGTTTTATTAAAAAATTCTTTCATTTTGCAACTCCCAACGTTATTGCTGTTACGCTAATAATACACCAAAAGAGCGTGATAAGGCAACATAAATGTTAAAAAAATATAAACATATTTATAAAAACAGAAAAAAACTTGCTATTGAATTATTTTTATGATAAACTAAAGTGATTAAATTTGCGCGTCAGGAGGTGCGGTTGGTTATGATGACTGCAAAAGAAAAGCTGCAGAGAAATTCCGTTGCCCTTGCTTTTGACGGTATTTACAAATACATCAAAAAAGAGCCTCAGAAAAATCTCGTCAAACTTATCAACACAGCGCAAAAACTTATGGGCGGAACATTCCCCGAAAAAAACTATGATAAATTCCGTGAAGCCGTGACTGACCCCGACAACGTATGGGGTAATTTCGCTTTGCGCATTATTAACGAAACCGACGGCGAATATGCAAAAAAAATGTTGCTTGCCCTCGGTCTGGGTGCAGGTCTCAACGGCACCAAAGCAGTCAGAGCAAACAGAGAAAAATATAAGTGCAACATCCCGTTTATAATTCTTCTCGACCCCACAAGCGCCTGCAACAAAAAGTGCAAAGGCTGCTGGTCGGCAGAATACGGCTACAAATCAAATCTTACCCTTGATGAGCTTCGCAGTATCGTAAATCAGGGCACCGCAATGGGTACACATCTTTATATGTTCACCGGCGGCGAGCCGCTCATCAGAAAAGATGATATTTTCACCCTTTGCCGCGAAAATCCCGACTGTGCGTTTCTTGCTTACACAAATGCAACCCTTGTTGACGAGGCTTTCTGTGACACAATGAAGGAAATCGGCAATCTCACCCTCGCAATAAGCCTTGAGGGTCTTGAGGAAGAAAACGATTCCCGCCGCGGTGAGGGCAGCTTTGCAAAATCCGTTGCCGCAATGGAATTGCTTCAGAAAAGACAGATTCTTTACGGCATTTCCGTTTGCTACACAAGCCGCAACATCGAAAGCGCAACAAGCGACAGGTTTATGGATTTCATCATTGACAAGGGCGCACGTTTCGCTTTGTATTTCAATTATATGCCCATCGGCAGTGATGCCGACCCCTCGCTTATCCCCACCCCCGAGCAGAGAGTCAACCAGTATCATTGGCTTCGCAAGGTCAGGGATGCAAAGCAGGGCAAGCCGATTTTTGTTATGGATTTCCAGAACGACGGCGAATATGTCGGCGGTTGCATTGCAGGCGGCAGAAACTATTTCCACATTAATTCCGAGGGCGACATTGAGCCCTGCGTTTTCATTCATTATTCCGACTCAAATATCAGACAGCACACCCTGCTTGAAGCGCTCAAAAGACCGCTTTTCCAGGCTTACTGGCATAATCAGCCCTTCAACGACAACCATTTAAGACCCTGTCCGTTGCTTGAAAATCCCGAAAGACTTCGCGAAATCATCGCACAGACTCAGGCTAAGTCAACAGACCTGGTCACACCGGAGGATGTTGAAACCGTGTGCTCCCGCTGTGACAGATATGCCGCCGCATGGAAGCCCGTTGCCGAGGAGCTGTGGAATTCAAGAAGCCACCCCAACCCCAAAACTCAGTTTTACCGCGACACCGAAGAAGGCAGAGCGGAGCTTGAGAAAAATAATCAGTAAAAGCAAAAGGCTTGCGCGTGCAAGCCTTTTATTTATTTTCAATATATTTTCGCAACGCTTCAAACGTTGTGTCGCTGATGACGTGCTCAATGCGGCAGGCATCCTCGGCGGCGGTTTGGTCATCAACCCCGAGGGCTTTGAGCATTTTCGTAATGACGGTGTGGCGGTTGAAAATCTTTTCGGCAACGGTTTTCCCCTCATCGGTCAGAGAAATGTAGCCCTCTTTGCTGACGGTGATATATCCGCCGTTTCGCAGCAGACCGACGGCGCGGCTGACGCTGGGCTTTGAATATCCCATCTGCTCGCAAACATCAATCGAACGCACCTCACCGCTTTTTTTGGTGAGCACATATATTGTTTCAAGATACATTTCGCCCGACTCCTGCAAAGCCACAAAAGCACCTCCCGTCTTTCATAAGTCGCTTTGAGCATATCACAGTTTTCACAAAAAAGCAAGTCATATCCTCCATTCATGCGGCTGAATAAAAAATTTCTTTTTTCGGCAATTTTTTGTTTATCTGCGCTTGACAACGTCGCAGTTTAATATTATACTTAAATCAGTTAGCAACCGCTAACTGAGAGGAGAATGTTTTATGAAAACTCTCAAAGATGCAAAAATCGGTTCCCGTGTCCGAATTGTAAAGCTTCACGGTGAGGGTGCGGTAAGGCGCAGAATAATGGATATGGGTCTTACAAAGGGCGTTGAGCTTTATATCCGTAAGGTTGCCCCCCTCGGTGACCCGATTGAAATAACCGTGCGCGGCTATGAGCTTTCGCTGAGAAAGGCCGATGCAGCTATGGTCGAAATCGAATAAAAGGTTTATTTTTTGTCCTAAAGTTAGCGTTGGCTAACCTCATCTTTTGCAAGGTTTACGGAGGAATTTTTATGAGCATTAAAATTGCTCTTGCAGGTAACCCCAACTCGGGCAAAACGACGCTGTTTAACGCCCTGACGGGCTCTAACCAGTATGTCGGCAACTGGCCGGGTGTTACCGTTGAGAAAAAAGAAGGAAAAGTCAAGGGCCGTGACGATATTTATGTAACTGACCTGCCCGGTATATATTCACTCTCGCCTTACACTCTGGAAGAAGTTGTTGCAAGAGATTATCTTATCAACGAGCGTCCCGACGCAATTCTCAACATTGTTGACGGCACAAACCTTGAAAGAAATCTTTATCTTACAACTCAGCTTTCAGAAATCGGCATTCCCGTTGTCGTTGCAATCAATATGATGGATGCCGTCAGAAAAAACGGTGACAAAATCAACGTTGAGGCATTGAGCAAGGAACTGGGCTGCCCCGTTTTTGAGGTTTCGGCACTCAAGGGTTTCGGTGTCAAAGAATCCGCCGAGGCGGCAATCAAAGCGGCAAAGAACGGCAAAAGCGCCCCGATGTGCTACTATAACGGCAGAATTGAACACGCAATTGCCCACATCGAAGAGGCTGCCGTTCACCATATGGAAGAAAACATTCAGCGCTGGTATGCCATCAAAATTTTTGAGCGCGACAAAAAAGTTCTCAAAGAACTGAATTTGTCACAGGAAAAGCTTGAACATATCGAAACCGACATCACTGCGGTTGAATCCTTTATGGATGACGATGCCGAAAGCATCATCATCAACGAGCGTTACACCTTTGTCACCGAGGTTGTGCGCATCTGTTGCAAGAAGAAGCACACAGACAGACTCACCCTTTCCGACAAAATCGACAAGATTGTCACAAACCGTATTCTTGCCCTGCCGATTTTTGCCGTTGCAATGTGGCTGGCTTATTACATTTCAATCGGTTCAGTCGGTGAATGGACGGTCAGCTTTATGAACGACACCCTTTTCGGCGAGTGGATAATTCCCGCAATCACCGCTTTCCTTGAAAGCATCGGCTGTGCGGCATGGCTGGTCAGCCTTGTTGCCGACGGAATCGTCGGCGGCGTGGGCGCCGTTCTCGGCTTTGTTCCGCAGATGCTCATACTTTTCTTCATGCTTTCAATTCTGGAAGACTGCGGTTATATGTCCCGCGTGGCTTTCATTATGGATAAAATTTTCCGTAAATTCGGTCTTTCGGGCAAAAGCTTTATTCCGTTGCTTGTTGCAACGGGTTGCGGTGTGCCCGGAATTATGGCAAGCCGCACAATTGAGCAGGAACGCGACCGCAAAATGACAATTATGACAACGGGATTTATTCCCTGCGGCGCAAAAATGCCCATTGTTGCAATGATTTCCGGTGCACTCTTCGGCGGTGATGCCTGGGTTGCAACCGCCGCATATTTTATCGGATTTTCCGCGGTTATTATTTCGGGCATTATTCTAAAAAAGACAAAGCCCTTTGCCGGCTCTGCCGCACCTTTTGTTATGGAGCTTCCGCCCTATCACGCACCGCTTCCCGGCAATATTCTCAGAACAACGGGTGAGCGCGGATGGTCTTTCATCAAACGTGCAGGCACGGTTATCCTTGCGGCAAGCGTGATTATCTGGATACTTAACAGCCTTTCTTTGGAGGGCGGTTTCCACTACATAACCCCCGAAATCGGCGGTGCCTCAATTCTTGAAAGTATCGGCAATGTTATCGCCGTTGTGTTTAAACCCCTCGGCTTCGGAAACTGGCAGTCGGCGGTAGCAACAATTCTGGGTCTGATTGCAAAAGAAGAGATTGCCGGCGTTTTCGGCTCACTTTCATCAATGGCGAATTCGGATCTCACAGAATCAACCCGACTTGCCGCAATCGGTCTTGAATTTTTCGGCGGCAACAAGGTTGCAGGCTTCTCTTTCCTTATTTTCAATTTGCTTTGTGCCCCCTGCTTTGCGGCAATGGGCGCAATAAGACGCGAAATGAACAACGGCAAATGGACAGCCTTTGCCATCACTTATATGACCGTTTTCGCTTACGCAATTTCACTGATGGTTTATCAGTTCGGCTCGTGGTTCAACGGCAACGGCAATTTCGCAGGAACAGTCGCAGCAGGCACTGTGCTTGCCGTAATGCTTTGGCTCATTTTCAGGGAAAACAAAAATGAGCCGAAAGTTGCCAAGCCGAAACGTAAGGAGGTCTTGAAATGAACCCCTCAACATTTATCGTCGCCTCCCTGATTGCAGTTGTTTTTATTGCAATTGTTGTGCACGAGGTTAAAAAAAGAAAAAACGGCAAGGGCGGATGCTCGTGTTCCGACTCTTGCTCAGGGTGTGCAATGAAAGGCTCTTGCCACCCGAACAAAGAATAAAACAACAAAAGCGCACTGTCGTTTGACAGTGCGCTTTTTATAAAGGAACGGTTAATAAATTATGCAACCTGATGTTTGCCGCTCTTTTTGCTGACGGCTGCCATGCAGACAACGGGCTGTGAAGCGGCAGAAGAAACGGCGGCGCGTGACTGTGCACGGCGGCGCTCAAGCACCATTTCGTTGTGCTTGCGAACCTTGCGGTTTTTGATGTGAATACGGATGGCGCGGGCAAGCTTTACCTCGAAAGCGATGACCTTTTTTTCATATATAAAGCCAACGATGAGAAGAATTACCGCTGCCAATTCGAAAAAGCTGAGAATTGCTGTACCGAGTGTCATATTTATATCCCCCTTTTGGAAAGTTGGAACGTTTGTTCTGTATCTCTATTGTAGCACCCGAACATCTGTTTGTCAAGACAAATGTTCGGTTTTTTCGAAATTTTTTCAAAAAATTGAAAGCATTTCTTTACAGTTTGGATTTTATCACAAGATATGGGCAAAGTCAACGAACTGCCCTACAATCAATTGTTATTGCGGTTAAACCGAAAAAATGAAAAAAACTTTCGCGAATTTAAAAAAACACACAAAAATTATTCGGTGTAAACAAAAAAAGAGCTCACTACCGACGGTAGTGAGCATTTTTTCGGATATTTTTACTGAAATCTGCCGAACAAATTATGCTTTTTAATAATGTAATAAAGCGGAATTCCACCCGCAAGGCAAACAACCGTTTCGCCCAAAGCAACCTCTGCCGCGCAAAGAAGAAATCCGCTGAGGGATGCGCTGTCAGACAGATAGAACGTAATCTCAAGACCGACAAGCACGGCGTTGAAAACAACAGGCATCATAATTGAAAGAAAAGGCAGACCCTTTATTTTGATGTTTCGCATTGCTCTTGCGCAAAGCGCGGCAAAAAGTGTTGCCACAGATCCGATTAAAATATCCCAGATTCCGTAGGGGCTTGAGAGGTTGCCCAGCACACAGCCGACCGTAAGACCGGAAATTGCGGCGGGTGTGAACACAGACAGAATTGTCAAAGCCTCTGACAAACGGAACTGGACTGCACCGTAGGCAAGATTGAATGCGGCGGACAGATAGGTTGCGGCGGCATAAAGTGCCGCAATCATTGCCGCCAATACAAGATTGACGAGTTTTTTGTTTTTCATTTTTGCTCCTTTTGCTGCCGAGCAGCGCCTTTAGTTTTGTTTGACACCGAGCCGATGCCTGTCAGGAAGGTTTCGAACTGACAATATTAATTAATGATATAATATTAAAGATACTCTGCAAGCGCCTTGAGATTTTCAACGGCAACACTTGCTTTGATATCTGATTTTTCATATTCCTCGGGAGTGGTTACACCGCTGTAAACAAGGGCGCAGGGGATGCCGTGATTGCTGCCGATTGCAATATCAGTTGCAAGACGGTCACCAATAAAGGCCAGCTCCTCACGTTTGCAGCCGAGCATATTTGTAATGTAGTCAACCGTTGCGGTCATAGGCTTTCCGAGCACGGTCGGGCGGCGGCCGGTTGACGCTGCAAACAGCTCAATCATTGAGCCGGTATCGGGCATATAACCGTCGGCAGTGGGGCAGTTAAGGTCGGGATGTGTTGCAAGATATATTGCACCCTTTTCAAGGAATCTTACAGCATCCCACATTTTCTGATAAGTGAGAGTTGTGTCAAATCCCAGCACAACAATGTCGGGATTTTCGCTGACAAGGTTGATGCCGCCCTTTTCAAAATCGGCAGTCAGTCTTTCGTTGCCGAGCAGGAAAACTTTCTTGCCTGCATAGTTTCTGTTAAGGTAATCAACGGCAACGTGTGTTGAAATGATTACTCTGTTTTCATCCACGGGGAAACCCATCTTTTCGAGCTTCTTACGGCAGACATCAACGTTGTTGGAGGAATTGTTTGTGAAAAAATAAAAGTCGCGGCCGCTTTCACGCACGGCTTTGATAAACTCTGTCGAGCCTTCGATTATTGTGCCGTCGAGATAAAAAGTGCCGTCCATATCAATAATGAAATACTTTGTTTTTGCAAAAATATCTGAGTGCATTTTGTCATCCCTCTCTTTTTGAACAACTTAATATAACACAAAACCGACGCAAAGGCAACCGTAAAAAACTCTTTTCCGATATTTTACCGCCTTTTATGTATTTTTTTATATTTTACACAAAAAATAAGGTGACTATTTGTCACATTTGCTGACAAAAGGGAAAAACCGATTTATAATCAGTGTGTGGCGTCTTGTCACATCAGAATTTTGAACGGCAGGTGAAAAGCGAAATGAATATGACGGATATCGGAAGTTGCCTTAAAAAGCTCCGCACATCACACGGTCTGACTCAGGTTGACCTTGCGGCAAAGCTCAACATTCACCGCACCACCTACACAAAATATGAAAACAACTCAAACGCACCCGAGATTGACACCCTTATCACCATTGCCGACTTTTACGGAATTACTCTTGACGAGCTTCTCGGTCACGCACCCAAGGCGAAGGAAACAATTCTTTTAAGCGCCTACGAACGTTTTGAGGAAAACATTCAGTCTGTGTTGCCGCTTTCGGATAACGAAATAAAGCTGATTCTTCTTTACCGTCTTTGCCCCGACAAGCGAGAGGCGGTCAGATATATGCGCAACCTTACAATCCCCGTTGACTTTGCCGACGACGAAAAAAAATAACCAATCAAATCAAAATCCCGTAATACGCGTGTATTACGGGATTTTTTGTTATTCTGCGGCATTGCTCAGCTTTGCTGTCTGGCGCTGTGCCATAACAAGCTTTGCATAAATGCCGTCAAGCATCAGCAATTCGCGGTGTGTGCCGACCTCGGCAATTCTGCCTTTTTCAATTACCACAAGTCTGTCGGCATTTCTCAGCGTTGACAGACGGTGTGCAATGGCGATTGTCGTTCTGCCCTTGATAAGGCGGGCAAGCGCTTCCTGAATTTTACCCTCCGTTTCGGGGTCGAGCGCACTTGTTGCTTCATCGAGAATAAGAATATCCGGGTCACGCAAAACCGCTCTTGCAATTGCCACACGCTGTCTTTCACCGCCTGAAAGATTGTGTCCGTTTTCACCGACAAGAGTGTTGTATCCGTCCGGCAATCTTATTATGAATTCGTGAGCATTCGCCGCCTTTGCCGCGGCAATAACCTCATCGGGCGTTGCGTTGCGCTTTGCATAAGCAATATTGTCATAAACCGTACCCGAGAAAAGGAAGGTCTGCTGGAAAACCGTGCCGATTCTTTCACGGTATGCACCCTGGTCAATGTCTTTGATTTTTGTTGAGTTGACCGAAATGTCACCCTCATCCGTTTCGTAAAGGCGCATAATCAGGTTGATAAGCGTGGATTTACCTGCACCGGAGTGACCGACAAGACCAATCATTTCACCCTGCTTTACGGTGAGATTGACATCCTTAAGCACCGGCTCATAGGTTTTGTAGCCGAAGGTTACGTTGTCAAACACAATGTCGCCTTTGAGGTCTGCACTGCCGACAAGAGTTTTTTCATCGTCGGGCGATTTTTCGTCAATGATTTCAAAAATCTTTACAAGGCTTGTCATTGCCTCGGAAATCCAGCGCGGCAGTGATGAAAACCAGCGCAGGGGCGCATAAATGTAAGTTAGGAACAACGAAAACTGCAACAGCTCACCGACGGTCATTGTGCCGTTGAGCACCATTCTGCCGCCGAAATAAAACACCATAAATTCACCGATGCCGAGGAAGAAGGACAGATAAGGAATTATCAGCGCCCACATATGCTCGTTTGATGCCGCCATATCGGAAAAACGCTTACAGGCACGGGCAAATTTTTTGACCTCGCGCTCTTCGTTGCCGAAGGTTTTGACAACACGGATGCCCTTGATGATATCGTGAAGAATTGAATTTGCGCGGGAAGCATAACGCCACTGTTTATGATAACGAAGGCGCATAAATCCCCAGGCTTTTCGGATTAAAAATATTGAAAGCGGCACGGGAGCGAGCACCATTATTGTCAGAAGCGGGCTTGTCATCCACAAAATTGCAAAAACGACGATGAACATGACAATTCTCTGCACCGCCATAAGGCCCTGATTTGTCATAAAGTTTCTGACAACCTGAGTGTCGTTTGTAATTCGTTTTATCAGGTCGCCGGATGTTCTTTTCGACATTGATGTAAGGCTGAGTCTTTGCGCCTTGTCATAAACCAGAATACGCAGGTCGTTTGAAAAGTTTGAACCAGCTTTGTTTGCGCTTCGCTGACCGAAGATTTTGAAAATCTGTCCTGCCGCCTGAGTGATTACCATTAAAACGGCGGTGGTGATGACACCTTTTATTGCGGCATCCGCACCGATTTCGGCAGAAGAATAAAGATAATTGTCAAGCAAACGGCTGTTGAGCAGGGGGATAAAAGCCGTCATTGCGTTTGACAGCATAACAAACACCGATGCAAAAATCAGCGCACCCGTATAGGGCTTCATCATTTTAAGGCAACGAAGAAGCAGGTCTTTCTTTTCAACGCAGAAAAGGCAGATGTCAATGCCCGTGATAAGGTGCCTGCCGCACTTGGGGCAGACTCTTATTCCGCTTCTTGAAAGCTCCGTTTCCTCGCCCGACTCGATAAAATGGTTTACCACCTTGCAAAATTCACCGATTTCGGCAACGCACGTCATTGAAAAACGGCAGATTTCGGTTGACTGTGAATAATCCTCACCTGCGCCCTCAGGCACAAGCTCCAACGAGCCGCAACCGATATTCACCCGCTGTTTAAGCTCCGAAAAGCCTTCCACGCTTTGTGAAAAAACCTCTTCGCCGTCACAACAGGCAACAAGCACACCGTTTTCAAATGTCAGCTCGCCGTGACACAACTCGCCCGAGCGTGTCAGGTCAAAAACTGCTTTGTTTATCATAATTTCACCTTTTAATAAAGATAGGGTTCGATTTTACGGCGACTCTTTGTGCTGATGCGGTTGAAATCGACAATTCTGTAACGGTTACCGTCAACATCAACAATATCCACAAAATCACCGACAGACCTTATGTTCTTTGAAACATCCTTGACGGCAAAGGATTTCTTGAATGTGCCGATGAGCACCTCAAAGTAAAAATGACCCATTTTTTCCTTTACCGACACAATTTCGTCGATAACGGGACAGAAATAACGCGCCGCAAGCTCTTTGTCGATAAGGGCCTGCTGGTCGGCGGAAAACTCGCTTTTGCCGCGGATAACGGCAAGCTCTTTCTGCTCCATATCAAAAACACAGATGTATTCATCGGGGGTTGTCAGCGGCAGTGCCCTTGAGAGCGTGACACGCTTATACTCTTCGCCGTTGATTTTTGCACCGATAAAGCCGTTTTCCGTTGCAAAAAACACGCAGTTTTCGGGCTTTATGAAATCGGTTGCAAGAAGAGCTGATGTTTTGTTTTCTGCATTACTCATTTTTAATCTCCTATGCCGATGGTTTTAAGTGCCTCGGACTGAATCTTGTATTGCTTGTAAAATTCGCCCTTTTGCTTGAGCAATTCACTGAAGGTGCCGTATTCCACAATTTCGCCCCTGTCGATAACGGCAAGATAATCGGAATCCCTGAGTGTTGAAAGGCGGTGAGCGATGGCAATCGTTGTTCTGCCCTCTTTAAGCTCTGTGAGCGATGCCTGAATGTTGCGCTCGGTTTCCGTATCCATTGCGGCGGTTGCCTCGTCAAGAATAAGAATTTTCGGATTCTGAATAATTGTTCTTGCAATGGAAATTCTCTGTCTTTCGCCGCCGGATAAATCCTGACCGCCCTCACCGACACGCGTTTCGTAGCTGTCGGGCAGACGCATTATGAAATCGTGCGCACAGGCGGCTTTTGCCGCGGCAATGACCTCATCCATTGTTGCATCGGGCTTTGCATAGCGTATGTTATCGGCAATCGAGCCCATAAACAGGAAAATATCCTGCGAAACGAAACCGATGTTTTTTCTCAGCTGGTCAAGCTTAAGGTCACGCACATCGTGCCCGTCAATCTTAACCGCGCCTTCCTTTGCATCATAAAGTCTTGCAATAAGGTTTGCGATTGTTGTTTTGCCGGCGCCCGTTTTGCCGACAATGCCGAGCATTGTGCCGGCAGGCACTTTAAGACTAAGGCTTTTGATAACGGGACGGGCAGGCTCGTATTCGAAAACAAGCTCATTGATTTCAATTTCACCTTGTACTTCGTCAAGATTTACCGCATCGGGCTTTTCCGTGATGTCGGGTGTTGCATCCACAATTTCAAAAACACGCTGAGCGGAATCGGCACACCTTGACCACCAGTTTGACACCCACGAAAGGAAATCAAGCGGACCTTCAAGCATACCGAGGTAAACAACAAAGCTGAGCAGTGTGCCGACGGTAAGCTCGCCCCTTACGACAAGAATTCCGCCGAAGCCCAGCACAACGGCTGTGAGTGAAAGCACGAAAATTGAAAGAATCGGGAAGAGGGTTGCCTCTGAAAGTGCAAGGTCAAGCTCCGAATCACGCATACCGCCGCTTTCTTTTGAGAAGCGGTCATATTCGTCATTTTCTTTTGAAAAAGCCTTTATAACACGTTGACCGTTGATGTTGTCGCTGACAAGGGAAGATACTCTTGCGCTGAAAAGCCAGCTTCTGTGGTGCAGACGTTTGAAAAATCTGTCACCGAGGACAAGCGCAAACACCAAAAACGGAATTATTGCCGCCGCCAGAAGGGTCAGCTTCCAGCTCATTACAAACATTATCGTCACAACGCCGATAACCGTCAGACCGTTTATAAAAACATAAGGCAGACCGTCAACGAAAAACCACTGGATGTTGTTGGAATCCCTCATAACTCGCTCCATCATTGAGCCGGTTTGCTTGGAGGAATAATAGCCGACGGAAAGCTTTTGCATTGCTTCAAAGATTTTTATGCGGATATCGTAAATGACGGCAGGCATTATAGTGCCTATCATATACTGATATCCCGACTGAAAAACGGTGTTGGCAAACCTTATTCCGAAAATGGAAAGCACCAGCACGCCGAGCGCCGAAAGGATTTCAGCAACAGGCTTTGCATCGGGATTTGCAAGCACCTCGTCAAAAAGCACCCTTGTACTGATTTGCGGCATAAAGAGTGACATTGCCGTTCCGATGAGCATTGCGCCGATAATCGCCGCGACCTTGCCCTTGTAGCCGCCGAAGAATGCGAAAAGACGCTTTACGACAGAGGAATCCTTTTCACACTTGGGGCAGACCTTTTTTCCGTCGGGATAAGGCATGCGGCACTTGGGACAAACCTCGTGACCCCTCGCCTTTTCAAGGTGTGCCGAAATATCCTTGCCCTCAAGGCTGTCGTTGAAAATTCTGCAGAATTCATCCATTTCGCCGAGCTTGCCGATTGAAAAACGTGTCAGACTTTCCTGCACGCCGTCTTTTTCACAGACAAGTCTTCCCGTTGAAACGTATTGTTCAGCTTTGAGTTTACCGATATCTTCAAGCGGAATTGAGCGGATTTCTTCCACTGTGTATGTAGCTTCAAGCCTTTTCTTTTTTCTTTTTGATTTAGTGACCTCTGCCTTGCCGCGCGCAATGTAAAGCCCACGGGTATCAAAGCTCAGCCACGTTTCGCGGTAAGCGGCATCGTTATCCATATCGGAATTTGCGCAGAAAATGAGCGCACTTGTGTCAAGCCCTGCAGCGTTAAGCTTTTCAAGCAGAGCTTTTTCAAACATTCCTTTTGTCTTTTTCGGCCCTCCGCGGCCTTTTTTTCCGTGAGAGTTCTCTCCCGGCGTGCCTTTACTCATAGCCTTCTCCTTTTAGAGTTTTGAAATAAAAAATACGGGTATTTCCGACAAAACGAAAACACCCGCAATAAAAATCACGCACTTATACACAAGGCTGAACACGGGGTTTTACAGCGTTTTGCGAAAACAGTTATTTTCATTGTCACCGTGCTCACTCCTTTTCTAAAATAACATAATAGAGTATATCATTGAGGTTTTATATTGTCAACAAAATTCTTTATACGCATTGACTTTTATTTTGCGCGTTGATATAATAAAACAAATATGTTGCAAAAGGCTGATGAAGATATGGAGTTTATCGTTTCCAACGCAAAAGTTTATCATAACGGTTCTTTTTCCCGTGCCGACGTTCTGATTCGTGACGGCATTGTTGCCGATATTTCTCCCCGTGTTTCTGCCGAGGGCAACATTGATGTTTTTGATTTTAATAATTGTTTTGTTTTGCCGGGTCTCATTGATGTTCACGTTCATCTCAGAGAGCCGGGATTTTTTTACAAAGAAACCGTTGCAAGCGGCTGTGCCGCGGCGGCACACGGCGGTTTTACCGACATCTGCTCAATGCCCAACCTCAACCCCGTGCCCGACAGCGCCGAAAATCTTCAGGTTCAGCTTGATATAATCGGGCGCGATGCCACCGTCAACGTTCACCCCTACGGCGCGCTGACCGTCGGCGAAAAAGGCGAGGTGCTTGCCGACATTGACGCAATTGCCGCAGATGTCTGCGCTTTTTCAGACGACGGCAGAGGTGTGCAGGGTGATGAAATGATTCTTGCCGCAATGGAAAAGGCGAAGGCAAACGGCAGGCTGATTGCCGCACACTGCGAGGTAAACTCTCTGCTTGAGGGCGGATATATTCACAAGGGCGATTATGCCGCCGCACACGGACACAAGGGAATCTGCTCGGAAAGCGAGTGGAAAATGATTGAGCGCGACCTTGCGCTTGCCGAAAAAACGGGATGCGCGTATCACGTCTGCCACGTTTCGGCAAAGGAAAGCGTTGAACTCATCAGGCAGGCAAAAAAACGCGGTGTTGATGTCACCTGCGAAACCGCGCCGCATTATCTTATTTTCTCCGATGCCGATTTGCAGGAGGACGGCAGATTCAAAATGAATCCGCCCATCCGCGCCGCCGCCGACAGACAGGCGCTCATTGACGGTATTCTTGACTCAACCGTTGAAATTATCGCAACCGACCACGCTCCCCACTCCGCCGAGGAAAAGGCAAAGGGACTTGCCGACAGCGTTATGGGAGTTGTCGGTCTTGAAACATCCTTTGCTGCAATGTACACACATCTTGTTAAAGCAGGTATCATAACACTCGAAAAGCTTGTTGAGCTGATGCACGTCAATCCTTCCGAAAGATTCGGCATCGGCAATGCCGTTGAAATCGGCAAGCCCGCAAACCTCACGGTGTTTGACCTTGATGAGAAATACACCGTAAGCCCCGACGAATTTCTGACAAAGGGCCGTGCAACACCCTTTGCCGGTATGGAGCTTTACGGAAAATGCAAATTAACCGTCTGCAACGGAAAAATTGTATGGAGGGAAGAGAATGTATAAAGGTCTTTTCGAAATTGCAAGCAATGAAAAAATTGCAAAAGACGTTTACAGAATGGTGCTTGTCGGCGACACTTCCGCAATAACAGCCTGCGGTCAGTTTGTCAACATTGAGCTTGACGGCTTCTATCTGCGCCGCCCCATTTCAATCTGTGACTATGACAATGAAACAATCACAATCATTTACAAGGTTGTCGGCAACGGCACCGAATATATGGCAAAGCTTGAAGCAGGCGTAAAGCTTGACCTGCTTGTCGGTCTGGGCAACGGCTTTGACACGGCAAAAAGCGGCAACGCACCCCTGCTCATCGGCGGCGGTGTCGGTGTGCCCCCGATGTTTGCCCTTGCAAAAAAACTGATTGCCGAGGGTAAAAACGTCAACGTCATTCTCGGTTTCAACACAAAAGATGACGTATTTTATGCCGAGGAATTTGAAAATATCGGCGCCAAGGTTTTCGTGGCAACCGCTGACGGCAGTGTCGGCACAAAGGGCTTTGTCACAACCGTGCTCCAGGAAGAAAAAATTGACTACACATATTTCTACACCTGCGGACCCGAGCCGATGCTCAAGGCTCTTTACAACGCAACCTCAACAAGCGGCCAGTTAAGCTTTGAGGAGCGTATGGGTTGCGGCTTCGGCGCCTGCATGGGCTGCTCGTGCAAAACAAAATACGGCAACAAACGAATCTGCAAGGAAGGTCCCGTGCTTGAGAAGGAGGAAATTATATGGTAGATACAAGAGTTGAGCTCAGCGGTCTTACGCTCGACAACCCGATTATTCCCGCCAGCGGCACTTTCGGCTTCGGCTACGAATTCGCAGAGCTTTATGACATAAACATTCTCGGCTCATTTTCATTCAAAGGCACAACAAAAGACCCACGTTTCGGCAACCCCACACCGCGAATTGCCGAATGCACCGCGGGAATGATTAACTCCGTGGGTTTGCAGAATCCCGGTATTGATGCGGTTATTTCAGAGGAATTACCCAAGCTTAAAAAATGCTTTTCAAAGCCCGTAATCGCAAACATCAGCGGCTTTTCCGTTGAGGAATATGCCTACTGCTGTGAGCGCATTGATAAAGAAGAACAGGTCGGCATTATTGAGGTAAACGTAAGCTGTCCCAACGTGCACAACGGCGGTATGTCTTTCGGCACAGACCCCGAAAGCGCCGCAAGGGTAACAGCGGCAGTCAAGGCCGTAACAACAAAGCCCGTTTACATCAAGCTCAGCCCCAACGTCACCGACATTGTCGCCGTTGCAAAGGCTTGCGAGGCGGCAGGTGCAGACGGAATCAGCCTTATCAACACGCTGATGGGTATGAGAATCAACCTTAAAACCAAGCGTCCCGTCATTGCAAACAAAATGGGCGGTTTTTCCGGCAGTGCGATTTTCCCCGTTGCCGTAAGAATGGTCTATCAGGTCTATGACGCCGTAAAAATTCCGATTATCGGTATGGGCGGTGTCACAACGGCAGAGGACGTTATCGAAATTATGCTTGCCGGCGCAACGGGCGTGCAGGTGGGTGCGGCAAACCTTGTCAATCCCTTCGCCAGCAAAAATATCATCGAAGACCTGCCCCGTGCAATGGAAAAATACGGTATCAATAATCTTAAAGATATAATAGGAGGAGCTCACTGATGGGTAAAGACGTAATTATTGCCTGCGATTTCAGCAGTCACGAGGAATGTATCAATTTTCTTGACCGTTTCACAGGCAGAAAGCCTTATGTAAAAATCGGCATGGAACTTTTTTATGCCGCAGGTCCGCAGATTATCAAGGACATCAAAGCAAGAGGTCACAAGATTTTCCTCGACCTCAAGCTTCACGACATTCCCAACACCGTAAAAAGCGCAATGAAAGTGCTTTCCGAAATGGATGTCGATATGTGCAACCTGCACGCAGGCGGCACCGCCGCAATGATGGAAGCTGCCCTTGAGGGTCTCACCCGTGCCGACGGCACCCGTCCCCTGCTTATTGCCGTCACACAGCTTACATCCACAAGCGAAGAAAGAATGAGAAAAGACCTTCTCATCGAGCGTCCCATTGACGAGGTTGTTGCGCATTACGCAATCACCGCAAAGAATTCAGGCCTTGACGGCGTTGTCTGCTCTCCCCTTGAGGCGGCAAAGGTCAAGGAAAACTGCGGCAAGGACTTCCTCACCGTAACACCCGGCGTACGCTTTGCGGACGGCGACATCGGCGACCAGGTCAGAGTTACAACCCCCGAAAAAGCAAAGGAAATCGGTTCGGATTACATCGTTGTCGGCAGACCCATCACAAAGGCTGACGACCCCGTTGCCGCTTACGAAAGATGCGTTAAAGAATTTGTTGATTAAGATTTAAGGAGTATAAAATAATGGAAAAGAAAGTAGCAAAAGCCCTCCTCTCAATCGGAGCAGTATTTTTCAGACCCGAGGAGCCCTTCACCTGGGCAAGCGGAATCAAAAGTCCCGTTTACTGTGATAACAGACTTATCCTCACAGCTCCCGACCAGCGTTCACTTGTTGAGCAGGCAATCGCCGACACCGTAAAGGCTGTTTACCCCGAGTGTGAAGTTCTTATGGGCACAAGCACCGCAGGCATCGCACACGCCGCAATCGCCGCACACCTTATGGGTCTGCCCATGGGCTATGTCCGTTCAGGCGCAAAGGACCACGGCAGACAGAATCAGATTGAAGGCAAGCTCGAAAAGGGTCAGAAGGTTGTTGTTGTTGAAGACCTTATTTCAACGGGCGGCAGTGTTATTGAGGTTGTTGAAGTCCTCCGCGAAGCGGGCGCAGAAGTTCTCGGCATTGTCAGCATTTTCACATACGGTATGCAGAAAGGTCTCGACCGTCTTGCCGCCGCAAACGTCAAAAATGTAAGCCTCACAAACTTCGACACCATTGCCGAGGTTGCCGCAGATGAAGGCTACATCAAGCCCGAAGATATCGCAAGACTCATCAAATTCCGTAACAATCCTTCCGACGAAAGCTGGATAGGAGGGGTCAAATGAATCATCTGATTGATATTCTCGACCTTTCTGTTCAAGACATTGATAACCTTATCGCACTGGCTAACGATATTATCGAAAACCCTGCCGATTACGCCGAAAGCTGTAAGGGCAAAAAACTGGCAACCCTCTTTTTTGAGCCCTCAACCCGCACAAGGCTTAGCTTTGAGGCGGCGATGTATGAGCTTGGCGGCAATGTTCTCGGCTTTTCGGAGGCTAACAGTTCCTCTGCCGCAAAAGGCGAAAGCGTTTCAGACACCGCACGCACGGTCGGCTGTTATGCGGACATTATCGCAATGCGCCACCCCAAAGAGGGTGCTCCGCTCGTTGCCTCAATGAATGCGGGCATTCCCGTTATCAACGCAGGTGACGGCGGTCACAACCACCCCACTCAGACGCTTGCCGACCTTCTTACAATTCACCGCGAAAAAGGCACGTTTGACGGTCTCACCGTCGGACTTTGCGGCGACCTCAAATTCGGCCGCACCGTTCATTCACTGATGGGTGCTCTTTCCCGTTACAAAAACATCCGTTTCATTCTTATATCTCCCGTTGAGCTGAAAATCCCCGAATATCTCAGAAGCGAAATGCTTGCAAAGGGAATTGAGATTTACGAAACCACCGACCTTGAAAAAGTAATCCCTGAGCTTGACATTCTTTATATGACAAGAGTTCAGCGTGAACGTTTCTTTAACGAGGCGGATTATGTCAGACTTAAGGACAGCTACATTTTAACACCCGAAAAGCTTGCCCTTGCCAACGAAAACCTCAGCGTTATGCATCCCCTGCCCCGCGTTAATGAGATTTCCGTTGCCGTTGACAACGACCCGCGTGCCTGCTATTTCAAGCAGGTGCTTTACGGCAAATACATCCGAATGGCGCTCATTTTAAAGCTTCTGGAGGTGAAATAATTGCAGATAAATCCAATTACAAACGGTATTGTTCTTGACCACATCACGGCAGGAAAAATTATGGAGCTTTACAACATTCTCAACCTCGGTGACCTTGAGTGCTCCGTCGCAATTATTAAAAACGCCGACAGCAAGAAAATGGGCAAAAAAGATATTCTTAAAATTGATGCGGATATCGAGCTTGACCTTGACGCCGTCGGATACATCGACCCGGGCATCACCGTTAACATCATCCGTGACGGTAAGGTTGTCAAAAGCACAAACCTTGAATTGCCCGAGCGCGTGACAAATGTCATTAAGTGCAAAAATCCCCGCTGCATCACCTCCACCGAGCAGGAGTTGCCCCACGTTTTCAAGCTCACTGACCGCAAAACCGGTGTTTACCGCTGCATTTATTGCGAATCAAAAGCAAAATCCAAATAATACAGGCACAATTAAAGCACCTTTCGGCTAAAATAATAGCGGAGGTGCTTTTTTTATGTATAATCAGTATTGCAATTCAAACCGTGCACTGCATTTTCTCGGTGGCAGACAACCCGACGCGGCGGCAGAGATTTTCGGAAAAGACGGCAAAATTCACGCAACGGCAATGTTTTTTTGCGCCCCGTGCGGCATTTACACGGTTGTTTCGGCAACGGGACTGTCTTACAGCGCCGAAAACTGCGGCTTTTTTGCCCTTCACATTCACGGCGGAACAAGCTGTGCGGACAATTTCGGCTCTGCCGGCACACATTTTAACCCCGAAGGTCGTCCTCATCCCTGCCACGCGGGCGACTTGCCCCCAATTTTGAGCAACGCAGACGGTTTTGCGTGGACAGCTTTTCTCACAGACCGTTTTTCACTCGATGAAATTATCGGCAAAACGGTTATTATCCACTCTCTGCCCGACGATTTCCGCACCCAGCCTGCCGGCGCGGCGGGAGAAAAAATTGCCTGCGGAATCATAAAAGATATCCGTCCCTGCAGACATCAATGCCGCTGTGATTAGCACATTTTGACAGGAATTTGACAAAGACACAATATATATGTTAAAATTACTTTGTATGTAGTCAGACACATACAGTTTTTTATAGGAAGTGATTTATATGATTTGCAATAACTGCGGCAAAGAATTTGAAGAGCAGGCAACCTGCCCTCATTGCGGTCAAGCCGTTGAGGAGGAACGTTTTGAGGTTGTTGCCCCCGAAAAAATTCAGACCGGCGAAGAGGATGCCGCCGAAAATTACACAATTGAAGCAACGGGCAAACGCTCGAAAAAAGGCAGGGTTGCAATAATCGCCGTTGTCATTGTGCTCGCAATTATCGCAGGTGCTGTCGGCGCATATTTCCTTGCCGACAAAATCGGCCTTGACATTTTCCCGACCTTTGCACAGTCAAAGCTTGCCGCCCCTGCGGAAATCCCCGAGGAATACAGCGACGTTTTCGCCATTGCCGAAAAAGACTCCGAAGCCGCTGTTGAACAGTACGGCTCGGCAATGACCGTCGGCAATTATGACATCAGCGTTTCGGAATATACCCTTACCTGCATGCAGCTTTATCAGGGCCTCACTTACACCGTTCAGTATTATCAGAACTACGGTTATGACTACGGCTTCAAGCTCAACGCCCTGCCCTCGGCGCAGGTTTATGACTCCGAAACGGGCGAAACCTGGGCAGACTATATTTCCGAGGTTGCCCGCACTCAGCTTTGTGAGGTTTACATTATGTACAGCGAAGCGGTCAAGGCAGGTACAACCCTCGGCGAAGCGGAATTTCAGGAGCTTATTGAGTACAAGCAATCCATTGAAACCGCCGCAAAAGAGGAAAATCTTTCAACGGATGAATATATTGCCAAGCGTTTCGGCAACGGTATAACCTTTAACATCATTCTGCGCAACGTTTGTATGCAGCAGTTTGCTCAGGCTTATCAGCAGTCAAAGGTCAAGGAGTTTTCCGACACTTATACAGACGAAAAGCTTGATGCGGTTTACAACGAAAGCCCCAAGGATTTCAACGTTGTCTGTCTTCGCGGTGCGGCTTTTGCATCTGCCGCTGATGAAGAAGAGGCAACCGACCTTGTTGTTGCCCTCAGAGGCGGTCAGACCAGCCTTGGCGAAACCGAACAAAGCTTCTATTACAAAACTTACGAGGAGCTTTCAACTGTTTTCAGTGCCGAGGTTGCCGATTGGGCATTTGACCCGTCGCGCGCTGCAGGCGATTGTGAAAAATTCTCACTTAACGCAGGCCAGCTTGTTCTTTATGTTGACCGTCCCGCATTTGCGGCTTACACCGTTGACGTGCGCCACATTCTTATCGGCTTCAACGACTCAATGACCGCCGCCAACGGTACAGAGGATGCCGACGCCAAGGCAAAGGCAGAGTCCGTTTTTGCGCGTTGGCAGGCAGGCGGTGCAAGTGAAGGTCTTTTCGTTGAGCTTGCAGGCGAATTCAACATGGACCCCGGTTCAAAGGAAACAGGCGGTCTTTATGAAAACGTTGAACCCAACAAAATGGTTGCGGAGTTTGACCGCTGGTGCTTTGACCCGAAGCGTCAGCCCGGCGACGGCGGAATTGTCAAAACAACCCACGGATACCACCTTATGTATTTTGTCGGCGCAAATACCGATGACCTTCTTTGGAAAACAAGCTATGTAACCAAGGCTTCTTCCGAAGATTACTCCGATTATTATACCGAGCTTTGCAACACCAGCGCTTATGCCCAGGCAGCAAATGAGACGGAAATCACCGAATCCGTAACTCTCTTTGAAAAAATGCTCAGCTCTGCGCAGGTAAAATAAATCTCTTCTTAAATGACAGAAAGCGGCACTTCTAAGGGCGGCCCGCCATAAGAAATTTAAGTCTTAAAAAGGATATTTTGGCATATAACTGCGTTAAAAATGCTCGAAATCCGTCAAGGATTTCTGCGCTTTTTGCCTTGTTCTATATCCAAACTATCCCTTTTTAAGATGCGAAGCAGTTTTTA
>JAZNVG010000049.1:0-52433 GCA_045592705.1 Acutalibacteraceae bacterium | reverse complement strand
ACATAATAGCCGAAAATCGTTGCTCTGCCCGTATTTTTCGCCGCCTGCCTGAGCATATGACCCAGACCGTTGCCGTAAAAGATGTTGTCGCCAAGCACCATTGCAACATCATCCTTGCCGATGAACTCTTCACCGATGATGAAAGCCTGTGCAAGACCCTCCGGTCGCTCCTGAACGGCATAAGAAAGCTTGAGACCGAACTGACTGCCGTTGCCGAGCAGACGTTCAAATTTTGGTGTGTCATCAGGGGTGGAAATAATGAGAATTTCTCTGATACCCGCAAGCATAAGCGTTGAAAGCGGATAATATATCATAGGTTTGTCATAAACCGGAAGAAGCTGTTTACTTGTGACCATTGTAAGCGGATAAAGTCGGGTTCCCGAGCCGCCTGCCAGGATAATTCCTTTCACTGCCATCGCTCCTTTATTATTTTAAAGCCACATTTATTAAATTTGCACTATATACCAAAATCTATATTACCACTTTTTGATAAATATGTCAATGTATATATAAATCAGTCAGAGCAGGGCGGCTTTTGATAAGCCGCCCTGCAAAAAATCTGCTCTGATAATTATTTTTTCTTTATTTTACCATATAACAATATACGTTTCAATTGCGGAAAAGTTAAGTTTTTGTTACATTCATCTTAAAGTAAAACGGTGCAGACAACAAGCCTGCACCGTTATTATATTGATTATTTTCTTGCAACGCCGATTGTTACGGTTTCGCCGTTGATATCCCACTCTTTTACAAGCTCGCCTGCAGGCTCGCCCACGGTGATTGAATCGGCAAGAACATCGCCCGAAATCTCGTCGGAATTCTTTGCAATAACTGCGTCAATAACCGCATTTGAGGAAACAGTGACGGTGATTCTGTCCATAACGTCAAAGTCAGCGTCTTTACGCATTGTCTGAATCTTTGAAACAAGCTCTCTGACATAGCCCTCTTCAATGAGCTCATCTGTGAGATTGGTGTCAAGAACAACTGTAATGCCGTAGTCGGAAACGGAGAAATAATTTGCCTTCTGAACGGTGTCGATAAGTAAATCCTCGGTGTTGAGAACAACCTCTTCGCCGCCGATGTCAAGCTTGATTGCTCCGTTTGCATCAAGCTCTGCCTTTGCCTTGTCGCCGTCGATTTCTGCAAGCGCGGTACGGATACCGTTAAGCAGCTTGCCGTACTTGGGACCGACTGTCTTGAGCTGGGGCTTGAAGCTGTAAGAAATGAAGCTTGCGGCATCGCTGACAAACTCAACGGATTTTACATTGAGCTCATCCTCGATAATCTCGCAGTACAGGTCGGAAAGCTCGGTCTCACTCTTGACAAGCATCTTTGCAAGAGGCTGTCTGTTCTTGATGTTTGAGCCGTTTCTTGCGCTTCTGCCGAGAACGACAATGCCGAGAACGTCATCCATTGCCTTTTCAAGGTCTTTATCAATAAGAGCCTCGTCGGCAACGGGATAGTCACAAAGGTGAATACTGATGGGTGCAGTGCTGTCGATTGAGCAGACAAGGTTTCTGTAAATGTCGTCTGCCATAAAGGGTACCATGGGTGCGGCAAGCTTTGCCACGGTGACAAGAGCGGTGTAAAGAGTCATATAAGCGTTAATCTTATCCTGCTCAAGTCCCTGTGCCCAGAAGCGCTCACGGCTGCGGCGGACATACCAGTTACTCATATCGTCAACAAAGCTCTGCAGTGCTCTTGCAGCCTCGGGAATTGCGTAGTTTGCAAGGTGACCGTCAACGGTTTTGATGAGCGAATTGAGCTTTGAAAGCAACCACTTATCCATAACGCCGAGCTTGTCATACTCAAGCGAATATTTTGTTGCATCGAACTTGTCGATGTTAGCATAAAGCACGAAGAACGCGTATGTGTTCCAGAGTGTGCCCATAAACTTGCGCTGACCCTCAACAACAGCCTTGCCGTGAAAACGGTTAGGCAACCAGGGTGCGGAGTTTGTATAGAAATACCAACGGATTGCGTCGGCACCGTAGGTCTGCAGAGCATCAAACGGGTCAACTGCATTGCCCTTGGATTTTGACATCTTCTGACCGTTTTCATCCTGAACAAGGCCGAGAACGATTACGTTCTTGTAAGGAGCCTTATCAAAGAGAAGGGTGGAAATTGCAAGCAGAGAATAGAACCAGCCTCTTGTCTGGTCAACCGCCTCGGAAATGAACTCGGCGGGGAACTGCTGTTCAAAGAGGTCTTTGTTTTCAAAGGGATAATGGTGCTGTGCAAAAGGCATTGCGCCACTGTCAAACCAACAGTCGATAACCTCGGGCACACGGCTCATCTGCTTACCGCACTCGGGGCAGGTGATTGTAACGGTGTCAAGGTAAGGACGGTGAAGCTCGATATCCTCGGGGCAATTGTCGCTCATTGCTCTGAGTTCTTCAATTGAACCGATTGAATGTCTGTGACCGCATTCGCACTCCCAGATGTTGAGAGGTGTGCCCCAGTAGCGGTTACGGCTGATACCCCAATCCTGAACATTTTCGAGCCAGTCACCGAAGCGGCCCTTGCCGATGCTTTCGGGGATCCAGTTGATTGTTGCATTATTCTTAATAAGATTTTCCTTAACGGCGGTCATCTTGATGAACCAAGAATCTCTTGCGTAATAAATGAGGGGTGTGTCGCAGCGCCAGCAGTGGGGATAGCTGTGTTCAAAAACGGGTGCGGCGAAAAGCTGATTGCGCTTTTCAAGGTCGATGAGAACTTCCTTGTCCGCATCTTTGCAGAACATACCCGGCCACTTTGTTTCCTTGGTCATTTCACCCTTGGAGTCAACAAGCTGAACAAAGGGAAGATTGTATTTTTTGCCGACGTTGGAGTCGTCTTCACCGAAAGCGGGAGCAATGTGAACAATGCCCGTACCGTCGGTAAGTGTGACATAATTATCGCAGGTGATGTACCAGCCTTTTTCGGCGGTTTTCACGAAATCGAAAAGGGGTTCGTATTCTTTGTATTCAAGCTCTTTGCCGGTGTACTCGGCAAGCACTTCAAATTCGCCGCCGATAACGGTTTCGGCAAGTGCCTCTGCCATATAGAAGATTTCACCTTCTGCGGTTTTAAGCTTGATGTATTTTTCGTCGGGGTTTACGCAAAGCGCAACGTTTGAGGGCAGAGTCCAGGGTGTTGTTGTCCACGCAAGAATCCAGGCATCCTCACCCTTTGCCTTGAATTTGACAATTGCGGAGCGCTCTTTGACATCTTTGTAGCCCTGAGCAACCTCGTGAGATGAAAGAGGTGTGCCGCAACGGGGGCAATAAGGAACGATTTTGAAGCCCTTGTAAAGCAGACCCTTGTCCCAGATTTGCTTTAATGCCCACCAGACGGACTCAATGTAAGAGTTGTGATAGGTGACATAGGGGTCATTCATATCTGCCCAGAAACCGACAGTACCTGAGAAATCTTCCCACATACCCTTGTATTTCCAGACGCTCTCTTTACACTTTGTGATGAAAGGCTCAAGGCCGTATTCTTCAATCTGCTCTTTACCCTCAATGCCGAGAAGCTTTTCAACCTCCAGCTCAACAGGCAGACCGTGTGTATCCCAGCCGGCTTTGCGGGGCACCATATAGCCCTTCATTGTCTTGTATCTGGGAATCATATCTTTGATGACACGGGTCAGAACGTGACCGATGTGGGGCTTGCCGTTGGCGGTGGGAGGACCGTCATAAAAGGTGTAGGTGGGGCAACCCTCACGCATCTGCATGCTCTTTGTGAAAATATCGTTTTCCTGCCAAAAGGCGAGAACGCTTTTTTCACGGCTGACAAAATCTAAATTTGATGAAACCTTGTCGTACATAGCACTTTTCCTTACTTTCTGTAAACACTTTATTAAATAAAATATTTACATATATATTTTTTAACGGCAAAAAGTATATCACAACTGCAAAGTGTTGTCAACAGCGCGGAATTATTTAAGAGGGGCTGCAAACAGCCGCCCACGGGTGTTTCGGTTTATCCGTTCCCTGCATCACCTTGCCCTCAAGTCCCGAATTTTTTGCAAAGAATCCGCGGCGGGATGAGGGTGTCCCACCCTGCAAAAGATATGGCGACGGATTGCTCCGTCGCCGTTCTTTTTATTTCTGATAAATTTTTACATAGTCAACAATGAAATCTGTTTTGAAGGATTTGTCAATTTTTTTAAGCTCATCTTCGCCCGGCATTTCAAGCGAAACAATAACATCCTCGGGCACCTGCGAAACACCGTTGCCGAAAGAGGTTCGGTTAGTTTCAACACCGTTGATGTAGAAAATGTACTCATCCTCTGTCCACTCAAGACCGTAGGTGTTGTATTCTTCATAGATGTTGTCTGCATAGAATGTTCCGACCGACTGTGACTGAAAGCCTTCGGTTGCACCGTCAACGCCGGCACAGTGAATTGTCTGTGAAACGCTGTTTCCGCCGCGGAAGAAATCGCCGTAAGACAGCGACTCAAAAATATCAATTTCCGCGCCGCCGACACCGCCCTTTGAATACTCTGCTTCATAAGGATGGCTTGCCTGAATCCAGAAAGCGCTCCAGAATCCGTCACCGGGGTTGCAGATGCACTTTATTTCAAAATATCCGCGCACATACTGCTTCTTAAGCTTTATCATGCCCGTGTACCAGCCCTCACCGTAAGCGCCGTCGGTAAGATATTCAGCGGTTATGTAAAGGTTGTCTTTTTTTACCGTTGCCTGACTTGCACCGTTGAAGCCGCCTCTGCGTGCACCGAGTCCGCGGTGTTCCCAGACATCAAGGTCAAGCGTGCCCTTGTCAAACTCATCATAAAAAACAAGGTTATAGCCGGTAAGGTCAAGCTCTTGCCCTCTGGGGGTTGTGGGTGCGCCGAAGGTGAGCGCCGTCACCATTTCAACAACAACCATCAGTGAAGCAAAAAACTGCTTGACGGAAAAGCAGGTAACCATATTGTTAAGATGTTCAATAAGCGTTCTCACGGCAAAAGCTTCTCTGAAGACAAGACCGAGTTTATCAATAATCCAATCTGCAAACATAAAATGTCCTCCTTATTCAACTGAATTCATTATATCATTTTTTGTGCCGAAAGCAATGCGTTACACATAAAATTCTTCGTCTGTGTCAAGGCAGAGGCAGGCAAGTCTGCCGCCGAAAGCCGCACCGCAGTCAATGAGAATATTGTTGTGCGAGCGGTAGATTTCCCACTTTCCGCTGACCGCCATTGTAGGTGTGTGGCCGCTGACGATATAAACATCGGGGTCGGCAAAATACTGTTTTTCATAATCGGGACGCATTTGCGTAAGCTCTGCAAGCGTGTAGTCACCGAATTTCTTTTTTTCGCTGAAACCATTAAGTCCCGCGTGCACAAGCACAAAGGTCTTTTCGTTCACATCGACAACCTCAACAAGACCGAATTCTTCAAAAAAGTCGAGGATATCTTCCCTTTCGACCGTGCTCAAAGCGGCAAACTGCTTCATTGTAATCTCGCCGCCGTTTTGTTGCCACTCAATCATATCAAGCATTGTGTCCGCGTCAATGTGTGTATCTGCGTTTTCTTGCGTTATTTCAACGGCAAGCTTTCTGAGCACATCTGCGCCGACAGCCTCGTGATTGCCGAGCAACAAATAAGCATTGGGCATCGTCATTATGTGCTGTAAAAGCTTTATCGGTTCGGGTCCCCTGTCGATTATATCGCCGAGAATATAAAGCTCATCACTGTCACAAAACTCAATTCGCTCAAGCAACCGCAAAAACTTTTCATATTCACCGTGGATGTCGGAAATTACATAAACCACCGCTTTACCCTCGCTATTCGTTTTCTTATTTAATATTATACCACATTTTACATTTTTTTAAACAAAAAACAGCGTTGACGACATTTTTTATAAAAAATCAAGTGACAAGTGCATTATTTTGTTGTATTATAAAAATAAATATAAAAATCACATTAAAGGAGATGTTTTTATGCAGGGTTTTGTAAGAACAATGGCGGCGGTTATGGCGGTTTTGCTCGGCCTGCCCACACTTCTTGTGGCACTTGGAAAAAGTCTGACAAAAATCGGCTACCCCGACAGACCGACAACCGCAATTGCCGAAAATTTTCTTGAGGGTACAGACCGTTTCATTGACGAAGCCGTCAGCGAAAACTGGTCGGTCGGATACGGTAAAAACAGTCTTTTGCCCGACGACATTGACAGCCACAGATATTTTCTGGGCGGTTTTCTTAAATTCCCCGCACAGGAAGCAACAGGTGTTATCGACGACCTTTGTGTAAGGGCGGTCTGCCTTGACGACAACTCCGGCAGGGGCGCCGTTGCCTTTGCGTGGATTGACGGCGTAGGTCTTATGAATAACGATGTCAAAGCAATCCGAGAAAAGCTCTCCGACATCACGGGCAAAAACGGTCTTGTCAGCATCAATGTCGGCTCAACCCATACCCACAGCGGCATTGACACGCAGGGTCTTTGGGGCAATATTCCCAGAAGCGGCAGAGATGAAAAATATCTCAACGCGCTCATTGAAAAGACTGCCGATGCAATCAGAACAGCTTACACAACACGCACCGCCGGTATTCTTTATTATTCTGCAAAAGAATGCCCCGAAATGTTTTCGGATTCACGCAATCCCCAATCATTTGATAAAAAAATCCACCTTTTCCGCTTTGTGCCGACTGACACAGGCAGAAAAGAAATTTATATCACAAATTTCGGCGCTCACCCCGTAAACCTTGCGTGGGAAAACTCTGAGCTTTCGGGCGATTATCCCTATTACGTTGAACAAGCGGTACAGAGCGCAAAGAATGTTGATTTCATCTTCATTCAGGGCGCAATCGGCGGCGGTATCAGCTGCAATCAGTCAGCCGAAAACGGCATCACCCCCGACGCAGACAACCTGACAAGGCTTAAGGAATACAGCGCAAAGGTTGCAGAAATTCTTATTGACCTTGCCCAAAGCGGTACCCCCGTTGACCCCATTTTCAACGCAAAGCACGCTCAGGTTGACTTTGAGGTGACAAATTTTGTTTTCAGGCTTGCCGAAAGCGCAGGTCTTTGCAACGCCACGGCATTTAAAGAGGACGGCAAAATTATGCTTACAAGCGAAATCGGTTATATCGAAATCGGTAAAAACATAAAAATTCTTGCTGCTCCCGGCGAAATTATGCCCGAAATCGTTTACGGCGGATTCTACTCCGCCGCAGAGTCCTTCAGCGGCACCGAATATCCGCACAAGGCGCTCAACACGCACTTTACCGCAACCGACGATGTGCTTGTTTTCGGCCTTTGCAACGATGCACTCGGATATTTTGTGCCCGACAACGACTACTCTGCATCCAACGAAGACGGACACTATGAAGAAACCGTTTCAACGGGCGGCACCAGTGCTTCCACCCTTTCGGTTGCATTCGAAAAGCTGTTCGAATCACTTGATTCACTTGATTGATGAGGAAAAAATATGTTGAAATTAAAAGAAAAATATCTTGAAATGAAAAACAATCCCGATGTTGCTTTCAAAGAGCAGGTCGGCTATGTTTCGGGAGTTTTCGGCAACTGTATGGGTCAGGATTCCGTCGGCACCTACACCGACCAGTTTATGTATGACTATATGGGTCTTAACTCGGAGCAGATTGTCACAATGAAATCGGCAACAACGGGTGTCAACATTCTGATTGCACCCATCGTCGGTGCTCTTCTCGACAACAACCGCTCCGGCAAGGGTAACGCAAAACGTTTTATGATGGCATCTGCCGTGCCTTTCACGCTTGCCTCCGTTCTGCTTTTTGTCGTGCCCTCGGCATCGATTATGTTCAACTTCATCTGGAGCTTTGCTCTTTACCTTGCTTTCAACATTGCGGACACATTCTTTGACGTTGCGCTGTCAACGCTTTCAGTGCGAATGACACCCAACGCAAAGGCAAGAAAAAATTTCTACACCGTTGCGCAGGTTGCTTCCACCCTCGGTTCAATGCTGCCGGGCGGACTTGTGCCCATTATTCTCGAATGGCGCAGCGGCGACTACAATTCCGAAAGATGGGCATTTTTCTCCGTTGCCCTGCTTTTCGGCGTAATCGGTCTTTTTGCAATGGCAGTGCCCTGCATGACACTTAAAGAAAGAAACCTCGTTTTACCGCCGCAGACAGAAAAGAAAGTGCAGCTTGACTACAAGCTCATTGCGCTCAACCGTCCCCTGCTTCTGCTTTGTCTGAGCCAGGTCATTGACTCAATAAGACAGGTCTGCTACAACTCCCTGCCCTTCTTCTACAAGCAGACACTCAACAAATACGGTATGAAAACCTATGTTGAAATCGGCAGCTCCGCTCTTTCATACGGAGGTCTGTTTTCAGTACCTTTTATCAGCAAAAAGCTGTCCTCAAGAGATATTGTTGTTCTCGGTTATCTTCACACAGGCATCTGCTACCTTCTTCTTTATCTTTTCGGTTACAAAAACCTCTGGGTTGTCGGTATTCTCATTGCCCTGGGCGGTCTGCCCAATGCCGCGATGAGTGCGGCAAGAAGAATTCTGCTTGCCGACTCCACCGATTATATGGAATGGAAAAGCTACCAAAAATACGGTGTTGCAAAGCGTAACGAGGGTATGGTATTTGCTTTCAACACAACGGTTTCAAGAATTTCCGCACTGTGGAAAGAACTGCTCGTAAACGGCGGCCTTGCCCTCATCGGCTACCAGAGCGCACAGAACATCAACAATGTTATGGTCGAAGCTGTGCAGACACCCGAAACCCTTCACGGCATTTTCCTGCTGGTGGTAATCCCGGGTATTGTGGGCAACCTTCTGCCCGCACTTGTGATGATGTTTGACAATTTCACAGGCAAACGCAAAGAAAAAATTATGGCAGAGCTTGAAACAATCAGAGCTCAGGCAAAAGTTAAAGCAGACTTTGCCGAATAAAACGGAGATTAAATATGCAAATCGGTTTTACATCAACATCCTTCAGACAGATAAAAAGCCTTGAAAAAGTTGTGAAAATTGCCGTCGAGGCAGACGTTGACTGCATTGAATGGGGCGGCGACATTCACGTGAAAGACCTTGAAAGCGCACGGCTTGCCAAAAAGCTTTGCGACGAGACAAGAATCAAAGTCAGCTCCTACGGCAGTTATTACCGCGTGGGCAGTTGTAACACCGCAGAATGGGAAAATATCTGCCGCATTGCAAGCGCAACGGGGGCAAAGTCGGTGCGTGTATGGCTGGGCGACAAAGACAGCGAAAAAACCGACACCGCAACATATGAAAAGCTGGTGGGCGATGCAAAGGAAATCTGCCGCATTGCTGACAGCTTCGGTCTGACCGTCTGCCCCGAGTGCCACGACAATACATTTAACAACAACACAGACGCATTTTTGAAAATTCACGGCGAGATTGCCTGCGAAAATTTCCGCACTTATTTTCAGTCGCGCTACCGTCGCCTTGAGTATGACCTTGACCGCATTGAACGCACTCTGCCGTTTACCGAAAGCGTGCACATTTCTTACTCTGAGCAGTCAAGGGAGCAGTTTCCGAAATTCAACCCGACTTACATTGATAAATTGCTTTCAAAAATTCTTTCATCGGGTTTTGACGGCAATCTGCTCGTTGAATACACTTACTTATTCTGTTGGGCAGGTCTTGCCGCTTCAATGAAAAAAGACATTGCAAAAATCAGAGCAAAGGTGGAACAAACAAAATGAAAATAGCACTTTTCGGCACAAATGAGTTGCAGTTTTCAAAGGTTTACACGCCAGAGGTGCTTAAAAAGCTCGGCACATACGGCACACTTTCTCAAAAAATCAATCAAAGCAATCTTGCCGAAAACGCAGACTTTCTTGCCGACTGCGAAATTGCGTTTTCCACCTGGGGAATGCCGAAATTCACAAAAGAAGAAATCGCACGGTATATGCCCAACCTGAAAGCGATATTTTACGCCGCAGGCACGGTGCAATATTTTGCACGTCCGTTTCTTGACAGCGGTGTCAAGGTTTTCAGCGCTTTTGCGGCAAATGCCGTACCCGTTGCCGAATACACCTTCGCTCAGATAACACTTGCGGCAAAGGGGTATTTTCAGGCGGCGAAAAATTACCGTATTCTTCCCGTGCGCTCTCTTGCGTTTGCCAATGCCTCAACGGGCAACTTCGGTTGCAAGGTAGGTCTTGTCGGACTTGGCGCAATCGGCTGTATGGTGGCGGAAAAGCTCAAAGACCTTGATGTTGAGGTTTATGCCTGCGACCCGTTTGTACCCGAGGAAAAGGCGAAGGCACTCGGCGTAACACTTGTTGATATGGAAACACTTTTCAGTGAATGCGACATCATCAGCAACCACCTTGCAAACAAGCCCGAGCTTGAGAATATTTTCAACGGTAAGCTCTTCAAAAGAATGAAGAAACGCTCCACTTTCATTAACACAGGCAGGGGTGCACAGGTTGCGGAATATCAGCTCGCCCTCTCCCTTTTGCTTCACCCGTCAAGAACTTTTGTGGCGGATGTGCTCAAAAAAGAGTTTTTCCCTTACATCAACCCCCTTTTCTGGTGCCCGAATGCAATTCTCACCCCTCACATTGCCGGAAGCACGGGCAAAGAGCCGCAGAGAATGGCTTACTATATGATGGAAGAAATGGAAAGCTTCCTTGCAGGCAGACAGACAAAATATGAGGTCACATCCGAAGCGCTTGAAAGGATGGCATGAGGTGAACAAGCTTAAACAGATTCTTTCAACCTACCGCAACGACGGCACCGACCCGCGCAAAAACGATGCCTGACGCGTGCTTTTGTTCTCACTCAACTACGCAGGCGGTGCAGCGATAACGATAATGATGGGTAAGTGGTCTTACTACACCCAGAACATTTTACAGCTTGGCATTTGTGCTTGCTGCGGCAAAAGCAATCGGCAACAGGGATATTCCGACCTATTACTCGGCGCAGGGCAAGAAAAGCGAAACGAAAATCACCGAATTTTTCAGCATTATCAAAAGAAGCAAGCCCCTGCGCAGTCTGCTGTGGGCAACCTGCTCGGATTCAATTGCAAAATCCGTCAGAGCAAGCCTTTCGATTTATCTTTTTGCAAACATAATTATGAACAGAGAGCTTACCTCGGCTTTCGATATTCTCAACGGTGTTGTGCTCGGCGCGCCCGTGCTTGTCATCGGTATGTATTTTGCCTCCAAAAAAGGCTCGGCAAACGTTTATCACCGTGTTTCGCTTGTGCAGACTCTTGTTGCCGCGGCAGGCTTTTTCATCGCCCTTTTCCTTCTGCCGCCCGACCCCTCACGCATTTATGAGGGCATTACCCTCCCCGTAATTATGGTAATTCTTGCCTTCGGCTTTTATATGAGCACGCTTGGCATTTCAACAAACCTTGAAAATGCAATGGTCGGTGACCTTACCGATTACGAATATCTGCAAAGCGGCAAATTCATTCCCGGCACAATCGGCGCGGCACTCACCTTCGTCAACAAAATTGCTTCAAGCGGCGTGGGAATTATCACAATGGCAATTATGGCATTCTGCGGCTTCGGCGGAAGCGGCGAGGCTTCCGTTGTGCCCGAAAACGTTTTTGTCAATTACAGATTCTACTACTGCGTGCTGCTTGCCGTTTTCATTCTGCCTGCCCTCGGTCACCTTACCACATTCATTGCAATGCGTAAATATCCGCTTACAGACGAGGTTATGCAGGAGGTTTCAATGAAAATTGCCGCCGAAAGAGGTCTTGTTGATAGCGAAGAAACAACGGAGGAAATGTGATGTTTATTGTTTACACCGTTCTCGCCGTGCTGGGCGCCTTGGTGCTTCTGACGGTTATTGAGGTGCTTGTGCTCCTTTCAAAAAAGCCTGCGCAGGAATTGCCCGAAGACGAAAATTTTGACTATTATTCCGCCAATGTCAACGGCAAGGCATTTGAAGATTTGTATCTTTTCCTTTCAGGTGAAGAGAGTGCCCCGTTTTTCAGCGAAGATGAAATTTACACAATGCTTTTCAAACAGTCCGAATATATGGGCAAACGCTTTGACTGTTCCGATTTCAGAGCGCAGATGCTTTTTAAAATCTACAAAGACTGCGGCGAAAAGCTTGACGAAAAATGCAAAGAGCTTATTAAAAACACCTTTCTCAATTTCAAATATTTTATGGATGAGCCGGGCGACGACAGCATGTGCTACTGGTCGGAAAACCACCAGATTCTTTTTGCCGTGAGCGAATATCTTGCAGGTCAGGAATGGCCCGACGAGGTTTTCACAAACAACGGCATGACGGGCAAAGAGCACCTGCAAAAAGCGAAGGTGCGCATTGATGCATGGATGCGGCAACGCTTTGACTACGGCTTCTCGGAATATCTTAGCAACAACTATCTTGCCGAGGATATTTCGCCAATGGCAAATTACATTGCCTATTCAAAGGATGAAAAATCCGTTGAGCAGATGAAAATAATTATGGACATTCTCTGGCTTGACGTTGCGCTTAACAGCGTCAACAACCGCTTTGTTGCAACAAGCTCCAGAATGTACGGCAACAACAAGGCAGGCAATTTTTACGGCAACAGCATTCAGCCTGCAATGAACATCCTCTGGGGTGACGAGGCCGCCGAAAATCTGCTTTGCGACCCGAATCTTTCCGAAAAAGAGAAAACTCAGATAAAAGCTTCTCTTGCCAAAAAAGCCGGTCATATTGTGCTGTGCTTTACCGACATTGTCAAAAAAGGCATTTACACCCTTCCCCCTGCAATCAAAGACATTGCGCTGTCGAGGGAAAGCTTTTCTTCCGAAATGAGCTGCGGTCTTTCGCCTCAGGATATGCAGAAAGAAGGACTTATCGGTCAACAACCGCATCAGATTATGGCACAGACGGGTGCCGAAACCTTCACAAACCCCGAGGTTGTTGAAAATACACTTAAATATCTCAAAGATAACAAAATGTTCCGCAATTCCTTCCTCGCTTATTTCAAATTTCTCAATCTTACGGTGCTAAGGCCCGTCAACTGGAGCAAATTTGCCGCAAAATTCAGCATTATGCCCCACGGAATTGCAACGGGTCGCGGCAATGTCTACACCTACCGCACGGCTCACTGGTCAATGTCCACCTCCGTCTGCAAGGATGTTGATGCCTGCGGTGCGCAGGACCACGAATGGTCGGCAAACATCGGCGAAACCCTCGCGCTTTTCACAACCCACCCCGCGGGCGACGGTAACGGTAAATACGGTGCTTCACCCGGTTACTGGATTGGTAACGGCAGACGACCGATGAGCATCCAGCACGAAAATGTCAATATCACAACATATAAACTCCCCGAAAAGAAACGTCTGGGTGAAACGGCTGTCGCGGCAATGACACACGCCTATATGCCCAAGGAATTCTATGATGAATTCACCCTTGACGGCAACACTGTTTTTGCAAGAAAAAACGGCGTTTTTGTCGCGCTGATTGCAAACGGCGAACTCCGATTCAAGGCCTTTGACCCCGACTCGGCAAAAGGTATTCACAAGGGCAGAAAATTTCCCGAGGATTGCACGTTGAAAGGTGACTTTGACCTGTGCCGTTTCGGCGGAAAATATCACTCCTACATCACCGAATTGTCTGACACAGACAGCGAAAGCTTTGACGAATTCAAGACGAGAATAAAGAAAAATGCCGTAATATTCGGCGATGACGGCAGTGTTGATTACACAACTGCATGCGGAAGATTTTTTGTCACTCACGGTGGCGAATACACCGTTGACGGTGTGAACAAAGCAAAGGATTTTGACCGCTACAACAGCAAATTCTGCCGCGCACCGCGAAAGCCCGACAGCATTACGGTTGACAGCGGCAAAAACAAGCTTTTCCTTGACCTTGTAAACGCTGAGCGCAAAAACCAAGCGATTGAGCAACAATAAAAATTTAAAAAGGCGGCAGGAATTTTCCTGTCGCCTTTGATTTTATCTTTTCCGGTTGTTATTCTCCAAAAGACCGACGCTTGCCAAGAATTCTCTTGTTGCATCAGACTCTTCCGCCGTCACAGACTGATTAAGCTTAATTTCTTTTGCAATATTTTTTGAGCGACTGCCGAAAATGAGTCTCAGCCACCGCAGCACTTCCATCAACGGAGTAAGCCAACGGTGCTTTTGCAAAATCGGATAAATAAATTTAATCTCATCATACGGCAGAAAAATTTTCGTAAACAGATATCCTGTTTTGCCGCCCTTTTTCTGTTGCTGAACAGCTATTCTGTTCTTTGTTGAACCAAATGTGCCGCCGTTTAAAACATACTCCTCCATTTTCAGGGATACGCTGTCGGTTTCGGCATTATCAAACCACACTTTGCTAAGCTTTTGTGCTGCGCGGGCAAAAACAAGAAGGTTTCCTTGTGCAAGAAGTTCGGAAACTTTTTCGCCATTGGAAACACCGTTGTTTTCCATAAGCCAGATATCAGCAAAAGGTCTGATTCCGCAGCCTCCGTTTTCAAAATGCTTTGCCATATGCGCAATGTGATAGAAATAAAACATCTCATCGCTCATTTTGTGCTGCCAACGAAAGCCCTCGCATACGCTCGCGGTTTCCCACACCCGACTGAGTATATCGGCAGCCGCGGCGGATACGTCTTTTTCGATAAGATTATAATGAAGTTCAACCCTTATTCTGCTTGGCGAAATCAATGCCACATCGTGAGACCCTTTTTTGTGGTAGGTGTATTCACATTTATCAACCAATGTTGCCACGGATTTTTCCAAATCATCTTTGTCAACAAGAATATCTATGTCGCAACTTGTGCGCATCCAGGGTTCGGGATAGTATTTTCGCACAACAGCGCCTTTGAGCGGAATAAACGGAATTTCTGCCGATTCAAGCGCATTGCAAATCCGTTCATATTCAAAGCAAAGCTGTTCACCTCTGAATACCGCTTCAAAAAGTTTGTTTTGAACCGCACTGTATTCTTCGGGAATCAAGCCGTTTTGTTGGAGGGCATAAATTACCAGATGTTCCATATCGTGCTTACTTGCAAGCACAAGCAAATCACAAAATGCTTCGGCACTGAGCTCAGGAGTTTCACTGTGCACTTTTGTGCCGCTGAACACAGAACGCAGCAAAGCAAACAATATTTGATTTGTTCCATGTTCCATAAAAAGCTCCTCAGTCGCGTCTGAAAATATCTCTTGTGTAAACCTTGTCGGCAACATCGTCAAGGCAAGTGTCGTATCGGTTAGCAATGATTGCGTCACACATTCCCTTGAATTCTTCAATATCATTTACAACCAAGCTGCCGAAAAAGGTCTGACCGTCTTCAAGTGTCGGTTCATAAACAACAACCGTTGCACCCTTTGCTTTGATGCGTTTCATAACACCCTGAATAGATGACTGGCGAAAATTATCCGAGCCGGCTTTCATCGTAAGTCTGTACACACCGATAACGGGCATTATTTCCTTTTCTCTGTTGTAAGCATTGTTTTGCTCATATCCGTAATATCCTGCCATACTGAGCACCCGCTCTGCGATGAAATCTTTACGGGTTCTGTTGGACTCAACAATGGCAGTCATCATATTCTGCGGAACATCCTCGTAATTTGCCAACAGCTGCCTTGTATCCTTGGGCAGGCAATAACCGCCGTAACCGAAAGACGGGTTGTTATAGTGGGCACCTATTCTGGGGTCAAGGCAAACACCGTCAATAATCTGACGGGTATCAAGACCTTTCATTTCGGCATAAGTGTCAAGCTCGTTGAAATAAGAAACACGCAGGGCAAGGTATGTGTTTGCGAAAAGCTTAACCGCCTCCGCCTCCGTAAAGCCCATTATAAGAGTGTCGATATCTTCTTTAAGTGCGCCGTCCTGCAAAAGTCGTGCAAAAACATTTGCCGCCTTAACAAGCCGCTCGTCCTGCATATCTGTGCCCACAATTATTCTGCTGGGGTAAAGGTTGTCATAAAGAGCCTTGGATTCACGGAGAAATTCGGGGCTGAAAAGTATGTTGCCGGTGTTATATTTTTTTCTGATGTTTTCGGTAAAGCCCACCGGTATTGTGGATTTAATCACCATAATTGCGTCGGGATTATTTTCGATAACAAGCTCAATAACGTTTTCGACAGCGGAAGTGTCAAAGAAATTCTTTTGAGAATCGTAGTTGGTAGGTGTTGCAATGACAACAAAATCCGCATCGGAATAAGCTTTGCGTGCATTGAGAGTTGCGGTCAAATCGAGCTGTTTTTCAGCGAAATATTTTTCTATGTATTCATCCTGAATGGGGGATTTTCTGTTGTTTATCATATCAACCTTTTCTGGAATGATGTCAACAGCCGTTACCGTATTATGCTGCGCCAAAAGCACGGATATTGACAAACCGACATATCCCGTTCCCGCTACCGCTATTTTCATATTTCCTCCTGCTGTTAAACTCGTTGGATTTTGTAAAATTATTCATTTTCTGACAAGAACTTTTTTTACCGTTTTGACGGCCGTTGACAATAAGTTTTTCAAATCGTTCAGATTTAAAACAATAACCGCCGCAATAGCCGCAAAACAAATAACCGGGGCATATTTTATGCTGTAGGAAAAGTAAACTGTATAAGCCATTAGTATTGTGTATGACAGTGCCGTTTTCAGAATATTTATCTTTATCTTTATAAACTTTTGAGCTGTTATAAAGCGGACAAGCCACATAACGAAAAAGCTTATCGCGGTTGCGCAAGCAGCACCAACAGCACCAAGATATTCCATAAGAACAAAGTTTAAAACAATATTACAGACAGAGCTTATAACAACCGAAGCGAACAGCATTTTCGTTTTTTTGTAAGCTCTGAACGGGGCTGACATAAAGCCGGCCAAAGATGAAAACAGTGCCGCCACAGTAAGTAAAGGAACATAGCGCCACGCAGAAAAGTACGCATCAGCAAACAAGATTTTAGCAAACACCTGAGATAAAGGTATAATGCACATACAACCCAGTAAACTTAGTGAATTAAGACTGCCGTATATTTTACTGTGATATTCTTTTTCATCTTTGCTTCCGACATTTTCAATTGCCGAAAGTTGCCATGCCTGAGTAAAAATCATAATGACTGTTGTCATTAATGTCGGAATTTTATGGGCAACACTGTATATTCCGTTTTCGGACAACCCCAATTTTGCAATAATCATATACTTGTCAACATTGTTGTTTATTGACCAAGCCAACAAAGTCGGAATCATCGGAATAGAATATTTGAGCATATTCTTAGTTAACGATATGTCAAATTTTACGGGTTTCAAATATTTATAAATCTTTGCACTGAAGAAAATAAGAACAGACGGAACAATGTAACCTATAATTATACTTATGAGATATCCTGAAAGACCTTTTTTTAAGACCACCAACATCAGAATATTGCTGACAATAACCGCAAGTGTGTGAACAATTCCCTGCACTGCAAAAAGTTTGGTTTTCCCCAAGCCTTTAATATAACTTGACAAACCGTGGTGCAGGTTAAAAAACACATAAGTCAAAACAAAATAAATCCAATACTTGCGAAGCGAAGCATCAATAAAGTTCATCAACGGATAAAGAAGTAATAAAAAGATGCACGATACGCCCGTAAACAACATACAATTGTGCAATACGCCATTTTTGTTTGCTTCTTTATCAATTGCAAACCTTAGCGTTGCATCTGCAATAGCAAATGTTAACACAGGATATATAAAATTAATTGTGGTTGATATAAGATCCGCAATACCGTATTCTTCTGTCAACAGCACCGACGTGTAAAGCGGTGTAAGGAAAAAAACGAGTATCTTTGAGCCGAATGAACTTATTCCAAACAAAAGCGTGTCCATTGCAAGACGTTTGGATTTGGTTGAATCAGACATAATTTTACGCCTTTCATTTTTTAATTATCCGCAACTAATTGTTTCCGTTCGTTTTTAAGGATGACTTTTTTGATGCATTTAAAACATAATAAATGTATATCATCATAAACATATTTGAATAAAGCGGATTACCTGACAGACCGTATACGAGGAACAACGTTTGTACAAACACTGAACTCGGGCACTTGTTCTTGAAAGCCTTGTAATAATTAAACAGCAGAAAAACATAGTAAGGAATCGAGAATAAAATGCCGTGGTCATAAAGCACCTGAAGATAAATGTTATGTGCTCCTCTGTCAGCAATTGCATAAGCTGCTGCAGTACCTCTGCCTATTAATATGTTGCATTCTTTAAAATCATCAATCAACGATTTATAAATCGTATCTCGTCCCGTCAACAAATCATCCGTCATAAATCTGTCCAGAAATGATGCAACATAGGCGTTGGTTTGATAAAGTATGAATAAAACAGCGGCTAGCAAAACAGTAACGCTGAAAACCTTTAAAATAAACGCATTTTTTCTGTACAAATAAAACATCAGAACCAGTGTGGATGCGATTGTTGCAATGAAAATTCCGCGTTTGCTGCATAAGATTATGGAAAACATTGATAAAAATAAAAGAATAACATTTATTGTTTTATTTTTAATAATAGGTTGTTCCTTTTTATCAGCAAGATTAAGAAACGAAGTGCCGAAAACAATGGCCGCCGAAAACGTTGCATTTGATGTATATGCGGCAAGACCTGCAAAAGCCTTATCAACCGAATATGACCACATTAATTGCTCATATGCATCCGCCCTTAAAATCCTTTGCATGATAAGATTAAACAAATCCGGAAACAGGAAATGAACGATGATGGAAAGAACAAACACAGCCGATATCAGATAAATCCATTTAATAAACAGCTTTATAAAAGACGGATTTGTATAAGATAAAACAAACAATCCCGCAAAAAACACAAACAGAATGGTTTCTCTGAGACCTTGCGAAAACATTGTTGTATATACAAGCCCGATAATCGCAGACAAGTCCACAAAAAGGAAAAGCAAAAACTGTTTGTTAATGACTATACGGCCTTCCATAAAAGTCATTGCAACCAGCCCGATTACCATACCGTACAAAAAAAGGTCTGCCTTAAACGGTAGTCTGAGTTGGTATATAAAGATATACAGCAAGCCACACATCATTATCCCTACAGACAATATAAAGTGATTGTTTTTCTTGCTTACATCCGTCATATAAACCTCCTTAACTTCAGATACCTCAGATTTCTTTCTTAAGCAATTCAACAAAATTTTTCAGCGATTCTCTTTCGTTGTTGATTGCATTATCTATTATTTCTTTATATTTTCCTTCAAGCATCTCTTCAAACTTTTTGAAAAAGCTATCATTAACACCGATTTTTTCGACATCACTTTTGTCAAAATAAAGCTCAGGTAATGAAAGACGGGTAACCATAAGATCCTTTAACTTACCTTCATATTGCTCATCACAATAACCGGAATAATCCAAAGCGATTACAGGGGTGCTTTGAACAAGACTAAGCAAAGTGCCGTGAAAATAACTGGTTATAACAGCTTTCGCATTCTTTAATATTACAGTCCATTCAAACGGGTCAAGGTCTGAAATGTAAATATCGGCATATGATGATTTAAGAAAAACCGAAACAATTTTATATTCTCCGGAGTATTTCTGCGCAACGGATTTTATTAAATCATTATCGTGTGCCATAACAACTATATATTTTGAATCAAGAGAAAATTTATATTTTTTCTCTGTTTTTGCTTTGACTGCGCAGCCACGTGCATATATCTCTTCTTTATCAATAAAAAGAGTCGGGTCGCAACAATGTATGGTTTTGGCTTCGGGAGAACAAAGCTTTACAAATTTTTCCGAACAACTGTCTCTTACCCCGATACACTTCATTGATTCAAATACTTCACCGCATTTTTTTAATTTCTCCCTTTGCTCATCGTAAAAACGAAGTCCGTGAACAGAGGCGGCATAAGTATAGACAGGGATGCTGAATTTATAATCCGGAATAAAAGCAGTGGGAAACGTGGTTTGTTTCCAATTGAACACCGCATCGCTTCCGATAATCAGCGCATCGTATCTTTCATCTATATAATCGAAAAGCTTTTTGTGTTCGTCTGCTTTGAAACTTTTAGGAGAAAGGGATAAATTTTTTTGAGCAAAGTTAAAAATTGATATTCTTTTCAACTCAGTTAATCCACCCTTTATTCCGTGATGCTTTATGTTCCACAAAACCATAAAATACTTTCGCTTGGGCGCGGTTACATAATCAATTATTTCAACCTCACCATTCGGAAACTCTTTTTTTAGTTTTTCAGACAAAGAAAAAGCTTGCAAAAAAGCACCGTAGTTAATTACTTTGTGAAAAGTTAATATTCCTATACGCATCCGAAAAACCCCTCTGCCAATAAACTATTTTTCCAAAATATCTGCTATTCTTTTACATGCCAATCCGTCACCGTACGGATTGCTGGCTTTTGACATTGCATTGTATGCCTCTTCGTTTTCAAGAAGATTCTTAAAATTCTCATAAATAACTTTTTCTTCAGTGCCGACAAGTTTCAGTGTTCCGGCTTTAATACCCTCGGGACGTTCCGTTGTGTCTCTCATAACAAGAACCGGCTTTCCAAGCGACGGGGCTTCCTCTTGTATTCCGCCGCTGTCGGTTAAAATAAGATAACTTTTTGCAAGGAAGTTGTGGAAATCAAGAACGTCAAGAGGTTCAATTATATGAATTCTGTCACAACCGCCAAGTTCCTGTGCCGCTGCTTCTCGCACAAGCGGATTCATATGTATGGGATAAATCGCCTTGACATCGGGGTGCTCGTCCATAATACGACGAATGGCACGGAACATATTATGCATCGGCTCGCCGAGATTTTCACGGCGGTGTGCGGTTATAACAATCAAGCGGCTGTCTTTTGCCCACTCAAGTTCGGGATGAGTATAATTCTCCCGAACCGTTGTTTTCAATGCATCTATTGCCGTGTTTCCGGTCACATAAATACTGTCAGCTTTTTTACCTTCTCGGAGAAGATTTTCCTTTGAAAGCTCAGTTGGTGAAAAGTTGTATTTTGCGATTATTCCTACCGCCTGACGATTAAACTCTTCCGGATAAGGACTGTAAATGTCGTATGTGCGCAAACCGGCTTCAACGTGCCCCACCGGAATTTGTTTGTAATAACAGGCAAGTGCGGTAACAAAAGTTGTTGATGTGTCGCCGTGGACAAGAACAACATCGGGTTTCACCTCGTCAAGAACTGCACCGATACCGTTAAGTATATTCGTGGTGATATCAAAAAGCGTTTGCTTTTCTTTCATAATCGACAAGTCATAATCGGGCTCGACTTTAAAAGCTTTCAAAACCTGATCGAGCATCTGTCTGTGTTGACCTGTCACACAAACAACTGTTTTTACGGCTTTTCTGGTTTTAAGCTCGTTGACCAGCGGGCACATTTTTATTGCCTCGGGTCTTGTACCGAAAACCAACATAACTGTTTTCATAAGGCTCTCCTTTATAAATGTTTATTATAAAACATCAAGCGAATTTTCAAGAAACTGCTTCGAAAAATCAATCCATTCTTTAAGCTCTTTGTCAACACTTTCAACATCTTTACGTTGAATAACTTCTTGAACGGTTTCTGACGAAAGATTTGCTCCGGTAGGAACAAAATGATTTCCCAAACCCAGTTTTTCCAACAAACTTCTCATTCTTGAATTATATTTTTCTTTTCCTATTGAAACAAACTTCTTTTTAAACAGTACTGAAAACGCTGTTCCGTGAAATGAATTTGTAACCACAACATCAGCTTTTTCAATTAACCCGACAAAATCTTTCGGGTTTACTAAATGAAAGCATTTGTCTATGCGCTTATCTTTGATTTTTTTGAAAGAAACCACAAATATTTTGCTTCCGGTTTGTTGCTTGATTTTTTGTGCATAATTGAGCAACTCGCTGTAAACCCCATCCATTACATAAACCAAAATGTACGGAGCATCGTTTCTGACCGGATTTCCGAACGAACTCCATTGCTCTTTTGAGAGCAAAAACACGGGGTCGACAACGTGCACCGAGGGAATTTTCATGGCATCGAGAATATTCTGAGCATCTTTTTCTCTTACACTGACAGCATTAAAAGACTGAAGAAAAGGTCTTATATTGTCAATGTAGTCCTTTTCGGAGATGCTTTCTTTTCCGAAGCTCGCAGCGTAGGCAATTCGTTTTGAGTTTTCAGGTGCAAAATCCAGAAAATATGAAAAATCGCTGTTACCGTTATAATCGTTATTCCAGACTTGGTCGCTTCCTGAAATATAATAATCTGCTGTTGGCGGATTTTTTTTCAGTTCTTTGTCAGAAACATATCTGTTTGTCAGCTTTAAATTCTTCTTTAAAAAAAACTCGAATTTTTTCCTTACACGGATAGATTTGAGCACCGCCAACGGATAATATGCCAAAATTACCGGAAGCGGATAACGTGACTTTTTTCGGGATATCAAAGAATTCCATATTTTATATCTGTCAGGAACATAATCAATCACCTGCGCATCACAGCCGATTCCGTTCAGATAAGTGCTTAAAGCATATGACTGAAGCACCGAGCCGTGATTTGTCCCGAAATGTATCGTAATAATTTTAACTTGCTTTGAGTTGTTTGTTTCTTTTTTCATTGCAAAACTCCTGCCGCCTTGTCCCGAAAAATCAATTTAAAGTATTTTTAGAAAGTAAAACTATATTTTTAACGTGATTTTCTGTGGAGTAATATGTATCGAACAGATCACGAATTTCCTTTTGAATTGTGTTTTTGTCGATTTTTTCATTGATATAATTTGTAAGTTTACTCAAATCCTCGCCCGGATTCAATGCGAAAGCAAAAGATTTATCCGACGCCTGAGCATGAAAATCTTTCAGACACGAACTGTAAACCGGCAAAACTCCTGCAGATAAATAAGATGAAATCTTCGTCGGGGTTGCAACACGGTTAACATCTATATCGTGACGAAGAATAAAACCGTATGTTGCTTCTTCAAGTTCTTTTTTCACCTGTTCTTTCGGTACGCAGGCAACACTGTAATTTTTTATATTTTTTTCGCCCAGTATTTGTTTTGCTTTTTCAACATTAAAGGTCAGCACTTTAAAAAATGCGTCGGGGTTTTGCTTTTCTATTTCAGCATAGACATCTGCTGTTTCGTTAAAACACTGCCATAAATCAAGGGAGCCTGCATAAGTGAATATTTTTTTCGAATAATCTTTCTTTTCAAACACTTTTTCATCAAGAACTTCATTGAAACAAGGCATAACATAGGCTTTCTTTTCAAAGCTTCTGCGTGCCTTTTTTTCATAATAATTCTGCATATAGTGAGAAACATAGAAAACCATTTTTGCTTTTTTCATTGCAAAACAATCCATATAATCAAGAATGAATTTTCTGATTTTGCTTTGATGTCTCATAAAAGACTCGGCACCGGTTGCACCCTGTTGCCACAAAATGAAATTGTGATATCCTTTGAAATAGTATTTAAAAGCATCCTTTCCCATCGGAAAAACAATTAAAGCTTTTTTTGGTACATTATCAAAGCTTTTAATATACTCACAGTCGTATCCGAGTTTGCACAGAGCTTCTTTTATAACGTCAAGATATACTTTCAGCACTACAATGTTAGCATAATTAATGTATATGTATGCTTTCTTCTCCATACAGTCCTCCTCGTTTACTCAAAAACTTTCTGCAATGCTTTTTTGACAAACGCTTTTTTTGGTTTCCAGAAGCTTTTTTGATAACCGTCCCACTTGACGGCGTAATCGTTGTAAATTCCGTCACCGAACAGCTCATAATTCGCTTTCAGCTGCGCAATGTGGAGCTTATGATAAAACGGACTGCATATACGTTTGCCGTCTTCATACCTGCTCCAGTATTTCATATCAAAATCCGCAAGCTTCTTTTTTATGGAACCGAGCGTTTTGTCAAGCGCCCGCTTCGCTTCTTCATCGGCGAAGTATTTGTAATAATCATACAGTCCCCACGCCGAAAAAATCCAACCGTTTAATATAACGGGGTTATTTGTGGTTTCATAAAGCAAAAGGTCTCCGTCTTCCGTATATTCTGCCGTTCCGCCGTCACAAAGAGGTCTGAGCATCAGCTCTTTTGCTTTTTGTGCCGCCTGCACGAAACTGCTGTTGCCTGTCAGAATATGAGCGCGGATTAACAGCGAAATCGCCTCACCCTGTGCCATACAAGAATAAGGGTGGTTCTTATCTTTATAAGCAAAAGTTATCCAGCCGCCGTCTTCCTGCTGATTTTCCAAAGCCCACTCGGAGCAGGCAAGAACTTTACTTTTATAGGCCTCTTCTCCGGTTTTCAAAAACAAGTCGTAAGCCGCGAGTCCGTATTGAAAAATTCCGATTGAGAAATATATTTCTTCGCCTGTGTCAATGCGGTATCTGGGGACAAGGATATCGGGATTATCCCTTGTGATTTTCTCGGTCAGGTCATTGTAATAACCGGCAACTTCAGTCTTCGAAAAGCAGGTTCCGACACCCTGATTAACGTGAGAAACACTTTTTCCCGCAAGCATTTTATACCATTTTTTTATTTTATATAATGATATTCCCATTAGCGAATTCCTCTGTTTTATTCAAAATTTTCAACCATCACCCGAATTGCCGACTCAGGGATATAATTCTTTGCTTTGGCAAGACAATTATTTTTTAAGCCGAGAAGAAAATCCGGATTGCCTGCCGCATTAAAAAGGATTTCCTCAAGCTGATTTTCATTATTGAATTCATAGCCGATGCCTGTCCTGCTGTCATCAATTACATCGGAAAAGCTTTCCCATTTTGCAGAAATTACGGGTATTCCTGCCGAATAGGCATCTATAACGGTACCGGGAATTCCCTCGGTGTAAAAGCGGGTGGGAAAAATTAGTGCAAAATAATTTTTCAGCACCTCCACACTTCGGTTCGCGTCAACACAGCCACGATAATTTATGTATTCGGGGAAAGATTTTTTAAGGCTTTCAAACCACTCTGTCTGTGCCGAGTCCACTTGTCCGTATATGTCAAGGGAAAAAGCCCGATAGCCTGACTTGGTATTAACATTTTTAACCGCGTTTACGGCATCTTCTATCCCCTTTTCTTTCATAACCCTTGAAAATGTGCACAGCTTGTACGGAAGCTCTTGCGGGAAAACAAGCTCTTCTTCGGAAAGAACATTAAGCTTTTTGCAATTGGGCATTACATAAACATTATTAAATCCCTGCTCATTCAACGCGGATTTCATTGTGCTTGTTTCCACATAGATACCGTCAAACTGTCTCAGAGCTTTTGCCAGATATTTTCTTTCGGGCAGAAATTTTGCCAGCCAGCCGCCTATAACAACATAATGCAGTTTGCGGCTTTTGAACAGATTCCTTAGCACAGACAGCAACGGGGCATACACTCTCAGACCGTTTTGTGCGGGAAAAATCAACACATTTCTGCTGTTTTTCAAAGCGGAAACCACCTGAAGAGGAGCCTTCAAGAGAGTTTTCAGGCCGCCGTGAGTATCGATTTTCAGCACATTTTCCGTGCCGAAGCGGCATTGCAATTCATCTGTCACGATTTTGGTTTTGACGGTCTGCCCGTTAAGAAGATTTTCACCTTCACCAAAATGTCCCAACACACTTATTACAGACTGCACAAACTCACCCTTTTACATAAATAATCTTTTTTATTGTTCCGAAAATCAGGTTTCTCACCGTCAGCACGGCTGAAGAAACGGGATTTTTGTGTTCGGCTTCACGGTATAATTTGTAATGCCACTTGATAAGTTTCGTGTAACCGTGATTGCTGATTGAACCGCTTCTTTTTCTGTATCTGGCCTGTGTTTCGTCAAGCAGATAGCATTTAGCTTTTTTGCAGACTTTCAGCCACATTGCATAATCGTTATTTTTTCTGATGTTTTCAATCTGTATCAGTCCTATCGCTTCGGCGTCGTACATAACCGTAAGGCAACCGGGCCAACAGTAGTTGTACATAACGCTTTTTGTTATGCATTTGGGGCCTGTTACGCTTTTGCCGTTAGGCTTTGAATCTTCATCAATTTCAATATAATTGGTGTAAGAAAAATGACAGTTGTTATTTTTCATAAAAGCAATCTGATTTTTGAGCTTGTCGGGCTCCCACAAATCGTCGCTGTCAAGAAAAGCAATCCATTTCCCCTTTGCTTCTCGCAACGCCCGATTTCTGGACACGGCGGCACCGCTGTTTTTTTCATTTTTTATGTACCTTATTCTCGGGTCCGCGATAAACTCCGCCACAACCTCGTCCGTGTTGTCGTTTGAACAATCGTCAACAATAATCAGCTCCCAGTCCGGATATGACTGAGCAAGCACGGACTCAATTGTTTCTTTTATGAAACGACCCGTGTTATATGACGGCATTACTATTGATACCAAACTGCTCATAAAAATCTCCTTAATGTGGGAAAATAAAATTTATTTCGACACTTGTGTTTTTTCGATAATTCTGCACGGTACACCGACAGCGGTGGCACCGTCAGGTATATCCTTATTTACCAAGGTGCAGGCACCGACAACCGCATTTTCGCCGATTGTTACACCGTTTTTTCCCGAAATAACATTGGCGCGCATACCGATATATGCCCCTTTTTTAATTGTAATGGGTGTGTGCTGCTGATTCCGACCGTGGCAGGCAAAAAATACACCGTATGAAATAATGCAGTCATCTTCCACGGTAAACATCTGCGGTTCCAGATCGTCCAGATAACATCTCATACCGATAAACACGTTTTTTCCGATGTTATAGCCGCACAAACGGTAGAAGAAAATCCGCCAGCCGTTCATAACCATATGAGGAATAATTTTTGCACTCATCCATTTGCGAAAGAAAGATTTGACTTTTTGCAAAAAAGTTTTATTCATATTGCATTACTTCCTTTCAGACTAAACCTTCAGCAAATCTTTTGCTTCTTCCTGTTTTTTGTCGTAGGTTTCTTTGTTGACTTTTCCCTGTGCCATAAGCCAGTCGCCGAAATCCATATCTGACACGGTACCTTCACGCACCGTATCGCTTCTTTTAAGAACTTTGCCGACCGTGCCGAGAATAATTTTTATATCTGAGAGGAAAGTAATTCCCTCATCAATGTATTGCAAATCATACTCAAATTTCTGTTCCCATGTTATATTGTTTCGTCCGTTTATCTGTGCAAGGCCGGTAAGGCCGGGACGGACAAGGTGTCTTCTGCGCTGTTCCTCCGACATAAATGTCATATCGCGCACAAGCTGAGGTCTGGGACCGACGAGAGCCATATCACCGACAAAAATATTAATAAGCTCCGGAAGTTCATCAAGAGAGGATGAACGAAGAAAAGCACCGTATTTGTTGAGTCTCTGCTCATCGGGAAGCAGATTTCCGTTTTTATCTTTTGCGTTGCTCATTGTGCGGAATTTAATCAGTTTAAAAATCTTTTCTTCGCCGCTTACGGATTTTTTGCCCGGACGCGGCTGTAAAAAGAACGGATTGCCCTTCATTGCAACAGCACCGACGACAATCAGAACCAGGAAAAGCGGAGAAAGGAAGAAAAGTGCCGTTGCCGACAGTATTAAATCAATCAATCTCTTAAAAACCCTTGCATACATATCGTTTTCTCCTGTCAAAAATTAATTGAAACAGCTTCTTACGACAGCAATAATTTTTTCCTGTTCTTCGGCAGTTATCTTGTTATCGCTCGGCAGACAAAGTCCGCGGGCAAAAAGCTCTGCGCCCACATCGGCAATGCCACCCAAACCGTCACGGGTGACAAACTCGTTCGCACGGTACATCGGCTGCATATGCATCGGCTTCCACACCGGTCTGCCTTCCGCATTGCAGCTTGCAAGTTTTTCCAGAATTTCAGTAGGGCAGGTTTTTCCTTTTTCCGAAACAAACGTTGCAGTCAAATCGTCTCTGCTCTGACTGCACATATATTCTTCATCCACAAGCATTGCGGAAAGCCAATAATTGGGTTGAGTTCCGTCTGTAATGGGATTCATCCTGACAGGTAAATCTTTAAAACCTTCACAATATCTTTCATAAACAGCCTTTTTCTGAGCAATGTGCTGTTCAAGATATTTATACTGACCGCGGATAACACCCGCAACAACGTTGCTCATACGGTAGTTGTAGCCGACATCCTCGTGCTGATACCAAGCAGCGTTTTCCCTTGACTGTGTTGACCATTTGCGGGTTTTCGTTGCCACATCGATATCGTTTGTCAGAAGGCATCCGCCTGCCGAGCCGGTAATAATTTTATTGCCGTTGTAGCTGACGGCAGAATAGTCACCGAAAGAACCGCACTGTTTTCCGTTGAGAGTTGCGCCCATTGCCTCGGCAGCGTCTTCAATCAAAAGAGCGCCGTGTTTTTCACAAATCTTTTTAACAAGGTCAATTCTTCCGGGGAAACCGTACAGCTCGGCATAAACCACCAATTTGACATCGGGATAAAGCTCAAACGCCTTTTCCAAAGCAACGGGGTCCATATTCCAAGAATCCTCTTCCGTGTCAATAAACACGGGAATTCCGCCTTCATAAACCACGGGATTCAGGGTTGCGCTGAATGTCATATCGGAGCAGAAGACGCGCTTGCCCTCCAACGCACCGTGACTCACCTCGGGTTTTCCGTAAAGCTTTTCGCCTGCGGATTTAACGCAAAGATGTAATGCCGCAGTGCAGCTTGACAAAGCCACGGCATATTTCATTTCAGCCTTTTCCGCCGCAATGCGTTCCACCTCGTTGACGTTTTCGCCGACTGTACTCATCCAATTAGTGTCATATGCTTTTTTTATGTAATCCATCTCTTCCCCGTGCATCGTGGGAGAAGACAGCCATATTTTATTTTCAAATTTCTCAAAACTCATAACAAATTCCCTCAGGCTACTTCTTTTTAAAATTAAAAGCAGAATACAGTTTTCTTAAAACAATACGCACGGGACGTGTAATATACCACACCGCGTTCCAAGCTTTTACTTTTTTGCTTTCACAAGTGAATTCTTTTTTGTTGCGTTTAAATTTTTTTACACGGGCAACCACCTGTGTTTTTTTTATCGCTTCGTTCCAATAAAGGGCATCACCGTTCATCAGCAGAAAATCGTTGTTGACTTTTCTTACTCTGTGAAGCACGGGTTTGCCGTTTTCGCGTTCAAACAGCAGTATGTCACCTTTTTTTATCTGTTGAATATCACACTGTTCCAACCACACAATATCCCTTTGGGGCTTTAAAAGCGGCATCATACTGGAACCGGTAACCGTCAGCGCAACCGCATCACCGTTTTTGAGCGACTCTTTTATATAAAACAACCCGTTTTCGGTATCTGTTTCGTAAAAATTCAAATCATTCACCCAACACAACTTTTTTGGTTAAATTAACCGCTTCTTCATCTGCTCTGCACTCAAGCAGAAAAACAGGAATTTCAGACAAAAACAAATCCAGGGTTTCCAGAGCTGCCTCCATACACTTTTCATCCCAGAAAGGAAGAAACACGTGCGGAACAAGATACTCCAGAAGCTCTTCTGCTTTCAGGCTTCTTATGCGGTTTGTTTCGCTTTGCCTGAGAGCCACCACCGCTTTGACCGGCACGTTTCTGTTAAGACAATACGGTGATGACCCCTTCCACGGAGAAGCAAACGCACGAAAACCGCTTTCCGTGCTTCTTACAAAAATTTTGTCGCCGTTAATTATTTCGGCACCTGAATATTTTTGCCAAAGCTCCGCTTGCGTTGTTTTTCCGATTCCCGACGGGCCGACAAAAACTATGCCGTTACCGTTATAATCTACCGTTGAGCTGTGCAAAAACAAAGTTTTTTGGCGGCATAAAACGGAATATACCGCCGCAATTATCAGCTCGTCGCTGATTTCTCCGTTGTTATCACGGCAGATGTGGGACTGTGTCCAATCCTTGTTTGAAAACAGAACACAGGAAGGCTTGCTTTTCGAGCGCATAAAATGAGCAAAATCCTTGGAAATATATTCCACGCCGAACGAGCCCGAGCCGATTTCGCAGAAATCGCCCGTAAATATTTCGGCGCAAAATTTTTCTTCGGCAGATTCAAAAAGTTTGTATTTTTCATCATCGCGCCCAAGGCTCATTTTAAAGCAACTGCCCGAAATCAAATATATACCCATCATGTTATACTCAGGCAACCCCAGAGTTCACCCATACCGTAACTCTGAAGCTGTGCATAATATTGGGCAAACGTAGCCTCCATGCCAAGGTCACAAATAGCCCCGGGGATACCGGAATAAAGACCGCGACAAGGAGTTTCATTTTGCGTAAACGTAATGACGAACAAGCCCGAAATCAGGTCGTCACCCTGAGTAATGGAGTCGGCAATATTTTCACTGAGTTTCAAAACAAAAAGTTTTGATTCGGGAGCCACATAAGTCTTTTTCATTTTTGTTCCTCCTCGGTTAATTTTTTATGTGCTTCATACAGCTTCTTTGCCGTTTCACAAAGAAAGCTGTCAACTTTTTCTGCATTTCCGCTCTCTGCACAAAGTATCCCGGGACATCGCTGACAAAAAGCTGAAAATTCACAGTTTTTACATTCGGGCGGACTTTTAATTGCATCAAGTTTTACATTAAGTTCTTCCCACGCGCTTTCAAATCCGTTTTGGAGAGTGGAATACGGTGCATTCATAAACGAGCAGAGCTGAACATTGCCGTTCCAGGTAACCCAAGCTGAATTTCTGTAGCTTGAACACCAGGCAAACGGGGTTTTAAGCGGCGGGAATTTATTTCTTTCAAGCTGCTCAAGGGTCATACCGCCGACGAACTCATCAAACCTGAATCTTGCCTTTTCGGCAGTGTTTGTTGCACCTCTTGCGGATTTAACCACGGTAACGGTGTGGCTAAACGGTACAGCCCATTCTTTTGCCAACGCATAAAGTTCACGCAAGTCATCCGCATTTTCGCGCACGATTGTTGCCGTGACCGACAGCGGTATTCCCGCCTCTTTAATCAGGCTTACCGCTTTTTTAAACCTTGTGAATCCGTCGGTAACTCCGCACACTCTGCGATATGTTTCATCACAGGCGCCGTAAACCGAAAGCTTCATTCTGTAAGGCATTCCGTATTCTCTGAACTTTTCTATCACGGTTTCATCAATCAGATATCCGTTGGAAAGAACGGAAATCAAAAAGCCCATCTTGTTAAGACGTGAATAAATCTGCCAGAAATCCGGTCTTGTGAAAGGCTCGCCGCCCGTGAGAGAAACACTGAGCGTGCCCATTTCTTTTGCTTGCTCTGCCAGATTAATCCATTCATCTGCCGAAAGCATTTTTCCCTGAGACTTCATTTGTTCGCGGCTGAGGTGAACGTAACACATTAAGCATGAAAAATTGCAAAGCGGGGTAAGTTCAAAAGTTACAGACAACGGAATGCTGTTTTTAAAAGCATAGCCCTGAAGCTCTGACGGCAAGCTGTCGCTTAAAGATAATTCGCAAACGCTCATTTATTGCAAAGCTCCTTGTTCAATCAGATTATCAATAAATTTTTCCGTATCTTTTCCTGCGGTTTGAGCGTCGATTTCGTATTCCTCAAGCAAAGCATTAACAAGAGCTTCTTTACTTGCACCCTGCAAAAGCAGATTCCAGAGCATTGCACCGCTTTCACTCAAAGCAATCATCCCGTGAATTTCGCTTGTAAGCTTACCCGTAGGCACCGCCATAATCTGAGGTCCGATTTTTCTCAAGACAAAACCGTCTTTTATTTTATAAATCATCAGGCTCTCTCCGTTTCACCGTTTTTTATAAGATCAATTGTTCCGTTTTCGTTTATTCGGTATATTTTTGAGCAATATTCAAGCATACTGGGACGGTGTGTTGTTATAATGCATATCCTGTCCGGAGCTGTTTTCATTATATTTCCAAGCACTTTCTTTTCGGTTTGCGAATCAAGTGCCGAAGTTGCTTCGTCCATCAGCAGCACGGGAGAATTGCGCAAAACCGCTCTGGCAATGGCTATTCGCTGAGCCTGACCTTCCGAAAAATTGCCGCCTCGTTCACCGACGATTGAATATATTCCCTCGGGAAGCGCAGAAACAAAGTCCCACGCATCTGCGGTTTTTAACGCATTGACAATATCTTCGTCGGAAGCTTCGGGATTAACACTTCTCAGGTTTTCCGCAACCGAACCCGAAACGATATCGTTGCCCTGAGGGACATATGAACAAAGTCTGCGGGTGCTGCAGGATGCCCGTATTTCTTCCTCCGAACACGAAAAAGTCACCTTTCCGCCACTCGGAGTTATAAGGCCGAGCAGTAATCTTAAAACAGTCGTCTTTCCCTCACCTGACGGGCCGACGAAAGCAACCGTTTCGCCCGACTGCATACAGAAATCGGCGTTGCAAAGCACATTCTGCTCTGACTTTTTATACTTAAATGAAACATCTGACGCACATATCTTTAATGTGCTTTTTTTAAGATTGGCAATAATGTTCATTACCGCCTGTTTGTCATCATCCGTTTCTTTCGGGATTTCGGAAAGTTCTTTTATTCTGCCGGCAGAAGTGGCAATGGAAACCGCCGTGGGTGCAAGCCCGACAATCGCCGAAAAAGACGAGGTAAGCACACCCGAAAGCTGAATAAACATTGTCATTGTGCCGTAGGTAATGTCGCCATTCCAAAGGCGCCACACGCCCCAGCCGTAGCAGGAATATGAAACAACAAGACCGACAAAGGAAAGGCACATTGTCATAATAACGGAGAACTTGTCGTGGTTAAGTTTAAGCTCTCTGTGCTTTTCAATCAGTTCCCTGAATCTTCTTGCACTATCCGCTGCCAGACCAAAGGCTTTTACGGTCGGAAGATTCTGAAGAATTTCTTCCCCGTAAGAGATTATTTTTCCGTTTGTTTCGCGGCTTTCCTTATTGTATGACCTGATTTTTCTCATCATATATTTTGAGGTCAGGAAAACGAGCGGAGAACCGATAAGGGCAAGCAAAGCCATCGTCGGGTCGTAATACATAACTATTATCAGTGCGCCGACAAACTGGAAGCCTCTTGTAAAAGCACTCGGTAAGAAGTTTATAATGCCCGAAGAAACCGTGGCAACGTCGCCTTCAAGCCGGTTAATCAACTCTCCCGAGTGGAACGCACTTATTTCTTCCCAGTTTGCAGATGTAAGACAGTCAAAGAAATAGGAACGCATTTGCGCATTGATTTTTGTGCCGACCCTTGAGGAAATTCTGGAGGTTATTGCAGTAATCACTATCTGACTGACAGCAAGACCGACAGTCACACCGGCGGCAAGTCCGACGGTATCCCCGTTGTGAGAAACGACGGCATCAACAAGAAATTTGGCAGAAACACTCGTTCCCAGCCCCATAAGAATTCCGAAAACGCCTATAAGGGTATGCAACAAGATTTCAAACCAATATTTCTTTAAAAACCGCGAAAGCCACTTCCATTCCCGAAGCACTTCAATCAGAATTTTGCCCGTTTTCTTTTTCATCAGTTCTTTTTCTTTCCTAATATGTTTTTGGTCTCACCGTAACCGTATTTGCCGTAACCGTATTTGCCGTATCCGTACTTACCGTAACCGTATTTGCCGTAACGGCCGTATTTGAAGCTGCTTCCGTAGCTGTTCCAGCCCGACGACACACTGTTGAGAACACAGCCTATCACATTCACATCAGATGCAAGCAAGCTTTCTAATGAGCGCTGGATGCGTGTGATTCGTACATTGTCCTGCTTAATAACAAGTATCGCCGCATCGGACACCTCAGCAATAATTGCCGGGTCGGAAGTAAGACCGCACGGCGGGCTGTCAACAATTATGTAATCATAACAGTTCTTGAATTTTTCAAAAGTTTCTTTAAGGAATGAAGCGTTAATAACCTTCCATGTCTCACTTTCAACAAACTTAAACGTGAGCAAATCAACACCCAAGGAATCTATTTTTTCTATTTTAATCTCTTCGTTTTCATCAATCAGCTCACGCTCATTGTTTACTGTAAGATTGAGAACGGAAGGATTTCTGAGGTCGCCTTCAACAAGAAGTACCTTTTTATCCACCTTGGAAATTGCCGAGGCGAGATTGCAGGTCACCGTCGTTTTTCCTTCACCGGGGGCGGCACTTGAAATCATAATAATCTTGTATTTTCCCTCGGTAACCTGTATAACAGAATTTCGCAACGCACGAACAGACTCAAGGAAACCTTCGCCGACCTGCGGGTTGTTAAGCAGCAGCGAACGGTCTATCACCTGATTGTGTTTCTTGAAGATAACACTCGGCAGCACACCGAGGCAACGTCTGTTGAGCTTTTCGCGGATATCCTGCTTTGTTCTTATTGTGTTGCGGAATATTGCGTAAATAACAATCCACGCAAGACCGAGCAAAACGCCGAATGCCGCACCGAAAACAACTTTATCCAAATAATTGTTTTTGTTTGAAGGCACTTCGGGAACAACCGGTTCCGAAATCATATTGAGCTTTGTGCTGCCGACTACATACTCGGCAACAACGGGATAGTTGTCTATCGCAGAAATCAGGGTGTCGTAGGTAGCTTGCGGATCACGGCCGACTGCCGTCATTGTGAACATATTGGTGTCTCTTACCGAAGAAGCACTGATGGTTGCAGGCATACTCTTGACACCGAGATCATCACAGATTGTGCCCTGAAGCAGATTGCTTTCAAGAATAAACGGGAAAGTTTCGGAAAGCTGAGCCGCAGTTGTTCTGTTATAGTAAAACGAATAAGATGATACGGCATCACCGTTGGCATTAACGTCCTGCGTCTGAACGGTAAATGTTGCAGAAACCGTGTAGGCAGGAACAAAAGTAATGTAGCTTTCAAGAAAAACCACTGTGCCGAGAACGACCGCAAGCAACGGACAGAGCCACCAGAACTTCAAAGCTCCGCGCCACAGGTCGCTTATGTAGAGTTCTACTTTTGCCTCGTCGTCAACCTGTGTTGTTTGGTTGTTTTTAAATGTTGAATCTGTATTTTTCATAAACAAATCATCCGTTCGGATTTTTTAGTTGTTTTCGTTATCGGTATCTGTCATACCGTGTGAAGCGGAATAGGCGGAAACATAATTTGCATATCCGCCGTATGAGCCGTTATAACGGCCGCCCGCCACACCGGTTTCATCTGTACCGAATTGACCGAAGAGAGAAAATTCATCAAAGACATCATTAAGTATGCAGCCTGCAAACTGCTCGTTGTCGGCAAGTGTCATAACCGCGTCGTTTATATCGGCGGTCTGAACGCAATCCGTACGCACAACAAGAACAGATTTATCGCACATTCTTGCAAGCGACACAACCTCAGCCGCCGCATAAATGGGAGATGTGTCAATTATTACATAATCAAATTCATCTTTGAGTTTTCCGAGAAGCTGCTTTACATACGGGGAATTAATCCAGTTGACATAATCGGAATATCTTTTGCTGTTAACCGCAAGATAAAGCCTGCTGCTCTTATACTGAACAAGCTCAAGCTCTTCAACATCGCGGTTTTGTGAAATAAAATTACCGATATCCGTTTCTTCCGGACTTTCAACTTTCAGATAGTTTTTGACGGCAGGCTTCATAAAGTCCATATCTAAAAGAGCAACTTTTTTTCCTCTGCCGGCAAGAGCAAGTGCGGTATTGATTGCAACGGTGGATTTTCCTTCGTTTTCAGCAACACTTGTAATAAGGAACACCTTGTCGCCGCTGTTTCTGTTTAGATAACCGAACTTTGACGCAATTTTCTGGTAGCTTTCGGAAAAACGAAAGCTTACAAATGCGTTGTCAATAATCGGTTTGATTTTTTTTCGCTTAAGCATATCGCCGAAAGTGTGATATGTTCGTTCGTGAGTTACGGTGCCGAGAAGCTTGGAGCCGATTTTTTCGGTATATGCCGATTCACTCTTAACCGTATCTCTGAGAATTGAAATAACTGCTATGGCAAGCATCGTAATCATCACAAAGCCCGCAATCGCGGCTGTTTTCAGCGATGTCGGCATGGAGTTTGAAGGACCTTTGGGCACCTCCGGAGCGCGCATAACGTCAAGAACGGCATTTGCAAATATCGAATCGGAGATTTCGGGATAAACCGTGAGGATTGCATTAAGTTCATTATAAGCAAGCTCAGGGTCATCTGCGGTTACCTTCAGGGTAATTATGTTTGTGTTTGTTAAAACGTATGTTTTAAGGGTGCCCGTAAAGCGGTCGTTGCCCAGATATTCTGCGGCCTTTTCTTTCATTGAGGGCTGAACAAAAACTTCCGTGAAAATGGTCGCCATCTCACTTGAAGCGCCGAGGTTGGTGTATGTCTGATAGGTGCCTGTTTTAACGTTAACTATAAGCGTTGCCGTGCTTGTATAAACAGGCTTATATATAATCTTTCCTGCCACAAATACTGCGATTGAACCGATAATTGCAGCAAGCACAACCAGCCACGCATTGTGTATTAAATCCCGCGCCAAGCTGTGCCACTCGAAGTTCAGCCTTTTATTGCCTTTATATTCTTCCATAAAAGTTATCCTTCTTCCACGTATATCGTTAAAATGGAGTGACCCTCTCTGTTTTTGCTGTCGTAAACATAATAATGAGCTTCATATTTACCGGGTTTGTCGGGGTCGTAGTTTGTGTCAATAATAACATTCTGCATCTGCTTGCCGAATTTATCTTTAACAGACTTAATATTTTGTTTCAAGTCGTATTCTTCACCGACTTTAACGCGGACAAGATAATCTTTAAGCTGAATTTCCGGGGCAGCGATATTTTGCTGTTCCACATAAACGGGTAAATCCATATAAATGGTATCGCCCATGCTGTTTGTGGCTTTAACGGAAATTTTAAACACACCGACTTTGTTTGTTTCGTAATCCGTAGCAGTTATAATGACTCTGTCGCTTATATCACCGTCAATGCAGTCATAAGCACCGATGGCGGAAGAAAGATCTATGTCTTCACCCACGGCGAAAACCAGAGTTTTGTTTACCACAAAATACGGTGAGGTGTAATCTTTGTACTTTATTTTTCTTTTTGCCGTTGCAACATGATTGTCGTTATCGCACACGGCATAGGTGACAACCGCCACACCCTTTTCGGTAAATTTTGAAATAGATTCGATGAAAATGCTTGAGGTAATGTCGCCGTCTTTTTTGTCATAAGCCGTTACACCTTTAAGCATTTCCTTATCGTCAGCATTAAGACCGACCTCAAGTACTTCACTGTCCACCGTCAGCACGGGAACAGTTTTGTCTTCACTGATTTCAATAATGTAAAACACCGCAAAGAGACATAGAGAAAAAGCAAACGCGGCAACAACCAATCTTTGAAGAATTTTCAAAACAAATGCCTCCTTTATCAGTATCTGTGAATGGATTTATTGCAAATTACATTGTGCGGATTTTCTTTGAGTAAAAAGTCGGCATAATCCGCAGAGTACTCTGTGCTTATCATTTCGTGAACATCCGTAAGGTTTGTTGTCCGTCTGTAAGGACTGTGTGCATCGCTTGCAACAAAATCAGCAAGACTCTTTGCAATTATTTTATGTGCGGCAAACCTGACGGCTTGGCCGAACCTGCCTTTCAGGCTGCCTTTGTTCACCTGAATCAAACAGCCGAGGTCTTTGATGTAGCTGATTGCATCTTCGTTTTTTACAACAAACTCATATCTTTCCGGATGGGAAACAATGGGCTTGTAGCCGTCCGCAACAAGTGAAGCAAGTTTTTTATAGGCGTTGAATTCTTTCTCAAACGGATAAAGCTCAACTAAAATATATTGTGACTCGTTCAAAGTTATAAGTTCTCCGTTTTTCAGTCGTTCCCGAAAATTGCCCGCCAGAAAAATTTCCTGACCTTTGTACAGTTCAACAGGAATGTTTTTTCTGCCCGCTTCGGCAACAACGGCATTGAACTGTTGCTCCATCTTTTCATTCCAGTAATTTGCAAACGCCCCGGGGATGTTGCAATGCGGCGTGCAAATTATACCTTTTGTTCGGTTGGAGGCTGCTATTCTCAGCATTTCAAGCGTTTCCGACAAACTGTCGGCACCGTCATCAACGCCGGGGATTATATGGCAATGAATGTCATACATAAACTGGCTCCTTAAATCACTTATTTGCAACGGCAAGCTCTTTGGGTTTCTCGGCAGATTGAGCATTTTCTGCGTTAAATCTCTTGAAGGTGGGAACTATCTGCATAAGCATCGCCTCCACTTCTTCAGGTGTAACGTTTTCTCTGTTCACAAGCTCTTTGAGTTCATCAATCTGGTTTTTAAACTCAGAATAATCCATTTTTATGGGAGAGCCTATAAAAATCTTTTCGTTAAGAGTCTTTTCAAGACCTTCTTCACTCATAAGAAGTTCTTCGTATAATTTTTCACCGGGTCTGAGACCGACATATTTAATGTTGATATCTTTGCCGACAACAAGACCCGACAGACTTATCATTTTTCTTGCAAGGTCATCAATTTTGGTCGGCTTGCCCATATCAAGAACAAATATTTCGCCGCCCTTTGCCATTGCGCTTGCCACCAGCACAAGCTGGCTCGCTTCGGGAATGGTCATAAAATATCTTATCATTTCGGGATGGGTAACCGTAACATCGTTTCTGTTTTCAATCTGCTTTTTGAAAATGGGGATGACCGAACCGTTTGAGCCGAGAACATTTCCGAAACGCACGGCGGCAAAACTTGTGTCGGAGGCAATGCTGTCGGCATATTGAATTATCATTTCACAAATTCTTTTTGTTGTGCCCATTATATTTGTGGGATTAACGGCTTTGTCGGTTGAAATAAGAATAAACTTTTCAACCTTGTTATTAATCGTTGCAAAAACAGTGTTGAGTGTGCCGAACACATTGTTTTTAACGCACTCATCGGGAACGGTTTCCATTAACGGCACGTGTTTATGCGCAGCGGCATGAAGAACGATGTCGGGTTTTTCAAGTGCAAAAATGCTGTTGATTTTTTTATAGTCGCAAACCGTTGCAATGTAAACCGCAAGGCTTAAGTTTTCTTTAAACCTTGCCTTGAGTTCCTGCTGAATGAAATATGTATTGTTTTCGTAAACATCAATGATGATAAGACGCTTGGGTGAGTTTGCGGCAATCTGTCTGCACAGCTCAGAACCGATTGAACCGCCGCCGCCGGTTATTGCAACCGTTTTGCCTTTAACAAACGACAAAACCTTTTCATCGGCAATATTTATCGGTTCTCTGCCGAGAAGCTCTTCCGGTGTGATATCACGGACTTTGTTGATAAAACTGTTGGATTTTTCTTCGGGGTCATTGTCGCCTATCGCAGAATAATACGGCAGAATCTTAACAACGCAGGTTGTTTTTGCACACTGTTCAAGAATATCCGCTCTCTGTTCGTTTGTGGCTGACGGTATGGCAATATAAATAAGCTGTATTTCATTTTCTTCGCAGATTTTCCGAACATCGGAAATACTGCCGATAACTTTGATTCCCCTGATGCTTCTGCCGATTTTCTGAACGTCGTCATCAACAAAGCCGATAGGGTTAAGTCCGCAACCGGGGTTGCTCATTATTTCTTCAACCATTCGGTGACCCGCTTCTCCCGCACCGACAATCAGAAGGCGCTTTGCAGAGGTATCAACTTTATGCATTCCGATAAGAAACTCACGGTAAACAACTCTCGAAAAAGTGATTGCAAGAGAACTGAGCAAGAAGGCGACAAAATTATAAATAAACGGTGTTATATCCTGCGGCATAAGTTCAATAATCGCGCAAGATGCCGCGCCGGCGACGAGGGACGACACAAACAGATAGAAATAATCCCGTCCGGATGAATAGCGCCAGATGATTTTGTTTACCCCGAGCAGCTTCAAAACAGCTGAGTAAACAATAACCACAACGGACAAATCCATAAGAAGTCCGAAAAGCAGATATTTAACATCGCTGACAAATGTTGCGAAAAGCCTTGTCAGAATACAAATTACGCAAACAATCGTAATATCGATGAGATAGAGAAAGAAATTTCTGTTAACAAATTTATTTTTCATTTGGTCGCCTGATTTCCTTTATTTTTTCCGAAATTGACATTATTCTCCACAATTCGTCTTTTCGGTATTATTTAACACTTAATTTTATCACACAAACATAACCGTGTCAACAAATCTTAATGATTATAATTAACACTTGTTTTAAATTATTATAAAGGATTTCGCTGTCGTGAAACTTACTCAGATAAAAAAACCATTACGGCCCTCGATATTTTGCGCTGACCAAATTCGCCTTTTTCGTACAATAAACGACCTTTTTAACCCCGTTAAGCAGCTACATCCAACGGCAATAAAAAGTCTCATAATTCAAACCTTTTTCACACAACAAAACAACTTATACAAGGCTGTTTTTTCTTCGGGAAAAACAGTTTTTTATTACAACACAAAAATTTTTTATCATATGTTGACAAACGTTTGCACGTGTGCTAAACTAACGTTAGTACAAGTGCAAGTCCGCATAAAAACTTGTTTAAGGAGACGTTATGGCAAAAAAAGAATCCACAAGAGATAAAATAATCCGCGTTGCAACCCGAATGTTTCTTGAAAACGGATATTCGTTAACAACAGTCAAGATGGTTTGCGATGAGTTGAAAATCAGCAAAGGCAATTTCACTTTTTATTTTCCTTCCAAGGATGATGTTCTTGCGGTGCTTACGGATCAGCTTTGCAAGTTTCAATGGAAGCTGATAAGTGATGAAGCGGATGACGGCTTCAGTTCGTTGCTTGCGCTTTGTTTTGAACTGATGACTATGGCATCCGCTTGCGAAGAAAACGAGGTTGCAAAAGACTTTTTCATTTCTGCATATCAGAGTCCGAAGTGTCTTGAAATTATTCACAACAATGATACTGCCCGTGCAAAGGAAGTTTTTGCGGAATACTGTCCCGATTGGACAGACGAACAGTTCAGAGAAGCGGAAATTCTTGTTGCAGGCATTGAGCACGCAACTCTGAATGCAATTGATAAAACCGTACCGCTCGAAACACGCATTTCGGGTGCGCTGAATGCGATTATGACAATCTACAACGTACCCGAAGAAATACGCAAAAAGAAGATTGAAAAAGTTCTTGCAATGGACTACCGTTCAATCGGCAAACGCATTTTCAAAGAGTTCAAAGAATATGTTGAACAGAAAAATGAGGTGTATAAAAATGAATGAAAAAATGAAAAAGATGATAGCGGCAGTTGGTGTAATTGTACTTATAGCCGTTTGTGCTGTATGGTTTTTGAGCAGTGATCTTGAACATATCGAGGACACTAACGGTGCTGATAATTTTGCTTTACAGACTATTACGGACGATAACATCATTAAACGTGATTTCGGTGCAATGGGACTGAAAACCACAACCGGCGCTGTCTCAAATACAACAACATATTCTTCAAATAAGTTTACGGGTGTTGAAGAAATTTACGGAATGAACATATGGGGCAACCGTTTTGAAATAACCGTTAATCACGCAAGAGTAGATTCAGGTAATTTTAAAATTGTTCTGCTTGAAGACGACAAAATCGTTCATGAATTTAGTCTTAATGAATTGACCCAGACTTATGTGCTTGAAAATCCGAACGGATACATTTCACTTCGTATTGCAGGTGAAAGCGCAGATTTCCAGCTTGATTATCATGTTTTATAAAAATCGGAGCATAACAGGAGGATAAACAAATGAAAAAATTATTATCAATGGTTCTTGCAGTCATAATGGTTGCTACCGTTCTTCCGTTTGCCTTTGCGGCGGAAAAGGATACCGTTATTCTTTACACAAACGATGTTCACTGTGCAATTGAAGATTATGCCGTTCTTGCCGCTTACAGGGCGGAGCTTATCGCTCAGGGCAAAAATGTTATCACCGTTGATGCGGGCGATGCAATTCAGGGCGAGGTTATCGGTTCAACAACCGAAGGCGAAGCTGTTGTTGATATTATGAACGCAGTCGGCTATGACTACGCCGTTCCCGGCAACCACGAATTTGACTACGGCATGGAGGTATTCCTTGACCTTGCACAGAACAAGGCGGAATATGATTATATCAGCTCAAATTTCTATGATCTTACCTCTGTTTCGCCCGTGCTTAAACCTTACGCCATTGAAGATTTCGGAGCTTATCAGGTTGCCTTTGTCGGCATTTCAACCCCCGAAACAATTACTAAATCAACTCCCGAATATTTCAAGAATGAAGGCGGTAATTTCATTTACGGTTTTCCTACATATCCCGAAGGAATGACAAATGAAGCTCTTTATGAAAATATTCAGGAGAGCGTTGACGGCGCAATTGCCGAAGGTGCGGATATTGTTGTTGCCGTAGGCCATACAGGTATTCTTGAAACCTCCGAGGGCTGGAAATCAACCGATATTATTGCAAACACAGACGGCATTGATTGTTACATTGATGCTCATTCCCACGAAACAATCGAGAGCGCAACATATAAAAACATCAATGATGAAGATGTTATTCTTACATCAACGGGTACAAAGTTTGCAAACTTCGGTGTACTCGCAATCACTGGTGATAATGCAAGTTTTGAGCTTGTCAATCCCGATAAGATTGTCGTTGATACAATGACAGCAGAAGCACAATCAGCTTACAATACCGTTAAAGACAAGATTGACGGCTACAACGAAGAAATTGCATATCTTCTGGAAAAAATCGGAACATCGGAAGTAAAGCTTGTTGCCTACGACGAAGACAACAGCTGGGCAGTACGCAAACGAGAAACCAATGCGGGTGACTTTGTTGCCAATGCTTACCGTGCGGTAACAAGTGCTGATGTTGCAATAGCCAACGGCGGCGGTATCCGTGCTGATATTGCAATCGGCGATGTGTCGCGAAAGAATCTTATGGATGTTAATGCTTTCAATAACGATATGTGCGTTATCGAAGTCACCGGTCAGCAGCTTGTTGATGTGCTTGAACACGGTGCACGTGAGTGTCCCGATCCCATCGGCGGATTCTTCCAGGTTTCGGGTGTGGAATTTGAAATCCACACATACAAGGAAACTCCCGTTGTTACAGACCAGCTTGACAACTTCATCGAAATGGATGAAACAAAAGAACGCAGAGTTCAAAACGTTCTTGTTAACGGCGAACCCGTTGACCTTGAAAAAACATATACCCTTGCAGGCAGTGCTTATGTGCTTACTCAGGGCGGTGACGGACTCACAATGCTTGACGGTGCAACGGTTGTTCAGAAAGAAGGTCTGCCTTGCGATTCAGAAATGCTCATTAAATATTTCACGGAAACCCTCGGCGGAAAAATAACTGCCGAAAAATACGGCAACCCCGACGGTGACGGCAGAATCAAGATTATTGATGAAGCTCCCGATGCACCCGATTATGATTATGAAATCAGCTACGGCGAAACTCTGACAATTACCGCAGAATCTCCTGTCGGCGTTTTTGTTAAGTTTGTTCCTGAAAAATCGGGCAAATATATTTTCAGAACCGAATCCGACGAAGTTGACACCGGAGCTTATCTGTTTGATTCAAACGGTGAAGAGCTTTTCGGCGAATATCAGGATGATACAGGAGAAAATCTTGATTTTAGGCTTGAATATGAGTTTGAAGCAGGCGAAGAATATTATCTGAATATTTTCACTTATTCCGAAAACAGCGAAACTTTTGACCTTGTTATCGAATGCGGTCATAATTTTGAGGAAGGCAGCTGCATTATCTGCGGTGAGACCTGTGACCATGCGGAAATCGGTTTCCTCGGGCACTGTCTTTGCGGAGAATTCTTTTTGGGTAAAGACATAAACGACGGCGATGAATTTGAGCTTGAAAGCGAAGCTTCCTTTGAAATTTTCTGGTTCAGATTCACACCTGAGGTAAGCGGTTTTTATACATTCAAATCCGTTTCTGAAGAAATTGACCCCGATTGCGCCCTTTATGATGCAGGCGGTGAATGGATTGCCAACAGCTATGATGTCAACGGTCTGGATTTTGATCTTATTTATTATTATGAAGCAGGCGAAACCTATTATTTTAATGCTTATAACTATTATATGGAAAGCGGTTCATTCAAGGTTGCCCTCAACCGCATAATTCATACCACTGACGACGGCAGCGAGCATGACCTTGAACTTGTTGAAGGCATGTGGTCAAATTGTACGGAACACGGATATACCGACGGACTTTACTGTAACGAATGCGAAGAATTTGTCTACGGTCACGAAGAATTACCTCTTGATGAAAGTTATCATATTGATGAAAATTGGGACGAAACCTGCGACCTCTGCGGTAAAGAAAATATCTGGGATGAAGAAGAATGTGAGCACATCTGCCACAGTGATAACTTCTTCTTTAGTCTTATCTGGAGAATCGCAAACTTCTTCCACAGCATTTTCGGAATTCTGCCCGAGTGTGTGTGCGGTGAGGCTCATTATTAATTAAAAGGTGATTCCGCTACTTTTTCATTTTCAAAACTTTCAATTTAATCAAAAAATTAACATTAATAAACACCCGAATGAAAGCAAAAATAATAGAGCAAACGCAAAAATTGAGCAAAGGGGTGTAATGAAAATGTCAAAGAACAATTCAGTTGTTCCTCAGGCACGCGAGGGTCTTGACAAGTTCAAGATGGAAGCTGCAAGAGAGGTTGGCGTTCAATCACCTCTCGAAGAAAATATACAACATATAGTGAACTCTATAGCAACATAGTCAATATAATGCGCAGAAAGCCGTCTTTGTTTCACAAAGGTGGCTTTTTTAACTTATTGCGTGTTTGTAATTTATTGTTGAAGCCGAAATTGTTAAATGTTATACTATAATCATAAAAATACTTGACATTTACCTAAGGTGAAAGTTTACTATTGGATTGAAAGGAGGCTGTTTATGAAAATTAAAGAGGTAATTGAACGGACGGGATTAACTGACAGAGCGATCAGATTGTATATTGACAACGGACTTTTAAATCCAAGAATAGAGGAATCATATAGCGGAAGAAAGAGCATCAATTTTACCGAAGAAGATATCGAACGGCTGAATAATATCGCGATGCTTCGCAAGGCAGGATTTTCAATTTCAGATATCAAAAATATAGTTGATAATAATGGGATAAAAGATATTATTGAAAAACATATTGTCGAGATAGAAACGGAAATAGGCTATAAAACTGAAATTGTTGAAAAACTGAAAAACATATCATTCAATGAAGAAGTAACTATAGAAACGATATGTTCCTCTCTTTCGGCGACTGTTGAGAAAAACGAAATGCCTCTTGAAGATATGAATCTGACCGTTAAGGAAACGGTAAAAAAAGCAGTATCGATTATTTTTGCAGGTCTTATTCTGGCTTTTTCTGTTTCGTTTTTGGCTATGGTGTGTTTGGTGATTTCTGATTTTCGTTATATCCGTTTTGCACCGAATGGAATTTTTGATTTGAGTATTCATGGCTTTTGGTTAGTATTGATTGCGTTATCAATAACAATTCTTTGGCGGAGTACGGGAAAACGTTTTATAAAAAACAGCAGAGGAAAAGTTAAAGGATTAACTGCTGCATTAATAGTGATTTCAATAATCGGGGGCACTGTATTAACTCCATTTTCATTTCTTATAATGGTTTTCAGTACACCTTTTTACTCTCAGACAACAGATATTGAAAACTATCTGAAATTTGATGAAAGTCTTGAAATAGAGCTTAATAGTGATTATAACTATTGTCCGATATATGAAGTCTTTCCGAGAAAAATCCCATTGAGCGCAAAAATCACCTCACATTATCCGTACAATCCTGAAGTTCCTGATACAACAAAGTATTACTATAATTTCACATCTTGTTCGGATGGCAACTATGGTACATACGATATATTTGCCGAATGGGTTTTGAGTGGAGATGAGTACAAAAGAGCAAAGGAAGATCTTCCCGGCGATATATGTTTGGATAACGATATTTTTGGTATTTCTCAAATCGAAACCGATGAAAATGTTAAAGAATATCTTATAAGCCAAAGAAAAGAAAATAACAGTTATAAAGTTGAAAATAAGGGCGATTGGACAGTGATATACTATATAAATGATGAGAAGATGGGTCGCACGTATCTTATTGCAGCCTATAATGACAAAGAACTAAAGATGAGATATATTGCATCGGCTTGTTGCGGACATGAAAAATTTGAAAACGGACCGTATTATCTGACTCTTGATTGGTAAGGTTTGGGTTCTGAAAAATTTCTGTTGATTTTGCTTTAATCAAAATCTGCCTCAAACTCAAAAAATTAACATTAATAAACCCAGAATGGATTGCAACAATAATAAAGCAAACGCAAAAATTGAGCAAAGGGGTGTAAACGAAATGTCCAAGAACAATTCAGTTGTTCCTCAGGCACGCGAGGGTCTTGACAAGTTCAAGATGGAAGCTGCAAGAGAAGTCGGCGTTAACCTTAAGCAGGGTTACAACGGTGACCTCACTTCCAAGGAAGCAGGCAGCGTAGGCGGCCAGATGGTAAAAAAGATGGTCGAAGCATACGAAAACGGCCTTAAATAACTTCATTTTTGACCGATTTTAATTTTTAAACGGGGGTTGTCCGCGACCGATTCGCGGATGACCCTTATTTTTTATTTTTACCCGTTGAGCGCAGTTTTTTCAGGGCATAATAAAAGAAAAAGAAAACGAAAGGATTTATTATGACAAAGACCGCTTTTTTTGACACAAAACCCTATGACCGCATTTATTTTGACAAACACAAGGAAAATTTCGGCGTTGAAATTGAATATTTTGAGTCCAAACTCAATCCGCACACCGCAGTTATGGCACGCGGCTACGAGGCGGCGGTTGCTTTTGTCAGTGACTCGGTGGATGCCCTGACCGTCAGCCGTCTTCGCCAAAGCGGTGTCAGACTGCTTGCAATGCGCTGTGCCGGATACAACAATGTTGACATTACCGCCGCTTCAAAAGAGGGCTTGACCGTTGTGCGCGTGCCCGAATATTCGGCACATGCAATTGCAGAACACACAGCAGCACTGCTTTTGACCCTTGTGAGAAAAACGCACAAAGCTTACAACCGCACAAGAGAATATAATTTCAGCCTTAACGGGTTCACCGGCTTTGACCTCCACGGCAAAACCGTCGGCATTATCGGCACCGGCAGAATCGGTGCCGCTTTCATCGACATCTGTCGCGGTTTCGGTATGAATATCTGCGCATACGACCCTTATCCGACGCTCGGATTTGTTGAATATGTTGAACTCGACGAGCTTTTCCGACGTGCCGACATTGTTTCTTTGCACTGTCCGCTCAACTCCGCAACGCATCACATTATTGATGCCCACGCTCTTTCACTGATGAAAAACGGTGTTTACATCATTAACACCTCCCGAGGCGCTCTCATTGACAGCGATGCCCTTGTCAACGAAATCCGTTCAGGCAGAGTCGGCGGCGCGGGACTCGATGTTTATGAAGAGGAAAGCGACTTTTTCTATGAGGACTATTCCGCCGAAGTCATACGCGATGCAAGACTGAGCACTCTTATCTCAATGCCGAATGTGCTTGTTACGTCGCACCAGGCCTTTCTGACAAAAGAGGCACTCGAAAACATTGCACTGACAACACTCGAAAATATCAGCCGACATTTTTCTGGCAAACCCGACATAAATTCAATCGGCACAGAGAAAAAATTTGTAATAAACTGAGTTTTATTTGTTTTGTATTGCTTTATAACATTTTTTATGTTATAATTCAAAACAGTCTGCACCGAAAAGGTATGCAGAAAACAAAAAATAAAACAGGAGAACAAAACAATGAAAAAAATCTTAGCTTTACTTCTCGCTCTTTCACTTATTTTTGCTTTCGCAGCTTGCTCAAACAACGCTGAAGAGGAAACCACAACAACCACAACCGAAGCAATCACAGACGAAATCATCGAAGATAACACAGACGAGCTTGTTGAAGAACCTTCCGATGAAGCTCCCGCAGGTTTCACACTTCCCGAGGGCACAACCTTTGCACAGTATCTTCTTGCAGATTTCAACGCAATCGTTGCCGAGAACCCCGCTTTCACAACTGAAGAAATCGCAACAGAGCTTGCAGCTAACGAAGCAATTCTCTTTATGTCCGGTGCAATGCCCGTTGAAGCAGGCTTCCTTTCAGGTTTCAGTGATGAAATCACCGGCTTTGAATCAGCAACAATGTTTGGCCCCATGATGGGTTCAATCGCTTTTGTCGGCTACGTTTTCGAGCTTGCTGACGGCGAAGATGTTGAAGCCTTCAAAACAAAGCTCAATGACCTTGCAGACCCCAGATGGCAGATTTGTGTTGCAGCTGAAGAAACAGTCTGTGAATCAGTCGGAAATCTTGTTTTCTTTGTAATGGCTCCCCTTGCAAACCAGTAATTTTTTAAAAAATCAAACTTTAAGGGTCACAGTTTTGTGACCCTTTTTTAACGAAAAGGTGAAATGCTATGCTCTTTTCAAGTATTCCTTTTATCTACGCCTTCCTGCCGGCGGTGCTTTTGCTTTATCTTTTGGCACCGAAAAAACTTAAAAACAGCGTGTTGCTGATTTCAGGTCTCATCTTTTATGCTTGGGGTGAGCCCGTTTATGTTTTTCTTATGGCGGCCTCAATTACCTTAAGCTATTTTTTCGGTATTCTTATTGATAAAACACGCGGCACGGTAAAAGCAAAAATTCTGCTTATCATAAGTGTTGCGACAAGTCTGGGAATTCTCGGCTATTTTAAATATGCCGACTTTTTCCTTTCCAATTTCAATGCCCTTTTCGGCACGGAAGTTCCGCTTCTGAAAATCACACTGCCCATCGGAATCAGCTTTTACACATTTCAGATACTCAGCTACAACGTTGATGTTTACAGGGGCACCGTGCCTGTTCAGAAAAACATCGTCAACCTCGGCGCTTATGTTGTAATGTTTCCTCAGCTTATTGCAGGTCCCATTGTACGCTATTCCGATGTTAGTGCAGCTTTGTGTGAAAGGAAACACACACTCGAAAAAACCGCTGAAGGTGTCCGTCGATTTATTATCGGTCTTGCAAAGAAAACTCTCATTGCAAACGTTCTGGGCGAGCTTTGCGCAGATTTCGGCGCATCGCAGGAAAAAACCGTGCTTTTCTATTGGCTTTATGCAATCGGCTTCACGCTTCAAATTTATTTTGACTTCTCCGGTTATTCCGACATGGCAATCGGCCTCGGCAAGCTTTTCGGCTTCACCTTTATGGAAAACTTTGATTATCCCTATATTTCACGCTCTGTCACGGAATTCTGGCGCCGCTGGCACCGCTCACTCGGTCAATGGTTCAGAGATTATGTTTACATCCCCATGGGCGGCAACCGTGTTTCAACCGCCAAACACCTGCGCAACATTCTTGTTGTGTGGCTTCTTACGGGCTTCTGGCACGGCGCGGCGTGGAACTTCATTGTCTGGGGTCTTTATTTTGCGGTGCTTCTGACCGTTGAAAAGCTCTGGCTTCTCAAAGCGCTTGACAAATCCAAGGTACTCAGCCGCATTTATGTGCTTTCACTTGTCGTTTTCAGCTTTGTCATTTTCAACGCCGCAAATATGGGCGAGGCTTTCAGTTATCTCGGTGCCATGTTCGGCGCAGGCGACATTGCCGCATTCAACGCAGAGTGCCTTTATTACCTCAAAAACTATCTGCCCGTCATCATTCTGGGTATTATCGGTTCCACTCCCCTGCCCAAAAAAGCTTTTAACAAGCTTGCAGAAGGCAAGGTAACATCAAAAATTATGACGGTCGTTGAACCTGTCGGTCTTGTCTTACTGCTTGTTGCAGTAACGGCATACCTTGTTGACAGCTCATTCAATCCGTTCCTTTATTTCAGATTTTAAGGAGGGCGAAAGATGAAAAAAATCAAACACATTATTGTTATCGCCCTTTCAGCGGCAATCGTTTTCGGTCTGTGTGCGTGGATGTTTGCAAAAGAACCCGCCATCTATTCCGAAGCAGAACGCAGAAAACTTGCCGGTTTTCCCGCTTTTTCGCTTGAAGCTCTTTTTGACGGAAGCTTCACCGCGGATTTTGAAACCGCCTCCCCCGACCAGTTCCCCGCACGCGAAACTTTCAGAAAACTCAAGGCTTTTGTTGCAATCAAGCTGCTCGGTCAGAGCGATACAAACGGAATTTACGAGCACAACGGCTATCTGACAAAAATCGAGTATCCTGTCAATGACGATATGCTTGACCACGCAGGTGAGCGATTCAACGCAATCAATGACAAATTCCTTAATGGCAAAAATGTCAACGTTTATTTTTCAATTGTTCCCGATAAAAATATGTTTGCCGCACCCGAAAGCGGTGCACTTATGCTTGAATATTCGGAGCTTACGGAAAAAATGCTGGCGAAAATGGATTTTGCCGAGTATATTGACATAAGCGACCTGCTCAGCCTTGAGGATTATTATTTCACCGATTCTCACTGGCGACAGGAAAAAATCACCGACGTTGCCGACCGCCTTGCCGAAAAAATGGGCACAAAGCTCTCTCACGGATATACGGAGATTGCGATGAGCGAGCCTTTTTACGGCGTTTATGCAGGTCAGTACGCACTTGACACCGACCCCGACACCCTTATTTACCTGACAAACAAAACGATTGAAAACTGTGCGGTTACGTTTTATTCAACCGGTATGCCTGTCAAGGCGCAGATGTATAATACGGCAAAGGCAACGGGTGCCGACCCTTATGAGTTGTTCCTTTCCGGCTCCGAGCCGCTTATCACAATCGAAAATCCCGCGGCAGCAACAGACAAAGAGCTTGTTGTTTTCCGTGATTCCTACGGCTCTTCCCTTGTTCCTCTGCTTGTTTCGGGATATGCGAAAATAACGGTTGTTGATACGCGCTATATGAACCCTGCATTGCTCGGCAATTTCGTTAAATTTGACACGCAGGATGTTCTTTTCATTTATTCAACGACACTTCTCAATTCAAGCCTCGGCATACAGTGAAAAATCCCCGTAATACTTCGTGGTATTACGGGGATTGATTTTATTCAGCACTTGTAACCGTTGCGCCCTGCCAGTTTATTATGCCGCCGAATTCCACAACGTTTGTGTAGCCCATATTAACAAGCTTTTGGCTTGCCTGTTTGCTGCGGTTGCCGCTTCGGCAATAAACAAGAATAAGCGCATCTTTGTCGGGCAAAAGGTCAAGTTCCTCTGTTCCGATTGTTTCGTTGGGGATACATATCGCACCCTCAATGTGACCGAGATTAAACTCCTCGTGCGTACGCACATCAAGAAGAATATACTCTTCCTGAGCCGCGGCAATAAATTCAAGTGCCTCGTTTTCGGAAATCTGTCTGTACGTCAACTGTTCCTCACCCTTTGTTTGTGAATCTTTCTGAGCGTCCGGCCGTGTTGCGGTGCAACCGCCGAAAAGGAAAAATACCGCCAAAAAAATTAAAACTGATTTTTTCATTCATATTACCTCTGTTGATATTAGTATATCCCATTTTTAAAATGATACATCGCTTAACCATTAGCGAGGGGATATCATCAGACTTAACCGTCATCATTAGCATCGCGGCATCATTTACCGAAGGTGAATATCATTGAAAAACCATCTCTTGTCATTGGAATTCTCCTTTGCGGTGTTGATGGAAGCAATCAAGATGCGACGGATTGTGCCGCATTGATTATAAAGGTCAGCAGCGGCGTCTCTGTTCAAAAAGTCGGATTTTACGAACAGTTCCCCGTTTCGTAGCATTCCTTTAAGGCGATTTGCAATTTGGCAATGAAATCAGGTTTTCCGTGTGCGTAATTTGCTTCGTGGATATTCGCACCAATTGAAGTTGCAGAGCGCTCCAACTGATTAACAAGAGAATAGTGCCCTTTGATCGTTTCGCAAAGTTTAATGATCTTGACAGCAAAATCAGTTGAAAGCTCCCGAAGTTTTGATTCAGCCATATTAACACCGCCTTTCTTAATGTAAGTATATCATGATCGTTAGAAAAATTAAAGTGAAATATCCTTCGGATGTGAAATAATACCCTGCTGTCATTGTGAAATATTGCTCCTTCGCCGCAATGTGAAGTGAAATTTGCCCACATTCGCATCAGCGAATATTTCACAGCGAAGCTATTTCACTTGCCCGTCAGGGCAAATTTCGTTGAAAAGAAACACCCTTTGTCTATCAGACAAAGGGTGTTTCTTTTCTGGTGACCCGGACGGGACTCGAACCCGTGTTACCGCCGTGAAAGGGCGGTGTCTTAACCGCTTGACCACGGAGCCAAATAGCATAATTGCCAAGTAAGCGAAGAAACGAGCTCTGCGCGAGTTTCTTCAACCGAATCTCCGATTCGGTTTGACTCCCCGAGTTGGGCTCGAACCAACAACCCTTCGGTTGAGAGGCGAATGCGCTACCATTGAGCTATCGAGGAAAATTCAAATTGCAAAGCAATTTTGATACCAAAAATCAATTTCAGATTGAAACAGCCATCTTTGAACCAGATATTCAGGTCAAGCCCTCGACCGATTAGTAGCAGTCAGCTGCACACGTTACCGTGCTTCCACCTCTGCCCTATCTACCTCGTAGTCTTCAAGGGGTCTTACTGCTTTCGCATGGGATATCTTATCTTGAGGGGGGCTTCACGCTTAGATGCCTTCAGCGTTTATCCCTTCCAAACTTGGCTACCCGGCTATGCACTTGGTAGTACAACCGGTACACCAGAGGTTCGTC
>JAZNVG010000048.1:0-27326 GCA_045592705.1 Acutalibacteraceae bacterium | reverse complement strand
GGACTTACCTGGGGGCTTAATAATATTTGGACATACAGAATAATATATCCTCCGTTTACAGTTGTCGGTCTGATAGTCAGTGCTGTATTTTTCCGCAAGGTAAAAGAGAGACTTATCCTTCCTAAAAAGAAGCCTGAGCCTGTCAGGATGTTTGATGCTCTCAGAGAGGTTGCAAAAAACAAATATTACTGGATTATCCAGTCGGCAGCGTGGGTTGTGTTCCTCGAATCGGGCTACGCTGTTATTCTGGGTTGGTCATTCGTTTATGCACACGGCGGAGAATATCAGGCATCCCTCGGCATTGCAAACACGGTTATCGGCAACGCCGCTCTCTGGTCAATGCTTCTTGCCCCTTTTGCAATAAAAGCAATGGGCAAACGAAACCTTCTTATCACGGCAAACTCAATAAATGTTATTGTTCTTATAATTCTTTATTTCACCTATAAAAATCTTATACTGATTTGCATTATTTGGTATTTCAACACCTTTATCAACACCTTCTGGAACATTGTTCAGCACCAGATCAGTGCAGATATGAGGGATTATCATCAGTGGAAAACAGGTGTCAGGGTTGACGGTCTTTTCGGTCCGCTCGGAATGATCGGTACGGCTATCAGTTTCTTTACGGGTATGTTTTATCCTGCCCTTTATGAAAAAATGGGTCTGCTTGAAGATTACAATGTGCTTTATGACGACACAGTGCGCAACAATCTTTTTGAAGCTCTGATTTTATTCTCGGCTCTGGGCGCGCTTCTTAATCTTATTCCGTTCTGTTTCTATGACCTTACCGAAAACAAGCACAGAGCATATGTTGACGTGCTTAAAATCCGCGCAATGTTTGAAAACCATTCTCTGGGCAAGCTTGAAGAAGACGAGCTTATTGAAGCCATGGAAATTATCCGCGAGGCAAAGAGCCTTTTCGGCAAAGAAAAATTGTCGGTTGACAAAAGTCTGAGCAAAGAAGAAAGAAAAGATATCAGGCAAACCAATCTTGCCATAGAACGTTCGGCGATAATTATGAAGGATTTAAACAAGTTTTCCGGTCAAGCGGGTAAAGCCAGACTGGCGCTGGCAGAAGAGGATTATTCAAGAGGACTTGTTTATTGCTACGAGAATGCCAAAGCGGATTTAAAGGCGGCAAAAAAACTGCCAAGAGCAACAAAATCCGAAAAGGAAATCCGTGACGACGCAATCAAGAATGCACGTGTCAAAAAGGAATCGGCAAGTCTTATCAGAAAATACGGTGCTGAAAACATACAAGCACCTGACGAAGCTGTTCAGGAAGAAATTATCAACAGAGAAACACACAGCTTTATTGACAGCCTTAAACAAAAGCAGGAGCTGAGAGCTTATCTCAAATCTGTTTCGATTTACAGCAGAATAACAAAACCCTACACCGATGCGAAAAATCTTATCGAGCAAGCGGATAATTATACTCACTACGAAGAGCTTGAAAAAATGTACAGAGTTGTAATGACACAGTGATAATGTATGCTTGCTCTTAAAAAGCGAAAAATCCAAGCCTTGGGGCTTGGATTTTTTGTTTCATCAGTACGGCTGATTTTAAACATTGTTATGTTTTATTGCTTATTTAATTATTTATCGCTGTGCCGATTGCACGAAGCAGCGATTTTTCATTTGTTGACGGAAGATCGCAACCGTAATGCCAAATCATCACGCCGCCGAAACCGCTTTTGATTGCGTAATCGGTTTTCTTTTCAATAACATCGGGCGTGTTAAACCAGAAATCCTTGTTTATGTTTTCACAATGGTACCAACCGTTTTCGTCAAGGCTTTCGCAATAGCCGTTGTAGCCGTACCAGTAAGCGTCAAGGTCAGAGGGGCGAGAGTAAAAGGGGAGACCGAGGTTTGTTTTTTCCTGAGGCAGACCGTCAAGTCCGGTTTTCAATGTGTTTGCCACAAGCCCGTCATATGTGGCATGCCTGCCCTCTTCGTCAAGAAAGTCGTAGGTCATAAGCTCAAATGTGTCAACCGCGCCGATTGCGGCGGTTGTGAAATTGATATTCCATACACTGCACGCAACGCCGAGTGTGTAATCACCGAGCTTTCTGTCAAGCGAAACAAGGAATTTGTTGAAATGCTTCCACGCTTTATCCGAAAGCGGATATTCATAATCGAAATGCACGCCGTCAAGTTTGTATTTGTCAAGAACTTTTATTATGTTGTCCTCAAGCACACCGCTGGTGAAAGCTTTATTGTGCTCAACACTTTGTGCTTCCATCTGTTCTTCCCAAACGGTTGAATCCGTCTGACCGCCGGGCCCGAGAAGATTGACCGTGATATTAATATCCCTGCCGTTTATGGCATTGCGGATGTTGGTAATTGCTGTTTCAAACTCGGTTTCGTTGTAAATTACCTCACCCTTGTTGTTAAAGGTGACAATGCCGAAAATAATGATGTCGGTGATAATGTCAAAATCGCACGCGTGAATGGCGGTGGGGTTTAATGCGTCGTTGCGTACGATATATGTCGTGACTTTGAAATCGTCAACGGGGCTTAAAAGAGGAGTGGGGTCAACCCCCAGATAATTTGAGACAACAAGAACAATTGAAATAAAAAATGCCGCAAGTCTTTGAAAAAAAGCAATCATATTTTTCCCTCCCGCTGATGTTTACGGTAAAGATATTATATCTTTATTTTCAGTCGGTGTCAATCAATGGATTTTGTGAAGAATGATAGGTTGTCCTGCTTCTGTTTATAAAACGGTTAAGGATGTGAAAAATGTGCGGAACACAGCTCTATAAAACTTACGGAAAAGCCGTGGCTTGCAAACGGCAGAGGCTTCCGCCAAAATAAGTTTATCGTTGCATTAAGATGAAAGTTGCTGTATAATGAAAACAGAAATTTAAAAGGTGGAATCGGAATGAAAAAGTTTTTGAGTACAGTGCTTGCTATGATAACGTCTGTCTTTTCTGTGCCGATAGCTGCCCACGCGGTGAACGGCGCTTTTTGCGTCAACGATGCTGTAATTGTCATTTCGTGCGATGCTTCAAAGACGGATATTTATGCAGCCGAACGCCTTAAATATTACCTCGACAAAATAACCGGCACAAGCCTTGAAATTGTTGCGGATGATGTTGCCGCTGCGGCTTGCGAAATTTGTGTCGGCTCAACAAACAGCGCAGAAGCCGTGCTTGAAAACATGGCGGACGGCAGCTATGTCATCACATCAACTCCCCAAAAGGTTGTTATTGCGGGTGCGGGTAACAAGGGCACAATAAACGGTGTTTATGCTTTTCTTGAAAAATATTGCGGATGTCATTGGTATGAAACCGAGGTAATTGTTATTCCCGACAATAAAAACCTTTTAATTCCGAACGGTATAAATGAGCAATACACGCCGTTTTTTGAATATACCGAGGCAGATACCGCAAGTGCGCGCGACCCTGAGTTTTCACTGGCAAACGGTCTGACGGGCGGTGCATACAGAGATTTCACCGATGAGCAGGGCGCTTGTGTTGATTATCTCGGAAATTTTTGCCACACATTCACAACCTTTTTCTGCCAATCTCAGAAGTATTTTGCGGATCACCCCGAATATTTTGCCTTGAGAAACGGTATAAGAATCCCGAATCAGCTCTGCCTCACAAACGAAAAAGTGAAAGAAATTGTAACCGAAGAGGTTCTTTCGCTTTTAGCAAAAGAACATAATCCGGATGCCGATATTCAGATTGTTTCTCTGACTCAACACGATAATTTTGACTACTGCCAGTGTGACAATTGTCGTGCTGTTGACGAAGAAAACGGTTCACAGTCGGGCACAATGATTGCTTTTGTCAATGAAATCGCACGCAGGGTAAAAACACAGGGATATGACAACGTTCTTTTTGACACCTTTGCCTACCAGTACACAAGAAAAGCGCCGACAAAAGTCAAGCCGCGTGAAGATGTTATTGTAAGGCTTTGTTCAATTGAATGCTGCTTCGGTCACACTCTTGATGACCCGAAATGTGAGCAGAATGTTGATTTTATGAAAGACCTTAAAGAATGGGGTAAAATCTGCAACAGAATTTATGTCTGGGATTATGTGAATAATTACCGCGAAACCGTTTGCATCTTTCCGAATTTCGGTGTTATGCAAAGAAATGTGCAGATTTTTTATGAAAATAACGTCAAGGGCCTTTATGAAGAAGGTAATTATTACATTGACAACAGCGACGGAGAATTTGCAGAGATGAGAACTTATCTTCTTGCAAAGTTTATGCAGAATCCTTATCTTGACTACAGTGCTGAAATGAACGGATATCTTAACGCAGTTTACGGTCCGGGCGGAGGCTATGTCCGTGAATTCATTGACATAATAACAGCGCATGCAGTCACAGACCGTGACCACCTTTCGATTTATCAGGCCTCAACAGCAACTCTTTACAATATGACCGACGAAGATGTTGCCCGTTGCGACGAACTTTGGGAAAAGGCGAAAAATGCGGCTCAAACTGACGCTCAGCTTCAACAACTGAGAAGATCCGAGCTTTCGTGGAGATACTGGAAAAATGCTAACAAACGCTCGGAGTTTTCCCGTTCACAGTTTCCTTATTTGTGGATGAATGCAGGTGAAAGGCTGCACGATGATTTTGCCGAAATGAACGTTGTCGTTTTTTCAGAAGGCGCAAGCAGTAAGCTTTCGGATTGCGAGTTGCTTTATCTTTACCGAGTTGTGTATAAGTGGACCGAGCTTTACGAAGAGTGGTTCTGGGATATTCTCAATCCGGCGGCTGTTTCGCTGTATAATATTCTCGGCAAAATTTACAATTTGTTTAATTGATTTCGAGTGATAAAAAGGGTGTTTTGTATGAAAAAAATCGGAAGACAGGTGCTTTTTCTTGCCTCGGGCGTCGGTAACCCCAGAAACGGTGAGGGCTCATTTGTCAGGCTGAAAAATAATGCGATAATGTTCGGCTACACCGAGTTTGTGGGCGATGATTGGGATGACGATGCAACCGCGCGCATTTCGGCGGTGTTTTCTTATGATGAAGGCGAAACCTGGCAGGATAAAAAGGTGCTTTTTGAAAAACCCCGAGGCTCGAAGAATATTATGTGCCTTTCGTTTTTGCGTCTAGGCAACGGCGACATCGGTGCGTTTTATATTGTGAAAAATGCCGACGAAACCGACACGGTTGTGCTTGTGCGCTCTGCTGATGAGGGTGAAAGCTGGAGTGCGCCCGTCAGGTGTCTTGATTGTCTGGATGTGCAGGATTATTTTGTTATCAACAACGACAGGGCGGTCAGGCTGGGGAGCGGCAGACTGATTCTTCCGCTTGCAAGGCACACAGTTCTCACCGAACACAAAAACTTTATGCCCGGAGAAATTTGCTTTGTCGTTTCGGATGATGACGGCGCAAGCTGGTACAAAACCGAAGCAGAATTAAAATGTCCGTTTGAAAATAATCCCGACGGATATGAAGAACCGGGTGTTTATGAAATGGAGGATGGCAGACTGTGGTGCTATATCAGAACAAGCCTTGGCTTTCAGTATGAGGCTTTTTCATCTGACGGCGGAATAACTTGGAGCACCCCTGTGCCGAATCTGTTCTTTTCTTCACCTTGCTCTCCCATGCTTATAAAGGATTGCGATAAATTCACTTTTGCGGTTTTTAACCCCGTCCCCGAACACGTTTTAAGACCCGAAAGTGAGCCGTGGGGAAGAACTCCTTATGTCCTTGCGGTAAGCACCGACAAAGGTAAGACCTTTGATAAAGAAAATGTGTTTTATATTGAGGATGACCTGACAAACGGTTACTGTTACCCCGCAATTATTGAAGGCAACGATTATTTTCTGCTCGCTTATTATCACAGCAACAACACGGGTGTCTGTCTCAACAGCACAAAAATAGTCAAGGTTATGTATGACGAACTGATAAAATGATTTAAATCCCGTCACTGTCAGCGAAACAGTGACGGGATTTTTTGAGTTTTATTCAAAATACATTACGCCGCTCTGTGCATAAATGAAAGGCGGAATTTTCATTCCCTTTTGTGAGGGGATTTTTGATGCGATGATTTTATCGTAACCGAATTCATAAATTTTTGAGGGCTGATATGTTATGTGAGCGCAGATGAAGCCCTTTTTGACGGGGATATCAAATGAGAAGCTTCCCGATTTGTCGGCTTTGAAAGTGAAGCACTCGCCGTCAGCATCAAAAACGTGCAGAGTGTGATTCTTTTTCATCTTTTTAACGCTTACTTTTGCGGTCAGGCCATCAGCCAACTTAACGGTATCGCCGAGAATTGCGTTGCCGCAGGTGATGTTGATAAATGTTGTGCCGACACAGTTTGTGATTGTTGTTCTGCCTTTGACAATTGCGTCAAGAATATCTTCGGGAGAGCAGGATTTTGCATAAACATAAGTCGTGGGGCGGGGCAGTAAGTTTGTTACAACATAATCCTCGTGATAGTCACTTCCGCCGACAACGGGCAGCTTAAGACCGTTTCTGAGCTGCTCGTGCCACCATTCTGTGCAGACAAGGTTGTCATAGTGCATCGGACCGTTCCAGATTTCAAGCACATCAACCTCGCGTGCATCCTTTTCCCATCTCCACGGGCATTTGACGCAAAGCGGATGATTCATGCAGATAACTGCACCCCTGCGTCTTGCTTCATTTTTTACGGCAATCCACTTTTCATAAGTTTCACCGTCGTAATCGTCAACAACGTCTTTGACACCCCAAAAATTTGAGTGTCCGCCGTTCTTTGTGTATTCGGCGCCGTAAATGAGGGTCAGACCGTCAACTTTCGGCAATTCGCCGCAGTTAACGTTATGGTCGGTTATGATAAGAAAGTCAAGCTTGTTTCTTTTTGCAATTTGTATGACCTTTTCAAGCGGAAGCTTTCCGTCTGAAGCGTTGGTGTGACAGTGCGGTACACCTGCATACCATTTATAACCCATTTCGTCACGTCCTTTGCGGTTATTCTTTGATTCCTATCTGAAGTTCGTCGGCGTATTCTTTCATCGCTTCAATGCAGAGTGATGCAACATCTCTGACATCCATTCCGAGCATTTCGCAGCCTTGTTTAATCAGTTCGCGGTTGCATTTTGCAGCGAATTTCTTATCCTTGAATTTCTTCATAAAGCTTGAAATCTCCATGTCGGTGATTCCGGCAGGTCGCATTCTTGCGGCGGCTTGAATAATACCTGTCAGTTCATCAACGGCAAAAAGGGATTTTTCCATATTGGTCAAGGGCTCAATATCGTTTCTGAGTGTGTACCCGTGTGCAAGAATTGCGCGGATTTCCTCCTCTGAAACACCTGCCTCTCTGAGCGGTTCGGCGGTGTGGTCAAGGTGCTCGTCGGGATGTTGCTCATAGTCATAGTCGTGCAGATAACCGACCGCCATCCACTGTTCTTTATTTTCGCCGAAATGCTCAGCGAGTGCGCCCATTGCAACCATAATGTTTTTTGCGTGCAGAATAAGGTGAGGTTCGGTCGTTGTTGTTGCCAAAAGCTCTTTTGCTTTTTCCAGTGTAAGCATTTTGCTTTCTCCTTTGTTTTTGTATAATACAATTATAAAACTGAGAAGCCCTTTCTGTCAATGAAAAAGATATTTTAACTGTACAAATTTTACAAAATGAAGGATTAATCAGCCGAAAATTCATAAAAAACTTGCAATATTGATAAATATGGTTTATAATAAAAATCAATAATTACCGTTTTAAGGGCGGTATTAAATTAGGAGGTAACTTATGAAGAAAAGAATAGCAACTGTTCTCTCAATTATGCTTGTCCTCGCAATGCTTCTTTGCACAGCTTGCGGCGGCAATACCGACAAGCCCGCCGGTGACCTTTCATCAATCACCATTAATGTCGGTACAGGCGGTTCAACCGGTACATACTACGGTTTCTGCAACGTTATTTCATCACTTCTTAAAGAAAAAAACGGCGCCAACCTTATGATTCAGTCATCCGGCGCATCAAAAGCTAACATCCTTAACATTGACGACGGTATCGTTGATATGGCTATCGTTCAGAACGACGTTATGGACTATGCTTACAACGGAACATCCCTTTTTGCTGCTGACGGTGCAATCACCAGTTTCTCAACTCTCGGCGCTGCTTATGCAGAGGTTTGCCAGATTGTTGCAAGAGCTGATTCGGGCATCAAGACAGTTGCTGACCTTGCCGGCAAGAAAGTTTCTGTCGGTGACAGCGGCAGCGGCGTTGAATTCAATGCTCAGCAGATTCTCGGCGCTTATGACATTTCTTTTGATGACATCAATAAGCAGAACCTCAGCTTCCAGGCTTCCGCTGATGCACTTAAAGACGGCAAAATCGATGCTTTCTTCTGCACAGCAGGTGCTCCCACGGTTGCAATCACCGACCTTTCAACAACAACAGGCATCGTTCTTGTAGAAATTGACGACGAGCACCTTGCAAAGCTTCAGGCTGACTACGGTTTCTATGCTGAGTACGTTGTTCCTGCCGGCACATACAACGGCATTGATACAGATGCAACAACAGTTGCTGTTAAGGCAACTTTCATCGTCAGCAATGAACTTGACGAAGAAACAGTTTACCAGCTCACAAAGGCTATCTATGAAAACAAGGATGAGTATTCACACGAAAAGGCTGCAGAAATGAGCCTTGAATACGCTGTTTCCAGCATTTCCGTTCCCTTCCATCCCGGTGCAGAAAGATACTTTAAAGAGGTCGGCGCCATCAGCTGATGAGCTGTAAATTTTCGTCTGGCTTCAGAAAAAGGTTAATCGCAGCAGCCGTTCTAATGTTGTTCATTACAACGGCTGCTTTCCTTATAAATGCGCTTTCGGAAAAATATCTTGTTTTATACAATTCTGATACCGGGGCAAGGTACATAACCGAAAAAGCAGAAGACGGGCTTATGTTTTCCGTCGAGTTTGTTCATTCGGTTAACCGTACCCCCGTGAAAGATACCTACATAATCGAAAACCGTGAAATTCGCGCATATTCCACAACTTACCGTTCTTTCGGTGCAGGGGTTCAGACCGCACTTGAAGGTGACCAGGTAATGACCTATGACGAAGAGGGGAATATGGTGATTACAGGATTTGATTTAACATATGACCCTCTGAGATATGTTGTCGGAACGGTTTCCGACCATATTCTTGCTCTTGGCGGTAAAGAAATCAGCCTGCGTGACCTGTGCGGCAGAAATGCAAAGGTTGTTTTTGAAATCGCCACACTTTTTGAAATTCTGACGAAAGGAATGTGATTAATGTCAGATGTAAACACAAAGCCCGTCGGTGTTCAGGCAGACGAGGAAGAAATTGACGTTGAAAAACTCATGGCGGAGTTTGATAAAGAATCCAATACGCGCCACTTTAAAGGAATTTTTGATAAAATTATTAAAGTGGCAATGGTACTGTTTTCTGTTTATGTAATGTTTGACGGTTGGTCAGGCACAATGGAAGAAAGACAGAAAATGGCATGGTTTATAGGCGTAATTGTTTTTATGGCCTTTATCATTTATCCCGTAAGTAAGAAAGAAAAGAAAAGGCTCAACCATGTGCCTTTCTATGATTATATTTTTGCGGTTGTCGGCGGAGGATCTTTCTTTTATTATGCAATTTTCTGCGACGAAATTGTTGACAGAGCTTCCAGAATCAACGAGCTTGACATTGCTGTTGCAATTATCGGAACACTGCTTTTGTTTGAAGCGTGCCGCAGAGTTGTCGGCTTGCCGATTGTCTGTGTTTCGGCAGCTTTCATCATTTATGCATTTTTCGTTGTTAACCGTAATCCCCTGAGAGTTATTATGTATAAACTCTTTTATACAACCGAGGGTATTGCCGGCACACCGCTTAATGTCTGTGCATCGTTCATTGTTTTGTTTATTATTTTTGCTTCCTTCCTTGAGCAGTCGGGAATCGGCGCTTTCTTTGTTGACCTTGCAAACTCAATCGCAGGCAAGGCGACGGGCGGCCCTGCAAAGGTTGCCGTTATTTCCAGCGCAATGGAGGGTATGTACTCCGGTTCTTCCGTTGCCAACACCGTCGGCAGCGGCTCTGTAACAATCCCCACAATGAAGCGTTGCGGCTACAAGCCTGAGTTTGCCGCCGCCGTTGAAGCGGCAGCATCAACCGGCGGTCAGATAATGCCCCCCATTATGGGTGCTGCGGCTTTCCTGATGACCGAATACACCGGTATGCCTTATTCACAGATTGCCATTGCGGCAATTCTTCCTGCAGTTCTTTATTTTACCGGCATCTTTATGATGATTCATTTTGAGGCTAAAAAGCTCGGTCTTAAAGGTCTTCCCAAAGAATCCATCCCCAATTTCTTCAAGCTTGTTTTGTCAAAGGGATATCTTCTTCTTCCCGTTGTTGCCCTCGTTGTTGCGATGAACCATTTTTCTCCCGCAAAATCCGCAATCACGGCAATTTTGGTTGCAATCGGCATTAAGCTTGTTGAGGGTGTTGTAAAATCAATCGTTCATAAAAAGTTTGATTTTGATTTTGCGCTTTATTTTAAATCACTTGCTAACGGTACAAAGAATGCAATCGGCGTTGCCCTCGCTTGCGCAGTTGCGGGCTGCATCTCTGCGATGGTACAGCAAACAGGTCTTGCAAACGTTCTTTCCTCTCTTGTTCAGGCAGCTTCTCAGATTCACCCCGTTTTTGCCCTTGCTCTGACAATGCTTATGTGTATTGTTCTTGGTATGGGTGTTCCCACAACCGCAAACTATGTCATTATGGCATCAATGGTTGCTCCCATTCTTATGAGAAGCCTGAGCATCCCTGTTCTTGCGGCGCATATGTTTGTTTTCTATTTCGGAATTGTTGCTGATATCACTCCGCCCGTTGCCCTTGCGGCTTATGCAGGCTCGGCAATCGCAAAATCCAATCCGCTTAAAACGGGTGTCACGGCAACAAGACTTGCTATCACGGCTTTCATTGTTCCCTACATTTTTGCGTTCAGTCCCGAAATGCTCATCATCGGCTCTGACAAGCCCTGGTATGAAATTGTTCTTCTTGTCATCACAGCGCTTTGCGGAATTTATATCATTTCCGCAGGTATGGAAGGATATATGATTAAACATATGTCTTGGTTTGAAAGAATTGCGGCAATCGCAGGCGGTTTGTGTATGGTTATCCCAGGTGTTGTTACCGATGTGGTCGGTGTTGCAATAATTGCTGTTCTTGTAATTGTTCAGTCAATCGGCAAAAAGAAAGACAAACAAAAGGCAACAGCACAGACAGTTTAACAAAAAGTATAAGACCACCGAGAATTCTCGGTGGGCTTTGTGTTGTTTATGAAGACATAATAGTATTTCCCTTGGTTATCAGAAAAGGCCTGAAATTTTACCGTTTTCGTCAATGTCGATTTTTTCTGCCGCAGGAACCTTGGGCAGACCGGGCATTGTCATAATATCACCGGTATAGACAACGACAAAGCCTGCGCCTGCTGAAATTTTAACGTTCTTGACGCTGACCGTAAAGCCTTCGGGTGCGCCGAGCAATGTGGGCTTGTCAGAGAAACTGTACTGTGTTTTGGCAACGCAGATGGGAAGATTGCCGTAACCGAGCTGTTCAAGTTCTGCAACAGCTTTGATGGCTGCGTTTTCAAGCTTTACGCCGTCACCGCCGTAAACCTTCTTAACAACTGCCTCAATTTTCTTTTCAATGGGCAGGTCAAGTTCATAAGAGAAAGTGAAATCGTTGGGTTCTTCACAAAGGCGAACAACTTCTTGTGCAAGCTCTGTTGCACCGTTGCCGCCGTCTGCCCAGACTGTTGAAAGAACGGTGTTGACACCAAGCTCACGGCATTTTTCAATAATATAATTGATTTCGTTTTCCGTGTCGGTGGGGAAACGGTTGACAGCAACAACGCAGGGAAGCTTGTAAACATTTTTGATGTTGGCAACGTGACGAAGAAGATTGGGCATTCCCTTGCCGAGTGCTTCAAGATCTTCGTTTGCAAGTTCGTTTTTGGCAAGACCGCCGTGCATCTTGAGAGCTCTGATTGTTGCCACAACAACGACTGCAGAGGGCTTAAGCCCTGCGTAGCGGCACTTGATATCAAGGAATTTCTCTGCGCCGAGGTCGGCGCCGAAGCCTGCTTCCGTAACAGCGTAATCACTGAGCTTCATCGCCATTCTTGTTGCGATGACGGAGTTACAGCCGTGTGCAATGTTTGCAAAAGGACCGCCGTGAACAAAGGCAGGTGTGCCTTCAAGTGTCTGAACAAGGTTGGGCTTGAGTGCATCCTTGAGCAATGCAGTCATAGCGCCCTGAGCCTTGAGGTCAGCGGCGGTGACGGGCTTACCCTCGTAATTGTAACCGACAATAATTCTTGAAATTCGTTCTTTAAGGTCTGAAATGGAGCTTGCAAGGCAGAGTACTGCCATAATTTCGCTTGCAACGGTGATGTCGTAGCCGTCCTCACGGGGCACACCGTTTACCTTTCCGCCGAGTCCGTCAACAACGTTACGAAGCTGTCTGTCATTCATATCGACGCAACGCTTCCATGTGATTCTGCGTGTGTCAATGCCGAGTGTGTTGCCCTGATGGATGTGGTTGTCAAGCATTGCGGCAAGAAGGTTGTTTGCCGCACCGATTGCGTGAAAGTCACCGGTAAAATGCAGGTTGATGTCTTCCATCGGAACAACCTGTGCCTATCCGCCGCCTGCCGCGCCGCCTTTGACACCGAAAACGGGACCAAGCGACGGCTCTCTTAATGCCGCCATAGAATTTTTGCCGATTTTTCTCAGACCGTCGGTAAGACCGATTGTCGTTGTTGTTTTGCCCTCGCCTGCGGGGGTGGGGGTGATGGCAGTGACAAGAATAAGCTTGCCGTCGGGTGTTGTGTCTTCTTTAAGAAGCGAAAGGTCAACCTTTGCCTTGTATTTGCCGTACTGCTCGAGATATTTCTCGTCAATACCTGCTGTTTTTGCAATTTCGTTAATCGGGCGCATCACTGCACTCTGGGCAATTTCAATATCTGTCATTTCAGAATCCTCGCTTTCAACAAAACTCTAAATATAATACCATAAATCCCGTAAAAAGACAACTGTATATTTGAATTAAAAGTAAATTATAAATCAATTCTGACCGTCTTGATTTCCCACGGACGGAAGGTGAGCGTGTCGGCAGCGACGTCTGCAATCTTGTTACCGAGCAGGTCGGTTTCGGCTGTGATTTTGCCGACAGTGGGCTTAAACAGCATTTTTGCACTTATATCCGAATAGTTGCAGAAACGGGCAAGCAGGTGGTCTTCCTCGGGGTAGAGCGTTGTCATAATTACCTCGCCGTTTTGTTCCGCGCTTTCTTGCAGAGTGTTGAGTGAGGCGAAGGAAAACTCGCTTAAATCTCCGTTACCGTCGGGTATTTCGGTTACGCAGGGCGGATAAGCATATGAAAGAGCGCGCCTGTGAAGCTCAGCGTCGGAGCAGTCTGCACCGACGGGTAAAAGTGCGAATTCATTTTCGTAAATTCCGTCAAGGATTTTTGTGCCGCACAAATACTCGTTTGAATAAAGCAGGGGAATCAAAACGCGGTTGCCGTGCACGGCAGAGCCCATACAGCCTTTATTGATAACCGCAAGACCGTTTTCTTTGTCACGCAGACAGACCCAGTAAATGCCGTTAAGATAGGTGGCTTTTTCAAACGATTCTTCGGGAGAAACCTTTTCGTCAATGATGATACGGTCTTTTTCGTACCAATAATCCTCGGTGACGTGTATGTCGCCGCTCCAGTCGGAAATTGAGTAGGGTAAATCACGAACCATACGGCGGTTTTTGTCGAGGCAAAGATTCAGGTTAAGACACATCTTGCCCTCGTGGCGGTGACCGTTAACGGTGAGTGATTTCTTAAGTCCCGCTTTTTCACCGATTTTACCCACGCGTGTGCCGTGAAGCTCAAAACGGGTTTTGCAGTCAATGCGTTTTGAACCTGCATTAAAACGCATTTCAAGGCTGAAAAACACACCGTTGATGTTGCCGCAATAAACGGCGGTTGCATTGCTGTCAGAAATTTCAACCTGCCATTTTCCGCTTGAAACGCAGTCTTCGTTTTCAACGCAGGCGGTGAGAAGCGCGGCGTTGCCGTTGTCAACAAGCTTGTTTGCGCGGTTGTCTGCAATGTAATTAATGCCCGAATCAGTCAGAGCGATTTCATAGTCGGGGGTTTTGAGAATTGATTTTTCGCAGTCCCACGAAAATTCTGCCGCCAAGCTGTTTTCTTTGCGGATTTTTTTTGCCGTGTATGCAGGCAAATTAACAAAAACATAGTCGTCGCTGTCTGTTTTGACCCATTCCGAAACATTGAAAGAGTGGGTGTTTACCGCAAGAACCGATTTTCCGTCGCAAGCAAAGCGGGATGAAATGCTTTCAAGTGATTTTTCTTTTGCTTCTTTTGATTCTTTAAGAGATGCAGGAATGAATCTTCTTGAAAGGTCAAGCAGACCGCAGATTGTTACATCGTGGTGCTCGGCGGCAAGCGCATATTTCCACGCTTCCTCAAGCTTCGGCTGCATTGATTCTCCGCCAAGCATAACCGAAAGTGCGTTGAGCTTTTCCGCCTGAACGGCCTCAACCTCCGCTTGGCGCACACTGTTAAAGATTTCGTTGCCGCAGTAGCCCCACGGCATCTGCACGTGGAAATCGTTATCGGTTGTCACAAGCTCATCCTTTGCCTTGCCGTAAAGTTCGGGAATATCTTCCAGAAGAACATATTCATAATTCTCTTTGGTTTCGATATATTCCGTAATGTCTTCAATCGGCTGTGTAAGGTCATCGTATCTTGAGGCAAGCAGAGGAGTGTATTTTTTAAACATCTCCTCGAATTTTTCAAGTGAAATCTCAGTATCCTGAGGCCAGCGTGAAAGAATCCAGTTATCAACCGTGCAGCAGTTAAAGCCGCGTCCCATTTTATCGTAAGTGGGTACGGCGGGAATGGCGGTTTTGTCCCTGCCAATCCAGTTGCCCCAAGCCGAATCAAAGGTTTTCGGATAACCGTAGCCCATAACGTGTGAGCGAAGAATTGCGGCATCGTAGCCGCAGAGCTTTGCAAGCTGGGGAGTCTGGTTGTTAAGAGCAAATTCCGAAATGGCATATACATTTGGGGTTTTGCCGAAATATTTGAGGTTTGTGCGCACTGCGTGTATAAGTTGACGGGCGTTTGATTCTTCCGAAATTGTCAGCGAAAGCGGCTGACCGTAGGTTGTTGCGCCAAGACCGACGCGGTCGGGATATTTTTCAAGAAGAGTGCCTATCATTTCAACAATTTCCGGGTCACATTTTGAAAATTCATCAAAGGTAAAAGACTCGTAATCAAGACCGATTCTGAGCTTGGGATATTTTTCCATCCACTCAAAAATTTTCTTCAATCTCGGTTTGACCTCATCCTTCCACAGTACATATCCGCCGTGATCATAAGTCAAAATATACAGCTTCTTTTTATCCATTCTTAATCACCGCCTGAATTTTTATGTTTTTATGATATCACAAGTTTTTACCGTCGGCAATAAGTAAAGCAGGCAAAAAAAGAAGAAAATTGTTGAATTACCAAAAATACCGTGCTATAATCTCAGTATGGAAAAGAAAACAAACAAACAAATTCTCGAACAGATCAAAGGCGGACTTATTGTTTCCTGCCAAGCCCTGTCAACAGAGCCGTTGTATGACAGCTACATTATGAGCAAAATGGCTTATGCCGCATCCCTCGGCGGTGCCGTGGGAATAAGGGCAAATACTGTTGTTGACATTCTGGCTATCAGGGAAAGAGTTGACCTTCCGATCATTGGCATCATCAAGGAAGTTTACCCCGACAGCGACGTTTACATCACGCCGACAATGAAAGAGGTTGACGCCCTTGCCGAAATCGGTTGCGACATTATTGCAATTGATGCAACCAACCGCGTAAGACCCGACGGTGTTACGCTTGAAGAATTCTTCACCGAGGTGCGCGCAAAATATCCCGACCAACTTTTCATGGCAGACACATCCTGCTTTGAAGAAGGCAAAAAAGCACTTGAACTCGGATTTGACCTTCTCGGCACAACAATGAGCGGTTATACACCTTACACTAAGGGAACCGTTCTGCCCGATGTCACCCTTATGCGCAGGTATAAGGAAGAACTCGGTGCAACCGTTATTGCCGAGGGCGGAATCTGGGTGCCCGAGCAGCTTGTTGCGGCGTTTGAAAACGGCGCTTATGCGGCAGTTGTCGGCACAGCCATAACAAGACCGATGGATATCACAAAACGCTTTGTTGCGGCACTGGAGAACAGCAAATGAGAATTCTGGCATTTGACATCGGGGGCACCGAAATAAAATATGCCCTTTTTGATGAAAATTTCAATATGACCGAAAGCAGAAACATTCCCACAAATGCGCACGAGGGCGGAAAAAGGATAATTGAACGTGTTGTTGAAATTATCAGAAGTTATGACGGCATTGACAGAGTGGGTGTTTCGACCGCGGGTCAGATAAACAGCAAAACCGGCACTGTCATTTTTGCAACCGACAGTCTGCCCGATTATACAGGTATGCCTATAAAAGAGATTATCGAAAAGCAGACAGGCATTCCCGCCGCTGTTGAAAACGATGTCAACTCCGCCGCAATCGGAGAAGCTTTTTTCGGAGCCGCTAAGGGTGAAGAAAATTTTCTCTGCCTGACTTACGGCACGGGCATCGGAGGTGCGATTTTTCTTGACGGAAAGCTGTTTACGGGTTCTTCGTTTTCTGCAGGCGAATTCGGTCACATCGTTACCCACGCAGGCGGCAAAAAATGCGGCTGCGGCGGCGAGGGCTGCTATGAAGCTTATGCTTCGGCAAGCGCTCTTGTGAAAACGGTGAGCGGCAAACTCGGCAAAGAGATCAACGGCAGAGAGATTTTTGCAAATTTCGATAATCCTGCAATAAAGCTTGCTGTTGACGAGTGGGTTGAGGAAATTGTTGAGGGCCTTAAAAGCCTCATTTACATTTTTAATCCTCCGTTAATTGTGCTGGGCGGCGGCATTATGAACGAAAGCTACATAACAGAAAAAATTAATGCTGTTTTACAAAGTAAGCTTATGCCGAGTTATCGCAATGTAAAAACCGTCAAAGCTTTGATGGGTAACGATGCCAATAAATTCGGCGCGGCTTATCTGGCAAGCAAAATATAAAGAAAAAGCAGTTTGAGCGATATGCCCAAACTGCATTTTTTATATCTGTGTGAATGTTTCGCCGTCGGCGGATACTTTCATTTTCACTTCCTTGCCGCCGTCGAAGGTAAGGCGGATTACGTCGCGTTTTCCCATAAACGGGGCAATTCGCTTTTTAAGACGTTTGTCGGCAAAGCTGTTTGTTACAATCCAACAACCCTTTCCGTCTTTGATTTCACGGTATCCCGAGCTGCCTTTTCTGATGCTTTCCGGTGCGTAGCGCTCAGATGTAACAACCGTCAGCCCGTTTTCTTTGACAAGCTTTGCAACTGTTTTGAGCGTTTCTTCGCTTATATGAACGCCGCACAGAAAAGCAAGCTTGAGCGAACTGAGGGGCTTTTCCGTTACTCTGTCATCAAAGACTGCAAGCGAATTCATTGTGACAAATGAACGGTGCGGTTTAAGCGAGGCAGGGGTGATTCTGTTCCAGGTGAACGATGTTTTTTTCGTCTGACCGAAGGTAAGAGTGTTGATAATCGTAATCCACTCCTTGCATTCCTTGGTCGGGCGGATTTTTTTGTTGCCGAAAAGACCTCTTGCCCAGAAAAGATTCTGTCCCCAGTATGTGTCGTCATAGCGGATAATGCCGATCTCGGGTCGGTAGTCGGAAATGTCGTAATCTCTTTCTTTGCCTTTATACTCTCCGGTGAATTTAACAAAAGCTTCGCCGATGTCATTAAGAGATTCGCCCTCTATCATTGCGGCACCCGATTCAACATAAACGCGGTTAACACCTGAAAGATAGGCGAAAACAAGGTTGTGATAAAGCTCTTTGGCGCTGTGACCGGGATGTGTCAGCTTGTGCCACATATCAACGCAGTTCCACAACGGTGTGCCGTATTGCAGAGCGGCACCTGCGGCAATTGCAAACTGAAGATTCGAATAGCTCTCTTTTTGAGATTTGAAATTCGGGATGATTCCGTTTCGCGCAAAGGTATGGTAAAGAACGGGGAAAACGTGCTCGCCCGAAAAAACCGGGGCTCCCATTGCTTTGATGCTGTCGGCATATTCTTTGACTTGCGCGGAAAGAGCTTCGCCCTGCGTGACAATGTCTTTGGTGTCAGACTGGCTGAAAACGGGTTTGTCAACCTTTGTTTTTGTTTCCATCCATACGGAAATGTTGCGGTTGACAATCGTGTGCTCAAATTCGTCATAGGTTATGCCGATAAGATTTCCGTTAGAGGCAAGTGCTTTTACAAAGCCTTCGGGCAGGTTAAGGCGGTGAGAGCCGTCAGGAATACTTATCCAGTTGTGTCCGTCTTTTGAAATGAAATCGGAAGATGTGTTCTGAAACTCAAAATTAGCAATAAAATCAAGCTTTCTGTCGCTTAAAATGTCGGCAAGGCGCTTTGCCTTTTCATTCTCGCTTTCAAATGTACCGAGGTGCGGGTCGGTGTGACAAAGCACATAGTCAACCCCGTTTTTCAGCGGCAACTCGAAATGGGGTCTGCCGTTAAAAACGTCGTTGTCAAAAGTATTAAAGCCGATTTTGAGCTTTTTATCCATAGGTCAGCCGCCTTTCACAGATACTGCTTTTATACTACTTGTTTTTTGTGTTTTTGTCAATGTAAGGTTAATTTCACTTTTTTGTCACATCCTAAATTACGGTGATGAAAAATGAAATTATTATGGAATCAGACGGTTCAGCTGCCGCAGTTTCCGACACTTGAAAAAGATATTAAAACCGAGGTTCTGATTATCGGCGGCGGTCTTGCAGGACTTTTGTGCGCTTACCGTCTTAAAAACGCGGGTGCAGAGTGTGTGGTTGTTGAGGCTGAAGAGATTTTCGGGCGTGTCAGCGGCAACACAACGGCAAAAATCACCTCTCAGCACGGTTTGATTTATGGCAAGCTGATTAAAAAAATCGGTGTGGAAAAAGCAAGGAAATATTATCTGGCTAACGAAAAAGCGGTTGAAGAATACCGTTCGCTTTGCAAAAACATCGACTGCGATTTTGAAGAAAAAGACAACTTTGTTTACAGTCTGAGCTCCCGTGAAAAGCTTGAAACAGAGCTTGCGGCATTAAGAAAAATCGGCGCAGAGGCCGACCTTGTAACAAAAGCACTGTTGCCTTTTGACATTACAGGGGCTTTGCGGTTTTCAAAGCAGGCACAGTTTCATCCGAAAAAATTCGCCCGTACAGTTGCCGAAGGACTTGATATCTATGAAAATACCCGAATCTGCTCGTTTGACGGCGAGAAATTCTTTACAGACCGTTGTAAAATCACGGCGAAAAAGACAATTGTTGCAACGCATTTCCCGATTTTCAACAAACACGGAATGTTTTTTATGAAGCTTTATCAGCACCGTTCCTATGTGTTGGCACTTGAAAACGCTCAGAATGTAAACGGAATGTACGTTGACGAAAGCGAAATGGGACTTTCATTCAGAAATTACGGCGATCTGCTTTTGTTGGGAGGCGGCTCACACCGGACGGGCAAAATGGGCGGCGGCTTTGCAGAGCTTGAAAAGGCGGCGGCAAAATTTTATCCCGATGCAACCGTAAAATACCGTTGGGCAACGCAGGACTGTATGACACTTGACGGTGCACCTTACATCGGCAATTACAGTAAAAACACTCCCGATTTGTTTGTTGCAACGGGTTTTAACAAGTGGGGAATGACATCTTCAATGGTTGCGGCAGATATCCTTTGTGACCTTGTGCGCTCGCAAAAAAATGAGTTTGCCGAGGTGTTTTCACCGTCACGCACGGTGCTTCAGCCTCAGCTTTTTGTCAATGCAATTCACTCAGCTTCGGGGCTGCTTACCCCCACCGTGCCGCGCTGTCCGCACATGGGCTGTGCGCTTAAATGGAATAAGCAGGAGCACACGTGGGACTGCCCCTGCCACGGCTCACGGTTTACCGCCGATGGTAAACTGATTGACAACCCGGCAACGGGAAATATGAAAAAATAAATAACAGCTCCGAGAAATCGGAGCTGTCAGTTTTATTGGTTGCACTTTTTAATTACGGGCACTGCCTCGCCGGCTTTGACCATATGACCGATAAGAATTGTCTTTAATTCTTCTCTCAACTGTTCAAATTGCGGGTCAGCAACAAGGTTGTTTTTCTCGTAGGGGTCTGTCTGCAAATCGTAGAGGCAGTCCTCAAAATATTCGTCTGAGTTTGGCTTGTCGGCATTTTTTGTTGATACACTGTATTTGTATCGGTCTGTTCTTATTGCACGTCCTATCTGGCTTTCCGAAATCTGCATAAACACGCTTTCGTGTCCCTTTTTGTCGCAAAGACTCTTTCCGGAAAAATGCTCGGGGACGCTGACACCTGCAATATCAAGCACGGTTGCGGGCAGGTCGATGAGCGAAACAAGGTCGTTTATTCTGCCGCCTTTTGAAAATGCGCCGCCCGAAATGACAAGGGGAACATGTATGCTGTTTTCGTGGCAGGAACGCTTGTATTCGGCATTGCGTGTTCTGAAATGACAGCCGTGGTCGGAGGTGTAAATGATGACGGTGTTTTCATAAATGCCCTTATCCTTGAGTGCCTGAATCAGCTTGCCGAAATTTTCGTCAACGCGGTTACAGCAGGCAAGGTATGACGGCATCTGTAACCGCCAGTCACCGAGTGTGCCTTTAAGGTCGCCGGGAACATCGTAATTTTTGAATTTTTTCTTGAGACCCTTGGGTGATTCAAAACGCAGGTGATCATTCTGATGATGGGGCTCAAGCTGTGAAACAAAAAGGAAAAACGGATTTTCACCGTTGTGATTGTTTATAAAATCGACAGCAAAGCCGTTAATTGCATCTGCACGGTAGCCTTTGAAATCAATTCTTTCGTTGTTGTCGCCGTAAACATATCCGTTGTAGCCGTGCGAGGTGAATTCAAGAATGTCGGCGGCGCGCCAGTAATCCTTGTAACCGCCCCTGCGCTCAACGGGCACGGGTTTTGTGTGCAGGTTGCAGCCTTTTCCCGAAGCAAGGTGCCATTTGCCGACGTATGCGGTGTCATAGCCTGCATCGTTGAGATAAGAGGCAACCGTTTTTGTGTCAAGGGGTAAGGCGATATCGTTTCTGTAACAACCGTTTTGAGTGGCGTAAACACCGCTTTGCAGGCAGGCTCTTGCCGGACCGCAAACGGGCTGACAGGTGAAAGCGTTTTCAAAAAGAGTGCCTTCCTGCGCAAGTGCGTCAAGGTTCGGTGTTACGGGCAGTCGCTGACCGTAGCAGCCTGCCGAATCTGCACGTTGCTGGTCGGAAAAGTAAAAAACAATATTTGGCTTTTTCACGATTGATACCTCCGCATTTTTTAACCGTATATTAGCGCATCCTCGGCGAAAAATAACCATATAAAATCAACCGGAACGGACGGATGCAATGAAAAGACTGAAAGAATACTCGCTGGTGGCGGGAATCGGTGCGGTAACATATTCTCTTATTGAGATTATTTTTCGCGGATATACCCACTGGACAATGACAGTAACGGGCGGCGTGACCTTCCTTGCACTTTATATTATGAATATCAAAGCCAAGACGAAAAGTCTTTTTTTGCGCTGTCTTGCAGGCAGCCTGATTATAACAACGATTGAGTTTGCAGTCGGCTGTCTTGTCAACCTCAGACTTAAATGGAATGTCTGGGATTATTCGGCACGCTCACACAATCTTCTGGGGCAGATATGTCCGCTGTTTACCGTGCTGTGGTTTCTGCTTTGCGTTCCCGCAACTTTTTTGTGCGCTTATTTAAAGCACAGGCTGACGGGCGAAAAGATGAAAATCAGTTTCAAATTCAGTTTGCGCTGATGTAATTCTTGATTCCCTCAAGAGTTGCCGCTGCAAGCTTGTCGCGGCTTTCGGAGTTCTGAAGCACCGCACATTCCTTGAGGTTGGAAACAAAGCCGTATTCAATAAGAATTGCGGGACATTCTTCAACGCGGGTTACCTTGAAAGGATAGAAGCTTGTTTTGCGGTCAACTTTGTTCAGAACGGAGCTTGACTCACCGGCATAGATGCTTGTTTTGTAGCATTTTACAATGCTGTCGTGAATCTCTTTTGCCAGATTGTATGAGTATGCGTTGTAGTAGTATGCCGAAGTTCCCATCGGCGTGGAGCTGGTGCTCGAGTCACAGTGCATTGCGATAAACATATCGGGGTGTTTGTCGCGGCACATATCAACGCGCGGACCGAGGTCAATAAAGGTGTCGCTTGTTCTTGTCATAAGCACCGTTGCTCCCTCTGCTTCAAGCAATGCCTTGAGCTTTGTGGCAAGGGAGAAGTTTATCTGCTTTTCGTATTTCATGCTTGAATTTGACGTAATGCTGCAAAGGGCGCCGGGGTCGTTTCCGCCGTGACCTGCATCAAGCATAATTGTGTAACCTTTGAGTGTTTGTGAAGGCTTGTTGCGGAAGGTGATGACAAGTCTGCCCTGTGAATCGTACTCAAGATGATAGCCGTAAAACTTTCCGCTTTCTTTAAGTGTAAGCGTGAGTTTGGCGGTTGAGCCTTCGGAAGACCAGTTGGCTTTTGAAACAAGCGAGCCCTTTGTTGAAATGCTGCCGCTGGCAGTTTCAGTGTTGTAGAAAGTGAAGGTGATGGCGCTTGCAGTGAACTTTTCAACAACGTGAGGTCTGGCGTTACCGTTAATGTTGATTGTACCGTATTTCTGACCGTCAAGAACAGCGTTTACGGGAACACGCCAGTTCATATCAAGAACGATTTTCAGCTCAGAGGCGGTAACACTGCTTGAGGCAACACGGATATTGTTATCGGGCACACGGTAAGCCGAGGCGAGATAGGTAACATCTGATTGATAAACCTTTGAACCCGATGCAAGAATGTAGTATTTTGAACTTGCGCTCATTGTGCCCGTGACGTAGTCACACATGCTTGCAGGCCTTGCAATATAGAAAGGATTTGAAAGGTCGGCAGTGATGTCCGCAGGGAAGCATTCCGCATAGCCCTCTGTTACATAACAGATTTTTGCACTGCCCAGACCGTAGTCTTTTTTGAATGAATATTTTTCAAGCAGGTCACCGGCAGGCGGGGTGGTTGACTGTGTTGTCGAGGGTTCGGTTTGTGTCGGTGCCGTTGTATCGGTGGCGGTTGTGTCCGTGACAGAGGATTCGGTTTTTGTTGCACTTGACGATAACGACTCCGTCGGATTCGTTTCGGTTGTCAAGGTTGTTGTCGGTTTGGTCGTTGGCTCTGTGGTGGTTGGTTTTGTTGTGGTGACAACGGGCTCAGGCTCTTTTGCGCTTACTGACAGGGATGCACCCGTCATTGATTCCGAAAGTGAGCCGTAGGTTGCCGTCACCTTTATTTTTCCGAGATTCTGAACACGTTCGGTTTCTTTGGGGAGTGTATAGTTGCCGTAGAAAGCCGCGAAGTCGGAGGATTCGTCAATGAGCTCTTCGTCATCTCCGTAGCTTATGTCATTGCTTTGCTTGAGAGTGACCTTTTTACCGTTGACGGTTGCAACAACCGCGGCACCTTTAAGTGCAACGGCAGAAATGCTTACCTGCATTCCGCCGGGGGCAGTAAGAGTGCCTGTCGGAGAAATTGATTTAAGCAACTGCACTTTATATGTTACCGTGTAGGTGTACTGCTTTCCTTTGTGCTCAAAAACGAATTTGTTTTCGCCTTTTTTGAGCTCGAATTCCGTCGAAAAATCGCCGGAATCGGCACGGCGGATTTCCTTTGAATTACAGGTAAGAGGATAAACGGGACTGCTCTGACCGGTAAAGGTGATTTTTGATTCCTCAACGGTAATTGTATTTTTAGTCGGGGCTGTTAATTTGAAATCCTTGTCAATGAGTGAAGTGTCCTGCTCATTGATGTAATCGGTTAACAGCTTAATACCGTCGCCTTTTGCCGACAAAATATCGGAGTATGACGAAAATACGGTTGCCTGACAAACGTGTGAATTGAAGGATGCTTCAACCGTCGGAATAATGCTTGCCGTGTCTGCCGATGACATTGCTTCGATACCGTCAAGCAAATGTGAAAACCACACCGTTGCACCGTGCTGGTTCCATTTGTTGATGGCTTTTAAGAAAAAAGATGAATAACCGGTTTGCTCAACATAAATGAAATTAACGGTTGCGCCGATTACGAGCGAATCAAGCTTTGATGAAGGTGAAACGTTGTCGGGTACGGAAAATCCGAGACGGATTTCGGCATCTGCTTGGTGAATCTTTCGGCTGACAGCTTCAATGCTGTTGTAAAAATCTGCATCGTCGGTATCAAATCCGTCAAGAATGATGAAATCAAAATTGTGATTTTCCGCAAGCGCAGCGGCATTTTCTTTGTCAATAATAACACCTGAGAAAACACGGCTTTGCGCGGCAAAGTCAAGATACTTATCAAGCAATCCGTCGTCATAAGAACTGTTTCGCAGGTCAATGACCACGCTGTTAAATCCGTAAGAATAAATGTTTTCAACAAAGGTACGGATTCCGTTTTCGGCAGAGAAATCCTCGGGTGTGCAGACAACGGCAATTGTTTTTTCGGGTAATGGTGTTTTTGTTTTCTGAGTATCGGGTGTCTGAGTTGAAACGTCTGCATCTGTGGTACCGTCAACGGGCAGGGTTTGGTCGACAAACTGACTGCGAAGGTCATCAATTTTGCCCGTCGCAAACATAAAGCCGACGAAAGCCACCATAAGCGCAAGCACGGCGGCGATTGTTATTGTAACTGTTTTTGTTGTTTTATTCATAAGACTAAATCCGTCCGTATTTTAAAATATTTATTTTATTATATCATACTTTAATATTACATTTCATCATATTTTTGCAAATTTTTTGTGAACATCGAAAAAACATATTCGTATGAAAACAAAACAAAGCCGGAGTAGCTTGAATTGCCTTGTATTAAGTCAATCTGTCTGGCTGCAATGTCATTGTTGTCAATCCATTCGTTGATACCTTCGCCTGCAAAAGTGTCTTCTTTTCCGCTTTTGTAAACGGCAATCCCTGCGGCAAGCTTAACCTTTTCGCTTTTTAACAGTGCCCATTCGGTTGCCGCTTTTTCGAAGGGCAGGGAAGAATGTTCGAATCCATAGTAAAGCTGAGGAATTATAAGGTCGGCATAACAGTTGTCTGCAAGCCAGGTTTCAACATCGGCATAAAGCTTTTCTGCGTTTGTGCTGATGTTTCCCGAGGGGCTTATGCTGAAAACAAGTCTGCTGTCAAAATTTTTTACCGCTGAATAAAGTGCGCACACAAAAGAGTTGACACTGTTTTTACGCCATTGAGAAAGGGGCATATTACCGCCGTTGTCACAGTATTTTTTATACTCGGAACTGTCAATTTTTTCGTCGGTTGAGGGGTAAAAATAGTCATCGATGTGCACTCCGTCAACTCTGTGGTTTTCAAGAAATTCAAGAACTCCGTTAATGATAAGTGCGTGCACCGCGGGGCAAGCCGGGTTATAATAAATGCCGTTTTCGAGCACGCAAACGGCATTGTCGGAGTTACCCGAGTCAAGAATTTTTCTTGCCGGATTATCGGACGAAAGCTTTTTAATATCGGTGTGCGTTGCAACGCGGAAAGGGTTGAGCCACGCGTGAAATTCAATTCCGTATTTTTCGGCGCTTTCAATCATAATTGCAATCGGGTCATAGTCAAGTTCTGCTCCCTGTGTGCCTGCTATATATGACGATGACGGGAAAATTTCCGACGGATAAAATGCGTCGGAAAAAGCGCGGATGTGCACAAACGCAGTGTTCAACCCCATTTTGCTTATGTTCAGAAAAATTTCATCTGATTTTTTGATATATTCACTTTTATTGATTCCGACAGTTGAGGGTATCTCGGAATAAGATACCCACACACCGCGTAAAGTATCATCTTGCGGCACTGCTTTTTTTGCTTGACAGGCACAGGAAAACAACAGTATAATTACAATAATTAATGCAATAAATCTTTTCATTATTATCACCTCTGAGATATATTGCATTTTATTCTGTTTGTCGGGAGGGTATTCTGTGGAGTTTTTCACATCGCCTGTTTTCTGGGTTTATTTTGCCGCCGTTTCGGTGGCTTCGGCTTTTATAACAGCTGCGGATAAGTATTTTGCAAAAAAGAATAAGTGGCGCATTCCCGAAAAAACGTTATTGCTTTTGGCGTTTGTCGGCGGTGCGTTACCGATGCTTGTGACAATGAAGCTCATCCGTCACAAAACAAAGCACAAAAAATTCATGTTGGGTCTTCCTGTGATGGTTTTGTTGCACATTGCAATAGTTGTTGCAATAATTTGGATTTTTTGAGAATATTTTTTATATGGCTTGAAAATTGAAATTTTTAAGTTATAATTTAATTATCAAACTATAGGAGGATTTTTTATGCGCAAATATCTTGCAGAAGCTTTAGGCACTTTTGTTCTTGTATTCTTCGGCTGCGGCACGGCAGTTGTCTGCGGAGGTGCAACGGGCGGTGTCGCTAACGGTTATCTCGGCATTGTTGCAATTTCACTTGCTTTCGGTCTTGCAATTGTTGCGGCTGCTTATGCAATCGGTCATGTTTCCGGTTGCCATGTTAATCCCGCGGTTTCGCTTGCAATGCTTATCAGCGGAAAACTCGGTATCAAGGATTTTATCGGCTATGTTGTCGGTCAGCTTGTCGGTGCATTCGCGGCTTGCGGTGCTCTGGGCACTATTTACAAGTGCAGCGATATGGCACTTGCTTCACACGGTCTGGGCACAAACGGTTTTGATGCCGCCAGCGCACACGCTCTGACAGTGTGGGGCGCACTTCTTGCAGAAGTTATTCTCACTTTCGTTTTTGTAATGACTATTCTCGGTGTCACTTCAAGCGAAAAAACCTCAAACATTGCCGGAATCGTTATCGGCCTTACACTTACCTTTGTACATATTATCGGCATTCCGCTTACTGGTACTTCCGTAAACCCCGCAAGAAGCCTTGCTCCCGCGGTTTTCGCTTCAATTGCAGACGGCGGTCTTGCTCTTTCACAGGTTTGGGTATTCATTGTCGGTCCTTTTGTCGGTGCAGCGCTTGCAGCCATTGTTTTTAAGGTGCTCTTTGCTCCCAAAGCTGAAAAATAATCTGAGTTAAAATAAAAAACTTGCAACGGTGCTTTGGGCGACCCACCACAAGGAAGTTAAGGTTTTTCTCGGCTCTTTTTGCGTTGATACATTATGAAAAAAATCCGCAATACACCAAGTATTGCGGATTTTTTGTCATTTCGTCTGAACGAAAAATAACCTGATAAAAACTGC
>JAZNVG010000047.1:0-128950 GCA_045592705.1 Acutalibacteraceae bacterium | reverse complement strand
CTGTCTGTGTGACGGCTTTTTTGTTTTGCTCAAATTAATTTCAGAACTGTAAAAAATGAAGAAATCAAATTGGAGTGTGTTTGATTTATAGCTACATCGTTTCAAAAATTTCTGTAAGATGAAACTTGTTTTTCACAGTTGTTCAGCTATGAAAAATTACTCTAAAAGCCGCCTTTTGAAAAAATATTTTTTTGGAAAGGAGGTTTATGTTTTGAAAACAGGCTTAAAGAAATCTCAGAAGACAACCGAGATATTTTTTGACGAAGCCAGTCCGATTATTATAGTATCAACCTACAACACAGATTTGAAAAATCGTTTGTCGGCTTATTCGGAAAAACATCCGAACTTGTGCAAACTGATTGATGATTCCGAAGACGGAAGACTGATGTTTGAGATTGAGAAAGGAAGATTTTGTTTCAGACTCACAGAGCCATATAGCAAAGAACGACGCTCTGCTGCAAGTGAGTTTGCGAAGAAACAAAAACATACGTTGCGAAACCGCAACAGTAAAAATTAAATGGCATCTGTCTTAGCGAGCAATGGATTTGTCCCGTCAAATCCGCTTGCCAAGACTTTTTGATGCCGTGTCATCAGTCTCAGCAAGCACTGAATTTGTAGCCACAAAAAAGGCTTGTTTCGACTATTCGTCTCAACAAGCACTGAATCTGTACGGACAAATTCGCTTGTCAGGGAGAGTTCCCTGAAACCCTTAAAGAAAAATTAAAACAAAGGAAGGATTATTTTTATGAAAGTATTTGAAACTAAAGTAACAATGGATAACGTAAAAATCAATTTGATTAAACCGATGACTAACTCTCCGTTCACCGTTAAGGAGGATGATGATATGCAAAAACTTCGTGAGAGCATCAGTCAGTTCGGTTTACTTAGTCCGATTGTCATAAGACAACTACCCGACAAAAACGAATATGAGATTGTCTGCGGCAACCGCCGTTTGCAAATTCTCAATGAGCTGGGTTATGAAACCGTACCCGTTCTCATTAACAACTTAACCGATGATGAAGCGTTGGTTGCGATGATTGACTCTAACCTCTGCCACCGTGAACATATCTTGCCGAGTGAAAAAGGTATCGCCTACAAATTGAAACTCGATGCGATGAAACGACAAGGTTACCGCACTGATTTGGATGAGCCAACTTCTGCAACAGTGTTGCAGAAGTCAAAGGGTGAAACGTCGATTCAAAAATTATCCGAGCAAAGCGGTGACAGCAGAGAAACAATCCGTCACTATACCCGTCTGACATATCTTATCTCTGAACTACTCAACCTCGTTGATGAAAACAGAATTGCTATGCGACCTGCGGTTGAACTTTCGTATCTGTCACCCGAAGATCAGCAAATGGTTTATGCGATGTATGACAGTGATGAGGTAACTCCATCATTCTCACAGGCACAGCGTTTGCGGAAACTTTCGGAAGAAGGCGAACTAAACCAAGACAAACTGTTTGAAATTTTATCAGTACCGAAACCAAATCAAAAGCCTGTTCTAAAATTATCTGTCGAGCGATTGCGAAGTATCGCACCAAAGGTTAATGAATCTGAACTTGAGGACTTTGTCATTAAGGCTTGCGATTATTATTACAGACATCTTATGAAAGTGAGAGGCAGGGATTCAAGATGAGAAACTTTTGGAAGTTATTGAAATTAAAATTTCATGAGATAATCGGAGACACTCGAGGTGAACTCGGGACAAGTAAGTCTGATGATTCAAATGAATATGTCATCAACGGTGTCCGTTATATTGTTTCAACCCGTTTCAGCGAAACGGAAAACAAAACTATGAAAGAAAAATTATCAGAATTTATCGGTAGCGATTTCGCACATTTGACAACCACAGAAGATAAAAATACAATACAAGCGGAATATGTATGTTCGACTGCCGGAAAGGAGGACTAATGCAGTCAAACAATGTAGGAATTACTGCTCTCTATTGTCGTCTCTCTCGTGATGACAGCAACAAAGAAAATGAGAGCAACTCGATTGAGAATCAAAAAATCATGTTATCAAGGTATGCTCAAGAAAAAGGTTTCGAAAATACCAAGTTCTATGTTGATGACGGTTTTACCGGTACAAACTTCAATCGACCTGATTTCAAAAGAATGATGGAAGATGTTGAGGCTGGATATATCTCAACCATTATTGTTAAAGATATGTCACGATTCGGAAGGAACTATGTTGAGGTTGGTCTATACACCGAATCATACTTTCCCGAAAACAACATCCGCTTTATTGCCATTACGGATTTGGTTGACAGTGCTGACGGCGAAAATGAAATCATCCCGTTCAAGAATGTTATGAACGAGATGTATGCAAGAGATATTTCAAAGAAGGTACGTTCTGCTAAACGAATCAGAGGAAATATGGGTGAACCGTTATCCCAACCGCCTTACGGATATATGAAAAGTCCCGAAAATCCTAAAAAGTGGATAATAGAACCGGGGGCTGCGGCAATTGTCAAGGAAATCTTCAGGCTTTATCTTGAAGGTTACGGTCAGGACAAAATTGCAAGAACCCTGCAGGACAGAGGAATCAAAAACTGTACCGCATACTGGAAAGACAGAGATATCGGCAGGGGCGGTAAAAAGGTACAACCCAATCCGTACAAATGGAAAAGCTCAACTATTGGTCAGATTCTTTCTCGACAGGAATACTGCGGAGACGTTATCAATTTCAAGACATACTCAAAATCTTTCAAGAACAAAACAAGACACTTGAATCCTGAAGAGAATTGGAAAATTTTCAAAGATGTTCACGAACCGATAATTGACCGTGAGACCTTTGAGAGAGTACAGCAGCTTGTTAAGAAATGCAAACGACGAGACCCCAAACCTAAGAATGGTGAAAAAAACATATTTTGCGATTTCCTTCGGTGTGCCGATTGCGGTAAAAAGCTATGGTTTCATGTGAATACACGAAACAAAGATATTCACTATTTCAGTTGTTCCAACTATTACAAGGATTACAGAGGCAGTTGCAAGAGCAGACATTATGTCAGAGCAGATGCGATTGAACAAATTGTAATGCTTGAACTTAAAAAAATGGTATCGTATCTGAAATATGACGAAGATGCCTTTGCAGAAATACTGTCACAGAAAACCAACAAGGATATGCTTACAGAGCAAAAGTATCTGCAAAGTGAACTGCAAAGATGTCTGTCAAGACAGGAAAAGGTAGCAAGTCTGTATGAAAAGATTTATGAGGATAACGCAAGCGGCAAGGTAACAGATGAATGGTTTATGCATATGTCACGCAAATATGAGGTTGAGAGAGCCGAACTGAAAGGTAGGATTTCCAAACTCCGTGATGATATTGTTCTTCTGAAAAACAAAGAGCAGGACAAAGATACCTTTGTTTCAGCAATACGAAAGTTTATGCGTATGGAAACTATAACTGCACCATTGCTTCACGAACTCATTGACCATATTGATGTTTATGAAACAGAGGGTACGGGCAAAAACAAAACGCAGAGAATTGTTATTTACTACCGCTTTGTGGGTTATATTGAACTGCCGATACAGGAAGAAGAATTGTTCAGCAACGATACTCGTCAGGGAGTAGCGGTTACTTATATACCAAAAGCATTAACTGAAAGCATAACGGCATAAAACGCAAAAAGGTCGCAGACCGTAAAAAGTCTGCGACCAATAAAAATATGATTTTTAGCAAAGAAAAAGAGTGTTCACAACTTGAATCCGTTATGAACACTTGAAATGGTGGGAGAGGGTGGATTCGAACCACCGAAGTCGTTGACGGCAGATTTACAGTCTGCTCCCTTTGGCCGCTCGGGAACTCTCCCATACCCTGTTAAGCGTTAGTTCTTTCACTTTAAAAAAGTGGAGCTGGTGGACGGACTCGAACCCCCGACCTGCTGATTACAAATCAGCTGCTCTACCAACTGAGCTACACCAGCACGAACAACGCTTGACTAATATATCACAAAACATTCCAAAGGTCAAGTGTTTTTTGCAATTTTTTTAAAAAATTTTTCACTTATTTTTATCATGCCAAAAAAGAATAATCAAGCGTTTTGTCGGGCAATTTTGTATTACTTTATTCAACAAGTATTTCTTCCTCGGCAGCCTCTATTCTATTGAGAATATTTGCCAAGTCAAGATAAAACGCATGAGTTTGCTCCGCATCCGAAAACAAACCGATCGGTGTGCCGTGGTGACCCTCAAAGACGGGCATCACATTCCACACACCGCTTTGAAGCGGCGCTTTTTCATCATAATCAACATGGGGCTCATTAAACGGATATTTTGCCGACTCAACATCAACAAGGCCGTCATTGTAAAGTCCCTTTTCAGCCGTGCCGCGCTTTTTTTCAGCACTGTGGATAAGACGGGCTGTTGTTTTCATAAATTTAAAATCCGTGTCGAATTTGATTTTTCCGTTTTCATCCTTTTTTACAAAATTGTAAGCATAGGAAAAATAATAAATGTCAGGAGAAATTTTAATTCTGTTGTTGAGCGCCGCCGAGCCGTCAGGCATCATATCAAAAGCAATGATGTCATCACTCTTGAAAATATGCGGAAAGGATTTGCGGAATTTGATTGAATCTTTTTTACCCGGTGTGTTGGAATGGCCGAACTGTTCAAGGTGAAAATCAACAAAACGTCCGTTAAGAAGGCCTCTGCCCAAAAAACCCGAATATCCGTAAGCAAGCGTTTTGAGCGGAACGGTAAGGCGGAAACGCACAATTGCATCATAAGCCGCCGTGCCGTTAAGAGGCGAACAGATTGCGGTAACACTTTTCACCCACGCCTCTTTACCCCCAAGGAAAAGAGGCGATGTATTCTCACCGCTTGCCTCAACCTCTTCAGGCGCACCGTTTGTAAGAAGATGTGTGAGCAATCTCACCGCAAGTCCGCCGAAGCTGTGGCCGACAAAATGCACCTTATGCTCACTGTCCCAATCCTTGAGTAAAGGTGTGTCGTACTTTCTGCCGTAGCGTCTGTGACCGTATTTTGCACTGTGTGCCTTTCCGTAATCTACACGGCCGCCGATAAGCTGTGCGTAAAGCTCGCAAGCCTGATCCCAGGCGCTTGACATCGGTCCGACTGAAGCAGCTCGGCAAGCATAGCCTTTTTCGCCAAGAAAGTCCGTAAGGCTTCCGGTCCAGGCGCCCCAATAAGGAACAATATTATTTACGCCCTCATTTTCGCCCCAGCCAAACATTCCGTGGACGAAAACAATGGGATATTTTGTCTTATTTTCTTTCATTTTTTAATTCCTCTCAATCCCAATAAAAACAAAAGCAACAATATTTAACAAAATATTCTTATAAGAATATTATTATCCATTTCAATGTTGTTGTCAATAGTTACGAAAAAAATTAAAAAGAGGCAACAAACGTTGCCTCAAATGAGATAATCGGTTATTTGTTTTTTCCGCGCCTGTTATAATCGGCATTGATTTCGTCGCTCCAATCGGCAGAAAGACAAGCCTTTGCTCTGACATTGCAGACGGCTCGTGCGACGGATTCATAAACAATACCCGTGCCCTCTTTATCGGCATTGTAATTGACCGCTCTGTCTGCGCCGATACCGTATCTTGCGGCGGTTTCAACCGCGTCGATATTCGCACCGATGAAGAGGAATTCCCAGCCGTATTTTTCCTTCTGCCTTTCAATCATAGCCTTTACCTCGTCGCTTGAATATTTGCGGCTTGCATTTTCCATACCGTCGGTTGTGATGATGAACATTGTGCTTTCGGGCACATCCTCGGGTCGGGCATACTTGTGAACGTTGCCGATATGATGAATCGCACCGCCAAGGGCATCAATGAGTGCCGTGCAACCCCTTACTGTGTAATCTCTATCCGTCATAGGCTTAATTTCGGAAAGCTTCACTCTGTCGTGAAGCACTTCGGAAGCATTGTCGAAAAGCACGGTTGAAACATAGCATTCACCGTCCTGTTTCTTTTGTTTTTCAATCATAGCGTTGAATCCGCCGATTGTGTCGCTTTCAAGACCCGCCATTGAACCGCTTCTGTCAAGGATAAATACGAGTTCTGTGATGTTGTTTTTCATTGTTTTCTCCTCCAAAAAAATGTGATTGCTTGGTTTCTCAACCTTACAACCACATTATAGCGATTTGTTTTATTAAATTGGTCGCCTGACGGGAGACTTTTCACCAAACAAACGGTATCAGGTGCCACTTTACCCGTTGCTTGTATTCCTTGTAACCGTCAAGTTCTTTTTCAAGAAACTCTTCCTCGTTTTTTATTCTTTTGGCGATTATCAAAGGATAAACAAGAAAAACCACAAAAGAAAACAGCGAGCCGAGCACAAGAGGCATTGACAAAAACAAAAGCAAGGTTGCGGCATACATCGGATGTCTTACAATACCGTAAAGCCCCGTATCTATCACTTTCTGATTTTCCTGAATTTCAATTGTCCGCGAAAGATAGGCATTTTCACGAAGCACCTCTGCATAAAGAACATAAGCAACCAAAAAAATTACCGAAGCCGCGATTACAACGGCAACGGGCAACGTATGCCAACAGAAACGATAATTAAGACCTGAAACGACAAAGCCTGTAATAAACATAAGTCCGCTCAATTTAACAACCAAATTCTGTTCTTTCTGTTTTTCCTTTGCATTGAGACGTTTTTTGAGCAGGTCAGGATTTTTCAGCATCATCACAATGCCCGCAACGAGCATCGGGACAAACAGTAAAACCATAAACAGCCAGCCGTTCATAAAAGAAAATGTTCCTGCCGGCAAGAATACCAACAAGCCGATTAAAATAACACCAAGGATAAATTTAACAACCGCCTGAAAAAATAATTTTGCACTCATAATATTTTCTCCCGAATCAACATCCCAGAAGCACCTGGTCAAATTCAAACAACGCTTCGTTTATTTCAAAAATATCGTAAATACCTTTTTGAATGAAATAGCAAATTATTTTATCAAACGTGAAGCTGCATGAAAGAGTAAGACCGGCTGATGCAAGCAAATCCTGCGTTTCGTCAAGTGTCAGCTCAAGTGCGATTGCAAAAGCAACGGCGGTGTGCTTTGAAGGTTTATATGTATCGGGATTACACTTGATTTTTGAGAATGTTTTTTTGTCAACGTTGGCTTTTTTGTAGCACTCAACGTCGGTCATTCCCTTTGAATCAATATAATCAAAAAGCTTGTATGCAAAGGATTTATCCATCGATTTCATATATTCTTCAAGCGATTCGTTCTTTGCACTGCTTTGCGGAGCCGGCATTGAGGCGCACACCTTGGGTTCGGCCCGTCGGCTTCTTCGCCTGATTTCATTGGGAAGAAGTGTTCTTTCATGGCATTCGATTTTCGCTTCAAAAACAGCCGCTTGTTCTTCAATATAATCATCATTGATAAGCTCGCTGATTTCATCAAAAATAACTCTGCTGAATTCGTATGATGTGCGGTCATAGACACAGAGATAAACTGTCAGTTCGTGTTCAAAAAGGAATTCAGTGATAACCTGAATTGCAAATTTGAGCACCCGGTCTTTGGGATAACCGTAAGCACCCGAGGAGATAAGCGGAAACGCAACAGATTCACATCCGTTTTCAACTGCAAGCTTGAGGGATTCTACATAACAGGATTTAAGAATAATGCTCTCGCCGGAAAAACCGCCGTGCCAGACCGGACCCGAGGTATGAATTACATACTTTGCCTTAAGGTTGTATCCCCTTGTTATTTTTGCCGTACCAAGTCCGAGAGGTCTGATTTTTCCGCACTCAACATCAAGCATCGGACCTGCGGCGGTATGCATGGCAAGGTCAACGCCGCTGTTGCCGACCATTTCCGCATTGGTGGTGTTGACAATGGCATCAACCTGCATTTTCGTTATATCCTGTCTTATAATCTGTAACGGCAAAACGCTCTCCCCTTTCCATATCTTTCACTAAAATAATACCACATTTTCAAAAAAGTGTAAAGCATCAGTGCGGCAGACGATTGACACACCGGTGTTAAACATTTATAATTTTAATGTGATTATTACTGAAAAACGAGGTGTTTGAATGAATAAAGAAATGTTTCTCGGCATTATGATTCCGTTTGTCGGCACAGCACTCGGTTCAGCTTGCGTGCTGTTTATGAAAAACAAAATGTCAGAACAAATACAAAGATTGCTTACGGGCTTTGCCGCCGGTGTTATGACCGCCGCTTCCGTGTGGAGCTTGTTGATTCCTGCAATGAATCATTCGGCTGACATGGGTAAACTCGCCTTCATTCCCGCAGCAGTCGGTTTTCTTGTCGGTATGTTTTTTCTGCTCATTCTTGACAAGGCAATCCCCCACCTTCACCGAAATGCAAGTCAGGCAGAAGGTCCTCAAAGCAAGCTGAAGAAAACAACAATGCTTGTCTTTGCCGTTGCACTTCACAACATCCCTGAAGGTATGGCGGTCGGCATTGTTTTTGCGGGTCTTGCTGCTGACAGCACTACACTCACCCTTTCGGGCGCTCTTGCGCTGTCAATAGGCATTGCAATCCAGAATTTCCCTGAGGGTGCAATTATTTCAATGCCTCTGAAATCGGAGGGTGTGAAAAAAAGTAAGGCACTTGCGCTTGGAATTGCCTCGGGAATTGTTGAACCGCTCGGGTCTGTGCTGACCATTCTTGCGGCAGGGCTGATTCTGCCCGTGTTACCCTATCTGCTCAGCTTTGCGGCAGGCGCAATGATTTACGTTGTTGTTGAGGACCTTATTCCCGAAATGTCTCAGGGCAGACATTCACACATCGGCACTGTTTCTTTTGCCGCAGGTTTTGTACTGATGATGATTCTTGATGTTGCACTGGGATAACGGTTTTACACACAGAAAAAAGCTCTGCCGTGAAGCAGAGCTTTTTTGTTGCTATGTCGTTTCTTCCGAAAGCATATGTGCCATTTCCTCAACCGCCTCATTGGTGGTGTTTTGTTTTGCCATCAGGGCACGGCGCTCATTGAGGGCAATGTACATTTTTTCACGTTTTTCGCCTTCAAGGTCATAAAAAATGTAAGGAATCATTTTGATGACGTTGGGCAGAAGATGGATGCCGTTAAAGAGGAAGAAAACCTTTTTGTAAATTGTTTTGCTGCCCTGTGACCAGTAATTCATCGGAATTGTCGGGTCATAGCCTGACCACTTGAACAGCCAGATTGTGAACATTGAGTTGAGCGGAGATGTGACCTTTGTGATAAGGTCGGTGAGAATATTGATTGTGCCGTCGGGTCTTTCACCCGTCATATACTCGGTATAGTCGTTGATTTCCCTTGCAACCTCTGACTCAAAAACATTGGCAGGGCCGTTGTTGATGGCGCTCAGGCCGTAGAAGATGGCATAAATCGCAATCATAATCCACCTTTTGTCAACAAAATTGCAACCTATTCCGACCATTCCCACACAAGTCAGTAAATCCCACAACCGCAGGGCTATAATCGCTTTGCGGTTGTTGTTTTTGAAAATCTTCTGGAATTTCGGAATAAACGCAACGCTCGGCATATCAAGCGCGTTGTAAGGCAAGTAGGCAAGGAAAGAATAAAGCGTTCCGCCGAATATTTCCATCTGCGTTACAACGTCCCACGAGTAACCGCCGGAGCTCCACCAGCTGACAGAGAAGTTGGCAAGGAAGTTGCGCATTGCGTATTTATTCTTAAGAACATAGAACAGCGATTTTGTGATGGGAACCGGTTTGGGCTGCAAAATGATTCTTTCTTTACAGCCGATTGCCATTGCAATGTTACTCATTGCACCGATGGTGGCGGTAAGGCAAGAAAGCACGGCAAAAACGCTTGACATCGGGGCGTTGATGATACCCTTGTTATTGAGTTCCATAAGCGGCATAAAGATTGTGTAAACAATCTGTGCACCCGCTTCACCGATATACTGATTGAGCAGACCGACATTGATTCTGTCTTTGGGATTGGGCGACTGCAGTGAAATCATATTGTTTCTGGGGATGGTGTAAATTGTGGAAAAGGTTTCCTGAACAAACAGCATAATGAAAACAAAAATGATTTTTTTCGGGTCGTTGCTCGCCCTGTCGCCGAAAAAAGTGGCGCCGCTGTAAAGCACGGCGGTACTTAAAAAATAAGGAATTGCCGTAAAAATGATGTAAGGTCTTGCCTTTCCCCAACGCGTTCTTGTACGGTCATAAACTGCGCCCATAAGCGGATTGTTAAGGATATCGTAAATGCCTATAAGCATCTGGATAACCGTAACATAAACCATATCAATTTTTAAAACGTTGACGAAATAAAGAGTTCTGTAATATGTAATACCGCTGAGAAGTCGGGTGGCAAATTCGCCCATTGCGGGAAAAATCATTTCCTTCGGTGTGAGAACATTGGTGTGGAACATTTTTATTGCAATGTTATTGAATTTGCTTAGCTGATGCTCTCCCATTGCCGCCGCGGAATTTTCCTCAGCATTAATCACTCTTTGCACAAAGTTTGTATTCTTGTTTTTGGTGTCTTGACTCATTCTACAATCACCTCACAAGTGGATTTATAATAACCGTCATCGGAAAGAGCGTAAATATTTACGGCGCCCTCAGAAACAGCGGTAACAACACCGTTTTCATCAACGGTTGCTATGCTTTCATCCTCTGTGTACCAGGTCACCGTTTTAACGGATGCGTCAGAGGGTGAAACCTTAGCCGAAAGAGTAACGGTATCGCCGACATTCATTTCGGCCTTTCTGTCGGAAACAAGTACCGATTCAACGGGCACCCTGACTCTGATTTCGCAGGTATCGGAATAAGTCTTACCCTGAAATTCAAACTCAGCCGTAATCTGACAGATGCCTGCCGTTTTTGCGGCAGAAATGTATCCCTCCGCATCAACGGTTGCAACGGTCTCGTCTGAGCTTGACCATTTCACGGTATAATCGAGCGGATTGTCACAGGTGAGTGAAGCAAGCAGATTATCAGTACCCTTGGGTTCAATTACGAGAACACTGTCGGAAAGTGCAATCGACGGCCACGTGAAATCAAAATTCACGGTTTCGTTGAGCACAAAGCCGACATTACAAGCCCCGACGTTGCTGTATTTTCCGCAAAAAGCAACACCTGCGCTTAGAGGCATTTCTTTTTGATAACCGAGATATCTTATTTGGTCGGTGAGTCTGTCCACGCGCACAACAACGGTTGATTTGTCATAAACAATTTCGATGTTATCGACAACAATATCCTTGCCGAATTCTTCAGCCGTGAGCGCGGCAATTTCAGCATTGCTGCGAATACCGAAATTGTTCTTTATAACGGAAATATTTTCCGCTTGCGCACGGGTGCAGGAAGCAAAGTTGACCGTTATTGTATATTCGTCACGGTAACGCAGAGCATAAGGATAGACACTGCCGCAGGCTTCACAGTTTTCCAAAGCTTCATCTGAGGTCTCACCGCAGGAAGAGCATTGATAATAAATATAATCGCAGGAAAAGCTTTCAATATCCGCCGCCGAAAACTGAGGAATACGCAGTGTTTCGGCATCAAAGCCGACACCGTAATCCGACTCAGCGCCTTCATAAAAGCTTTCAAGGTGGTCGGTGAAATTGTCTTTTACATACTTAAGTGTTTCAAGCAGACGGTCGCCGCCGTCGGTTGTGATTGAATCGGAGTCGATGTCAAACGAATCGTTTGATGTAAGTCGCGGTCTTTCATCAACCGCTTTTGAAATAACGGCGTTGATATAATCAACAACCTCCTGCTCTGTTTCGGGCGCAGGGGTCAGGCTCTCGGTGTTTTCGGCGGGAGGCATTGTGCCTTCCATTGCAAGAACCTTATTAAGACCCCAGATGAAACCGCCCGCAAAAATCGCAACAAGAATAACAATGACAAGGGTGGTGAAAAGCTTGTTTTTATCTATCGGCTTTTTCATTGCACGCCCACCCCCTCTCCGTCTGATTTGCCGCCGTATTTTTCGGCAAATGCCGCTTCTTCACGGGCAATCATTTCATCAATTTGACGGGTTGCCGCCGTTTCAACAACGGGCTGGGGCAGGTCATCCAGATTGATTTGGCCGGATTTGACTTTTTTGTAAATTTCAACTCTTTGGACGGCACCCTCATCGTATTCAACGGGGATACCTTTCTTTACAAGCAGGAAATTGACAACGAAAACAACGGCAAACATTGCCGCCGTCACAAAAAGACCGAATCCGCTTTTTCCCGAAAGAATAACACCGTCTCCGATTGAAGCAAAGCGGACAATCAGAATGTAGTCGGCAACGCACGCGGCAACACCGAGAGCGGCGATTGCACAGGTGATTTTCTGCATGTTTTTAATGCTTAAAAATCCCAACAGAGAAAACAGCACAACAAACAATGCAAACAATGCAACCCCGACAAAGCCGCCGAGAGACGCAAGCAAAGCGGAAAAGCCTGCACCGTCAAGCGCAGAAGAGGTCATTGAAAGAATATAGTTTAATTCAGCACCTGAAACAAGTGAATAAATTCCGAGCGCGCTCAGGCTTATCTGCTTTGTCAGAAACGGAAGAGTAATTGTAAAACTGCCCGCCTCAACAAGAAGCGAAGCGACAGCGAGCAGCATTACACAAAGCCTTGCAATTGTTAACTTTGAGCCGATAAACGAAGCTTTCAGGCGACGGATTTTAACGTGCATCGCCGCTTGAGAAAGCTCGGAAATTTTAGCTTCTCTGTAAAAGTTTTCCTCGAAGTTATAAAAACGCATATTTACACCGCAAGACGGACAAAACTGACTGAGATTGAGCAAAGTAAGCTTTTTTCCGCATTTCGGGCAGGATGCCATAGCTTTCCCTCCTTAAATCAATTTTCGAGAGGTATTAAACAAGGTCAAAACTCATTTCATAGTTTACATACCAAACGCCCGAAAGATAGTTTCTGGGGCGGAAAACAACTCTGTCGTCATAAACCTCCATCTGTGCGCCCGTGCAAGGCCACGGAATTCCGTAGCGGTTAACAAGACCGTAGGTGGGGAAATTAACGTAATTTATTCCGTCAATTGTTTCAGCATAGCGGAAGCCGAACCAGTTGCCGACAAGAACACTGTTAAATCCGGTGTGAACGTGACCGCTGAGGAAGAAAACATTTTTGTTGCGGTACTTGTTGAGAACCTCCATAACAGGCTCGTTCTCATCCTCAAGATAGCCGTCTTCCCAAATTTTGTCCTGACCGTTTACACCCCAGACGGGCCAATGGCAGATAACAAAAACGGGCTTTCCGCTTGCCGTTCCTCTTGCAAGCTCACGGTCAAGGAAATCAAGCTGTTCCTGATGAATTTCAGGGAAATCCCAGGTATCCTCACCCTGATCACCGAGAACAATGAATGTGTATCCGTTTATATCTTTGCTGAAATAAACATTTTCAATATTTTCGCCGAAATATTCGTTATAGTGCTTTACTATATATTCGCGGCACTCAGCCTGAGTGACACCCTCAACGTGACCCATTTCGTGGTTGCCCGTTGCAAGAACAACATTTTCGGCAGGGCAATACTTCTGAATTGCACCGAAACAGGTTTCGATTGATTTTTCATCACCGTAGTTTGTGAGATCGCCCGTGATAATAAAAGCATCAATGGGAGTTTTGGAAAGGTGGAGACTTGACAGACCTGCGGTCATTGTGCCCTGAAGAATAAATTCACGGTAGTCAATATGTGTATCTGACCAGACTGTGGCATTAAGGCGGATTGAGTCGGGATCCTGCGCCTCAAAAGGTCTGCCGATGGTGCCCAGCGGCGGGCAGATAAAAATGATAACAGTAAGAACGGTTGAGATTAACTGTTGAATCGCTGCAAACATAAATCAATTCTCCTTTCGGTTACACAAGCTCAATTTCGTAAACATAATCCGTGTACCAGACACCTGCCGAATAGCTTCTTGTGCGGATGAGCACGCTGTCGTCATAAACCTCAAACTGCATACCCGTTCCGTTTGAAACGCGGCCCCTGATTGTTGCATACATATATGTGGGAAGGTTGATTGAGTGGAAAGAACCGTCAGATTCAACGCTCTGATAGTGATAAATACTTTCCTGACCGTCATTTACAACACCGTTGTGAATGTGTCCGCTGAGGAGGAAAACATTTTTGTACTTTTTGAGAATTGCCTCAACCTCGGCAGACTGATCACCCATACCGCCGTCATCGGGCTGCGGTTCTTCATCGCCCCATGTTTCGGGCAGACCGTGACTCTGATTTATCGGCCAGTGGCTGACAACAAAAATCGGCTTATTATCCTGTGCCGCTTTTTCCATTTCGTCAGCAAGCCATGCAATCTGCTCCGGGCTGAAATATGCCGAAACTCTGTCGCCCTCACTTGCAAGAACAATGAAGGTGTAACCGTTGACCTGATAAGAATAATAAGGACTGTCAAAATCGTGACCGGTTATCTCTTTATTGTAGTGAATGAAATATTCCCTTGACTTTTCGTAGCCCTCGTCTGTCCAGGTGTCGTGGTTGCCGAGACCAAGGATAATATTTTCAGCCGGGTCATATTTTGCGAATGTCTTTTTCAGGTTTTCCCAGTCGCCGTATTCGCCGTGGTCTGTGATGTCTCCGGTAACAACAAGCGCATCCGGACGTGTGTCGGCATTTTCCATTTCATAAAGCCCGAGTTCAAGCATAAAAGCACGGAAGATGCTGTCGGTCATATGAATATCCGAAATTGCCGCAAAGTTCAGATTGCAGGCGTTGGGGTCAACGGGTTCAAACTTTCCTGCATAATTGCCGGAAAAAGGTAGCGTAAAAAAGTTGATGACAACCATAAGCATACTTAAAAACGCCTTGAGTGAAAAAATCATAATAATACCACCTTATATTTTTATAGATATAATATAACAAATATTTTAGTGAATTGCAAACAAAATTACACAAAAAATCAAATAAATATTTATGTTTTTGATAGATTTTCCATAAAAATCTATTGTTTTGAAAGTTACCTTGTGATAAACTGAAGGCAATCAACAGAAAGAGGTGGCGGCATGGCATATATAAGAAATAAAAACGAAGAGCGTACCGGATTCCAGAGCGGTTCACACCTTAGCAGTGATTTTGACTGCCGCTGTGATTTCGCAATGGTGTACCGTGTCAACGACAGCACTCTTGAACGAATAAAACAGCACAAGGAAAAAGGCTATGTAATTCACCTGATGACAGGAATTTCCTGGGGCGGATACACCGACTATCTTTACGGCGAATATGACGGTATCAACCATTGGGATGAGGCGCAGACCGACCGTTACGGCAACATTATTGCACACGGCGTTGATACCCCTTATATGGTGCCGACCGTTGCCTTTGCCGATTATATTACGGAAAAGCTCAAAACGGTTGTCGATATGGGTGTTGAAGCAATTCACGTCGAAGAACCCGAATTCTGGGACAGAGCCGGTTATTCGGAAGCTTTCAAGCGTGAATTCAAGCTTTACTACCGCACAGAATGGTCACCGCCGCACGAAAGCCTTGACGCACGCTACAAATGTGCAAAATTGAAGGCATATCTTTACACGCGCACCATTGACAGAGTAAGCTCCGCACTAAAAGAATACGCCGCCGTTAAGTATAACAGAGTGCTTCGTTTTTATGTGCCCACGCACAGTCTGCTCAACTATACTCAGTGGAAAATTGTCAGCCCCGAGGGCAGACTTGCCGACATTGCCGGTGTTGACGGTTGCATTGCACAGGTCTGGACGGGCACCTCACGCGAAATGAACTGGTTTAACGGTCAGTTCAAGGAGCGAACCTTTGAAACTGCTTACCTCGAATACGGTGTTATGCAGGAGCTTGTCAAGGGTACGGGCAGACAGATGTGGTTTTTGCATGACCCGATTGAAGATAACCCCATTTTTGACTGGACGGATTACAGACAGAATTATTACAAAACAGTTGTTGCTTCACTGCTTCACCCCAAGGTAAACACCTATGAAATCTGCCCGTGGCCAAACAGAGTTTTCCAGGGAAAATATCCGAGTGATTCGCCCGATGCCGAGCCGATTCCGCCCGAATATGCCACACTGCTCAACAACAATTTCAACACCCTCGGTACACTTGAAGAGGGCGAAGAAAGTCACGCAATCCGTGTCGGTATTCTGATGGGCGACTGCCAGCTTTATCAGCGCGAATACCCTGACAGCGAATTTTCATCAGCAAGCGAAGAAAAGGTCGGTACGGTACTCAGGGAAGACAAAGATATTATCAACCGCTTTAAAAATGAGCTTGCAAACGGCTCGGATGACCGTGAGTTGATGCTTAAATTCATCAGTTCAAACGCGTTTCCCGCTTTTTACGGTCTTGCACTGCCCCTGCTCAAATACGGAGTTGCGGTAAGACCGGTGTTGCTTGACAATGTGCGCAGATACACGGGTTACCTTGACGATTACGATGTGCTTGCAATGAGCTACGAATTTATGAAGCCCGATTATCCCGATGTAAACAACTCCATTGCAGAGTGGGTAAAACACGGCGGTCAGCTCATTTACATCGGTGACGGCTTTGACCCCTACCACAAAATCGAAAGCTGGTGGACGGGCAAATACCCCTCCCCCGCCGAGCATCTTTTCGATATGCTGGGCATTGAAGCAAACGGTGAAAAGCTGATTTCCGACTGTCTTAACGGCACGGTCGGAGTATGGAAAACAAATCCGTCGGCCTTTTGTCTTTCAAAAGAAAAAGCAGATGCATACCGCGCATTTTTTGAAGAAAACCTTGCAAAGAAAGGCAGAAAAATCACATACAAAAACAGTCTGGTCATCAAGCGTAAGCCTTACATCATTGCGGCGGTAATGGATGAAAGCATCAACGACAACGAGCTTTGCTTTGAGGGCCTTTTCGCAGATATGTTCACCCCTGATTTTTCAATCATAAAGAAGAAAACACTTGCAGTCGGCGAAAATGCGATGTTGTTTGACTTAAATGAAATCAGCGGTGAATCGCTCTGCGTCATCGGCACCTCGTTAAGAGTTGACTCTCTTTCACAAGACGGTGAAAAAATCACCCTCTGTGTCAGCGGTGCAAGCAAATTCAGAGCAAACATCCGCCTGCGCGTACCGTTTGAAATCAAAACCGCAACGGTTGACGGCGAAAGCGCCGACTGTGTTTATGATTCGGAAAGCAAAACCGTGCTTGTCAGTTTTGACAGCACGGGCAAAGACAGAAAAATTATTCTTGCTTAACGACAAAAAAAGACTTGCAACGTTGTTGCAAGTCTTTTTTGGTTTATTCAACAATTCTGAATGTATTCTCCGTCAACGGGTTATCGGATGTATAGACAAACGAAAAGCTGTAAGTGCCGTCATCGTTGTAGTGGACATAGTATCCGTCATATCCGTGCTCGGTGGAAACCTCGGCTTTTATCCATTCAGCCCCGTTTTTGACATAGACATCGGGGCAAGTGAGAGAGGTGAAGCCGTCAATTCTTACGGCAATATTATTTCTGCCGCCTTTAACCGTAAATTCGGCAACACCGTTTTCTGCCTTAATGCGCGGCACAAGCGTATCTTCAACAACCTGACCGACAGCGGGAGTAATTGTGACGGGGTTAAGCGCGCTGTCCTCACGCACAAGAAGAGTGCTCGTGTTTTCCGTTTCGGTTCCGTCACCCCACGGCAGAAGAATCATATTGAGATAAATCGAGTCGCCCGCCGCAAATGACATATAATCGGCATCAAGAGTCAGACAGCCGATTGAAATATCTTTGGTTGAACTGTCACGGAAAGCAAGCGGCACATCGCTCTCTTTACCCTGCGACACAACGCTGTAATCACGCACAATCAAGGAGAAATTGCAGCCAAAGCTGTTTGTCAGCCAGTCGGCGGTATCATCCGTAACATCGAAAAGGGAAAAATACGGGCAATTATCGCCGAGGGTGTAATATTTCGGCAATAAACTGCGGTTGATGTCGGCAACTTTGTCTTTGTTATCCTCGTCAAGATAACCAACCTTATCAAATTTTACAAAGCGTCCGTCGAAATAAAACAAATTGAAATCGCGTTTGAATGAAGCAAAGCTGACATCTCGGTTAAACTTGATTTCAACTGTGTAATAAGTGCGGTTTTCATCGGTCTGCGGCATTTCAACGTGACGCAGTGTATAGGTGTATGAACCGCAATCGGAAACATATTCGTTGGTGATATCGGAATATGCAAGACCGGTCGAGGCTATGTTTCCGCTTACATATTCGCTGAGCACTTCTTCAGTTTCAATAAGTCCGAAAAGCTTCTTGGTGTAGTTGACAAATCTGAGTATTCCGACCGAATTGAACTGCGGTTGACCGCTCCACATAACTCCGCTTCTTGTGCGGAAATCCGGCAAAGTCCAGCCGTCTTTGCTGCTGACAAAATAAGGTGCAATGCAGTTTGACTCTGTACAACCGGTTGAAAGGTGATAATAAGACACGTGGAACTCAATTGACGACAGCTGCTTTAACGGCATGTGACCCCAATTCTGATAAAGATTGAGCAGAGTAAACGACAGCGTTTCATCGGCTTTAATTGAAATCGGGAAGAAAGCATCGCCGTACTGGTAATCCTTGACGCTGTAAAATTCTTCGCCACCGTCACCTGCAAAGTTCTTGCACACCTGAACATCGACAGGCACAAGAACATCTTTGTCATCAAGCAAAACCGCCGCCTCAAGACAGCCGGATTTTCCGAAAGAGCGGATGTAAATATCTCTGTCATATCCGTCGCAGGTAATTTCAATAGGCGCGCTGAACTGCCGGTTGGGATTATCGTAAGCCGACTGGAAATCGGTACCGTTCATTGTCAGCGTATAAGTACCGCGCAAAGCATCATATCCGAGATATCGGGCATCGGAATTTCCGCTTTCAACGCGGATGCCTTCCAGAGGATTTCTTTCAAGGTATGCGGCAGAGGCAACACCGTCAAAACTGTGGGTTTTGTCGGTGTAAATGCGGCAACCGAAAGTGACCCCGTTTAAATTGTAGCCGCCCGTTTCGTCGTATTTATTGACACCTGCGCCGCTTGTGAATACGGCAATCTGTGTGAGCACATAGTTGCCGTTTTCAAGCTCTAACTTGACCGATTTTGTCGAACCGTCGGAAGGCACGATAAAGCCGACAACGCCGACATTTTTAATATCAAAAGCAACATATTGAGCGCTTGTGCCGTCAATTGAGCCAAGCGTTTCATGCTTACCGTTTTTATCTGCAAAAACAAACTTTTCAACTGTTTCGGCAGGAATTTTCACCTGCGCACCGAACTCGGCAAGCGACTGTGTTGCCTCAACCGCAAGCAGGGTGTTCTGCCAGTAAAGTCTGTCGGAATAAATGTGGTAATTTTTATCCACCTTGAATGCATTTCCGTCATAATCAAAATCACGGATGTGACAATCGTAATAATATTTACCCAGGCGGATAACATTCATTCTGCCGTCACTTTTTGAATCACTCGAAAAGTATTTGTTTCCCTGCGTGTCAACATAATAAGTATCAAAAGAATCGGCAATATAGACATTGCCGTCTTTGTCCGCAAGGGTTGCGTTGTTGTCTTTTCTGTCGGTCAACTCGTGGGTAAGAACCATCTGCGAATTGACAAGTTCAACGGCACTGCGGGAATTAATAAAACGCGCCTGCACAGTGTTTTCAGCTTTTTTTGCCGTCTTGACGGTTGCGGCAAGCGTTGTGTCACCGTCAATTTCGTTGACAACCTCAACAGTCTCAGGCGTTTTCGGGGGTACCTCTGTGTATCCGCCGTAACTTACACCGACAAACAGCATCGGGATAAACGAAAAAGCAAGCATAATGCACTTAAAAAAATTTGCAAACAAGAAATCACCTCTTTCATTTATTAACATCATTATAAATTGTAAAGTCACATTTTTACAATTCTTAAAAGCAACAAGATTAACCCGTCGCAATTGTGCAAAATGCAAAAACCCGCCTGCACATAAGGCAGACGGGTCAGCATAAACCTGATTAATTATGCGGCTTTACGCTCTTTCATAAAGAACAGACCGATCACCATAACAACTGCGAAAACAATAAGGTAACCGGGGATTGTGGGACCGTGGGCAACAAAAGCGGCAATAATCATAAATACGCTGCCTGCGATTGCAAGAAGAGGAGCGATAAAGCGCTTGAAGAAGCCGAGGTCCTTGCTCTTGACCATCATCATGATGAACATGGGGATGTAGAGAGCGTAAACGGTAACGATGGGAAGCTCTGTGGGGTCAAATGCGAAGAAGCCCATTTTTCCGCCGATATCGGAAAGCTGTGCACAGTAGAAGAAAAGAAGCCATGCGCCGCAGAAAAGAAGGCCGACAACCGAAGAGTTTGTGGGCATATTTGTTTTGGGAGAAATCTCTTTAAGAGCCTCATAAGCAGGGCCGCGGTTACGGCTTGCGATTGAATACATACCGCGGGTGCAGCCAAGCATAAGTCCGTTAAGAGTACCCATGCAGGAGATAATAACAAAGACAAAGATGCCTGTGCCTGCGATGTTGCCGAAGACAGCTGAGAAAGCTTTCTTAGCTGCTGTCTGACCGTTAGCCATCATTTCAGCGTTGGGGATTCCGCCGGCAAGACCGACATAGTAAATAATGTAAATAGCAACGATAATCAGAGAGCCGAGGATAAGAGCGATGGGAAGATTTCTCTTTGCGTTTTTAAGCTCAGCGTTGATTGATGTTGCAATAATCCAACCTTCATAAGCAAAAGATGTTGCGCAGACAGCCTTGAAAACAGCTGACTGGGGAGCAACCTGCTCAACAACGGTTGTAAAGTTTTCGATTGTGTAGCCCTTTGTAAGGCCGTAAATTGTACCGACAACACCCATGAGAAGCAGGGGAACAAGCTTGATTGCCGTTGAAGAAACCTGGAATTTACCTGCAAGGATGGGCGAAAGGGAGTTGAGTGCATAGTTTGCGACAAGGTAGAAGGCAGAAAGTGCAAAGCAAAGACCGCCTGTGATGTCAGCTGCGTCGCCGTAAATAACAACAAGAGTATAGCGAGCTGAAAGCCATGCAAGAGCCATTGTAAGTGTGGGGTAATAAATGGTGGAAAGGAACCAACCGATGATGTAACCGTAGTTGCCGCCGAGGGTTGCTTCGGCATAGTCAACAACGCCGTTAACCTTTTCGTACTTGGTGGCAAGGATTGAGAATGCGTAAACGCAGACAATCATAATGAGGCCGCCGATTACCCAGGAAAGGATACCTAACTTGAGGTTACCGCCTGTTTCGCTGAGGATTTTCTCAGCCTTGAAGAAAACGCCGGAGCCGATAACGATACCGACAACCATTGCAATAGCGGTAATCAGACCGTACTTTTTCTTGAGTCCGTTTTCCATTGGAATTTCTCACTCTTTTCTGATTTTATTTTGCCATAAAGACAAAGTTTATTTTATACCACAAAACAACCATTTGTCAACAAATTGTTCACATTTTTTTGATTTAACGTGCTAAAAAGTTGAAATTTTATTTCACGGATACTTTTACGGCAAAAAATATCGGTTTTTAACTTGATAATATTGTACTTTTTTGATATGCTGAATGTATATTGATTTATTTAATTCTAACTTTCTTCGGAGGTGTTTATTTTGTCATTGCAGTATCACCGTCAGACAAATTCAATCCACGTCGGCACAATGGCTCCGCGCGCTTATTTTGTACCCTTTTCATCCGCAGAGAATGCTTTTACCGCGCGTGAAAACTCCGCATATTTCCATTCACTTTGCGGCGAATGGGATTTTTCGTTTTTCCCCGATGTTGAAGCACTCAACGTTGAAAAAAGCGGTTTTGCCGAAAAAGTGGAATGTAAAGACAAAATTGAGGTGCCGATGTGCTGGCAGATGTACACCGACAGAAATTATGACCCGCCGCAGTACATCAATCAGGATTACCCCTTCCCCGTTGACCCGCCTCACCTTCCCGACATAATTCCCTGCGGATTTTATCGCAGAAAGTTTGATTTCAACAAAAAAACAGATAAAGCATATCATCTGAATTTTGAGGGCGTTGCTCCGTGCTTCTATCTGTGGATTAACGACAGCTTTGTCGGTTTTTCCTCGGTCAGCCATAACACAAGCGAATTCGACATAACAGACCTGCTTACAAACGGCGAAAATAAAATTGAAGTTCTTGTTGTCAAATATTGTGTAGGCACATACCTTGAGGACCAGGATTTTTTCCGTCTTTGCGGCATTTTCCGTGACGTTTACATTCTTGAGCGCGACAAGGCACACATTTCCGATATCTTTGTAAAACCTGAGATTTCCGAAGCCCTTGACAAAGCAGATGTTACCGTTGATATCCGTACAAACGGAGAAATCAACCTCGGCTGGCAGCTCATTTCACCCGACAATGATGTTTTATGCACGGGCGAAAGCGACGGCACATTTGATTTTTCACTGGATTCTCCTCTGCTGTGGAATCCCGAAAAGCCTGTGCTTTATAAGCTGATAATAACCTGCGGCAACGAGATTATTGCGCTGAATCTCGCCCTTCGCCGCTTTGAAATCAAGAATAAAACCGTGCTGTTAAACGGTGTTAAAGTAAAGGCTCTCGGCATCAACCGCCACGACAGCCATCCCGAGCGCGGCTATGCCGTACCCTATGAGCATTTTTACAATGATTTGCTCATTCTCAAGAGAGCAAACGTCAACACAATCAGAACCTCACATTATCCCAACGACCCGCGTTTCCTTGAGCTTTGTGACACAATCGGCTTTATGGTTGTTGATGAGGCTGACCTTGAAACTCACGGTATGGGCTACAACTACGGTGACTGGTACTGGGATTACTGGGCACATCTCACAGAAGTACCCGAGTGGCGCGAGGTCTGCGTTGACCGTGCCGCAAGACTGTTTGAGCGCGACAAGAACCACGGTTGCGTAATTATGTGGTCACTCGGCAACGAATCCGGCTGCGGCGAAAACCACCGCGCAATGCGTGATTACATCAAAAGCAGAGACAGCCGCGCACTCATTCACTATGAAAATGCTCACCTTGAATATGCCGCACGCCTCGGCAAAGATTTCTCCGACATTTCCGATGTTGAAAGCAGAATGTATGCAGATGTAAACTATGTCAAGAAATATCTTGCCGACCCCGAAAGCAAAAAGCCGTTCTATTACTGCGAATACGTCTGCTCAATGTCAACGGGCAACGTTTATCAGTACTGGGACAAGGATTTTGAAGAAAGTGACCTTTACTTCGGTGCATGCATCTGGGAATACTGCGACCACGCGGTAAACATCGGCACTCCCGAAAATCCCAAATACCGTTTCGGCGGCGACTGGGGCGAAACACCCAACGATTATATATGCTGTATTGACGGTCTTGTTTATCCCGACAGAACTCCGCGCCCCGGTTATTACGATATGAAAAAGGTTTATCAGCCTTTTGGTGCAGAGTTTGCAGACGGCATTCTCACAATAAAAAACAAGCGCTTTTACACCGACCTTTCCGACACCGTCATCAACTGGTCTGTCAAGGATTTCGGCAATGTGATTCTGAGCGGCACAATCACAGACACGGATATCCCCTCTCTCACCGCCCGTGATTACAAGCTTTTCGACTCCCTCGAAATCAAAGGTAATATGACCCTTGATGTTACACTCAATCAGAAATATGACACCGAGTGGGCCGAGGCCGGTTATGAAATCGGTCTGTGGCAGAAAATTCTTTCCCGTCAGAGCGCTTACACCTGCGGCACAAACGGCGATGTTCACATCAGCGAGGATTCACAGGAAGTAAGACTTGCCGCAAGCAATTACGTTTATACATTCAACAAAAACACGGGTCTGCTCACATCTGTTGTCAAAAACGGTAAACAAATGCTTGCACAGCCCGTGGGCTTTGAGCTGTGGCGCACCTACCAGTACTGTGCAAGAGATCAGCTTAACACCTGGACAAGGGCTCGCTATGACAAGGTTGAACAAAAGACCTATTCAAGCACTGTAAGACACGGTGAAAACGAGATTTCCTTTGACACCTCCGTTTCCTTTGCGGCCGCAGCAATGCCTCCCGCACTCAAAGCAACCGTCAGCTACACCGTACGCGGCGACGGCAGCCTGAGCATCAAAGTCAAAGCGGACGTTACACACAATGCTCCCGAGCTTCCCCGCTTCGGTCTTAAAATCGTTATGCCCAAGGACTTTGAAAATGTTGATTTTTACGGTTTCGGTCCGCAGGAAAGCTACGCTGACAGATACAAGGCCGCTCACCTTGATATGTTCAGCACAACCGTTACCGAAAACTATGAGCATTACATCAAGCCTCAGGAGTGCGGTTCACATTATAAAACAAGCTTTGCAAAGCTTGCCGACGCAGAGGGCAATTCACTCAGTTTTATGAGCGCGGACCCCGACGGTTTCTGCTTCAATGCCCTGCATTTTACCCCCAAAATGCTGCTTGAAACCGAGCACGACGATGAGCTTTGCCCCCTTAAAGAAACTGTCGTTCATCTCGATTACAAGATTCACGCATCAAGCACCGAATTTGCAGACGCAGAACCTGACAGAGTTTTCGGTGAAAAAGAGTTTGAGTTTGAATATATAATTAAGTAAGTTTTACAAAAATCACAAAAAGGAGTGATTTCATTGGCTGAATTGGTCGGTTACAAATGCCCGAATTGCGGCGGCAACGTTATTTTTGATACTGCAACACAAAACATGGTTTGCGAAAGCTGCAGTTCATCATTCACTGAAGAAGAATTAAAACAGTTTGAAGAGGCTTTCAAAAGCGCTGAAGAAGAATCTCATTACGAGTGGCAACAAGCAGGTGACGGCACCGAATTAAAAGATATGAACAAATACACCTGTCAATCTTGCGGCGCAGAAATCATTACAGATGCCACAACCGCCGCCTCTGCCTGCCCTTATTGTGACAGTCCGATAATTATGAAGGCTCAGCTTGCGGGTGAAAATCAGCCTGATTGCATTATTCCTTTTAAAATTGACAAGGATGGAGCGGCAAAATGCCTTGAGCAAGCGTGCAAAAAGAAAATTCTGCTGCCCAAAGGTTTTCTCAGCGAAAAGAAAATTTCCGAAATCAAGGGCGTTTACGTGCCCTTCTGGATGTTTGACAGCGATGTTTCCGCAAGACTTGTTTATCAGGGAACAAAAGTGAACACCTGGTCAACAGCCAAATACATTTACACAAAAACATCTTATTATGACATTTTCCGTGCAGGTACAATCGGATTTGCCAACATTCCCGTCGATGCATCATCAAAAATGGACGATGCGTATATGGACAGCATTGAGCCATATAATTATGCGGAACTGTCTGATTTTTCGCCAAATTATCTTTCGGGTTTTCTTGCCGATAAGTATGATGTGAGTGTTGAGCAGTGTAAGCCGCGCGCTGTGGAAAGAATCCGAAACAGCACACGGGATGCTTTCAGCTCAACGATTTCGGGATTTCAGTCTGTCAAGCTGAAATCCGAAAGCATCAACACAAGCAACGGTTCGTACAAATATGCCCTTATGCCCGTGTGGATGCTGACAACAAAATTCCGCGGCAAAACATATATTTCCGCCGTTAACGGTCAGACCGGCAAGGTGGCGGGAGAATTACCCGTTGACAAAAGAAAATTCTGGCTTCTGACAGCGGGAATCACGGCAGGTATTTTCGCCGCCGCACAAATTCTGATTTTCGGAGGGTTGCTGTAATGAAAAAAATCCTCTGTATTATTTCAGCTTTGATTATTGCATTATCTTGCTGTGTGAGTTCTTTTGCTTTCACAACAGAAAGCGGAAATTCTTATGTGACAGATGACGCCGACCTCTTAACCCCCGACGAAGAGGTCATCCTGCTGGAAAAAATCGAATACATACGCAACACTTATAATTTCGACATTGTTTTTCACACCACAATGTCAACCGACGGGCAGTACATTGCCGATTATGCCGACGATTACTACGACTACAACGGCTACGGTTACGGTGACAATTACGACGGATTGCTGTTTATGCTCAACATGAACAACAACGAGGAAGGCAACCGCGAATATTTCACCTCAACCTGCGGCAGCGGCCTTTACATCTTTCCGGACTACGCCTTTGCTGACGACGGCGGTTTTATAAACTTCCAGATTCTCCCCTATCTTAGGGCAGGTGACTATTGGGGCGCTTTTGACACTTACCTTTATTATGCTGAGGAATTCCTGATTCAGGCCCAATCGGGCGCACCTTATGATTATGACAACCCTCACCCTGAGGACAGCTACGCTGTGTCACAGCCCGACGGCTGGTATTACACCGACGACGGATTTGACTATAACAACGGCTATGATGACTATGATGACTACGATTATTACATCCCGTCAGGCCCGAGCAACAAAAATTTCTGGATACACAACACATCAAGGGTTGTTATGTATGAGTCAATTGCACTTATAGCGGCATTTATTTTGGCATTTCTGATTATGCTCGCCGTCAAGTCATCAATGAACACCGCCAAAGTCAAGAAAGAGGCGGCAAGCTACATCGTGCCGAATTCTTTGAATGTCACGCAGAGTCACACACGCTTTACACATTCACACGTTGTAACCGTCAAAAAGGCTCAAAGCACAAACAACAGCGGCAGACCCGGTGGCGGCATCTCGGGCGGCGGAGTGCGTGTCGGCTCAAGCGGCAGAAGCCACGGCGGTGGCGGCGGCAGATTTTAACACTGCGCTGTCACAAATTTTAAAAAAGCAAAATAAAATGACTTTTTGTTGATTTTTTGCCTTTTATGCATTAAAATATCATTTATTACGTATTAACGGATTTTGGAGGAAGAATATGAACATTTTGCTTTGTATTCTGTTCGTTGCTTTTCCTGCACTGATTGTTTTTGCAAGTGCAAAAATTAAAGCGGTTGAAAAAATCGGCATTGTTCTTTTGTGTTACATACTCGGAATGATTGTCGGCAACGTCGGAATTTTGCCTGAAAGCTTTACAGTTGCACAAAACGGCGGCGACAGCACGCTGAGCCTTTTGCAAAGCATAACAATCTGCCTTGCTTTGCCGCTTGTTCTTTTCTCGCTTGACCTTCGCAAGTGGCTGAAAATTGCCAAAAAAGGTATGTTCTGTATGTTGCTTGCCTGCATTGCAATTATTGTTGTTGCGGCCGGAATTCACCTTGTGCTTGCCGACAAGTCGCCCGACAGCGCAAAATACGCAGCAGCGGCGGTCAGTGTTTACACCGGCGGCACTGTAAACCTTGCATCCATCAAGCTTGCAATCGGTATGAACGAAAACGACTACATTGCTTTCAACACATACGATGCGGTTATTTCGATCATTTACATTTTCTTTCTTTCAACAGTCGGACAGAAATTTTTCCAAAAAGTTTTTAAACTTAAGCCTTACAAATCCGCGGGCGGCGACGGAGAAAACGTCAGCGACAATGTCGACGAATCAGCCGCATCATACAAAGCACTCATCAACCCTAAAAATTTCAAGGGGCTTGCGGTTGCGTTGCTGCTTTCCGCCGTTATTTTCGGCATTTCCTATGCGCTCAACCTTCTTGTTTCAAAATTTGACGCAGGTCTCGGCATGACGGTTATGATGCTTTCGATAACCTCGCTGTCAATTGCTCTTTCATTCATTGAAAAGGTAAGAAACATCAAGCACACATTCCAGCTCGGTATGTACATTATTTTTGTTTTCTGCTTCTCGGTTGCCGCAAGCGCCGATTTCAAGGCACTGCTCAATTTCAATTACGTGATTTTTGCTTATGTCCTTGTTTCGATTGCCCTGAGCCTTGCACTGCACGCAATTCTTTGCAAAATCGCAAAAATCGACACGGATACATACATCATCACATCCGTTTCCGCCGTGTGTTCGCCGCCCTTTGTTCCCGCAGTTGCCGCTTCTCTCAAGAACAAAGAAATTCTTATCAGCGGTCTGGCAACGGGTGTTGTCGGCTACGCAATCGGCAACTATCTCGGAATTGCAATCAACTATCTGTTTGAAATGATATAAAAGGAGAGTATCTGTATGAGTTCAACAGCACCCGAAAAAGGCAGACCTTTTGAAGAAATTCTTGCCGAGCTTGACTCTTTCGGCAAAAACGACCCCGACTACAAAAACGCAAAAACATGGAGCCTTGTTTATTACCTGAGTGAGGAATACACAAAATTCCTTCAGGATGCTTATGCAAAATATTTTTCAGCAAACGGACTTAATCCCACCGCTTTCAAAAGCCTTAAGCGCCTTGAAAAAGAGGTTCTGCGCTTCACGGCGGAGCTTCTTCACGTTGATGACAATGCCTGCGGTGTTATGACATCCTGCGGCACCGAAAGCTGCATGCTTGCCGTCAAAACCTACCGCGACCACGGCCGCGCAAGAGGCATTAAAAAGCCCGAAATGATTATTCCCGAAACCGCACACGTTGCGTGGGACAAGGGCGCCGAATATTTCAATGTCAAAATCCGCCGCGCTCCCCTTGCGGATGACTGGCGTGTTGATGTAAATGCGGTCAAAAAGATGATTAACAAAAACACAGTTATGATTCTTGGCGCCGCACCTGAATACCCTCACGGCATCATTGACCCAATCGAAGAGCTTGCCGCACTTGCAAAAGCTCACAAAATTCCAATGCACGTTGATGCCTGCGTCGGCGGTTACATTCTGCCGTTTATGGAAAAGGCGGGCAAAGAACTTCCTCTGTGGGATTTCAGAGTTGAGGGTGTCACATCAATCTCAGCCGATATTCACAAATACGGCTTTGCCGCAAAGGGTGCTTCCTGTATTCTCTACAGAAGCATTGATTATTTCAAGCATCAGGTCTTTGTCAATCAGGACTGGCCGGGCGGAGTCTTCGCTTCCCCTGCTTTCCTCGGCACACGTCCCGGCGGTGCTTATGCCGCCGCATGGGCCGCAATTCAGGCAAACGGCATTGAGGGCTACACCGCCCTTGCCAAGCGCACAATTGAGGTTTCCGAAAGCCTTAAGAGCAAAATTGCCGCAATTGACGGACTTGAAATTATCGGCAACCCGCTCGCAAGTCTTATCGCATACCGCTCCACAGTGCCCGAAATCAACATTTTCTCTGTCGGTGACCTGATGGAAGAAAAAGGCTGGCACATTGACCGACTTCAGCGCCCCGATGCACTGCACGCAATGGTTACCGCACCGCACGACAAGGTTGTTGACCAGTACATTGCCGACCTAAAAGAGTGTGTTGAATACGCTAAAGCTCACCCCGAGCTTGCCGACAGCGGTCAGGCCGCAACCTATGGTATGGTTTCACACATTCCGCTTCGCGGTATGGTGCGCAAGCAGGTGCTTGATATGTTTGCAAACTCATATAAGCTCAATGCCGAAGAGCTTGACCTTTCGGATTCCGAGGCACTCACCCCCGGTGACGGAGGCGGTGCCGAAGGCAAAAAAAGCCTTATTGACAAAGCAATTGCCTGGTATGTCAGAAAACAGTCGGCTAAAAAATAAAAACGGCAAGCAAAAGCCCTTCTCCGCTTTGGAGAAGGGCTTGATTTTTTGTCGATTATTTCGCGTCGTTTTCGTCAAATCTGTCACCGCATTCGGGGCAGAACTTGGGAGGATTGTGGGGGTCTTCGGGTTTCCAGCCGCATTTGTCGCACTGATAAAGAGGTGCGCCCTCGGGTTTCTTCGCACCGCAGTTGGGGCAGAATTTACCTTTGTTTACTGCGCTGCAGGAACAGGTCCAGCCTTCTTCAGCAGGCTTGTTTGCTCCGCATTCCGTGCAGAAGTTACCGCTTACCGTTGCACCACAAGCACATTTCCAGCCGTTAGCGGGTGCTGCGGGAGCTGCCTGTGCGGGTGTAGCAGGAGCTGTCTGCTGTTGTGCCTGCTGTTGCTGCGCAACACCTGCCTGATACATCTGAGCTGCATTGAAGCCGCCGTTTGCACCCATTGCCATATTCATTCCCATAAAGCCCATCATTGCTCCATTGGGATTGTTGGCTGCTGCTTCCATTGCATTTGCCTGAGCATCTGTCATTCTGCCTGCCATCATAAACGGATTTGAGCCCATTGTTGCGGCATCTTCCATCTGATTGATTTTCTGCATATCTTCGGGAGTGAGCGTAATCGGGTTAAGCGCAATTGATTCAACAGAAATACCTCTACGCTGTGTCCATTCAACTGCAAGTGCCTTGTTGAGCGCATCCTTAAGCTCTGTTGTGTGTGCGGGAATCTGTGCGGGGCGAAGTTCAAGCTCTGTGAGCATTGCAAATGCAGGCTGAAGAGCACAGATAAACTCCGTCTTGAGCTGCATATCAATTTCTTCTCGCCTGTACTCGTCGTCAACATTGCCTGCAATCTTTGTGTAGAAAAGAAGAGGGTCTGTGATTTTGTAGGAATATATACCGTTGCATCTTACCTGAACTGAACGGTACAGACCAAGTCTTTTGTTGGGAACCTCAAACATAAAGGGGTTGGGTGTGCCGAACTTGTTGTCAAGAATTTCTTTTGTGTTGAAATAATAAACTCTCTGGTCTTTGCCTGTGTCTCCGCCGTATGTAAATCTCTTGCCGACGGTTTTGAAGGTTTCCTTGATTGTATCGCCGAGCTTGCCTGAGAAGATTGAAGGCTCTGTTGATGAATCATAGGTGAATTCACCGGGCTCTGCACAAACCTCAACAATCTTGCCCTGCTCAACAATAATCATGCACTGACCGTCGGCAACGGCAATACCCGAGCCGTTGGAGATAACGTTGTCACTGCCTTTTGTGTTGGAGCTTCTGCCGCTGACTCGCTTTGAGCCTTTGACCATCAGCACGTCATTTTCGAGTGATTCGCAGTAGAAAAACTCCTTCCACTGGTCAGCCAATACTCCGCCGAGTGCGCCGATTCCTGCTTTAATAAGTCCCATAATAAATTTCTCCTTTCAGAAAATCAATTATTAATCAATTAAGCCGTCATAAATCTGACTGGCATAAACCGTATAATCAACACCGTCGCCGGGGTAAGAATATTCAACCGTGTGGGCGGCATCCATATAATTTATGTAAAACGGATGGTGATAATAACGAAGATCCAGTTCCCACGTAGCGGGAATTTCAACTGTCACTTCTTCTGTTACAAGCTCACCGTATTTAACATATTCTTTCACAACGGTAACCTTGCGAAGCTTACCCTGCCACGCATCAATCTGTTCATTCAGTTCCTCAACATCAAAACCATACTCAAACTCGTAAAAATGATCATGGTCATCAAATCTTTCTCGAACAGGCAGCATCGTTTTCTTATCAATCTCATAAATTCCGGAGGCCCAAGAATAGATATCTGTAACCTCTTCATCGGTACTGAAAAAGTAACTGTACTTGGTTTCATTAATCAAATTAAAACACGAAAAAGCATCGGGGTCAAAGATTCTTTCCGTTTCGGTTGTGTAAAAATCTTCGAGTATTGAATAATCAATATCCAAGCACATTTCATCAAGATCAAACAACACCGTCATTCTATGATCTTGATAGTTGTATTTACAACTGTAATATAAACCGTCGTAATAACCATCATAAAATGGTTCCCCGTTAAAAACGCCTTCAACTACATACGCAATTTTGCCGTTTTTTCTGAAGTAACGATAATTGAAAAAACCATCAAAAAATCCCGTTACAACCGCACATGAGCCGTATTTATCAAGAACGGATGATAAAACAGCAGCCTTTCTTATGCCGTCAATGATTTTGTCAATCTCTGCCTGACTTTTTGTTGTTTTTTCGGTGGCAGTGATTTTTGTTGTGTCAAGCGGTGCCGTTGTTGTATCAATTGCAGTTGTTTTTTCGGTTGCGGTGGTTTGGGTGGTGTCAGACTGTGCCGTTGTTGTTTTTCCGTCATCTTTTGCACCGCAAGCGCACAGCGTGAAAATAAAAATAAAAGCAAATAAAAGCGATACAAATTTCTTCATAACAACCTCTCCTTTGCCGCATTAATATTTTAACTCATTTTCCGTAAACAGTCAATATTCATCCGCAAGCGGTGAAAGCACAAAATCCGCAATGCTTTCACCAAGGCTTGCCGCAACCCAGATTTTTGTGATGACTGCAACCGACGAAGAATAAGGTAAAACGGTTATTCCAAGCTGAACAAAAGCTTTTCTGCTTTCATAAACCGAGGCAGGGTCAACGCAGGGCACAAAGACGGGCACATCTGCCGTTTTTGCTTTTTTGCAAAAAGCCGCAAAGCTTTCGCTTGCCGTATTGAGAGTGCCGGAATGGTAAGGCAAAAGCACGACCGCTTTCGTTGCCGAAAGGTCACGGTTATAGCTTTCGACGGGCGAAACGGTTATAACATCAACACAGGGCGAAGCGGTGAAATCGACCTTACCCAAGGCTTTGCCTGCCGAAACAGATTTGAAGGCGACATTCTTTTCGACCTTGCCGCCGTCATAAATCGCATAAAAATCATTATTAAGGCTGAAAACCTCATCAGAGCACTCGGGATGTCGCAAAGCTTTAAGCGAGCGGTGAAAAACAGCGGTCTTGCCGTCGTTGGAATAGCTGATGTAAACTCCCCTGCCCGCCTTGTTTTTGATGAATTCAACCGCCGCCTCAAAATTGAGAGCACCGTTTGCGCCGTCGCTTTCAAGCGGCTTGTTGCTTGAAACAAACAAAACGGGAGTTTCGGTTTCACCAAGGCAAAACGCCGCAGCAGCAGCCGAGTAAAGCAAGGAATCCGTGCCGTGGGCAACAATTATTCCGTCAAAGCCCTTGCCGATATTTTCACAAAGGCAGTCAATAAGCATATTCATCTCAGCTGCACCGAGGTTTTCGCTGAGCACGGTATAGGGTGAAACCGCCGTAAAACCAACGGATTTACCCTTACTTTTTTCATAGCCTTCAATCAACCTGAAGCGATTGGCATCATCGGGAGAAATCCAGCCGTCTTTGTATGACGAGCCGATTGTGCCACCCGTAAAAATTACAAGAATATTCATTTTTTCACCGTCCGTGTGTACAAAATAAATTTCCTTTATTTTCAATATATCAAAATTTTATTAACAATTCAACAACACCGTTTGAAAAATATTCGGCACAGCAAAATTCAATGCATTTTTTTGCCGTTTTTTATTGCGGCAGACAGATGTTGATGTTATACTTAAAATGGAATATTTTGCGGGAGGTTTCAGTGTGGAAGAATATATCAACAGCTATATCCGACCCCGACTTCAGGGTGACGGCGGCGAAATCACCTTTGTCAGACAAGAGGGTGACAAAGTTACCGTGCTTTTGCAGGGTGAATGCTCAAAATGTCTTATTCTTGACCGCTGTCTTAAATGGATTGAACAGCGCATTGAAGCCGACCTTAACGAAAAGGTAACAGTTATCGGCATACGCAAAAAGCCCTATTTTCAGGATGTGTGAGGTGTGACTGATGGCACATATTAAGGTTGAAAGAAGAAGCCTGCGACCCGAGGAATGGATTAACCTGCGCTTCGGTTGGTTGAAAAGGCATATTTACAGAGAAAAACACGAAATCACAACTTTTAAAATCCGCGAGGCACGTCAGGTTGCCGAAATGCAGTTTGAGTTTTATAACGAAAAGCCCGTGCCGCTTAAAAAAGGTGATTTGTATTTTACACCCGACGGTACGGCTTTCATTGAGGCCGACTATGAATTACCCGCTCATCTTGAAGGCAAAAAATTCTGCTTTGTGCTTAAAACCGCCGCCGAAATGATTGTCAAAGTCAACGGCAGATTTGTCGGCGGTATTGACCCCAACAGAGAAAGAATGAATCTTTCCGACTACGTCACGGGCAGAAAGCTGCACTTTGAAATTGTCGGCTATAACCGTTCAAAGCCCGATGATGAACGAAACCCCGAAAGTCTGAGCGTACGCGGCTGCCGTCAGATTTTTGAGGGCGGTTATATTTGCATTGTAAACGAAACGGTGCAGTCGCTGGTTTATGACATTGAATTACTGCTCGATGCCTCACTCAGCGGTGTTTTCAACGAGGATTTTTCCGCTTTTGTTATCCGCGAGCTTGACAAGGCGCTCAACCTCATTGATTTTGACGATGTGTGCGATGCCGACATCAAAGCGGCGGCAGAATACATTGACAAATACATTTTTTCCGATAAAACCTACAAAGGAAGCGGCAACGTTGCGCTTGTGGCACATTCACACCTTGACATTGCATATTACTGGCGCAGAATTCACGCCGTGCAGAAAAATCTGCGCACGGTGCTCATTCAATTGCGTCTTATGGATAAATATGACGATTTTAAATATGCCCACACTCAGGCATATACATACGAAACGGTGGAAAAATACTATCCCGAAATTTTTGAAGAACTGAAAAAACGAATTGCCGAGGGCAGATTTGAGCCGGTCGGTGCAATGTATGTTGAGCCGGACTGTAACATTCCGTCGTGCGAAAGTCTTATCCGTCAATGTCTTTACGGTCAGAATTATTTCAGGGAAAAATTCGGCATAAGCGTTGATAACTGCTGGCTGCCCGACGTTTTCGGCAACAGCTGGATTCTGCCGCAGATTCTTAAAAAGAGCGGTGTCAACTATTTCGTTTCAAACAAAATGTCCACCTGGAACGACACCAACCGCTTTCCCCACAATAATTTCATCTGGCGCGGAATTGACGGCAGCGAGGTTTATGCGTGCGTGCCGCCCACACACTTTATTGCGTGGAATATGCCAAGTCAGATTCAGAGCAACTGGGACGCTTATCAGGATAAAGACATCGGCGGTCAGACCCTGCAGATGTTCGGCTACGGCGACGGCGGCAGCGGCGTTACCGAGGAAATGATTGAACTGATGCACCGTTTTGACAAGCTTTCCGTTATGCCCGAAACAGAGCACACCACGGGCGCGGAGTTTTTAAGGAAAAACTTTGACGGCAACGAAAACCTTGCCGTGTGGGATAACGAGCTTTATCTGGAAATGCACCGCGGCACATTCACAACAAAATCGGTACTCAAACGCCTTAACAGAAAGCTTGAATTTATGCTGCGTGATGCTGAGCTTTTAAGTGTTCTGAAAATGAAAAACGGCGAGGAATATCCCGCCGGGAAAATCAGAGAAATTTATAAAAAGCTGATGATAAATCAGTTTCACGACATTCTGCCCGGCAGTCACATAACTCCCGTTTACCGTGACGCAATTGCTGACTTTGAGCAAATGGAAAAAGACCTTTGTGAAATCATCGGCACGGGTGACTGCTATTTTAACACCCTTAATTTCAACCGAAAGGCACTCACCTTCATTGCCGACAAAAGCGGTGACACGGTGCGCAAGGGCAAAAAGGGCTACTTTGCAAAAACAGATATTCCTCCCCTCTCCTGCGGTCAGGTTGAGCGCATCAGCGGCAATGCCGATTGGATTACCGTTGACGGCAACACCGTAAAAACACCGTTTTACACCGTAACCTTTGCGCCTGACGGCAGTATTCTTTCACTTGCCGACAATGAGCTCGGCAGAGAGTGGGTCAAGGGCAATTTCAACAAGCTGATGATGTACCACGACACACCCGGCAACTATGACGCGTGGGACATTCTGCCCAATTACAAAGACAGACCCTGCGATTTAACGGTTGAAAAACCGCTTGAAATTACAAAAGCAAACGGCGGTTGTGCCGAGTTTTCCGCGACTCTCACCACCGAAAAAAGCACGTGGCAGATGACGGTTCGCCTTTTCAGACAGTCACGGGCAATTGAGGTTGAAAACAATGTTGACTGGCACGAAAAGCATAAACTTGTCAAAGCGGAGTTTGATTTAAATTTGCTCACCCGCGAAATTCTGTGCGACACCTCGGCAGGAATCATCCGCCGTGAAACCCACCGCAACACGAGCTGGCAGCAGGCGCGCTTTGAGGTGTGCCACCACAAGTGGTGCGATATGTGCGAGCAGGGCGGCGGTGTTGCTCTGATTAACGAGGGTAAATACGGCATTTCTGCCGAAAACTCAACAATGGGACTTTCTCTGTTGCGTTCGACAATCCGCCCCGACCCCACATCCGACATGGGCAAACACAGCTTCTGCTACATGATTTATCCCCACGGCGGTGACACCGTTTCTTCAGGTATCAACGAGCTTGCCTTTGAATACAACATTCCCCTTGTCAAAGCAGATGTTACCTGCGACCTGCCCGATTTTTATCCGCTATGGCTGCAGGCAGTAAAACTTTCGGAAAACGGCAAATATATTGTCGTGCGCCTGAGTGAGCAAAACGGTGCCAGAGGCAAAATAAAGCTGCCCGAAAAATGGTGTGTTCTCAATATGCTTGAGGATGAAATCGGCGAAACCGACACAGTTGAATACTCGCCGTTTGAGATTATTACTCTCGGAATCAAATTGAATTAAGGTGATTAAATGAACAGCTACGAATATTGGCTCACTTTTGATGAACAGACAAAAAATGAGCTTCTTGCAATAACAGACAAGGCCGAAATTGAGGACAGATTTTACAAAGACCTTGAATTCGGCACGGGCGGTCTGCGCGGCGTTATGGGCGCAGGAGCAAACAGAATGAACAGATACACCGTTGCGAAGGCAACAAAAGGTCTTGCCGATTATCTCAGCACCTGCTTTGAGGGTGAAAAATCGGTTGCAATCGCTTACGATTCACGCAATAACTCGGAGGAATTTGCAAAAGCAGCGGCAAGCGTTCTTTGTGCGGCAGGTATCAAAGTTTTTCTTTTTGATACACTTATGCCCACCCCTGTTCTTTCCTTTGCCGTAAGATATCACAACTGCACGGCAGGCGTTGTTATCACCGCAAGCCACAATCCAAAGGAATACAACGGCTACAAGGTTTATGACAGCAAAGGCTGTCAGCTTGTTCCCGAATATGCCAACAAAGTTATTTCTTATGTAAATGCCGTTGAGGATTTGAAAAACATAGCATTTGCCGACCTTGACGAAAGTGCAAAAGACGGCAGGCTGGTTTATATCGGCAAAGAAACACTTGAAGCTTTTCTTGCCGAGGTCAGAAAGCAGAGCCTTTACAATAAAGAATCCGACCTTAAAATCGTTTACACCGCGCTTCACGGCACGGGCAATATTCCCGTGCGAAGAATTCTTGAGGGCAAAAACCTTTCAATTGTCAAAGAACAGGAGCTGCCCGACGGTAATTTTTCCACAGTTCGTTCACCCAACCCGGAAGAAAAGGATGCGCTCACCCTTGCATTAAAGCAAGCCGAAACCGAAAATGCCGACATTGTTATCGGCACAGACCCTGACTGCGACAGAGTGGGTGTGGGTGTACGCCACAACGGCGAATACACACTGCTCACGGGCAACCAGACGGGCGCTCTGCTTGTTGACTTTGTGCTGAAATTCAGAAATCTTCCCGAAAATGCCGCAGTTGTAAAAACAATCGTTACAAGCGGTCTTGGTGCGGCAATTGCCGAAAGACACGGTGCAACGGCAATCCAGACGCTGACGGGCTTTAAGTATATCGGCGAAAAAATCTGCCGTTGGGAAGAAAGCGGCGAATACAGTTTTGTTTTCGGTTATGAAGAGAGCTACGGCTACCTTGCAGGCACGCACGCAAGGGATAAAGATGCTGTTTCGGCATCTATGCTGATTGCAGAAATGGCTGCATATTACAAAAACAACGGTAAAACTCTGATTGATGCGTTAAACGGCATTTATGAGGAATACGGTTATTACTACGACAGTCTTGAAACAATTGTTTTAAAGGGCAAAGAGGGCGCCGAAAAAATCAGAGCCGCAATGGAAACGCTCAGAAGCAATGCAGACAGCCTTTTTGATGACCTTAAGGTTATGTTTGATTATTCAAAAGGCATTGACGACCTGCCCAAAGAAAATGTTCTGCGTTTCGATTTTTCCGACGGGTCATGGGCGGCGGTCAGACCCTCCGGCACAGAGCCGAAACTGAAAATGTATTTCTCGGTAAAGGGTAACGACAGGCAGAGTGCCGAGGCAAGAAAAATTAAAATTGAGCAAACACTTAAAAATATGATATAAAAGAAAGGCTGTTTCGGTGGTGCCGAAACAGCCTTTCTTTTATTTCGCTTTTTTCTTGAAATAGTTTTTGATGTAAATGAGCACGAAAATACCGAGAATGGGGAAAACCGATGCCATGAGCATACCCGCTTTCATACCGATTTGCTCAACACTCATTGAAGCTGTTGCACTTAAATTCGCGGCGAAAGCACTTTCAGAAACCTTGTCAACAACAACGCCCAGCAACTGCGGTGCAACAGAAGCACCGAAGTCACCGCCTGCCGCCATCAACGCATAAGCGGCAACACCCGCCGCAGGGATTTTTTCTTCCATAAGAATAAGAGCACCCGGCCAGAGCATTGATGTGAAAAATCCCATCAGAATACAGGCAATAAATGAAAGAATAACGTTTGGCGAAAGACCTGCAATAAGGTAGCAAGCACTTGCGCCGACCATACTGCAAAGCAGAATTGTTGAAATGTTTCCGCCGTAGCGCGCGTGCAGGGTTCTTCCCAGACCCAGCAATATTGCAAATACCGCCATTCCGAGAACATCACCCAGTGCCTTAGGCACATTCAAAGCGTTTTCCATATAACCCGAAATCCAGTTTGTCATTGAGTTTTCGGCGGCACTGCCGAGGAAAATGCAAAGCACGCACAGCATAAGACCCATTCCTCTTTTTTTCGTGCCGTCTGTACCGCCCTCGTTTGAAACATTCATTTCGGGCAAGGGAGATGTACAGAACATAAAGCAGGAAACGAGCGGCAGAGTTGCCCAGAAAAGTGTCAGATACATCCAGTTTTCTCTGCCGAAAACGGTGAAGAAAAGCGTGCTGACAAGAACAACTGTGACAACACCCCACGCATAAAGCGAGTGAAGCAGACTCATATCTTTTTCGGGGCGGTCGGAGGGTATTGCGGCAACAAGCGGGCTGAGCAAAACCTCACTCAAACCTGCCGCAACGGAAAACAGCACCGTACCCGTCAGCAAACCGAGATAAGCAATCTGCGGAAAGAAAAACGGCACAAGCGCATAAACCGTCAGACCCGCGGTTGTAAGCAGTGGCATAATCTTAAGGGTTAAATGAATGTTGAAATACTTTGTGAAAAAGCTGAAAATCAGGTCAATGCCGAGTTGTGTGCAGAAATTGACCAGCACAAGAGTACCGAGCAAGGTGTAAGAAATGCCGTACATATCACGGAAAGTGACAAACAGCATCGGCGGCAGACTGAATGCCGAAGCCATTGCAACATAAGTGAAAAAGCACGCATATTTAGTTCTTTTGAAATTTTTGGATGACATTTTGTTCTCCTATCATAAACGGTTTAAGAAAGTGTATCAGTCGCCGAGCAAACCGTAAAGCCTGCCAAGCCAGTACGGCACAAGATAAACGGTGGGCAGGCACATACGCATTCCGTTGCCCTCGTTAATCCAGAAGGGGTTATCGTCAAAGTTTGTGATTGGTTTTTCATCATAAGGAAGCGGCTCTTTGAGCTGCTTGGGGTAATTCGGTCCTTCGTAAAATTCCTGACCCACATCATAAACCAAGTCTTTTCTGTCCTCGTTGAGTGTGGGATAATCGGTGAAATCAAGGGGAAGCTTTTCGAGTGAATCCACGGCAACATCAAGGTTACAGCAATCGCCCGTGAATGCACCGTAAACAATATTGTAAAACGGGCAACGCTCAATTGCTTCATATTTCCAGTGGTGTCGCAGGCCGAAAAGCAAATAAGTACGGATTCTGGGGTCATTTTCATAGCGCAGAATCGTTGCGGCAAGAATGAAGCCGAGATGGTCATCGATGTGATTTGTGTGTGCATCTTCCATTTTATGTTTTGCGCAATTGAGAGCAAAATGCTCCTCGGTGATAAGACGCATATATTCCGTCTGATATTTTTCATCACCTGACATATGATAGCAAACCTTGAGCATACAGAGCATTTCAAGGGAATTTACCCCCCTCTCCCATCGCCACATATCATAGCGGTTAAGCCATTCCGGTGTCCACCTGCCCCAAGTGGTGGGCTTGCCGTCAACGGAGCAAAGAGTGTAATTATGTTCAAGAATATGGTCTGTCATTGCACACAGAGCGTCGGAAATTTCTTTCTTTTCTTCGTCATTCGCGCAAAGGTCATAGTAATAAGCCAAGCCGAAGAAGTGGCCCGAGGTTTCGTCGCTGGAGGTTTCGCCGCGCCATTCAATTGGTCCGATTTCGTCGGTTGCGGGGAAACATTCGGGGTCGCCGTCACCGTATCCGCGTTCACCCGGACGGCGGTAAGCTCTTGCCGGGAAGCCTGAAATACCCGTTATTTTGTTGAGCTTAAGCACCGCACGCATACCCGTGCGTGCATATTCAAGCGCCTGCTCGTCTTTTGTCACGGCATAGCGGCAAGCCTCTGCCATAACATAAGATGCGGTGCGAAGTCCGTCATTATCCGTAATGCAGGGAGCGCCCGACTCTTTGTTGCCGTATTCGGTGAGGATTCGCGGTGTGTGATAACCCTCACGGGTGTGATATTTCTGTGCAACCTCGGAGAAATGGAGAGCCTTTTCCTCGAGTGTCATCATTTTTGTCTGAATTCTCGCAACGCCGTCTTTTGTGCCGACCCAGAGGTCTGCGCCGTCTTCACTTGCGACACAGCAGGTTACGTGGCGGCAGGGCAACCAACGCATTGCGCCGATAAAGCTTTTCTGAGCACCGTCAAGCACATAAAGACCGATAGTTGTGCCGATGTATGTTTTGTTGCCGTAAAAATCAATCGAAGTTATCGACTCCTGCGGCAGAGCATCAATATATTCGCGAGAAACCCAGGATGAATAACAGTCATAAATGTAAACACCCTGCTCCGTGCCGACCCAGAGATATCCGCAACCGTCAGCTTTGAGCACGGTTACTTTTGAATCGGGCATATCGGAGGTTTCAGGCAGAATGCTTCCCCATCTGGGACGCACACCCCAAAGACCCATAAGGCTGTTGTAGGTTGAGCAGAAAATGCGCTGGTCGCCGAAAGCGGTGATTTTATCAACGCAACCGCGCTCAATATCGGCATACTGTGTGAATTTTTTGCCGTCAAGTCTGTAAAGAAAATCCGATGTGGTAAGCCATACTGTGGAGTTGCCGTCCTGAGCCATTCCCTTGATTTCGCCTTCAAACTCTGCAAAAGGGGCAACACATTTTTTTGTTATTGTATAAAGAGTTTTGTTGCTTGAAGCATAAACCGAGCCGTCAAGGGTTCTAAAAAGCTCTTTGAAAGCTCCGTCGGCAATCTTTTTGAATTTCTCATCCTCACAAACGAAAATTCCGTCAGCCGTTGCGGTGTAAAGAACGCCGTCATTAAGGCACATATCGGAAATATCTGTGCAGGCAAGTCCGCTTTCCTTGCCAAAGAATTTTCTGACACGCTGTGCGGTTTTTCCCGCATAAATGGTTTTTGCCATAAACAAACCTCCTGATTTATTAATTATAAAAAATTATACCACGTCTAATTTTATAAATCAAACAAAATTAAAATTTTTATATGTTTGTTGTTGATTGTGCTTACATTTTATAGTAATATAAATACATCGAGTTTTTTAAAGGAGATTATCTATGGAAAAGAAACTGATTGTTGCAAACATCGGCATGATGTTCGGTATGGCTCACCTTGAGGGCGCAATGAATCACGAGGATGCGGAAATTGCCGCAATCTGCGACTGCAATCCCGAAACACTGCGTGCGGCAGGCGAAAAATACGGCATTCCCGAGGAAAAGTGGGTCACCGATTATATGGATATCGTCAACAACAAAGACATAAACGTTGTTTCCGTTGCCATTCCTGACCAGGACCACAAAAAAGTTGTTTCAGATTTGCTTCGTGCAGGCAAGCACGTGCTTTGCGAAAAGCCCCTTGCTCTGACAAGAGAAGATATTGAAGAAATCGTAAAGGTTGCTGACGAATCCGGCTGTAAATTTATGGTCGGTCAGATTTGCCGTTTCACCCCCTCATTTGAAAAAGCAAAAGAACTTATTGAATCGGGTACAATCGGTGAAATTTATTTTGCCGAGTCTGAATATGCACACGATTATATGCATTTTCTGAAGGGCTGGCGTGCCGACCCCAAACGTCACGGCGTTATCGGCGGCGGTTGCCACGCAGTTGACCTTCTCCGCTGGCTTGTCGGCGACCCGCAGGAAGTGTTCGCTTACGGCACACACAAGCTTCTGCCTCAGGTTGAGTATGACGATGCAACAATTGCAGTTATGAAATTTGACGATAATGTTGCAGGTAAGGTCTTTGTTTCCACCGGTTGTAAGCGTGACTACACAATGCGTACAGTCATTTACGGCACAAAGGGAACAATCATCTGCGACAACACATCCCCCACAATGACACTTTTTGTTTGCGACGAAGAGGGTCACACACAAGACCCGCAGACGATTGAGATTGAGGTTAACAACCACAATGCAATTAAAGAGTTTGAGGTTTTCGCCGATGCAATTCTCAACGACAAGACCGTCCTGACAAATGCACGCGAGGGTGCAAAAACCGTTGAAGTTTGCCTTGCCATTGTCGAGTCGGCAAAAACAGGCAAAATCGTAAAACCAAACTATAATTTCAACTAATCAGTAAAACGACCGCAACGCGAAAGTGTTGCGGTTTTTTCATACTTTTGTTGCAAAACAACGATTTTCTTGGTATAATTTTAAGGTAACATAAAAGTAAAGAGAAGGTTAACAATGACTGTTATTGAATTTTTTGACAACACACTTGCCGAAAACATTGTCAGCACCCTGCTGTTAAAGCCCGACAAGGTTATTTTTGTCGGCAACAACAAAAAGAAAATTAACAAAAACATTGATATTTACCGTGAAATTGCAAAAGCAAGGAATATTGATGTTGATTTTTCGTGCGTGCCGATAAGAAAGAATAATTTATTGAGCATTGTTTCTTCGCTTTCTTACATCGTCGAAAACAACAGCGAATGTGTGTTTGACCTTGCCGGCGGAGACGACCTGTGTCTTGTTGCAGTCGGAATTGTTGCTGCAAAATCCCCCGAAAAAGTCAAGCTTCACCGTTTCTCAATCAAAAACAGCTCTTATCTCAACAGCGACGGCAAAAATAAACTCACTCCGCCCGAAGAGGCACGGCTGCTTGTTGACGAAAACATTAAAATCTACACCGGCAAGCTTCTCAGCGAAAACGGTTTTTCGACCGCTTGGGATTTAAGTCAGGATTTCAAAAAAGACATTGTCGCACTGTGGGAAGTGTGCAGAGAAAACCCGAAAGAGTGGAATCTGCTTTGCACGGCGCTCAGCGGCGACAAAGAAACAGACTCTCCGTCACTTGCCTTCCGCTCTTTTCCGAGTAAACGGCTTAACACTGCAATTCTTGACAGGCTATGTGAGAAAAATCTGATTTGCGATTTCACTGCAGATGAACGTGAAATTTCTTTCACTTACAAAAATCATCAAATTAAAAAATGTCTTTCAAAGGCCGGTCAGGTGCTTGAATTATATATCACACTGAAAATGTCTGAAATCACCGACGAAAACGGTAATCCGCTTTACAATGACGTGCAAACGGGTGTTATAATCGACTGGGACGGTTTTGACGACGACAATGATAACGCAGCCGTAACAAATGAAATTGACGTTGCGGCAATGAAAGGCTTTATTCCCGTTTTTATCTCTTGCAAAAACGGAGATGTCAATTCAGACGAGCTTTATAAGCTTTCAACCGTTGCCGACCGTTTCGGCGGTATTCACGCAAGGAAAATCCTTATTGTGTCTGACCTGAAAAGCATCAACCATAATTATAAACACATAAAAGCAAGAGCAGATGAAATGAGCATAAAACTCATTGATGATGCCGCTCACCTGAGTGAAAATGAACTTGTAAGAAAACTGCGTTCACTCTGGATAAACTGAAATCATTAATTACACAGGAGAATGTTATGAATTACGATGTAATAATTGTCGGAGCAGGTCCGGGCGGAATTTTTTCGGCATACGAGCTTATCAAAATAAATCCGCAGTTAAAAGTCGCCGTTTTTGAGGCCGGACATGAGCTTGCCAAACGCAAATGTCCGATTGACGGCAACAAAATCAAAACCTGCATAAGCTGCAAAACCTGCTCAATAATGAGCGGTTTCGGCGGTGCCGGTGCTTTTTCTGACGGCAAATACAACATCACAAACGATTTCGGCGGCACGCTTTATCAGTACATCGGTAAAGCAAATGCACTTGAGCTTATGCACTATGTCGACGATATCAATATGATATACGGCGGCAAGGGCACAAAGCTTTATTCAACCGCAGGCACAAAATTCAAAAAAATCTGTATGCAGAATGACCTGCATCTGCTTGACGCTTCCGTGCGTCACCTCGGCACAGACATAAACTATGTTGTGCTTGAAAGCATTTATGCCGACCTCAAAGACAGGGTGACATTCTTCTTTAACAGCGCTGTTGAGGCAATTTTCGCTTGCGAGGACGGCTATAAAATCAAGAGCAAGGGTGAAGAATACACCTGCAAAAACTGCGTTGTTTCAGTCGGCAGAAGCGGCAGCAAGTGGATGGAATCCGTTTGCCGCGACCTTGACATTCCCACAAAATCAAACCGTGTTGATATCGGTGTGCGTGTTGAATTACCTGCTGAGATTTTCTCACATCTGACGGATGAGCTTTATGAAAGCAAGATTGTTTACCGCACACCCAAATACAACGACAAGGTGCGCACCTTCTGTATGAATCCCAAGGGTGCGGTTGTCAACGAAAACACGAACGGAATTATAACAGTCAACGGTCACAGCTATGAGGACCCGGCAAAGCAGACAGACAACACAAACTTTGCCCTGCTTGTTGAAAAGCATTTTTCCGACCCGTTCAAAGATTCCAACGGCTACGGTGAATCCATCGCAAGACTCAGCAATATGCTCGGCGGCGGTGTTATTGTACAGCGTTTCGGCGATTTAATCCGCGGACAGCGCTCAACTCAAAAAAGAATTGACGAATCTTTTGTCATCCCCACACTCAGCGCAACACCCGGTGATCTGAGCCTTGTTTTGCCCAAACGCATTCTTGACGGCATTATCGAAATGATTTATGCCCTTGACAAGGTTGCACCCGGCACGGCAAACGACGACACCCTGCTTTACGGCGTGGAGGTCAAATTCTACAATATGGAGGTTGAGGTTGACGAAAACCTTCAGACCAAATATGACGGCTTGTATGTAATCGGTGACGGTAGCGGTATCACCCACTCGCTTTCACACGCATCTGCAAGCGGCGTTTATGTAGCGAGAAAAATTTCCACATAATAAAATAAAAGCGGAGAAATCCAAATCGGATTTTTCCGCTTTTTTCTTACTTATTTTGCTTTATACATCATAATCACACACTTGGGTGTTTCCGCGATTGTCAGATCAATTCCGTCCGACATAAGCTCCGCACCGTTTGCCGTGTAAACCCTTGCAGGGTTGTCATAGTCATAAACCCCGTAGATTTTTGAAGGGTCAAGACCGTTGAGCTTTAGTGTGTAAGTGCTGTCGGTTACGTTTTCGCGCTTATAAATGAGAGCAGTACCCTCGGTGCCGTTTTTGTCAAACTGCATTGCAAGGTATTCGGCAAGGTCAAGACCGCCGTAGGTCAGCGGATAATAATTACCGTCCATATACTGTCTTACATCCTCGTAACCGTTTTTCTGTGCGCAGGGCATAATATTGGTGCGGTCAGCGTATTCACCGTCAACATAAGCGGTTGCGCCAGTGTAAGGAAGCCAGCAGGAAAGACCGTAAGTAAAGCACTGTGTCGCTTCAAGAATATCGGCTTTTACATTACCCTCACCGTCAGCACAGTTATAGTCTGTTCGCCATAAGGGAATGCTTCTTCTTGACATTTCAATATCAAGACGTTTTCCGCCCGAGCAGCAGTTGTCAATTTTAAGACCGGGAAGTTCTTCAAGAACGGTATCAAGGAACTTGTAGAAGTTGGTAACATAATGGTTTTCGACAAAGCCTTTTCTGCCGTCACTCCACATTTTGTCGCCGTTTTCCCAGTAGGGATAAAGCGCGGGGATGCAGTCAATTCTCAGAACAGACACATTGTATTCCCTGAGTGAGGAAAGAATATTTCCCGTTATGTAAGCGAGCGTTTCTTCATTGCCGAGGTTTACCATATTTCTTTCCTCGTCGCCCTCAACCATCCAACGCTCGTGTTTTTTGCACTCATTATAAACCTCCGTACCCTTACTGCAACGCTCGGGCTCATACCACGCAAGCAGGCCGACGCCTTTTTCAGCCGCGGCTTCGGCAATGGGTGCAAGTCCGTCAGGGTAGCGCACGGGGTCAGCCTTCCAAGTACCGACACTGTCCATCCAGTTATTGTTGATAATCTCATACCACCCCGCATCAATCCAATAAGCATCGATGCGGTCGGTGATTTCGGAAGAGGTGTTTTTAATATTCTCAACCATCATTGCACCCGTAATTGAGGAGTGCTCGTTGCCGAGACCTGCCGTTGTGAGCAGACCCGTTCCATCGGGATAAACGCAATCAATTGTCCACTTACGTATTGCATTGAAGCCCTTTACGGCATTGTTGCCGTCATAGAATGAAAGTGAAACAAGAGGTGAACGGATTTCTTCGCCCGGTTCAAGATATCCATTTAACTTTTCTTGTTTTGCCTTGATTTCAACACCTTTTAAGGTCTGACGCAAAGAAGCATACCACTGACCCGACCAGCCGACAGCGAAAACAACACCGTTTTCTTTGCCGCCGATATTGAAATAAGGCATAAAGGATTCCGTTCTTCCGCCGTTTGCAGTAAACCGCATTGCAGTAAAACCGATATCTGACCTGAGAAGCTCAAAATCCTCTGCGGCAGGCTCGCTGCCCTTGCTCAGATAAACCTCGGAAAAACCTGTGGGCACAACGCAGTCGGCTGTGTGAAAATCTTTGATAACGGCTGATTTTTCAGCGGCGGTATTTTTGAGACTGACGCACCATTCGCAGGTGGCTTTTTCTTCATAAATTGTTGCTTCAACGGTTGCCGCAAGACCGTTTTTCCTGTTGGTGAGAGTTATGTATGTTGTTTTGCCGCCACGGTAAACTGCGCCGGTCTCACTTTCTTTGCCGACGGAGAAATCCCATTCACCAAGGTTGCGACGAAAAGTTTTTAAACCGTATCTGAAATTATAAGCAGGGTTTTCGGTTGAAAGAACGTTGCTTTCATACCACTTGCGGCAGTTTTCTTTTTCGCTTTCTTTAACCGACATATCGGCCGCTTTAATCGGAGCAAAAGAAACATCCGACGTTGCTGAAAGGTCAATTGCGGCACGGTCAACCCGGAATTTGAATTTTGAATCGGGCACGGCAAAAGACGACACCGTAAACAAAAGCGCCTGCAAAAGCGAAATAAAAGCATTCATCTGAACATCCTCCCAAAAGGCGAAAAATTACACCGTAAATTATACAGCAGCAAAAAAAGTTATTCAATAAAAAACATCAATTTTATTATAAGATACTGTTGACTTGCCGTTGCCGCGGTTTTATAATTGTTAAAAACCTTTTGAAAGGCGGAAGCATATGGAAAAGAGGAAAAGCCAAAATCTCAGCACCGTGCAGAAAATCTTTGCTGTCATTTGCGGTGCTTTGCTTTCAGGCTTTATGTGGCGCGTCAGAGGCAACCACGGTTTCGGCGCAATGTGGGGAATGCTCTGCTTTGCGGCAGCGCTTACGTTGTTTATTTTTGCACTTTTCGGCAAGCGCCAAAAAATGAATTTTGAAATGATAGCCGTCACCGCCAGTGCCGCGGCAATCACCGTCGGCGGTTGGGGCACACTCAATTCACAAATGAGCGGATATCTGCTGAGCAGTGCAAATTTCACGGGCGAAGAAGCTTACCGCCTTGTTGAAATAAGTCCTTACAGCGGTCTTGCGATTATGCTTATGCTCGGTTTCGGCTGGATGCCGCTTTTCTCCGTTGTACTCGGCTCACTTTTCTCGAAAAGAAAATATGAATTTAAGGATTATGTGGTTTTTGTCGGTGTTTATTATGCGGCAATGCTTCTTTCCTGCCTTACCGTTTCACACTACATTCTTTCCGTTATCAATCCTCAGGCGGTTGAAGGTGCCGTGGCAGGTCTTGCAGACCGTGGCTATGAATTTTCACCTTATGTCGCTTACATAAAAAACTTCGCCTCTGCCGCGTGGGCAAAGAAAATTCCGTTTTGCCGCAATTATTTCACAAGCATCAAAGTAATTGCAAGCGCAATCGGCGCACTTGCCTGCTCAGCGAGTGTAAGATTTGTTCTCAAGGATAAATTCACCGCCCGTTTTTCTGTTGTTATCAACCTTATCTGTGCAGTTGCAATCACCGCGGCGGATATTCCGCTTATTCTCGGCTATGACCGCGGATTCTTTGCAGGTGTAGGTATGCCCTCTTTCCTGCAAGGCTGTGCCTGGTCAATCTGGGAATTTTTCACCGGATTTTTCATTGGTCTGGGTGTTATGCTCACACTCGTTCTTCTGCCGAAAAAATACACCGACCGTGAAGAAAACTACCAATATTCACCTCTTTTTAAAAACAAAAAAATATCACTCGCTTTCAACAGCGTTTTCACACTTTTCATCACGCTTTTCATTGTGCCCGTCAGAGCTTTCAGCATGAGATTACTTGAGGTTTTCGGTGCCGACGAAGAAATTTTTGAAATCATTCTGACTGTTGTTCTCGGCATAATTGTTTTTATTCCGTGTTTGAAGATTGCGAAAAAGAACATTATCGCAAACGGTCTTGACACCCCTGTCAATATGTCCGCCACACGCTTTGCCGCAACCGTCCTGCCCCCTCTTGTTATTTTCTGCGCGGTTGCCATTTTCTTCATCGGAAATCCCGAAGAGCTTTTCTGGTATTTTAACTCAAAGCTTTTCACCGTTGAGGGCTTCCTTGAATACTGGCACGGCGGCGCATTATTTGAAAGACTCACAAATGCCGTTGCCGTCATACTTTTCTTTGTCACATATAAACTTTGCATAAAAAAAGAAAAGGCCGCATAACAAAAGCCGCAACCGAAAAACGGTTGCGGCTTTGATGTTAATGTGGTTATTCAGCTGTAAATGCGTTTGAGTTAATCTTCATTTTACAGATATCGTAAACGCACAGGCGCATTGCCTTTCCCATTCCTATCGGGTCTGCAAGATAAGCTGACCAGAGAGAAAGGCGCGTTACGGGCGCGGTAATAACATAAAGCATTGTCAGAATACCGCTGTTACGTGCATAAACGGCAAGTGCCGGGTCAAGATAGCCTTCACCCGTAAGGTCAATGCTGGCATCCGTAATAACGAAGCCGTCAAAGCCCCACTCTTCTCTGAGAAGGTCAACAAGCAACGCTCTGCTGCCGCCGCACCACTGTGCGCCGATTCTGTTGTAAGCGGACATAATTCCGTATGCGTCGCCTTCTTTGACCGCAATTTCAAACGGTTCAAGATAAATTTCGCGCATTGACTGCTCATTAAGCCAGGTGTAAAGACCGTTTGACTGTCTGTTGGTTTCCTGGTCGTTTGCGACAAAGTGCTTGACGGTGACAAGAAGTCCCTGTGAATATGCGCCCCTGACAACGGCGGCGGTTATTTTGCCCGAAAGCAACGGGTCTTCCGAATAATACTCGTTATTTCTGCCGCCCTGAGGACTGCGGTGAATGTTACAGCCGGGGGCGTACCAGTTATGTGTACCCATCTGCTTGGCTTCCTCGCCAATCTGCTGACCGAATTCCTCGGCAAGTTCATCATTCCAGGTGCAGGCAAGTGCTGTTGCGACCGGGAACGCAAGACCCGAATCTCTGTAAAGAAGGCCGCCCTCGCCCTTAACGCAGGAAGGTCCGTCGTTATCGGATGTTCCGGGAACACCGAGTCTTTTAATGCTTGTGGTTTCATATCCGCAGTCAGCAATCAGTTCAATCATTTCCGTAACGGTAAGCTGGTCAAGGAAAGCGTCCCAGAGGCTTTCGTCGGCAGCAACGTCGCTGAGTGTAATCGGTCCGTCTTTGTAGCAGACACCCGTCTTGGGTCTTTCGCCCTCTTTGGTGGGTGCAGGTCGCTTGTCGCTGTGTGTGACATCATAGGGTGCTTTGTAATTCGTCGGTGCGGTGGGAAAAGTTTCCTCGGCATCCGCGCGTGAGAAATAAGTCAGGTCACCCTCTGCAAACTCAAACAGATTTTTAATTTCGTTGCCCGAATTGTCATCGGTTTTGTAAACAACCTTTTCGGGCACATTGTAAGTGAAGGTTTTTTCGGCATTTCTTACATCGTGTGAAACGTAAATTCTATATTCACCGGCATCAAGCACCCACGCTTCTTCGCTTGCAGAATCATAAGACGCCATATCTTCGGTGTCAAAAGTAATTGTAAGGGTCTGACTTTCATCAGGTGCAAGAAGCTTTGTTTTGCCGTAAGCGGCAAGCTCAATTGCGCTTTTTTCAATGCCGCCCTCAACATAAGGTGCAGTGAAATAAACCTCAACAACCTCTTTGCCTGCAAGGTCACCGACATTGGTTACCTCAACCTCGATAGTAACTTTTTCGGCATTGGCGGTAAAGGATGTAACATCCCACTCAAAGTCGGTGTAGGACAAGCCGAAGCCGAAAGGATACTGCACCTTTTCGGGCGCAAAAGTTTCAAAATAGCGGTAACCGACATAAATGCCCTCGCTGTAATTGACAAAATATTTGGGAATACCGAAAACGCCTTTATACATAAAGTTGCCGAAATTAACGGTAGCAGGATGGTCCTCAATGTCGTAGGCAACCGTATCCGCAAGTCTGCCCGAGGGGTTGATATCGCCCGAAAGCACCTTGCCGACGCTGTCCGTGCCGACCTCACCGGGAAGCCACATAATCATTGAAGCTTTGATGGAATCGTAATCCTCAAGCCATGACATATCCATAATATTGGAAATATTGAAAACAACAATGACATTTGAAAAATAAGAGCAGACTCTTTCAATCATTGCTTTTTCATCGTCGTTTATATTGAGCTGTTCAATGCTCATATCCTTCATTTCCGTACCGACTCTGCCAATAACGATAACGGCAGTGTCTGAATATTCAACAGCCGCTTTCATCACCTCGTCACTGATGCGGTTCATCGGCATTTCCGACTGTCCGTCAAAAAGGAACTGGTCAAGAACATCAATAACATAACTGACAAGACCCTCCGACTCGGCATTGGTGTATTTTGCATAGAGCTTATAGAGGTCTTGGTTATATTCAATTCCCGCTTCAGTCAGAGCGTCGTAAAATCCGACGGCGCCCGTGGTGTAAACCGCGCCCGAGCCTGCGGTGCCGGCAAGCGAAAGTGCGCAGGATGCCGCACCGAAAACATTGACCTTTTTCTCTTTGAGCGGAAGAACATCATCTTCGTTTTCCAGAAGAACAATGCCCTCACCCTCAATGCGCTTTGCAAGCTCAATTGATTTCTCGTGAGTCTGCTTTGAAATGGCAGTTGCGGCAAAGCCGCTGACAGATGCCGAGAACACAAGAGCAATCGCAAGCATTAACGCAAGCATCGGCTTAAGAAATCTTTTTGCAAAGTTTTTCATTTATTGTTTCCTCCTGCTGAGCTTAAATTTTATCGGGACGAATCATTCATTTGTTGCTGACGATAAAAGTCATTCTTTCCTGAATTGTCGGGCCGCCGTGACCTGTGCCGAAACCGCCGTGATCAGCGGTGATGATAATAAGCCAGTCTTCGCTGTCGTAAGTTTTTCTGCCCTCTATCGCTCTGATCGTGCGGTAAGCAAGAACATCGTTGAGTCTGAAACCGGCTCTGTAAATCGGGTTGTTGGTTGAGAAGCCGAAAGCGTGACCCGCGTGGTCGGGACCTTCATAAATTGCAAAAATAAAATCGGAACAGTCTTCCTGCTTCAAATCTTTGATTACCGTATAGGCAGAGGCTATATCCTCAGCGCAGTAATTGAAAGAAACATCAAGACCTTTTTCTTCGCAGTAAGCTTTTTCAAGCTTGTAAGTGGATGTATCTGTTTCAAAATGGCCGTCCCACGAAGTGATGAACGAAGCCGAATCTATTGTTCCGTTTTCGGTGAGTGTGGTCATAAGGGTTTTGTATTCGAGCGATTTTGTGATACCGTTGCCGGTTATGCCCGTTTTATCTGCCCATTCACCCGTAAGGATTGAGCACCAGCCGGGGGCGGTTGATGTATCCTGAGTGTTGACAGCAGGGTAATTTACGCCGCCGCAGTAAGACAGCTTGCAGGAAGCGCCGTCGGCAAGCATTTTATTAATGCCGCTGAAAGTGCTTTCAACAAAGGTGAGAGCATCCGCACGGCAACCGTCGTAGCCGATGATAATTGCTTTCTTTTCTGTTTTTCCCTCGGGCAGAGGTGAGTTATAATGGTCACAAATCATGTCATAAAGCTCTGTCTGCGCAACCGCTGTTTCAACCGTATTCCCGTAACCTATCTGCTCAATTTTTGCGCGGTAAGCTTCCTCGGTATCCTTGGTGTCGTTGCCGTAAATGCCGAACAGGGCGGGAATTATCAGCACAACGCTGATAATTTCAGAAAGAAGTTTTGTCACTTTTACCACTCCTTTAAATTTATACATTTACATTATATTGAATATTTTCTGCTAATTCAATTAGCAAAATCAATAGATTTTTTCGCCGTAATTGTAACAATTGATAAACTGCAAAAGCGCCGCAAAGTAAAGAAAAAAAGGTTGATAAAAGCAATGGGGAATGTTACAATAAATCATCACAAAAAAGGTTGGTGATAATTTTGATTAAAAAATTAAAAAAGATTGTCTGCATTTTTGTTACGCTTGCAATTCTTTTCTGCACCGCGGGCGTTGGGGCAGCCGCCGAGAGTGACAGAGGTTATATCGTAATAACCGACACTGTTGCGGCAAACACCGGTGCCGACGTTTCGGCACAGATTCAGGCGGTTATTGACGCAAACCCTAACAGAACAATTTATTTCCCCGACGGTGAATACATTGTTGACAAACCCATTCTCACCCCTGCCGAGCCGACAAAAAGCGTTTCACTTGAGCTTTCGGATTTTGCGGTTATCAAAGCAGGCACGAATTTTGAAAAAGGCCAGGCAATTGTTCAGCTCGGCGGCAAGCACCCTGCAAACAACACCGCCGTCAACGGCAGCAACTATTCGCTTGAGGGCGGAATCATTGACGGCAGCGGCATTGCAAACGGCATTTCAATCAACAGCGGCAGAGAAACCGCCGTGCGCAATGTTTCAATCAAAAACACAGTTGTCGGTCTGCACATTATGTACGGTGCAAACAGCGGCTCCTCCGACGCTGACATTTACGGTGTCAACATAATCGGCACGGGCGGCACGGATTCGGTCGGCATTATCCTTGAAGGCTTTGACAACACGCTGACAAATATCCGCATCGGTCACGTTTTCACGGGTGTGCACATCAAATCCGCAGGTAATATGCTCAGAAATATTCATCCGCTTTATTATTCGGATTACACCGACTACGAAAACAGTTGCGGTTTTCTCATTGAGGCGGCAAACAACTGGTTTGATTACTGCTACAGCGACCAGTTTGCCATAGGTTTCCGCACAACGGGCAACGGTGTCTGCACCTTTGAAAACAGCTTTTGCTTCTGGTACACCGATGCAGGCGGCACACAAACCGCTTTCAGGGCAGACGGCAAGTTTAACTCGATTATAACAAGCTTCAGCATCGGCTTCAAAACAGAGGCCGAAAACACCGTGCTTTCCGTCGGCGAAACGGGCGGCACCGGCTCAATCGAAAACCTTGATGTAAATATTGACGACGTTGACAGCTATGCCTACCTCGCCTATGTTGAAGACAGTATTTTCGTATTGCGCGTTTTCGGATTTTTTGCACTGTTATTTGAACAGCTTTTCAAATAACACTTTTACCGCGATTGATTATTGCACTTAATTATGATATAATAAACCGATTTTATAAAAACACAGGAGAATTTATTATGAAGAAATCAACTCTCAATTTCGGTCAGTTCAGACAGTTTGACAAGGTTTTCATCACCGCCGACAACGGCATTGACGCTGAAAACGTAACGTCCGTTGCCTTTGACGGTGAAACACTCTATATCACTCAGCCAGACGGTCTTGCAGAATATTCGCAGGGTAAAATCAAGAAAATCGCCGCAAACGTTTCAAAGGTTTTCACAAGAAGCGGCAGACTTTTCGCCGCCTGCGGCAATTCACTGGGCGAAATCAAAAAAGGCAAAATCAAGAAGCTTGCCGATTTTGATGCACCTGTTGTTGATATTTCCGTTGCACTTGACAAATCCCTCTGGCTCATCACCGAAAAAGACCTTTACCTTATGAATAACGGTGAATTCACACAGATTGTTGATTTGCCCGAAGAAACCGTTTGTGTTGCCGCCCTTGACAACAAAGCAAAATACGCCGAAACGGTTTATATCGGCTGCAAGCAGGAAGGTCTGCTTTCAATGAAGGGTAAGCGCCGCCACTGGGCAGAGCTTGTACCCGACGTAACAGGCGTTCTCAGCCAGAAAATCAACTGCCTTGCAACAGATGCTCTCGGTCACCTCTGGGTCGGCTCGGATGAGGGTCTTAACATATATGACGGCAGAAACTACTGGTTCAACGGCAACGATTTCTATTCCGTGCCCGACGGTTCATTCAACGATATGTTCTTTGCCGACGACGGCAAGAAATATTTTGCAACAAACACGGGCATTGTCACCCTTGTCGAGGGCAAGATTTCATATTTTTCATACGGTGCATGGCTTATGCACCCGACAGTTACAAAGATTGCCGTTTCCGCAAACGGCACAATCGCCGCCGTCACACCCAGAGGCATCAGCCTTATCACTTCAAAATATATGACACTTGAAGAAAAAGCCAATCACTATGACGAGCTTGCCGTAAAATATTTTACCAGAAACGAAGGTTATCAGGTTGACAGAATTCTGCGCAAATACGGCGACCTGGATTCCGGCTGGCTTCCCAACTCCGACAACGACGGTCTTTTCACCGGTGTTTACTGCGCAAGCCAGTGCTTCCGCTACAAGGTAACGGGTGACGAAAAGGCAAAGGCAAATGCAAAGAAAGCGGTTGAGGCAATGATTAAGCTCACCGAGGTTACCGGCAGACCCGGCTTCACCGCAAGAGCTACAAGATATTCTCACGAGGAAAACTTTGCCACGGGCAACAGAGAAGAGTGGCATTTCTGCAAGGATAACCCTGACTGTGAGTGGCTTGGCGAAACCTCCAGCGACGAAATGACGGGTCACTATTTTGCATACGGCATTTACTATGACCTTGTTGCAGACAAAAAAGAAAAGAAGAAAATTGCCGAGGTTGTAAAAGCAATCACCGACCACATTCTTGACAATAATTTCCACCTGACCGATGTTGACGGTGTGCCCACAACCTGGGCAAACTGGGAGCCCGACCTGCTCAACAACGACGACAGATGGTACTACGAAAGAGGCACAAACTCGCTTGAAATTCTCTCGTTCCTTAAAACAACTTATCACGTTACGGGTGACGAGAAATACAATCAGGTTTTCGATATGCTCATCAAGAAGCACCACTACGCAATGAACTGCATGCAGTACAAATGCGAGGACGGTCACGTTGCGCACATTGACGACCAGCTTGACTTCATCAATATCTATCCCCTGCTTGTTTATACCGACAACGAGGCACAGAAAGAAATTTTCAAAATGGGTCTTACCCACCACTGGGAATACGAAAGAACCGAGCGTTCACCCTTCTTCAACGTTGTTTACGGTGCGCTCACAGACAACAGCTGTGACATTGAAAATGCCGCAAAATCACTTTCTGAAATGAACCTTGACCTTATCAGATGGCCGATGTACAACAGCTACCGCAAAGACATTGTCTGGGACACCGAGCAGGAAGCAATGGGTATTCCCGCCCAGCTTAAATACCCCGTTGAATATTCCGCAAGAGTTCTTGTCAACTATGACGGAAACCAGTTTGTATGCGACTCGGGTGCCGAAGAATTTGTAAACATCAACACAAAGTCCGTAAACCGCACGGTAACCCTGCCCGGCACATACGCAAACGGCAGAAGAGCAATGATGCCTTACAATTACCTGCTTCCCTACTGGATGGGCAGATACTACGCTCTTCTCGGCGATTGATAATTTTTCTTAGGGTGAAACAAAATGACTTCAATTTTTATTGCACTTAAAAATGTTTATCACACGGCGGTTGCGGTTGTTATGCTTGTGCCCATTCTGCTGACAATGGGCAACGCAGGCAACCCTGACACCCCCGTCGAAATCAACCCCGACGCAACAAACCCTTACATAACGGAATACCTCGACCCCGACATAGCCGCACACCGCTCCGGTGCGGGAATTGCGCCGCAGAACACGCTTATGGCATTTGAAAACATTGTGTCAAGCGGTGATTCACTTGGTGTTGATACACTTGAGTTTGACGTTCAGCTCACCGCCGACGGCGAGCTTATACTGCTGCACGACCTTACCTATGACGGCACAACAAACGCCGAAGAAGCTTTCGGCAGAAAAAATGTCATGCCCGGCTCAATTACACTTGAAGAGGCACAGGTTTTAAACCTTGGCGAAAACTTCAAGGGCAACGGTGACTATCCTTACAGAGGTCTTCGCGGTGACGAAATCCCTTATAACCTTAAGGTTGTCACTTGCGACCGGGTAATTGATTTCATTGAAGCAAACAGCAACGGCAAGCAATATAAGTATCTGATTGAAATAAAGTGCCTCGGTTTTGACGCCCTTAAAGCCGCCGACAAGCTTTATTCAATCATTACCGAACGCAACCTGCAGAACAGAGTAATCTGGTCAACCTTTGACCCGATTCTTTCATCCTATATGAAACTCAGATATCCCGATATGCCGCGCACCGCCGATGCAATTGAGGCAATTCAGTTTTATTTTTATTTCAGAATGAACTGGGAGCTGTCGGATGTCAGTCCGTCTTATGTTGCCTTGCAGATTCCTTACGGCGAAAATGCTCTTGACAACATCATAAATCTCGGCACAACGGAAATGCTCAACTATGCACACAAAAACAATATTGCCGTACAATATTGGACAATAAACAAAGCTGAAGAAATTACTCTGCTGACAGAAAACGGTGCAGACTGCATTATTACAGATCAGCCTCAAACAGCTTATGAAGCGGTTAAAGCTTGTCAGCATAATTAATCAAAAAGCATAAAATTTCCTTAACAATAACAATAATCATTATTGACAAGCGATTGTTAGTATGTTATCATAATATCAACATATGAAAGAGGTTATAATAACAACTATGACGATTACAAACGACATCAGATACATCGGCGTAAATGACCGCAAAATTGACCTTTTTGAAGGGCAGTACAAAGTCCCCAACGGAATGTCATACAATTCTTATGTCATTCTTGACGAAAAGGTTGCCGTAACCGACACGGTTGATGCAGCATTCACCGCAGAATGGTTTGACAATATTGAAAAAGTGCTTGAAGGCAGAAAACCGGATTATCTGATTATTCAGCACATGGAACCTGACCACTCGGCAAACATTCTTAACTTTGCCGAGAGATATCCCGAGGCAACACTTGTTGCTTCTGCCAAGGCTTTTGCAATGATGAAAGGCTTTTTCGGCACGGATTTTGCAGACAGACGAATTGTTGTCGGTGAGGGTGACGCCCTCTCACTCGGTAAACACAACCTCACCTTTGTAACCGCACCGATGGTGCATTGGCCTGAGGTTATTGTCACCTATGATGCAACCGATAAAGTACTTTTCTCAGCCGACGGTTTCGGCAAATTCGGTACACCCGATGCCGATGAGGAATGGACCGACGAGGCAAGACGCTATTACATCGGCATTGTCGGCAAATACGGCGCTCAGGTGCAGGCTTTGCTTAAAAAGGCCGCTGCACTCCAAATTGAAATCATCTGTCCCCTGCACGGCCCCGTTCTCAAAGAAAACCTCGGATACTATCTTGAAAAATATAATATCTGGTCTTCGTATCAGCCCGAGGAAAACGGTACGGTCATAGCTTACACTTCGGTTTACGGCAACACAAAAAAAGCCGCTCTTTTACTTGCCGATAAATTAAAGGCAAAGGGCGAAACGGTTACGGTTTATGACCTTGCAAGGTGCGATATGGCACAGGCAGTAAGCGATGCTTTCAGATTCAACAAGCTTGTTCTTGCAACAACAACCTATAATGCCGACATTTTCCCGTTTATGCGCCAATTCATTGACCACCTGACAGAAAGAAACTTCCGCAACAGAACGGTCGGCTTCATTGAAAACGGCAGTTGGGCTCCCATGGCGGCAAAGATTATGAAGACAATGCTTGAAAAGAGCAGCGATCTCACACTTTGCCAAACCGTTGTAACGGTACGCTCCGCACTGCAGGAAGACAGTGCGGCACAAATCGCAGTTCTTGCACAGCAACTGTGCGACTGAAATAAATTACTTTATTCAGGAGGAAAACACAATGAAAAAATACGAATGTGACGCTTGCGGTTGGGTTTATGACGAAGAACTCGGCGACCCCGATAACGGCATTGCCCCCGGCACAAAGTTTGAAGACCTGCCCGACGATTTTGTCTGCCCCCTTTGCGGTGTCGGCAAGGATATGTTCTCTGAGGCATAATAAATTAAATATTAAAGCCAAAACGGTTTGATGTCTGATTTTTACGGACATCAAACCGTTTTTTTATTCGGAAATAAAGCAAAAAGTGCAACGGGATTTTATTCCCGTTGCACTTGAATTTTTAACGGTCTGATAAATCAAAGTGAATCAATAAGAGCCAGATATTCCGTTACAAGATAAGAGCCGATGTGTTTACCGACCGACAGTGTTTCGTCAGCAATTCCGTCACCGATAATGTGACCCATAAATGCAAAATTGTTATCAGTGAGCACATAACCGACAGCATCATTCGTAAGGCTTACCGCATAAGTTGTAACACCGTCAACCGCAGTGGAAAGGTTATCATAAGGCCACTTGGTACCGTCCCAGTTTGCGCCGCCGGTAATCTCGTCATCCCAGAAAACCTCGGGGTAAAGCTCACCGGGGAAAAGTGCCAGTGCAATCTCGTTTCCGAACTCAAGGTAACCGATTTCGGTTGCCATACAGTATTCTCTGACAAGGAAACCGTCATAAAAAACCTTGTTGTTTACAAGTCCGACTTCACAGGCAAGGGTGAGAATACTGTTTTCGGGCACGATAAAGACCTCTCTGTGCTTTACGTTAATAACGGGTGAAAGCTCTGTAGCGTAGTCAGCAGCAACAATTTTTTCACCAACAAGCTGACCGAGTTTTCTTGCACTTGCGCCCTTTTCTTCGTGCTCGGTCATTCCTGTTGTATCCACCTCAATGTCACGGGAAACCTGACCCACGGCACCGGGAATCATTATAAAATTACCGCCGTCCGTGTTTTTGATGTATTCATCGGCATAGTAGATATAATCAGAACCTACAAGACCGTTGCTTGCGCTGAAAGCTGTGGCATGGCAGGTTATGTCGCTGATATAGGTTGCGGGTTTGCCCGAAGCGGGAACAAATTTAAAGCTTGCGGTTTCGGGAAGGTCTTCTTTGGCAATAAGTTCGCGCTTATCCTTAAAATATTCGCTCATATCAATTGCCGAGAAACAGAGCTTGCCCTCTTCCATATTGCCGAAAGCTTCTTTGATTGCTTCAACGGATACGCTGATGAAATATTGCTTGAACATTTCGGCGGTTTCAAGACCCGCCATTGTTCCGTCAAAACCGATAAGGTTGCACCAGAAAGTTCCGAAAAGCTTTCTGAAGAATTCTGTGCTGACACCCTGCGTATCAAGCGCGGAGTGTGCGTGAGTTGCGCTGATGTTGATGCTTGCAACCTTGATGTTCTGAGCTTTGCAGTATTCAATAATTGCCTTGCGGATTGTGCGGATATCGGTGGAAGTGACACCGAGCGAGTCGATTGCGCCAAGCACAACCGCACCCTTGCCGCTGTTATCGTCAATTACGGCAACTCGGATACACTGGTCATCATAAACACCTTCGGCAAATTTATTGAGCAAATCTCTGCCGATGTTATACTTTCCGCTGTCAATGTCTTCGGGCACAATGCTCTTTTTTGAATAGCCGAGCTTCCACACGTTATTTTCACCGGCTGAGGTCTGATATTTATCTCTGCCTGCCATAAATCCGATTTCATCGGAATCATATTCATCTATGCTTTTCCAATCTCTGGGGTTTACATAAATTGCGCAGATTGACTTTGCAAGACCCTCAACAACAACATTGAGCGCATTGTAAAGACCTTTCATAATAACATCTCCGGCAGTTTCGTCCTGTGCGACGGTAACACTCTGCTCCTGAGCGGCATAAGAGCCGACAGATGCTCCGGAAATTAAAAAGGCAGCGCAAAGCACAATTGAAACAATTCTTAAAATCTTTTTCTTCATTTTTCCGCCTCCGTTACGGTTTATTTTTTTAGTATATCACGCTGACGGAATTTCTTCAAGTGCCGTTTGTTTTATTAAAATAAAAGTGCAACAGGATTTTATCTCCCATTGCACTTTATTACTTTGTTATTCGGTTTTTCAAGTTGAAATTTGTTTAATTAAGTATCATTCCGTATATAGTGCAACAGGTCCGTACAGTCCGCCTGATACAAGATCTTTTGCATAATTGAGCTCCGCTTCAAAATACGGAGATAATTCTTTGATATTCCACTTGTCAAAGTAATCGGTCTGAACATACCAGTTTGCCGATGTATTTGTCACAACTATTTTCAGCTTGTTGTTTTCGGCAATTACTCCGTAAGGTATTCTGAATCTGTACGGAGGCATCAAAGCAGTTCCCAACGGTTTACCGTTGAGATATACCCGAGCCGCATAATGCACATCTCCGAGGTCGATTTCTCCTTCTTTTCCGACTTTGTCAGCGGGGAGTGTAAACGTTGTTTCATAAATACCGCTTCCCGAATAAGCACTGCCAATGAGATATGCCCAATCACCGAGATTAATCGGCTTTGCCTTATCGGAATGTTTTATATTTTTAAATCCGTTTTCGTCGCAGGTAAGTTCAATTCCTTTGCGGAAAAGAATTTCGTTCGGAATATCGATTTTTTTGCTGAATTCTTTTTTACTTTCTGCATCAAGAATTTCGTCTGTCAGCAATATCACAGCCGTTTCGCCTATGGCGAGAGACAGATACAGAATACCGTTTTCTGTTTCCAAACGCAGTAATTTGCCGTTCATCAAATCAAGCAAATATCCGTTCGATGAGGGCAAGTGAACCCGATAATTACCGTTTTCCCCTGTTTCTCTGAACAGAAAGAACATTTCTGCATTTTCAGCCTTTCTGTGCATTGCCCGTAAGCCGCTGCCCTCAACCAGAATTACCGGCAAGAGATCTGAAAGACTGTGTGAAACCCTTCCTCCGCCTTTGACAAAACGGTTCAACACATTTTGTGTTTTTTGCGGAATAAACGCTCCTTCTGGGATGATGATATGTCGGTATGCCGCATTACCGATGCGAATACAGCCATCATCTGTTCCCTTTGCAGCCTGTATAACATCATCGTCAACAATATCAAAATCCACAGTCATGTCTTCGAGTGTTCTGCCGAGAGTGTCGAATTCATTTGCCATAACATCAGCTTTTAAGCCGCCCTGAAAATCGTGAATAGGATAATAAAGTCCTGTTTCACAGACACGTTCTCCTGTCGTGGATACATACGATAACCGTTCCGTATAACTGTTGAAATGATTGAGGTAACGGTAATACACCTGCTTTTCCGTAAAAACAGGAAGTTCTTGCGCAAGATATGCACCTTTGCGACCGAGAGGAAAATTGAACGGATTGAATATATTTATTCCGCGTACAACCTGATATCCTATGATATACCGCATTATATCGTAAGTCATTGCGGCTCCCGCAACACCGAAAATTTCGCTCATTGCAAGTTTAGTGCCGTTCTGTGCGGCGGCAGATGAAGCATATCTCGGAAAGAATCCGTTGTAACCGTTCAAATCATTCTTGGTTGTTATTTTGTTTTCGGGGTAAATCTGACGCCATATAACATCTATACCCGGAATATCAAAACACCGCAATGCTCGCATCAGATTGAAGTTTCCGCCGCCGTTGATACAGCCAAGGGGATAGTGATCTTTGTCCATATGCCCCGTAAAAGCAATGCCGTGATCGTTTGCCCATTTTTTGCACGGAAGAAGAAAATTCTCACAGAACATCCTGTTGCATAAATCGTACCAACGGTACAATATATGAACGTTTTCTTCCGTCACTTCCGCTCTTTGAGAAATAAGCGGAAGATACGGCAACACCGACTCACCGTACTTTGATTCATATTTCTCTGCAAGCTCCGTGTTGAACGCTGACGAAGGTGCTTTAGGCTCGTCTGTAAATATGGCTGTGACATTTTTACCGAGTGCGTTTTTCATTGAGGATGCGTATTTTTCGTGAGTGATTTCAATAAAGTATTCCGTTGCAGCAATGTTCAGCAAATCGGGATAATCCGCATTACCGCAGATTGCTTTTTCCGTTACATACTCGGTAACAACAGTATCTGCAATAAATTTATATCCTTCTTCTATTATCTCATTGTCCTGAAGGAATGCAGCCAGAACATCAGGAGTTGACTTTTTATAAACATCTCCTGCAGAAAAAGAGTGTTCGTTTATCTTCAGCACTTCTCTTGCATATTCAGGATGATCCCTGAGAACTTTTCCGCATGCACCGCCCGAAGGCCATCCGCCTTCATCATAGAGCCAGCATAGCATACCGAGGTCTTTTCCCTTTTCAATGGCATATGCACAAAGTTCAAAGAATTCGGAGGTAAGGTATTCGGGGCTAAGGTTTGTCGGCATACTATCGGGTCGGAAATTCTTCGGTTCGGGAAGAATATAAAATGCTCTTATGCCGAGATTCTGCATTTCTGCAAGCTGAGCATCTATAATTTCATAACTGCAGATATCATTCCATACCCACACATAGACAGGTGCATGGGAAACATCGGGAGAGATGAAGCTGTTTATATCGAATTTATGATTGTTTTTCATTGTTACGCCGTCCTCAAAATTCAGACATTCACATTGTATTTGTTCTGCTTTTTAAGCCGATTTACAAAACACTTGAGAGCGATAACCATTATCATATAGAGTACGGCAAGCAGAACGGGATATATCTCTATGCCAAACAGTTTGCTTATAAGGCTGACCGCAGGAGGTGCCAGCATAACACCGATGTAGGCAAATGCAATCTGTGAACCCATAATTGATTGTGACACTTCTTTGCCAAAGTTGTGAGGTGTAAGATGAATCATATTCGGATAGATAGACCCGTTGCCAAGGCCAACAAGGAATAAGCCGATAACGGTAACCGTACCGGGCAGAGGAAGAAGCATAAGTGCTATTGCGGGAGCGAGAATTGCAGCACCTATACCGATACGTTTCCAGGTGCTGATTTTATCTGAAAGCAAACCTGAAACGAAACGTCCGACAGACATTCCGACATAATATACGGTCAGGGCAAGCGCGCCGTGTTTTGTCTGAAAGCCTTTTTCTGTTACAAGATATGTACTTCCCCAGACTCCGCAGGCATATTCAATTGCGTTCGTTGCAAGCATAATAATCCAGACCTGACGAACTTCAGGCATTTTTGCCATTTGTAAAAGAGTGAGGTTTACACCGCTTTCACCTTCTGTTTGTTCGGCTGATGATGACTTTTTCCATAGTGGGACTGAAACAATCAGCAACAATGTGATGGCTGACTGCACATAAAAAGCATAGCGATAACCGCCGCGCCAACCTGCATCGCTTAATGCCTGCGACATGAGATAGGGGCTGAGACTTACTCCCACCCCGTAAAAACAATGCAGAAAATTCATGTGGCTTGCTTTAAAATGAAGAGCAACATAATTATTAAGTCCCGAATCAATCGCGCCTGCACCGAGTCCGAGGATAACAGCTAACGGTATCATAAACCCAAAGGACGGTGCAAAAGAGAAGCCAAGCAAAGCTGCTGCTGTCATAGCTGTGCTGAAAGCAGTAACTTTAGCTGTTCCCAATTTATTTAGAATTCCTGCACTGAACATACTTGATAATACAGTACAACCCGAAATAATAAAAGTGAGAAGGCTGACCGCTTCAACGGGAATATTCATTTCCGAATGAACGGCAGGCCAGGCAGAACCGATGAGGGAATCCGGAACTCCGAGACCTATAAAAGCAATATATATAACAACCAATAAAAAAGCCATAAAACCTCCGAATAATTTTGCACTATTGTGTTTTTAAAAATGCGTTGAGCAAACAAATTGACATTTACTTGGTTGGATTATTGCCATTTTCTTTATTCTTGAATGTTCTGTGACCTGCCAAACAAGCCAAAGCAATCACCATAGGAATGACTGCATATCCGGCATTTTCTGTTCCGTTGGATGTTAGAACATAGATAGCCCCTACAAATGTCAGAATAATAAAGATGATTGATAATACCAATAATAACTTTTTCATACAATCACACACCTTCGTCAAATTCTTGTTTGGTTGAACTGAATTATATCATATCCATATCAAAAAAGCTACTATAAAAACATCACCTAACGACGTTGACGAATATTCTTGACGACTTTGGGGTTATTTACTCTCTGTGTATCGTCACCTTTTCGTCGTCGGAAGTGGATTCAGACAGAAAGCATAAGAAAAACCCACAGAAGCTATTGCTTCCATGGGATTCTGGCGTAGAGCAAGGAATTCGAACCCTCGGACCCTGTTTGGGGTTCACACAATTTTCAATCCTGCAACGGGCAATTGAAGCAGAGATATTTTCGTTAAAGCATCAGTCTTTCTCGGTCGGCACGGTCGGGATTTCGGGATTGAAGCAAGGCATAAGCTGCAACTTGAAGAGGTTTGCCTTGTGTTTTCTGTCAATGAGTGCTTTTTTGTCAGGGTCGACAATAACACCGGTGCGGATATAAACATCAAGCTCGGCATAGGTAAAGCCGAGGTTTTCTTCATCCGTTTTGCCGCAAAGTCCGTCAATCGGCACTTTGTCAACAAGCACTTCGGGCAGACCGAGCAGACGGCCTATTTCCTTGACCTCGGTTACTGTGAGATTTGAAAGCGGCGAAAAATCGCCGACAGAATCACCGTAACGTGTGGAATAACCGACCCAATCCTCAGAAAGATTGCAGGTGTTTACAACGCGGCCGTTGAGTGACTGGCTGACGGCATAAAGCGTTGACATCCTGATTCGCGGCGGAAGATTGACGCGCGACATCTGCGAAATTTCAAGGTCTTCGGGAAAAGCTTTAAGAATACTGCTCACCGTTTCACCGATGTTGACCTCATAATGCTTTATGCCCAGATGGTTTACAAGCAGGTAAGCCATATCAATGTCGTGCTGCTGACCCTGCGGCATAAGCACGCCGATAACACGCTCCTTACCAAGCGCCTCAACACAAAGTGCCGCCGCAATCGAGCTGTCTTTGCCGCCCGAAATTCCGACAACGGCATTGCAGTCTTTTCCGTTTTCCTCAAAGAATTTTCTTATCCATTCAACACAACTGTCTTTTACTTTTTTTGCATCAAACATCACAGTCACCACCGTTTATTATTTCACATCGATCTGACACATTTTCATTGTTTCAAGTGCGGCTGCGTGGCTTTGCGGCGTAACACCCGCACAGCAGGCAGAGTCAACACTCACCTGAGCATCGGGGTGCATTGCCTTGATAATCAGAGCATTTGAAACAACGCAGATATCGGTGCAAAGCCCGACAAGCTCAACAGCTTCAAATGTTTCTTCATTCCACTTCGGCCAGCCGAAATTCGGCTTGTCAATGATTTTGCAACCCTCAATATATAACCCCTCGGCAATCTGCCAACCGTCAGTACCCTTTATGCAGTGCTCAACGGGAAGCTTTTTTCCCTCGGGTGTTTCAAGATAATTTTCAAAGTGAGTGTCACGCGTAAAAATAATTTCGTCACCGTTATTTACATATTTCCCAATTTTCTCTTTAACTTTCGGCACAATGGCAATCGCCTCTTTCGTACCGAGGGCTTTGTCGATGAAATCATTCTGCATATCAACAACAATCAACGTCTTTTTCACAGCTAAAATCTCCCTTCGAGATTACTTTTTGTTTATTATATATCACAAAAATTATTTTTGCAACACATTGCTCTCTGACGGTTGCCGCGATATACTTTTGTCATTAAAAAAGTGCATATTAAGGCAAAAATTTTAATCCCGTACCGCAAAAAATTCTTGCGATACGGGATTTTTATTACTTGTTTTTAGGTTTTTTGATGCCGTTAAGCTGCTTGTTAAATTTAAGAAGCTCTTCTTTGGTGAAGCTGATGTTGACCATAGCAACCATAGTTGTCAATCTGAGCACGGTAAAGCCGCCGAGCATCTGCATAAGACCGCTGACTGATTTAAGGTCAATCTCAAAGCCGCCCGACTTTTTCTCGCCGCCCTTATTTTTCTTGCCGGCATCCATCTTCTTTTTAAGCGTAAGTCCGACACCGACAAACCAGAGTTTTCCTCTGAAGGTTTTCATAATATCGGAAATCTTGTCGTTGAGAGAGAAGCGTCCCTCGGGAGCATCAATATCAAACCAATTAAGGATTGCACCCTTTTCAACAAGGACATAGTCCATATTTCTTTCGGCAACCTTGCGGATTTTGCCTTCATCGGTAAGCTCGCCTGCGCGGGCAACAATTGTGCTCTCGCCGACGTTTTTGACATCAAAACGGAAGAAATGGTCTTCTGCTTTTTTCTTGCCGACACTTTCACCGTTGACGAAAAGCTCAACCTCGGGCTGATTGGAATAAACAGTGACCTTTGTCACATCTTCAACACGGTCAACATATCTCTTTGAGCAAAGGTGAACAAAGGGCTCATCGGAAAGCCATGCCTTGTAGGCATAGAAAGCATCCTTTTTATACTTTCTGTCCATTGTGATAAGGCCCTTGTGATTCTGTCCGTTTTCGCCGCCCTCCGCTCTTGCATCGGCGCCGAAATCAAACATATTCCAGACGTGAGTTGCCCAGATATATTTGCGTGAGAAAAGCTGTTTAATAAGCTCTTCGTGATAATAAGCCTGATATTCTTCCGTATAGTCGCCCTGCTTGGGGTCGCTTGTGTGCCAGTTGAGCGCCTCACAACCGTATTCGGAGCAGCCGATCGGAATTTTCGGATTTGCCGCGTGGAATTTATCAAACCACGGGCCGTTCATCGCGGTGTCACCGCCGTACCAACCGAAATAATGGTTATATGAAACGACATCGGGAATCTGCAGATACGGGTCATCAATCTTACACATTGAAACCGCGGCAATTGTGGTAAGACGGGTTTTATCCATTTCGTGAACAAGGTCGTTGAGGATTCTGTGATTTTCGAGCAGATCCTCATCAGAGCCGCCGATTGAAATCTCATTGGAAAGACCCCAGACAACAATTGAAGCGTGGTTGTAATTCTGCGTAACAAGCTCTTTCATCTGCGAAATTGTGTTCTCACGACCACCGGGCATATGCTTTGAAATATAAGGAATTTCCGCCCAGATGACAAGACCGCGTTCGTCGCACAGATCATAGAAATACTGGTCGTGCTGATAGTGAGCAAGGCGGATTGTTGTTGCACCGACTTCGCAGATAAGGTCAATATCCTCTTCGTGGTGTTCGGGAAGAAGTGCGTTGCCTATACCCCATCTGTCCTGGTGGCGCGAAACGCCGCGCAGAGGATATTCCTCACCGTTGAGGATAAATCCGTTATCGGGGTCTATTCTGAAGCTTCTGCAGCCGAAACGGTTGCAGACATTGTCAAGCACCTCACCGTTTTCGACAATCTCCACCTCACAGCAATAGAGGTAGGGGTCACGGCGACCGTGCCAGAGATGAACATCCTTGATTTCAAAAACAGCCTTTGAATCAGTTGTTTCAATGTGCTGAAGTTCATTTTCCTCTGCGTCATAAATTGTGTAAACAAGGCTCTGTCCTGCTTTGAGATTCTTTGCGAATGCCTCAACCTCAACCTTTGCGTTTTTGCCCTCAACTGTGGGGGTTATCATAAAACCGGGGCCGCCGTAATAATCAAGGTCGAAGTGTGCATCGTTGACGCAGACAAGGTTTACATTGCGGTAAATGCCGCCGTAAAAAGTGAAATCGGCCATCTGCGGATAAACTGTGTCATTTGCAGAATTGTCAACAATAACGGCAATCTCGGTTTCTTCCGTCAAATTCTCGGTGATATTTACACGCCAGGTGGAATATCCGCCGTCGTGATGAGCAAGCTTCTTACCGCCGACATAAAGGTCTGCGGAAGAATTTGTGCCGCGGAATTCGATATAATAAAGGTCAGCCTCAGGAAGCTCTGCCTTTTTAAGAATTTTTACATATAAGCAGGAACCGCGGAAATAATCGTTGCCGCCGTCCTGTCCGTCAACGGCGTTCCATGTGTGGGGAACATTTACGGTTTCACCCTCACGGCAAAAAATGTCTGTTGTGTTTTTTACAAACAACCAGTTTTCGTTAAGACTGATAATATTTCTCATATTGTTTCTCCTTTGAATTCAAGCTTTCTCAGGTAAGGTCGCTTTCCGCAGTGACTTCGCGGCCAAGGGCGGAATTCATCTTTGCAAGTGTCTTTTTATCAAGATTATAAATAAATGCGATACCGACAAACTGAACAACTGCACTAAAGAGGTAAAGACCTGCAACAAGCCAGCACATATTGTGTGATGTTTCAAAGCTCTGGCCGATTGTGCCGAGTTCAGACTGATAGCCGAGAAGGCCCATAATGAAAAGAGCAACGGAGGGACCGACACCCTGAGCGAGTTTGCGGAAGAATGAGTGAAGCGAATAAACCGTACCCTCTTCGCGTGTGCCGAATTTCCATTCGTTGTAATCAATAGCATCAGCCATCATTGCCCATGAAACACAGGTATAAACACCCATTCCGATACCGAAGCCGACAAGACCGACGAGATAAACAATAAGAGCCGTGCTTCTGTTTTCGACAAGGGGGAAAATCATCATAACGATACCGCCGAGAACGGAAACAACGGTGCCGACAACGGCGGCCTCTTTCTTGCCGAATTTGTTGACAAGCTTTTTAATGAAAGGCAGGAAAAGAAGCATGGGCGCAAAACCGATCATCTGAACAATACCCGTCATTGAAGCCTTATTGAAATAGGTGGCAAACATAATTGTGTTTGCGGTTGTTGCAGACTGCATACCGAGGAACATACCCATTGCCGCAACGGTTGCGCCGACGGCGGGACGGTTCTTCATAAACTTTACGAAAGCCTGGAAAATGTTGAATTTTTCGCCGCCTTCGTTTGTTTTTACCGTGTTTTCGTCAACGCGGATTGTAATCTTTTTAAGCATAAACATAAAGGCAATAAAGCCGAGCACGCCCATAATAAGAGCGGTCCAGAAAACGCGCTGACCGAGAAGTGTTTCAAACTGTTCACCCGTCATAGGGTCAAGAACGGGGTCGCCGATTGCATAGGGTTCGCCTGTCAGGGGATTTGTATGGAAATCGCCCGTGCCGTCATAAGTAACTTCCTGCCAGATGAGCATGGGCAGAATAATTGTGGGCACAACGTTGCCGAACATTGAGCCGATGCTGCGCCAGGTTGAAAGCTGGGCGCGTTCACCGCTGTCTTCACTGATAAGTGAAAGCATTGAACCGTAAGGCACATTGGCAACCGTGTAGCAAGCATCCCACACAATGTAACCGAGAACGTAAAGAATTGCCTTGACAACAACATTTGCGTTGGGGAAAGGCAGGAAAACCGCCGCACCGGCAAACAGAAGTCCGCAGGCGCCGACAAAAATGTATGTTTTGAATTTTCCCATTTTGTACTGTCTCTTGTCGTTGTCAATCATATTGCCGATAAGCGGATCATTGACAGCATCCCAGATTTGCACAAGCAACAGCAAGACTGAAAGAAGACCGGTATCCATCATCATATATACCAGCCAGAAGGTCTGAACGGTACCTTTGAGCGCAAAGCTCATGTTGCAACCGAAATCGCCTGCCGCATATGCAATTTTGTCAAGCATACCGAACTTGCGATAACCGTTGACATCTTTTGCAATTTCCTTTTTCACAATATTGCCTCCTATTAAAACCAACAATTATAAAGTTAGTATAACATAAAAAGTCGGTAAACACAATAAAAAATAATTAACAAAACAAAGCTGTTTAACCGTTTCGCCGGCAGATTTTGTTAAAACCTGTTGCTTTTATATTAATCATCCCTTTATGTTATTGACAATAAAACGCACAGTTGATAAAATTAATGTAATGTAATTTTAAACAAACGGGGTTAAGTTATGGCAAAGAATAACAGGAGCGACAAATACGGTAAAATTGTTAAAATCCTGCAGATTTTATCGTTTGCAATTATGCTTGCAATGGTTGTTTTGTGTGTGATGTTTCTTTCAAAAAACAACATTTCGGTAAGCAATGTGGATGCCCTTACCGCTTATCTTACGGGCGGAGCTTTGACAATAGCTTCAATTCTTATCGGTTTCAGCGTTGTAAAATCCTTTGCGCTGATTTTTCCGCCGGCGGTTTTATTTGTGCTGTCGGGCATTGTGTTTGAAAAGATGTGGGTTGCGGTGCTTGTCAACTGTGTTGCCACCGCCTGCAGTCTTATTCTCCCCTACTTTCTCGGCAGATTTATGGGATTGGACCTTGTCAACTCATTGAAAAAAAGATTCAAAGCCGTAAAGAAGATTGACGATTTTGCAGGCGAAAATTCATTTGCCCTTGTTTTCGTTTTCAAAGCCGGCGGACTTATGCCATCAGACCTGAGCAGTCTTATTTTCGGTGCAATGAACATACCTTTCGGCAAATATTTCATCGCTTCCAATCTGGGTTTACTAATACTCAACGTGCTGTGGACCCTCCTTGGCGCAAAGGGCGATTTGTCAAACCCGTTTTCGTATTTATATGCTCTGCCCGCACTTGTTTTTGCAATTCTTGCATCGGTGATTGTGAGCAAAAGGCAAAAGAAAAAAGAACTCTCACAGGAGGTTAAATAAATGAAAAATTATGATGTAATCGTAATCGGTGCCGGCAACGGCGGTCTTGCCGCTGCGGCAACCTGTGCCAAAGCGGGTCTTTCCACCCTGCTTCTCGAAAGGCACAACATTCCCGGCGGCTCAGCATCTTCATTTGTTCGCGGCAGATTTGAATTCGAGCCTTCGCTTCACGAGCTTGCAGGTGTCGGCGCGCCCGACAAATCCGGAATGATTGAAGATATGTTCATCCGTATGGAGGGTAACGTTGACTGGTGCACCCACGGCTCAACCTTCCGCCTTATCGTACCGGCAAAAGAGGGCGACAAAGACGCTTTTGTCAACGAAAACGGTGTTCTCGTTACCGTTGATGCCCGTATGCCCGTCGGTTTTGAAAACTTTGCAAAGAAGCTTGACGAGCTTGTGCCCGGCTCTTATGCCCCCTGTATGGAGGCTTTCAGACTTTCCACCCGTATGTTCAAGGCGTTTGACTGCCTTGACAACCCCAAAAAGTTGCCCGGCAGCCTCAAAGATGTTCCCAACCTTATGCGAATGATTTCACACACAATGAAAGAAGCGCTTGATGCCCTCGGCATGCCCAAGAAAGCACAGGATATTTTCAACACCTACTGGTGCTACATGGGCTCCCCCGCCTCAAAATTTGACTTTTTGTATTATATGGCAGTACTCCACAGCTATGTTCAGAACGGTACGGGTATCCCCAAACTGCGCAGTCACGAAATGAGCCTTGCGCTCGATGAGGTTATCCGTCGCCACGGCGGTGAAATCTGGTACAACTCAGAGGTCACCAAGGTAATTATGAAAGACGGCAAACCTGCAGGCGTTGTAATCAACGGTGAAAAAGAGGTTTACGGCAAATATTTCATCTGCAACTCATCACCCAACACTGTATGGAACGACCTTTTCGAGCAGAAAGAAATTCCCGAAAAACAGCTTAAAATGCTCAACTCAAGAAAAATCGCCTGCGCTCTGACAACCGTTTATCTCGGTATGAACAAAACAAAGGAAGAGCTCGGAATCACCGACTATTCCGTATTCATCGCACCCGATTCGGATTCCGACAAGCAGTACGAAGCCGCGCAGAACTTTTTCAGCGGTTACTGCATCATCAACTGCCTTAACGAGATTATTCCCGACTGCACACCCGAGGGCACAAGCCAGCTGTTCCTGACAACAATGACCTTCGGCGACGTTATGAAAGACATTGAGCCCAAGGATTACAAAAAATTTAAGACAAAAGTTGCAAAAGATATGATTGAAACCTGCGAAAAGGCACTCAACATTTCAATCACACCTTATATCGAAGAAATTGAAATCGCACTGCCGCCCACATTCTGCCGTTACCTCAACACGCCTCAGGGCACACCCTACGGCTATATGCTTGAAAAATGGGACAGTATGATTCCCAGAACAGTTCAGTATTTGAAAGACCAGCCGTTTGAAAACTTCCTTTTCTGCGGCGCATCGCAGGAGCGCGGAGACGGCTACGGCTGTGCCTACTACACGGGCGAAAAAGCAGGCGGAATTGTGGTTAAAAAATTTGAGAAGGAGGGCAAATAATCATGGCAAACAATTTAAAAAGCTTAAAATCCAAAAACTTTTTACCTATGCTCTCCCAGCGTCAGGAAAGATTTGAAAACGCAAAGGCTGAAATGCCGCAGATTTCCGACCAGGCAACCGTTATTGCAAAAGCACTGCACCCCAAAAGACAGCATCTTGTTATTGAATCAATCACACAGCGCGGTGATGACTGCAAGACATTCACCCTTGTGCCGGACGCTGAAAAAGGCACAACACAGCTTGCTTATTTCGGCGCAGGCAAATACCTGACCGTTTTTGAAACAATCAACAATATGCCGATTACAAGAGCATACTCAATCTCATCCTCTCCCAAGGATTCGTTAGAGGGCAAATATACTCTCACAATCAAGCTTGTTGAGGGCGGACTTATGTCACGCTACATTTTCGACACCTGGGAGGTCGGCTCAAAAGTTGAGGTTTCCGCGCCCTCGGGCAATTTCGAATATCAGCCTTTAAGAGATGCCGAAACCGTAATCTGCGTTGCGGGCGGCAGCGGCATCACCCCCTTTGTTTCAATGGCAAATGCAATCTGTGACGGCGACGAAGATTTCAATATGATTCTTCTTTACGGCAGCAGAAACTATGACAACATCCTTTTCCGCGACGAGCTTGACGCGCTCCAAAAGAAGTGCAACAAAATTAAGGTTGTTCATGTTCTGAGTGACGAAGAAAAGGAAATTGACGGCACCGAAAACGGCTTTATTACGGCAGAGCTTATCAAGAAATACGCACCGGCCGACAAGGATTATTCGATTTTCCTTTGCGGCCCCCAGCAGATGTATGCCTTTGTTGACAAAGAGCTTGAAAAGCTGAATCTCCCGAAGAAATTCATCCGCCACGAAATGTTCGGAGAATTTCACAACCCTGCCACACAGGCAGATTATCCCACAGGTGTGCCCGAAACGGTTAAAATCACGGTGACAATTCAGGATAAGACGTGGACTGTTGAGGGAAGCTCCGCCGACTCGGTTATGCAGATTCTTGAAAAGAACGGTATTTCCGCCCCCGCAAGATGCCGCAGCGGCGAATGCGGCTTCTGCCATTCACATCTTCTTTCGGGTGAGGTTTATGTACCCAAGCACCTTGAATACAGACGCCTTGCAGACTATAAATTCGGTTGCATCCACCCCTGCTGCTCCTTCCCGCTGACAGACCTTGTAATCAATGTCCCCGCGGCAAAATAAAACTGATGATAAAACTCCCCCCGCAGTTGCCAATAACGACTGCGGGGGGATAGTTTATAATTATGCTTACCGTCACCTCAGCAATGATTACAAAACTGTAACCTGATGTAACAAAATTGTAACTTGAAAAAGGGCTATATTACAATTATAATGAAATTACAGTGTGTGAAGGAGGATTTTGATGAAAAGGTTTTTCATTGTTTTTTCAGTCGCGTGTATCTGTATAACAGCCTCTTTTTTAACAGCGTGTTCTGACCGTGAGAATTCAAACTCTGCCGCTACATCCGAAACTTCTGAAAAAGTTTCAGAAACAACACTTACACAAACAGCCCTTTATTCAAGTCCCGAAAAACGGGAGGGTGACCTGCTTTATGTTGACAACTGTCTTGTTAATGTTAATCCGCAGACCGAAACTGAAAACATCATTATAAAAGACGGCACTCTCGAAATCAAAGCAAGCGCTTTCGCAGGTTGCAACAACGTTAAATCCATAACCGTTCCCGACAGTGTAAAAATCATTGGCGACCAGGCTTTTCAAAGCTGTTCATCACTTGAAAGAATTTATATCGGCAGCGGCACAGAGCACATCGGCGTTGCACCGTTTATGTATGATATTGAGGGTAGCCCGTGCAGTAACCTTAAAAGCATTGAGATAAGCAAAGATAACAAACACTACACCTCGGTTGACGGTGTGCTGTTCAACAAAGAAATGACGGAGCTTATCCAATATCCCATAGGCAAAAAACAAAAAGAATATGTAATTCCCGACAGCGTAACAACCGTCGGACACGGTGCATTTCTTTACTGCACCGAACTGACAAAGCTCACCCTGGGCAAAGGCTTAACCACAATTGATTATTGTCTGCTGTTCGGATGTGACAATTTAGAAACCGTTATACTGCCCGAAACACTTACAAAGCTTGACAGCGGTGCTTTCAAATGTTCAGGAATAAAATATATAGACATTCCAGACGGTGTAACCTTTCTCGGCAGCGAAACAATAATGTATTGTCCGCGACTTGAAACAGTCAACATAGGCAAAGGTGTTTCGTTTATCCACGAACAGGCAATTGACAACTCGGTTACGGCAGTCAATGTTGACCCTCAGAATGAGCATTTCACAAGTGAAAACGGCATTTTGTTCAGCAAGGATAAAACGGAAATTTTGTTATACCCCGATGGCAAAAGCGGAGAAACTTATCATATACCCAAAAGTGTAAAAATAATAAAACATGGGGCAATAAAACAGGCAAAAAATCTCAAAAAGATATACGTTGGTTCAGGCATCACAAAAATTGAAGAGTGTAATTTTTACGAGTCCGTTTGTGACAATGACGGTGAATTTATGGAAAGTGAAACTAACTACGAGATATATTTTGACGGAACCGAAGAACAATGGAATAAGCTTTTTTCAGATGAACACGAAAGAGAGTACATAGACAAAACAAAAATTAATTTCTCATAGCACAAATAAAAAATCAAGCCATCCGTCAGGATGGCTTGATTTTTTGGTTGCGGAGGCAGGATTTGAACCTGCGACCTCCGGGTTATGAGCCCGACGAGCTACCGAACTGCTCTACTCCGCGATGTGTTTGCTACATCATTATACACACTGTGGCGCATTTGTCAAGGGGTTTCGGAAATTTTTTGTGTTTTCCGAAACTTTTCTTGACTAATATATGCGATTAAAGCATTTTTATTACTGTTTTATTTATTTTTTCGCTGTTCAATGTAATAAAGCAAGCACTCGGGCTTTTTGGTTGTTATGTTGTCGGGGGAAAGTGACAGCATTTTGTTCTGGGCGATACAGGTGTTGGGGGTCCACACAGAAACAAGCAGACCGCGTTCACGCATAACCCTGACCATTGTTTCGTCCGCAAAACTGTAATGACAGTTTATACCGATTGCGCCGAGGTCACCTATTTTTTCGGCAAGCGAAATCAGAAAAGCTTCGTTGCCCTTGTTTGCCATATCAAAACGAACATTCAGGTAATAAGGAATTTCCGTTTGGGCTGAGCGCACCTGCTCCACCTCTTTTTCGGAAACACCTGTATAAAAAACTCTGTCGGCAAGACCTGCTGCATCAACATATTCCTTGACTTTTTTAAGGTTGTGCCACGCTTTGAGGTCAAGATTTATTTTGCAGCTGTTACTTTTTGCAACTGCGGCAAGCGCCCCGGGAAATGACGCACCTTCATTTTGTGCAGGTGAGCTTGCGTGAATCAGACAAGGCTCTCCGTCAGGACGGAATGAAACATCGAACTCAACAATCTGTGCACCCCACTCGACGCAGGTTTCAACGGAATTTATGCTGTTGTTGACAGTGCCGAGCGCCCCTGCGTGGCAAGTGACCGTAAAACCTTCAGGCAGGCAAAGCGGTTTTTCAAGTTCTTTTTTTGTTGCGGATGACACAAAAAATTTGCCAATTTTGCAGACGAAAATATTAATTTTTGTACCGAGCTTTGATTTTGTTGTCATTTCATCATCTCCCTTTTTAATTATTACAGAACAGAATCGTAAAGTCAAACAAAAATTTTCATCTTTTACGCATTTTGTACAAAAATCACCTTGTCTTACATATATTTTTATGATATAATTACTTTATAATTAAAAAGGAGGTAATGTCTTGGCTGAAAATCAATCCGCCGCAACCATTCAAGAGACTCAGGGTCAAGTTATTATTGACTATGAAAAAGGTGTACAAAACCCCCTTCTGAAAAACCGTCGATATGTCGGTTTCAAAGAAACTGCCGGTTACATTATGAACGATGTGGCAGCAAGTTTCAATATAAGCAGTTATAACGAGCGTTACATTTATGATGTTGTTCACCTCGATTTTAATTTTATTGCCGCTTTCGGCGCAATTGCAGGCTTGTGGGACACCTTCAACGACACCTTTATCGGTGTTATTGTTGACAGAACACGTACAAGGTGGGGCAAATTCAAGCCATACATCCTGTTGGGTCAGATTCCGCTGACTATTCTCGGACTTTGGTATTGGTTCATGCCTTTCCTTTTCCCCGACACAGACGGTCTTTATGTGCCGAAGCTCATCTTTTACTGTTTCTTCTCTGTCTTGTGCGAAACGGCAGGCACATTCACCGCCGCGGCAGGCTCAGGCTTTATGGCAACCATAACGCCCGACCCGTTGGAGCGTGTGCGGTTGATTACGCTGGCGAAAATGCTTTCCGGTCTTTTCGGCGAAAAAATTCCCGAGTTGCTTTTCGGCGTACTTTATGACCTTGTAATTGCAAACAAAGTCACCTGGAAATTCAGCCACCTTTTTGCAGGCTTCGGTATTTTTACCGCAATTGTTTCCTGCGCACTGTCTTTCTATTTCATTTGCGTTACAAAAGAACGAATCAACCAGACAATTGAAAAACCGAATGTGTGGCAGGGCATCAAGGCAATCATCAACAACAAACCGATTCTGATGATTACGCTGTCAAGCTTCCTTGAAGGCTTTGCGGTCAGCAAGAGCAGACGAAACTATTTCGTTGACGTTCTCGGCTCGGCAACATTGCAGACAATTGTCGGCATTCCCGCTTCACCGATTTCAACACTCAGCTATGCTTTCATTCAGCCGATGAAAGAGCGATTTTCAACCCGTGCAATCTGGATTTTTGAAGATGCGTGGACCGACCTTTGCTGGCTTGCGGTTTTCGGCATCGGTTCAATAAACAAAAACTATCAGAAGCGCATTGTTATGATTCCCACGCTGATGATTGAAGAAATGCTTGAAATGTGCGTTTACGGTTTAAGACACGTCATCCCCGACGAGCTTTCCAACGAAGCAATGGACTACTGCGAATGGAAAAACGGCTACCGCGCCGAGGCGATGACGGGCGTTGCAAGAGGTCTTGTTTCAAAGCTTCAGGGCACATTTATGGGCTCGCTGAACAACCTGATTATGAAACAAATCGGTTACGTTCAGGGTCTTACAATCGGTACCCAGTCAGAGCGCACAAAGTGGTGGATTTTCGCAATGGGCACAGGTGTTCCCATCATCACGGGTGCTCTTGGTGTTATTCCGAAATTCTTCTATCCCCTCACGGGCGAAAAACGCGACAGAATGTATGAAGAACTTTTTGCAAGACGTGAAGCTGTTCAGAACGCAGTTAAAAACGCAAAATCACAGGAAGAAATTGACGTAATCGCAAAAGCACAGATTAAAGGCGAATATAAATCTGACACAAATCTGCTTTAATTTTACAGAAAAGTCCGCCTTTCTCGGTGGACTTTTTCATTGTATAAAAATATTGCCTTATACGCACTTATATGGTATGATAACCTCATAAACCAGAAATTAAAAGGAGATAAGAAGAGATGGCAGTTGTTTTATCAAAATTATTTGCAGGAATAATGTCTGTTGTTGTGATGCTTTCGGGTTGGTTTCCTGCATTGTTTGGCGGGAAAGAATTTATTGATCCAAACAGCAATGATGTACTGACAGCTTCGGAATTACGCTATACAGATATTGATAATGCAATGATCATCACCGATTACGAAACCGCTTTAAAGCACTTTGGTTTTGAAGAAAACGGAGAACTCAACGAAAAATATTTTGAAACATCAAATATTGTGGCAATTCCCGTTACAATTCCCGATTCCGCGTGTAAAGTTTTTGTTGAATCTGTTTGGATAAAAAACGATAAGGTTACCGTCAACTACAGTTTTGTTCATGATATATGTGTCGGCGCAACTATTGTATCAGCAGAATTGATTCTGATTGAAGTCGATAAGAATGTTAAAGAGGTTGAGGCAATTGAAAAAAATGTAATTGTTCCGTTTTGTGTTCATAACCGTTCATTTTCGTTTGACGTATAAACGAATAATTACTTCTCAAAGCATTTTATACAGACGGAACGTAACCTCTTTGCATAACATACTTTTAATCACATAAACATCCCACCACCATTTTCTTAAGGAGGTAATGTCTTGGCTGAAAATCAATCTGCCGCAACCGCCACCCGAGAACAGGGCAAGGTTGTAATTGACTATGAAAAAGGTGTGCAAAACCCCCTTTTGCGAAACAGACGCTATGTCGGTCCAAAGGAATCCTTTGCTTATCTGCTCAACACGGTTGCCACAAGCTTCAACATCAGCTCATATAATGAGCGCTTCATTTATGATGTTGTTAAGCTTGACTTTAATTTCATTGCCGCTTTCACGGCACTGGCAGGTATCTGGGACACCTTTAACGACACTTTTATCGGTGTTATTGTTGACAGAACACGAACAAGATGGGGCAAATTCAAACCGTACATCTTACTCGGCAAAATTCCGCTGACAATTCTCGGTCTGTGGTATTGGTTCATCCCCTTTGTTTTCCCCGACACGGACGGCCTTTATCTGCCGAAACTCATCTGTTACTGTTTCTTTTCCGTTTTGTGTGAAACAGCAGAAACATTCACCTCAACAGCAAGCACCGGCTTTATGGCAACCATAACACCGGACCCGTTGGAGCGTGTGCGGCTTATCACGATTGCAAAAATGCTTGCCGGTTTCTTCGGCGAAAAACTGCCCGAGCTGCTTTTCGGTATTTTGTATGACCTTGTTATCGCAAACAAAGTCAACTGGAACTTAAAGCACCTTTTTGCAGGTTTCGGTATTGTCACCGCTTTCGTTTCCTGTGCACTTGCTTTTTATTTCATATGCATAACAAAAGAACGAATAACGCAGACGATTCAGAAGCCTAACATAATGCAGGGACTCAAGGCGATTATCAATAACAAGCCGATTCTGATGATTACTCTTTCAAGCTTCCTTGAACAGTTTTCCGTCAGCAAGAGTATGCGAAACTATTACGTTGATGTGCTCGGCTCGGCAACACTTGAAACAATTGTCGGCATCCCCGCCTCCCCGGTTTCAACAATCAGCTACACCTTTATTCAGCCGCTGAAATCACGCTTCTCAACCCGTGCCATCTGGATTTTTGAAGATTTGTGGTCAGATATGTGTTGGCTCGGCGCATTCTTTGTCGGCTCAATCAACAAAAACTACATGAAACGTTCGGTTATGATTCCCACAATGATGATTGAGGAATTCCTTGAAATGGGCGTTTACGGCTTAAGGCGCGTTATTCCCGAAGAGCTTTCCAACGAAGCGATGGATTACTGCGAGTGGAAAAACGGCTATCGCGCAGAGGCGATGACAGGCGTTGCAAAGGGTCTTGTCACAAAGCTTCAGCGCACATTTATGAGCTCAATCACAAACCTGATCATGAAGCAGATCGGTTATGTTCAGGGGCTTACCATCGGAACCCAGTCCGACCGTACAAAGTGGTGGATTTTCGCAATGGGTTCAGGTATCCCCGTCATCACAGGTGCGCTCGGTGTTATTCCGAAATTCTTCTATCCCCTCACCGGCGAAAAACGCGACAGAATGTATGAAGAACTTTTCGCAAGACGTGAGGCAATTCAGAACGCCGTTAAGAGCGCCGATTCTCAAGAAGCAATTGACGAAATTGCAAAGGTACAGATGAGCGTCGATTATAACAATAAGTAAGCACAAATAAAAGGCTCCGTAATGCAAATTACGGAGCTTTCTGTTTTATACGGATACCTTGTGGAAAATCTTCTTGCCTTTTTTGACAACGATAGGGGTGGCAAGTGCTTCTTTGGTGAAAGAAAGAGTGAAATCGGTAACCTTTGCGTCATCGACCGTTATGCCGCCCTGCTCAACAAGACGTCTGCCCTCACCTCTTGACTTTGTGATGCCTGCCTTGATGAGGATTGCAAGAATATCAATCTTACCGTCGGTGAAATCTTCATCGGCAAGAACGGTTGCGGGCATATTGTCAAGGTCTGCCGCACCGCTGAAAATTGCCCTTGCGGCCGCCTGTGCCTTTTCAGCCTCTTCCTGACCGTGAACAAGCTTTGTAAGCTCATAAGCAAGAATTTCCTTGGCTGTGTTGAGCTGACTGCCCTCCCATGAATCCATGGCATCAATTTCTTCGAGAGGAAGGAATGTAAGCATACGGATGCACTTAAGAACATCATCATCGGCAACATTGCGCCAATACTGATAGAACTCATAGGGTGAGGTCTTTTCGGGGTCAAGCCATACGGCGCCGGAAGCAGTCTTGCCCATTTTCTTGCCTTCTGAATTCATCAGGAGAGTGATTGTCATTGCATAAGCATCTTTGCCGAGCTTTTTGCGGATAAGCTCTGTACCGCCAAGCATATTTGACCACTGGTCGTCGCCGCCGAACTGCATATTGCAGCCGTATTCCTTGTAAAGGTGATAGAAGTCGTAGCTCTGCATAATCATATAGTTGAATTCGAGGAAGCTGAGACCCTTTTCCATTCTCTGCTTGTAGCACTCGGCACGAAGCATATTGTTAACGGAGAAGCAGGCACCGACCTCACGGAGAACATCAACGTAATTAAGGTCAAGAAGCCAGTCAGCGTTGTTGACCATAAGTGCTTTGTCCTCACCGAACTCAATGAATCTTGACATCTGCTTTTTGAAGCACTCAATATTGTGCTCGATTTTTTCTTTTGTCAGCATCTGACGCATATCGCTTCTGCCGGAGGGGTCACCTATCATACCGGTGCCGCCGCCGAGAAGTGCGATGGGACGGTTACCCGCCATCTGCAGTCTTTTCATAAGGCAAAGCGCCATAAAGTGACCGACGTGAAGGCTGTCGGCGGTGGGGTCAAAGCCGATATAAAACACAGCTTTACCGCTGTTGATAAGCTCTCTGATTTCAGCTTCGTCCGTTACCTGAGCGATAAGTCCTCTTGCAACGAGTTCTTCATAAATTTTCATTTTAAAAACATCCTTTCGGTTTTTATACTGATGTAATAAATATAAAAGCCCTCTGCCATTGCTGACAGAGGGCGAATTAACGCGGTACCACCTCTTGCTTGGGAATGCCTCACGGCAGCCCCCTCGGCAGGTATTAAAAATACCTTTGCGCTTTAACGTGCGCACACGGCTTTACCTACTGCAATTTTCAGCAAAGCGGCTCGGGGATGTATTTCACACGCTGTCCGTTATCTCCTTTCACCGACCGGAGACTCTCTGAAACGGACCGGAACGGTTACTTCTTCCCGTCACAGCCATTGCGTAATATTATACTTATCAAATTATGTTTTGTCAAGACTTATAAACAAACAGTGAACTTACCCACGCACCGCAAAGAGCAAGCGCAATCAGCGCGGCAGTTACTGTCAGGTTTGAGAGTGCAAACGATGCGGCGGCAATTGCAAAAACGCAGGCCGCAACAACTTTGAAAGCCTTTTTGAGTTTAAGATTATCCTTAAACAGAATAATCACACCCATTATGAATAAAACGCAGGTCAGAACAGCGGTTATAAACGGTAAAAAGTTTGCGTAGCCGTAAGGTGTCAGACTGAAATAGCTGAAATAGCTTTCAGACACCTCACCGCCGTCAAGGCCAAACGACAAAACAGCGCCGCAGGGCAGAATTTCAAGAATAACGGCAGCAACAGTAAACACCAAAGTGACAATGTTCTTCTTTTTCATAGCAACACCCTTTCTTTATTTGTTTGCTTTTTTCAGCCATTCCTCTGCAATGAGCATATGTCCCGCAATGGTGGGGTGAGTGCCGTCCCAGAGGAGATATTCGGGGCGCGATTTTTCGATTTCTTCTTTAAATCTGTCATATAAAGGCACAAAGGTGCAACCGTATTCGTCGGCAACCTCTTTTGCGGCAAAACGGATTTTATCGGTTGCTTCCACGCGGTAAGCAATGTGCAGAGTATCCGTTTCGGGACCGAAGCTCGGCACGGGCGGCTCACACTCGGGATGGGGAATACGTTGGTTATAGTCCTCAGGTGAAACGGGAAAATAAAACGGCTCACAGATTACAATTTTTGTTTCAGGCAGTTTTTCTTTTGTCACGGCAACTGCCTGTGTCAGATTGTTTTTATAGCAATTTACAATCTCGTCAACGCTTATTCCGTTTAGGTAGCCGAAAAAGCCGTCATTGACACCTGCAAGAATGCTGAGCACGGTGGGGCGGTTGTCAATAACATCAGCCTGCCACTTTTCAAAAAGCTGACCCATCGTGTTGCCCGAATAGCCTTTGTTTATGAATTGCGGCATTGTCTGCGCATTGTCAAGTGCAAGCTTTGCCGCAACAATAAACTGATATCCGTGACCCATAATGTGATTGGGCTCCATCAGGTGCATTCTGTTGCCGTCGGTTATTGAATCACCCGAGAATAAGACAATATCATCGTGTGAAAGTTTCATTGAAAAATCCTCCTCACACAAGGGGTTTTAACACATCAAAGGCACGCGGCGCATCAACAGTAAAGTCGATTTCCCCTGCCTCGATTGAGCAACGCGCCGTACCGATTGCCTTAAGCGGCTCAATAAAGCTTTCCTGCTTGAAGGTATCTTCAGGTGCAGGGAAAATTCTTTTATGGTCAAGCGATTCATCGGGGGCGGGGTTTGATGTGTGAGCATGAATAAGCCAGCCTTCGTAGTCATAGAGGCTTTCAAGGCTTTCATTCTGTGCATACATATGTGCAACGTCCGCAAGCAGTTTTATGTAAGGCGAGTCAACCGCCTTTGCAATCTCTAAGCCCTCGGCAACGGTGTTGATTGCGTTACACTCCGTGGGACGCAGAGGCTCAATTGCGATGAGAATATCATATTTTTCAGCAAGCGGAGCAACATCGTTTTTAAGAAATTCAACAATTTCCGCTCTGCCCTGCTCAAGGCTCATACCCTCGGGGATTCTTCTTGCACCGCTTGAGCCGAAAACAACTGTTTTAATTCCGAGCTTTTTAAGGCGCGGAAAAACACCCGTGAGGTATTCCGCAACCTGCTTGTCGTCGCGTGCATCACCCACAAGCTTTATGTGACCCGGCACAAAACAGTTTGCCGCCTCACAAGGGATGCCGCATTTCACGGTTTCTTCATAAAAAGCGTCAAAATCCGCCTGTGAAAGTGAGGCTACCGAACCGACCGAGGTTTCAATAAAATCATATCCTGCCGCTTTGGAAACGCTGACTTTTGCGAGGCTTGTTCCGATACATACACCGATTTTCATGTTGCATTCTCCTTTGCATTCATAAGCATTTCTTTTGCTGTTTCAAGCTGAAGCGCAGTGAGATTACCGTCAGCATTAATTCTTGCAATTTCGGCAACTCTGCCCTCAAAATCAAGGGTATCAACCTGAGTGAAAGTTTTGTCGCCGTGCACATTTTTGGTAATGCGCATATGGCTGTCCGCCTGAGCGGCAATCTGGGCAAGGTGAGTTACGCAGATAACCTGTCTGTTTTTTCCGACCTGACGGAGTTTGAGAGCAACCTTGTGCGCGGCATTACCGCTCACACCCGTGTCAATTTCGTCAAAAATGAGGGTCTGAATTTCATCAATATCTGCGTTAACACTCTTTATGGCGAGCATAATTCGTGAAAGCTCACCGCCCGAAGCGGTTTTTGCGAGGGGCTTCGGCTCCTGACCGGCATTGGCACTGATGAGGAATTCGATTGTATCCGCCCCCCTTGAAGAAAGCGGTGCCTGACGTCTGTCAACAACAAAGGTTGTGTGCGGCATATTAAGAAATTCAAGCTCTTCTTTAACACGCTTTTCGAAGAAACGCGCCGCCGCCATTCTGCTTTCGGTAAGCTTTGCGGCAAGCGCCGTCACCTGCTCGGAAAGCTCGTCAAGCTCATTTTCAAGCTCTGTTATATGCTTATCGGAAAGCTCGATTTCTCCGCGCTGTGCCTTGGCATTTTCAAGGAAATCAAGAATATCCTGCTCCTCGGCACCGTATTTGAGCGACAGTCTGAAAAGAAAATCGAGTCTTTCTTCAATTTCATTAAGTTCATTGGGATTAAACGAAAAAGCGTAAAGTAAGGAATTTACCTGTGCGGCGCAGTCGGCAAGGTCATAGCAGATGCCCCTCACCTCAACGGCTGTTTCATCGACCGCCTCGTAATACTTCGCCGCGGTTTCAAGATTACCCGCACAATCCTCAAGAGCAGAAAGTGCGCTGTCGTTGTTACCTGAGGAGTCAAGCGCGGCTCTAGCCTTTTCCAGAGCGGAAATAACACGCTTTGAATTCTGAAGAAGGGTCTTTCTTGCAACAAGTGCATCTCTTTCGCCAACCGTTACGGCGGCATTTTCAATTTCGTCAATCTGGAAATTAAGAAGCTCAAGACGGCTTGCTTTTTCGTTTTCGTCTTCACAAAGTCTGTCAAGCTCTTTTTTTACGGCAACAAGCCTTGTGAAAACACTTTTATAGCTTGCCAGCAACTGAGAATTACCGGCAATTTTATCAATGAATTTATAATGCTGCTCAGGCGACATAAGTGCCTGATTGTCGTGCTGACCGTGAATGTTTATAAGTGTTGCGCCGACCGCCTTAAGCATCGAAACCGTGGCAGGCATACCGTTTATGCGGCAGGTGTTTCTGCCGTCGGCACTTATTGAGCGTGTTATTATCAGCGTTTTGTCGTCGCTTTTTTCAACGCCCAAATCATCAAGAACTGCGGCAACACTGTCGTTGATATCGGAGAAAACCGCCGTAACCTTTGCGGCAGTTTCGCCCGTTCTGATAAGTTCACGCGAGGTGCGTTCACCGAGAACGGCATTTATTGAGTCTATAATTATGGATTTACCCGCGCCCGTTTCTCCCGTGAGCACGTTAAGCCCCGAGCCGAACTCAATCTGTGCGCTTTCGATAACCGCAATGTTTTCAATTATCAGGCTGACTATCAAGGGCTTTTTCTCCTCTCTGATTATTCGATAAAGCTGAATTATCTGCCGACAATTTCATTTATTGAAACCGACATTTTTTCAGCGGACTGCGGTGTTCTGCACAGAACAAAAATTGTGTCGTCGCCCGCAATGGTGCCGACAATGCTTTTCCACTGCATTGAATCAAGCGCAGCACAGGCAGCCTGAGCCATACCCGTATAGCAACGGATTACAAGGGTGTTTCCTGCAAAATCGGCGGAAATTACAGAGTGTGAAAAAATACTTTTGTATTTGTTCATCAGCTCGTTAGAGCCGCCCTTGTCAACCGCATAAAAAGACTGGCCGTTTACCCCCGGCTTTTTGACAAGGCGAAGGTCTTTGATGTCTCTTGAAATTGTTGCCTGCGTGGTATCAAAACCGTTTGCGTTGAGGCGCTCGAGCAGCTCAAGCTGAGTTGAGATATCGTTTTCTTCGATAAGCTTTAAAATCAGTTCGTGTCTTTTCTTTTTCATATCCTCAATTCCTCTCTATTTGGACATTGAAATTTTGTTTCTTACAATATCAATGAAATTATCCGCTTTGATTCTGATAAAATCTGCTGTATAGTCGGATTTTTTGATTATCGCGCTCATTCCGGGTTTCAGTTCAAAGCTTTCCTCGCCGTCAAGCACAACCGAAAGAGTCTTGCCGACCGCGCTTTCGGCTTTCAGCACAGCGTTATCTTTGAAAACAAGGGAACGGTCAAAAAGTGAGTGGGGACAGATAGGTGTCATAAGAATACACTCAAGCTCGGGGTCAACAACGGGACCGCCCGCCGACAGCGAATAAGCCGTTGAACCCGTCGGAGTGGAAGCAAGAATGCCGTCGCAATGGTAACGGCTGATAAGTCTGCCGTCAAGAGAAACCGCGATTTCCGACATTGAAGGCTTCGCAGGACCCGTAACAAAAATATCGTTTATGCAAAAATCGCTCGCAACGGTTTTACCGTTTTCAACAATTTCAACACCCAACAGTATGCGGCGGTCAACCTTATATTTTCTGTCAATAAGACAACTGAGCAGGTGAAGTTCATTACACTCAAGACCTGCCATAAAAGCAAGTCTGCCTGCATTCACGCCGAGAATCGGTTTTTCAGCCTTTGACGCTTGCTTTGCCGCGTGAATAATCGTGCCGTCACCGCCCACCGCAATAACGATGTCGCAGGTTGAAATTGCCTCTTCAAGCGGCAGAAAAATCGCTTGAGTCCCGCCGAAATGCTCCTGCATATCGGTTGACAGACAGTATTCAACTTGAAGCTCATTGAGCTTTTCGAAAATGTCAAAAGTGATATCCTTGGCATTGAGCCTCGTAAGATTGGGAATGACCGTAATTCTCATTAGTCTTTCACCTCATCAAGTTTTGCGTGCGATTCATCGGCAAGGGATGCCGCATCGCCGCCCCACAGCATTTGACCCTGCTGTGTTTTTTCTATGTACATAAGATATTCGATATTACCCTCGGGACCTTTAATGGGAGAGAAATCAACATCAATGACGTTGAAGCCGTTATTAACGGCAAAGGTGCAGATTGTGTCAATCACGCTTTCGTGCACGCTTTTGTCGCGCACAACACCCTTTTTGCCGATGTTTTCACGTCCTGCCTCAAACTGAGGCTTTATCAGGCACACCGCCCTTGCACCGTCTTTTAACAAAGTGTGCATTACGGGCAGAATAAGTTTAAGCGAAATAAACGAAACGTCAACGCTCGCAAAATCGACCTCATCCGGCACCTGCTCACGCGTGACATAACGGAAATTTGTTCTTTCAAGGTTTACAACACGCTCGTCACAGCGCAGCTTCCACGCAAGCTGACCGTAGCCGACATCAATTGAATAAACCTTTGATGCGCCGTTGATAAGCATACAGTCGGTAAAGCCGCCCGTTGACGCACCGATATCCATACAGACACAACCAGAAAGCGAAATGCCGAAGCTTTTCATTGCTTTTTCAAGCTTAAGCCCTCCGCGGCTGACATAAGGATTAACCGCGCCGCGCACCTCAATTGTATCCGTTGCTTTGACCGCAACGCCGCCCTTGAGTGCCTTCTGTCCGTTAAGATAAACACTGCCGCTCATAACAAGTGCCTTGGCTTTTTCGCGGGTTTCGGCAAAGCCTCTTTCAAAAACGGCAACATCGAGCCTTGTTTTTTCACTCATCTGCCGTCACATCCTTTCGCAAAGAGTCGCACACGGTTTCAAACATTGAATCTTCATCAAGATTATATTTTTTCAAAAGCGAATTAACACTTGCGTGCTCAACAAATTTGTCATTGACAGCGGTAAGCTTCCATTTGCCGCAGTAGCCTTTTTCAAGCAAGCCTGCTGCAAATTTTTCTCCGACACCGCCGCTTTTTACACTCTCTTCAAAAAAGAAAAGGTTTTTACATCCGACGGCAACATCAAGCGCACCATCAGCAATGGGTTTGATTCTTGTAAGCTTTATTACCTTTGCCCTTATACCCTCAGCGCGCAATCTGTCAACCGCCGCCGCAGCAAAAGAAAAAAGTCTGCCGTAGGTGACAATTGCCGTGTCGGCAGTTTCATCACCGTAAACGCAAAACGGTTCGCCGTTATATGTATATCCCGTGGGCAACGGAAGTTCTCCGCCGCGCGGATAACGCACGGCAACAATGTTTTCATCCTTGTAAAAAGCGGAAAACATTGCAGAACTCAGCTCTTCAAAAGTTGAGGGGGCATAAACGGTTGTGTTGGGCAGACCGTTGAGCATTGAAACATCGAAAATTCCCTGGTGTGTTTCACCGTCTTCCCCGACAAAGCCGGCACGGTCAATCGCAAGCACCATTTTTCTTCGCTGAAGTGCACCGTCGTGAATAAGCTGATCGTAGCAGCGCTGAAGGAAGGTTGAGTAAACGGCAAAGACAGGCACCATTCCGTCAGCGGTGAGACCCGACGCAAAGGTAACGGCGTGTTCTTCCGCAATGCCGACATCGAAAAAGCGTGACGGAAATTCTTTTGAAAAGGGTTCAAGCCCCGTACCGATTGACATTGCGGCAGTTATGGCGCAGATTCTCCTGTCGTTACGCGCAAAATCGCACAAAGTATTGCCGAAATGCGAGGAAAAAGTTTCGCCGCTCTGCACGGGCTCACCGGAATCAATGTCAAACTTTGAAATGCCGTGAAATTTTTCGGGGGCATTTTCGGCAAAGTCATAGCCCTTACCTTTTTTCGTGTTTATGTGAATCAAAACAGGACGTGAAATTGATTTTGCCGTTGAAATCGCATCACATAAGCGGTCAATGTTGTGGCCGTCAATGGGACCTACATATTTGAATCCCAAATCTTCAAACAAAAGAGAGCGGGAGTAAATCATATTCTTTATTTTGCTTTTCAGAACGAAAATTTTAGCCGCAAGCTTTTTGCCGACAAACGGAATTCGGCTGATAATTTTTTCCGTTCTTGCCTTGAAGCGGCTGTATTCGGGCTTTGCACGCACAACGGCAAGGTACCTTGCGACAGAGCCGACATTCTCGGAAATTGACATTTCGTTGTCGTTGAGAATTACAATTAAGCGGTTGCTTGTTCTTCCTGCATTGTTGAGTGCCTCGTAAACCATACCGCCCGTGAAAGAGCCGTCACCGACAACGGCAACCGTGTAGTTGCGGGAATTCTTGAGTGCCTGAGAAACCGCGACACCCGTTGCCTGTGAAACAGAGGTTGATGAATGACCGGTGTAAAAAATATCGTGTTCACTTTCATCGGGGCGAAGAAAACCCGAAAGTCCGTTTTCGGTGCGCAGGGTCGAAAAGCGCTCATATCGGCCCGTGAGAAGCTTGTGTGTATATGCCTGATGACCGACATCCCAGATTATCTTGTCATTGGGCGAATTAAACATCTTGTGCAGGGCAACGCTCAACTCAACCGTTCCCAAATTGGAGGCAAGGTGGCCGCCCGTGTCGGAAACAGTTTCAATCAGTACGCTGCGTATTTCGTCACAAAGCACGGTAAGTTCTTCACCCGAAAGCTTTTTGACATCTGCCGGCGATGAAATTTTGTCAATGAATTTGTAGTCGGACATTTTATTTTTCCCTTTTTAGAAGTTTATCGGTAAGTTCAATCAAAAAATCGGCTTTGTCACCGAAGATTGAAAGGGCGCAGACAGCTTGCTTTGTAAGCCTGTCCGCCTCCTGACGTGCACCGTCAAGACCCAGATGAGAAACATAAGTGGATTTGAGCTTTTCACCGTCACTGCCGACGGGTTTGCCAAGTGTTTCATTGTCGCTTGTGACATCCAGAATGTCGTCAATTATCTGAAAAGCAAGACCGATGCAGGAAGCGTATTCGTCAGCCGCCTGAATGTATTCACCCGCAAGCTGACCGCCCGCAATGCAACCGAGCTTTGCCGCCGTTCTGATGAGGCAACCCGTTTTAAGCGCATCCGTGCGTGTTATTTCGTCAAGCGCAACTGTTCTGTTTTCATTTGCAAGGTCCATTGTCTGACCTGCCACCATACCTGCAATACCTGCCGCGCGTGAAAGCTCTCTGCCGGCGGCAACGGTTTTTTCGGCAGATACATCTGCACTGAGCAGAGTTTCAAAAGCAAGTGTCTGCAAAGCATCACCTGCAAGCAAAGCGTTTGCATAGCCGAAGACCTTGTGGTTTGACGGTTTGCCGCGGCGAAGGTCGTCATCATCCATACAAGGCAAATCGTCGTGAATAAGAGAATAGGTGTGTATCATTTCAACGGCACACGCAAAAGGAAGTGCCGCCGAAAAATCGCCGTTTTCCGAACAAATCCGGCAAAATTCAAGGGTCAGAACAGGTCTTATGCGCTTGCCGCCGTTCTCGAGCGAATAGCTGACAGCCTCCAGCATTTTAAGCAAGCCTTCACTGTCATCGCCGAAAAAATCGGCACACACATATTTTTTCAGTTCTTCGTTTATTCGGGCAACATAGGAATCAAACAGGGAGCTGAAATTATTCATCTGTGTCTTCCCCGCCTTTTTCGGTAAATTCACGGATGCGAAGCTGTGCGGCATCAAGATACTTGTTGCACTTTGCACTCAGCGCCGTTCCTTTTTCGTAAAGAGAAAGCATTTCGTCAAGTGAAAGATTTCCCTCTTCCATTTTTTCAACGATTTTCTCAAGTTCTTCTATTGTTTTTTCGTAGTTGATTTTTTCTTTCATATCAGTTTTCCTTTATCTTACCCACGGTACAGTCAAGACTGCCGTTTGCAAGCAGAATATTTATTTCATCACCGACATTGACTTTGCCGACATCTGTAAGACTTTTGCCGTCTTTTACCGCAACTGCATATCCTCTGCCCAAAATTTTCAGAGGACTCATTGCATCAAGCTTTGCGCAGAGTGCCGCAAGTCTTTCACGCTCATCTGCGGTAGCGGAAAAAGCAAAAGAATCCATTTTCATTGCCGCCTTGTCACAGCGCACACGCAAGTCGCGGATATATGCCTCGGGGTCTGCCGCCTCAAGACGCCTTGTGAGCAACTCGGAATAAGACCTGCGCAAGTCATAGGCTCGGCAAACAAGTTCGAGCATACGCTCATTTGCGGCGCGGATAAACTGTTTTTGCTGTCTGCAATCGGGCACGGCAAGCTCTGCGGCGGCGGAAGGTGTGGGGGCACGCAAATCCGCAACAAAATCGCAGATTGTAAAATCCGTTTCGTGACCGACGGCAGAAATAACGGGAATTTCGCTTTCGGCAACGGCAAGGGCAACAATTTCCTCATTGAATGCCCACAAGTCCTCAAGCGAGCCGCCTCCCCTGCCGACAATAAGAACATCCGCACCCTTTGCGGCATTGAAAGCTTTTATTGCCGAGGCAATCTGCCCGGCGGCATTTTCGCCCTGCACCGAAACGGGATTAAGTATAAGTTCAACCGAGGGAAAACGGCGTGAAATTATATTGATAATATCCTGAATTGCCGCACCCGTCGGAGAGGTTACAACACCGACACGTTGCGGAAATTTCGGAATAGGCTTCTTTTTTTCAATATCAAAAAGCCCTTTGGCGGCAAGTTTGTTCTTGAGCTGCTCAAACGCAACACTCAGCGCACCTGCGCCGTCAGGCTGCATATCGTCAATATAAAGCTGATAAACACCGTCGCGCTCAAAAACGGCAACCCTGCCGCGCACAATGACATTCATTGAATTTTCAGGCATAAAGCGCAAACGGGAATTCGCCGATTTGAACATAACAGCCTTGATTGATGACTGCTCATCCTTGAGCGTGAGATAATAGTGACCGGTACGGTAATGGTTTGTAAAATTTGAGATTTCGCCGACAACAAAGACCGTTTTCAGATTCTCATCCTGTTCAACGATATATTTGACATATCGGTTAAGCTGACTGACGGTCAAAACCTCTCCCGTGCTCAAGTCCTCACACTCCTTTCATAAGTAAGAATTGCAACGCCCGCGGCATTGTCGCAGGAAAATTCGGGCGCAGCAAACAATGCGCCGAAGCGTTTTTCAAAACGTTCGCGGATTATGGAGTTAGACATAACTCCGCCCGCATATATTATCGGCAAATCGCCGCAGACAGATAACGCGTGCTCTGTCATTTTTTCAAGTGTCTTTGCCGTAAAATCAATGCAATAACGACAGATATCTCTTTTTTCCTCGCCGTCGGCAATCATTTTCTTAACCTGATTTTCAACACCCGAAAGGCAACAGTCACCGTCGGAAACACTCACCTTGGGATTAAATGTCTTTTCACTCTGCCTTGCAAGTGCGTCAAGCTCTTTTCCGCAGGGGAATTTCATGCCGAGCATTACACCGGTGCGGTCAACTGCCTGACCGGCATTGAGGTCAAGAGTTTTGCCGACGAGTTCAACTTTCATAATGTTTTCACTGTCGGGTAAAACGTGAAGCATTTCCGTTGTGCCGCCCGAAACGTGAAAAGCAATGAATTCTTCGTTGAGCAAATCAAGTCTGTTTGCCGAATAAAGTGCTGCGGCAATGTGTCCGCATTGGTGAGAAAATGAATAAACAGGCTTTGAAAGCGCTGCACCGACACACCTTGCAACATTTATCCCCACGGTAAAACAGGGCATATATGACCCCTCAGCATCTCGCGGACGGGTAGAAACACCGATTGCGTCAATTGACGAAAGGTTTTCTCCCAAGGCTTCCATAAGCGGATAAAGCTGTGCCGTGTGGTGAAAGACGGCATCACTCTGACGCAAACCCTTTTCGCCCTCTTTTACAGGCAAAAGCTTTTTTTGCTGAACAACCGTACCGCTTTCACTGTCAAAAACCGCAACAGAGGTTGTATAATTGCTTGTATCAATGCCGAGCGTGCGCATTACTGCTCACCCTCAGCTGCCGCGTATTTCTTGGCAACGGTACCGAGAATACCGTTGACAAAAGAGAAATCGTCCTGACCGCCGTATTTTTTACCGAGTTCAACAGCTTCATTAATGGAAGCACCGACGGGCACATCATCAAAAAACATAATTTCGCAAACAGCCAGTCTTAACACGGCAAGCGAAACCTTTGAAATTCTGCTCATTCGCCAACCGACAAGAGATTCTTCAATCACACCGTCAATTTTTTCAAGGTTGTCCCACGCTGTCAGGGCAAGTTTCTGAGCGAACTCGTCTTTTTCGATAAGTTCGTTTTCCACACCGACACTTATAATTTCTTCCATCGTGACATCGGTCTGGAAGGATTTTTCAAACAGCAGTACAAATGCCTGTTCTCTTGATTCACGTCTTGTCATTTCAGCCTCCGGTTATTACAAAAAATTTTCATAAAATGTAAAACAGCTGACGGAGCATAACTTGCACCGTCAGCTGTATATTATATCATTATTTTTAAAAATACTCAACTGTATTTTTATAATTATTCAGCATTTAACTCAATAATTGTAATATTTTCAACAGAATATCCCGTTTGCTTAATGACAATTTCTTTGATTTGAAGAATCACATTGTCATTGAGCGCACCTTTTTCAACAATAACCTCAGCCTTTCCGTTGTTGAGAATTACCAGGTTTCCGGCTCCCGTTTTGGCGGTTATGAGGTTTTCAATATCCGCTTCAAGTGTCAGGGACTCAGCAAGCTTGCTGAGCATTTTCCCTGCATCCTCGGCGGCAATTGCGGAAGATGCGGAATCCTTGATAACATCGTTGAGTGCTTCGTTTGCCTCGTCGTGCGCAGTACTTCTGCGAAGCTTGGCGGCGGCAAAATATTCCTCTGCCGTTTTATCACCGGATGAAACGGTTGAAAGAGAAACATCTGATGAAATCACATATCTCGCATCGCCAAGGTTAGCGGTATCCTGCCCCTTTTGAGTTGTATTTTCCGTCACGGTTGTCGCAGACGCTTTTGAAGAAACGGCATCGGGCTTTGTGTAATACCAATTCACAAAAACTGCGGCACCCAAAGCCACAATCAGCGTAGCAAGCAGAATCTGTCTTTTTTTAATTATCATGTTTTTTCCTCCGTTGGATGATTTATTCAAATGGGTCAACTGCCCATTTTTGCCACACTTACGCACGCAGAGCTTATGTCAAGCACCGCCGTGACCGTTTCGACAATCCGCTGTCTTACAACATCGGAATCTCCGCCCGTGCAGACCACGGCAACACCCCGTATTCTCGGGTCAACGGTTTTCACGGTCATTCCGCGGGATGAGCCGCCATCTTCAATGATTATGTATTCGCTTTCTTCGTCAAAGCTCTCGGAATCAGCAGACTCCGAAGATTTGATTTTGGTATCTTTTGCGTAAACGAACTCAACCGAGCTTTCGAGAGTCACCATAACCTTTGTCTGTCCCGACCCTTCGATTGCCGAAATAATTTCGGTAAGTCTTTGTTCAATCTCGGCGGCATAATCGTTTTCATCAAATTCGCTGACAAGTGCCGTCTCCTGCGGCTTTTCGGACTTTTCAGGTATGATTTCACTTGCGACAAGCGCAATAACACCTGCAACCGCAAGCAGAATTATTACCATCAATTTAGGGTCCGTTTTTCTTGCCGTTTTTTCCGTTTCACCCTTCGAAGCGGCAGACTGCATCAACGCCCAGCGTGCTTTTAATTTTTCTTTCAACCGACTGAAAATCAGGATAATCCGTTCTGTCAAAAATAATCACCGCTTCTTTAATAAATATGCCGCCGCTTTCATCAATATCCGCCGTTATTTCAATTTTTTGCGGTATCAATCCCATTGCTTCAACTTCGCTTAAAATTGCTTGGCTGACCGCCGTTTGTGCGGCAGAAATCAGCTGTTCGTTCATAACCTGTGTAAGTTCAGTGTCCGTCACCGTCTGCACACTTTCCACAGCGTCAAACGACACCGAAGAAAAAGCCGGAAAAAGCGACCCCGTAACAGAAAAAATTAAAAATACGGACACCGCCGCACGCATTGCCTTTTCGGTTGAGCCACGCGGCGACAGCATAAAAATCACACCTGCCGCAAAGGCGGAAAAGGTCACGCAAAGCGCCCACTGTTTTACCCCTTCCATTGTTTTTACACTCCTGTTTTAACTGCAATCACAAGACCTGATGAAACTATTGAAATCAACGCAGAATAAAGGGTTGCGACGTTTACAATTACGATTGTTCCTGCCGCCGCGCGCATAATCTGAGCCGAGGTTTGCTGTCCCGTAAGCTGTGCACCCGCCTCGGCAAGACGCAGCGAAAACACCCACAACGCAAGCTCAATCGTAACAGGCGCAACCGTCAGCAAAACTGCGGAAATCGAGAAAACTCCGACCGCACTTTTTATAAGAGAAACACTTCCGAGAATTGAGGAATAGGCCTGACTGACGGCACTGCCCACAACGGGAATAAAACTGCCGATTAAAAGCTTTATACCTTTCGTCGCAAGGGTGTCGGCAGAGTTTGCAAGCGAGCATTTTACGGCGAGAAGAATCGAAAAAAGCGTTGCCGAAACAGATAAGACGGTTATGCCGGTTTTTCTGATAAAATCGTTAAGTGCGGTAAAATTCAGCGAGGGCACAACAGAGCCGACGCACCCCATTGCTGCCGACATTCCGGCAAGGGGTAAAACAATATTTTCAGAGAGTGATGTAACCGAATTTGCAGCAGCAAGTGCAAAAGACTGATAGGAGAGTGCCAGCATCGGATTGCCTGCGGCAGTAACAACACCCGCAAGCACGGGAATAAGCGCTTTCTGAAAATTGCCGCACACAGAAACCGCCGAAACCGCAGCCTTGACAGACGGAAAAAAAGAAGCAAAAAGCGTTACCGTCAACAAACAGCCGACCACAAGATTTACCGTCTCCCTTGCCCTTTCGTCGGCAGGAAAAAAGCTTTGCGCAAGGGTGGCAAGAATAACAATTCCCATAAGTCTGGCAAGGGTTTTGACGGGTGTTGAAAGCTTGCCGCGCACAATATCCGCAAGCAAGTCAATCACTGCGCGCGGGTCAGATGAAAAGATCTCATAAAAATCAACATTTTCAAATCCGAGACGTTCAAGATAGCCCTGCGTTTCTTCGGGCAAAATCTCGTACAGCTCCCCTGCTCCGCTTGCCTCAAGCTGTTGAGAATAAACATCCTCACCCTCGGCAAATGCCGTTGTACAAAGCAATAAAATCATAAAAAGTGCCGCCGCTGCGATTTTTGAAATTCTTTTCATTTGAAATCCTTTCATCAGCCGTTTATAAGACCGGTTGCCAGTTCTGCAACAGAAATCATAAGAGGCATTGCAAGAACCAGCACAGCCGCTTTACCGACCAATTCAACGGCGCCTGCAAGAGTTTTGCTGCCGTTGTCATTACAGATATCCGAGGCTGTCTGAGTAACAATGCACACACCCAGAGATTTGAACAGCATTGCGGTCGAATCGCGGCTTATTCCGGCAAAATCAAGAACGGTATCAGCCCATCCGAAAACCTGCGAAAACAGATTGACACAGGGTACGATAACCGCCGTTAATCCGCCAACGGCAACAAAAACCGCATATTCGGGGCGATTCTGGCGCACAATTACATATAAAACCGTACTTATCACAGCGGCAACAGCAATTTTTACAATGTCCATAAATTAAAAATCAAACACATTAGTTACCGACGACATCAGGGAAGAAAACTCCGGCAAAAGCATTGCCAGCACCGCAACAATCCCCGCCAGAGTTGTTATAATTGCATAGTCATCTCTGCCCGATTTTGACAGAATCTGATTAAGCACCGCAACAATTATGCCGACCGCCGCTATTTTTATCACAACGCTGATGTCCATATTTACCTCTTGTCATACTAAAAATATCAGCACCGCCATTCCGCCGAGCAAACCCAACGGCGGATAAAGCTTTGCCGCTTTTTCACGTTTTTTTATCTGTTCTTTTCTGCTCGCCGAAAACAGCGCAAGATACATATCGCAACACGAAAGCTGACCCGAAATATCCGTTGAGCCGAGAGCTTTCCCGAAGCCGACAAGATACTCCGCCGTCTGACGTGAAACCGCAAAGCGGTTAAAATGCGATACCGATTTGCTCCACGCAAGCGGAAAATCCGTGCCGTTACGGCAAAGCGCGGCACATTCCCGCAAAAAAGTCAGATTTTTAAGTTCATTATTTTTGCTCAGGTTTTCCGCCAAATCCGAAACGGGCTCAAGCGTATATTCAATTCGCGCCCTGATGAGCGTTACCATAAGTTCAATGCTCTCAAGCACCTCAACACCCGTGCGCACCGTGCCCGCCGCATATCTGCCTGCAAGCGCACACGCCGCGGCTATCATAATCAGCGCCGCAAATTTCACTGCTCAAATCCTCCGTTTCATATATCTCTTTAATTTTACACGGTTGATTTCCGCCGGAAAGAAGCACAACTTTTTTAAAAATTCCGCTTGTCAGAAGCCGACGAAGCTGTGGCTTTGCAACAAGTTCATTCCGCGTTGATGCGTGGATGCTCACAACAAAGGACACACCGGAATTAAAACCGTTTTCCATTGCAGAAATTTCCTCTTCGGCGCCAACCTCGTCGCAAATTATAATCTGAGGGGAAAGAGAGCGCAGAGCAAGTAAAATCCCCTGAGCTTTGGGATATCCGGTCAAAACATCACAGTTTTCTCCGATGTCGCTCAAGGCAACCGAGTTGCGCACTGCGGCAATCTCATTTCTTTCATCGCAAATTACTGTTCTTAAAAACCTTCCTCTGCTTTTGCCCGAAAGTTGCCGTGAAAGGTCACGCAAAAGTGTGGTTTTTCCGCTTGAAGGCGCACCTGCGATAAGCACAGACGGCAAAGAATCGCCGAAAACTCTGCAATAAATTTCATCCGCCGCTCCGATAATTTCGTGTGCAATGCGTATGTTAATGCAGGAAATGTCGCGCACCGCAACAATTCTGCCGTTTTCGTGCACCGCCGTGCCGAAAACACCTGCGCGATGACCTCCGTCAATAGTTATGTACCCCTCTGTAAGTGACTGTGTATGGCTGTGAACCGAAAAGGAACAAAGCCGCAAAAAGATATCATTCAATTCTTTTTTGCCGACACTTACAGCGCCCGATGAAAGTATGGGACTGAGTCTTGCCGGCGAATAGAGAAAGTGCGGCACACCGGCACAGGTGACAACAAGCGGTTTGTTGCACCGCAAACGGATTTCCCAGATTTCCGACCTTGTTTTTTCATCCAGTGAACACAAAAGACTTTTTATTTTTTCGCCGGTTACAGCCGCCGCTGTTTCAAAGTGTCCGTTTTCCATTTTCACACATCCTTTGCTAAAATCTATGATGTCTTGTCCGCAGATAGAACTTTTTTATGCGAATCGTTTACAGTTTATTCACTTGAAAACAGCGGCATAATGTGGTATATTTGTATAAACATAATAATTATTTTATTGTGGAGGTATATATGTCAAAACTTGATTCGGGTGCCGCCTCAGGGAAAAAAGTGCCCTTTTTTAAAAGAATTTTTGCCAACAACAGCTATTGTTGGACCGCCGCCCTGTGCACGGCAGGTCTGATGATGCTTGTTTTCTTCTGCTACGGTCTGTATCCTTTCGGCACGGTAACAATCCTGAGAATGGATATGTACCATCAATACGGTCCGCTTTTTGCTGAGCTTTATGACAGAGTCGTAAATATGCAAAGCTTCCTGTATTCGTGGCAGACGGGTCTGGGTTCGCCCTTCCTCGGCAATTTTCTCAACTATCTTTCAAGCCCCTCTGCACTCATCGTGCTGTTGCTCGGTCACGAAAACGTGCCTGAGGCGATTGCGGGAATGATTCTCACAAAGGCCGCCTGTTCAGCCTTTACATTCACTTATTTCCTGAAAAAATCTCAGGACAGACACGATTTCACGAGTGCTGCCTTCGGCGTTCTTTATTCAATGTGCGGCTGGTTTGTCGCTTACTATTGGAACGTTATGTGGATTGACGCGATGGTTTTCTTCCCGCTTGTAATTCTGGGAATTGAAAAAATAATCAATTCACGCAAGCCCCTCACCTACATTTTTGCCCTTGCCGCATCGCTTATCACAAGCTACTACATGGGCTATATGGTCTGCATTTTCTCTGTCCTCTACTTTATTGTTTACTATTTTTCAAGCTATGAATTAAGCTCGCACGATATCCCCGTAAGCCCCGAGGATATCAATCAACCTTCACTCATTGATAAAATCAAGCACTCCGTTTTCCTTAAAAGCGGATTCACTTTCGCCTTTTCAAGCATAGCTGCGGCGGGTCTTGTCGCATTCGCGCTTGTTCCCGTTTATTTCATTCTGCAGAACTGTTCGGCAACATCGGGCACATTCCCCGAAGACTGGAAAACCTACTTCTCAGCTTTTGATTTCCTTGCAAACCACATTGCAAGCGTTGTGCCCACAATCCGCAGCAGCGGCAACGATGTTCTGCCCAACGTTTACTGCGGCATTGCAACGCTGATGCTTGTCCCCCTTTACCTTTTCACAAAATCAATAACAGTCAAGGAAAAAATCGCACACGTTGCTCTGCTGGGTCTGCTTTTCTTAAGCTTCAACCTTAACATTTTAAACTACATCTGGCACGGCTTCCATTATCCCAATGACCTTCCGTACAGATTCTCATTTATGTACTGCTTCATTCTGATTCTGCTTGCTTTCAAGGCATTTGTCAGGCTCAAAGAATTCAGCGGTCGCGCAATTCTCGGAACGGGTGTCGCCCTGACCTTTGCCCTTGTTCTTATTCAGGAAATCGGGTCCAAGAACGTTGAGGATTTGTCGCTTGCAATCAGTGTCATTTTCGTTGTCACTTATTGCCTTGTTTTCGTTCTGAGCAAAAATCAGAAATACCCCTCTGCCGCTGTTGCCGTTTTGCTGCTTTGCTGTGTAATCGGTGAAATTGCCTGCGCAAATACAGACCGTTACAGCATGGACCAGCAAAAAGCAAATTACGCCGGCGACTATCAGGAATTCAAGGCTTTGCAGACTGAGATTGAAGAGCGCGAAAACGGCGAATTTTTCAGAATGGATACCACCTTTAACCGCGCAAGAATGTCCCCTGCCTGGTACGGCTACAACGGTGTTTCCACCTTTACCTCAATGGCTTATGAGGACCTTGCAAACCTGCAGAGTGACCTCGGCATTTACGGTAACTACATCAACTCTTACACCTATTATCTGCAGACACCCATTTACAATATGATGTTTGCACTTGACTACGTTCTTGACAATGACGACGAGGTTGATGTTCAGGAGGATTATTTCGAATATGTCGGCGAATCCTCAAACGGAGTTTTCACCGCATATGAAAACAAGTATCAGCTTCCCATCGGCTTCCTTGTCAACAGCGATGTCAAGGAATGGTACACCGACATTGACAATCCCTTCACCGTTCAGGGCGACTGGCTTGAATATTCAACAGGTGTTATGGATGCTTTCGATTTTATGACAATTGTCGATTCAGCCTATTACAACGTTGACGAGCTTGAGCAGGGCTTTGACACGGGCGAATTTTATCTGAGCAAAACAAACGCCGGCGAGGATGCCGAAGTTACGTTTGAAATTTTCCCCGAAAAAGAACAGCACTGTTATCTTTACGTTGACACAAGCGCAACCGACACGATTTATGTCACAAGAGACGAGCGCACCGTAACGCAGGATATTGACGAGTGCTATATTCTCGACATCGGCATCTGCAGTCCCGATGACACTGTGCTCGTAACAATCCCTATGGATTCCGACAAAGATTACTGCTACCTCAATGTTTACGCATACGGTCTTAACGATGAGGCTTTCCTTGAGGCCTACGACATTCTCAAGGCAGGCGCACTCAACGTTGAAACCTTTGAAGAAACCTACATCAAGGGCAGCGTAACCGCACAGGAAGATTGCCTGCTTTACACCTCAATCCCCTATGACACGGGCTGGTCTGTCACCGTTGACGGCAAAAAGGTCAGCGAAGACGACATTGTCATTCTTGCCGATTCCCTGCTTGCCGTAAAGCTCGGTGCAGGTGAACACACGGTTGAGTTTTCTTATCTGCCCGACGGTCTTTTCCTCGGATTCGCGATTACGGGCGGCACAGTGCTTCTTTTGATTTTCGCAATAATCTTCTTTAAAATCAGAAGAAAACGCCGTAATGAAGCCGAGGCAAAGAAAGAAGAACTTTCGGACGTTCCGTTCACCGTCCACTCAATCCCCGAAGAAGGTGATATTGCGCCCTCGCTTTATGTTGACGAAGCTTTCCTTGCGCTTGCAGACAGCATTGACGATGACGACCCCTTCGTTGAAAAAGTAATAGAAAACCCGGTTGAAATTGTTTCCGATGCCGAAGAAACTGAAAAATCTGAGGTGCAGGAAGAAGCTGTTGAGTCCGAAGACACCGCTGACAGCAACTGTAATCCCGACGCAGAAGCAGTTGAAGAAGAAACTGAAGAAGCGGACAATTCCGACGAAACCGAAAAAACAGAAGAATAAAGAAAATCGCCGCTGTGGATTTTCCGCAGCGGCGAATTTCTTTATTTATTATTTTGTAAAAGCTGAAAGTAACTGTGCGTTAAGCTCTTTTCTGCCGAGATGACACTCGCGGCTGCCCTTGTCGGCGGGCATAATGTCAACAATTCTGTCGCCACGCATAAGCTTTGTCACCGTGCACTTCTTTTCGCAAAGCGGACAAATCTCATCAACGCTGTCAAGCGCAAGCGGCACCTGCTTTGTGAGCATTGAACGCTCCATCAGAGCACCCGTCGGACAAAGTTTTACGCAAAGACCGCAGGCGTTGCACTTTGTGCTGTCAAGCGGCAGATTGAACTCGGGGCTTACCACGGTTGTGAATCCTCTGCCGATTAAACCGAGAGCAGTAATATCAAGCACCTGCTCACAGGAACGCACACAAAGTCCGCAAAGGATGCACTTATCGGGATTGCGTACAATGTATTCGTTGCTGTTACCGTCATAACGCTTGGGATTTTCGCCCGCAAAGCGCAGAGGATTAATGATGTATCTGTTTGCAGTGTTTATTAATTTACACTGGAAATAATCAAGACATCCGCACTCAAGGCAACGCATTGCCTCAGCCTTTGCTGTTTCCTCGGAAAAGCCCTTTGCAATTTCGTCAAAGTTTGTTCTTCTCTTTTCCGGACTCATAACCGCGAGCTTTGCACGTGCGCATTTTTCCTTGCCTGCAAGGTCCTCTGCGGTAACTTTCCTTTCCACATAAAAAGGCTTTCTGAAGAAATACTGTCTGCCGTTGAGATATGCGTCAACTGCCTCAGCGGTTTTTTTAGCCTCACCGATTGCACTGATTGCAATATCGGCGCCGTTATTTGTGGCATCACCTGCGGCAAAAACGCCCTCAACGCTTGTGAAGAAACCGTTTTCATCAGCAAGAATTGTGCCCCACCTTGTCTTTTCAAGGCTCTCGAAGCCCTCTGCCGCCGTTTTCTGACCGATAGCCATAATGACGGTGTCCAGTTCAATTTCTTCAAATGCGCCCTCTACGGGCACGGGTGAGCGTCTGCCGCCCGCATCGGGTTCGCCAAGCTCCATAATCTGAAGTTTAACGCTCTTAACTTTGCCGTTTTCGCCTTTGATTTCAACGGGATTTGTCAGATATTTGAAAATCACACCTTCTTCAAGTGCCTCTTCAATTTCAATTTCTTCGGCAGGCATTTCGGCACGTGTGCGACGGTAGATTACATAGACTTCCTCTGCACCAAGTCTTACGGCTGTACGGCAGGCATCCATCGCCGTGTTACCGCCGCCGCAAACAGCAACGCGCTTGCCGACATCGGGAGCATTACCAAGTGCGACATCACGCAAAAAATCAATTCCGCCGAGCACACCGTCGAGGTTTTCGCCCTCAACACGCATACTGCTGCTTTTCCACGCACCGATGGCAACAACAACAGCATCGCTCTGATTTCTGATATCGTCAAAAGTAATGTCTTTGCCGATTTTCACATTGTTGATTAACTCAACGCCGAGTTTTTCAATGAGTGCAATTTCTTTGTCAAGAATTTCCTTGGGCAGACGGTACTGAGGAATTCCGTAACGGAGCATACCGCCCATTTTAGGCATCATGTCGTAAACTTTTACGGCGTGACCCATAATTCTTAAATAGTAAGCCGCTGAAAGGCCGCCGGGACCGCCGCCGATAACGGCAACGGTTTTGCCCGTATCTGCCATAACCTCGGGCAGATAGCTCTGTGCTTTTTCAAGGTCAATGTCAGCGGCAAAGCTTTTGAGCGAAGCAATCGCAACAGGCTCTTCAACAAGGCTTCTGCGGCAATTCTTTTCGCAGGGATGCGGACAAATTCTGCCGATCGAAGCGGGCAGCGGAACTTTTTCTTTGATAAGCTTTATTGCCTGCTCATATTCACCGTTTGCAATAAGACCGACATACCCCTGACAGTCGGTGTCGGCAGGACAGTTGAGTGTACACGGTGCTTTACAGTCACCGATATGATTTGACAAAAGCAATTCAAGGGCAACCTTGCGTGCGCTGACGGCGCGGGGGGATTCAGTGTTGATTACCATTCCGTCCGTCGCCTTTGTTGCACAGGCACGAAGAAGCTTGGGAATACCCTCAGCCTCAACAACACAAACACCGCAAGCGCCGTAAACCTCAACACAATCATCACAGCAAAGCGAAGGTATGTAAATGCCGTTTTCTTCAGCCGCCTTTAAAATTGTTGTGCCGGGCTGAGTTTCTATATTTTTTCCGTTTATCGTAAGCTTGATTTTTTCAGACATTTTCATCACTCCTTTACTATTGCGTTGAAGCGGCAGACACTCATACATTTGCCGCACTTGATACAAAGGCTGTCGTCAATAACGTGTGTCTGCTTTACCTCGCCCGAAATTGCGTTGACGGGACAGTTACGCTTACAAAGCGTACAACCGCGGCACTTTTCGGCATCGACGGTATATGTAAGCATTTCCGCACACTCGTGGGCAGGACATTTTTTATCGTTAATGTGAGCCTCATATTCATTTCTGAAATATCTGATTGTTGTCAGCACGGGGTTGGGTGCTGTCTGACCGAGGCCGCAGAGAGCGCCGTCCTTGATTGCAACACAAAGCTCTTCAAGAAGCTCAATATCGCCCTCTTTACCCTCTTTCTTTGTAATTCTGTCAAGAATTTCGAGCAGACGTTTTGTGCCGATTCTGCAGTGCACGCACTTGCCGCAGGATTCCTTGGCGGTGAAATCGAGGAAAAATTTAGCCATTCCGACCATACAGGTTTCCTCGTCCATAACAACCATACCGCCCGAGCCCATAATTGCGCCCGTTGCACCGAGAGCTTTATAATCAATTACCGTATCAATCATATCTGCAGGGATACAGCCGCCCGAAGGACCGCCCATCTGCACAGCCTTGAGGGGTTTGTCACCGCGCAGACCGCCGCCGATATCATAAACAACATCACGCAGGGTTTTACCCATGGGAATTTCAACAAGACCGCCGCGCTTGACCTTACCCGTGAGGGCAAAGACCTTGGTGCCCTTGCTGTTTTCCGTACCCATTGCCGCAAAGGCGTTACCGCCGTTAACAATAATCCACGAAACATTTGCAAAAGTTTCAACGTTATTGATGTTGGAGGGCTTGTGCCAGTAGCCTGACTGTGCAGGGAAAGGAGGTTTAAGTCTGGGCATGCCGCGCTGACCCTCAAGCGATTCGATAAGGGCAGTTTCTTCGCCGCAGACAAATGCGCCCGCACCTGCCTTGATTCTCATTTCGCAGGAAAAAGATGTGCCCATAATATTCCGGCCGAGATAACCTGCCGCCTTTGCCTGAGCAATCGCCTTTGTCAGACGGGTAATTGCAAGCGGATATTCGGCTCGAACATAAACAACCGCTTCACTTGCACCGATTGCGTAAGCGGCGATAAGCATACCTTCAATAAGGTTGTGCGGGTCACTTTCAATGACCGCTCTGTCCATAAATGCGCCGGGGTCGCCCTCGTCGGCATTACAGATAAGATATTTCTTTTCGCCTTCACTGCGGCGTGCGGCATCCCACTTAAACCACGTAGGGAAGCCTGCGCCGCCTCTGCCGGCAAGACCCGAAACCTTAATTTCTTCAATCAGTGATTCGGGTGTCATTTCGTTAAGCACCTTTTTAAGTGCCTGATAACCCTGTGTTTCAAGATAATCGCTGAGGCTTTCGGGATTAATAATGCCGCAACGGCGCAGAGCAATTCTTGTCTGTTTTTCAAGGAACTGTGCGTCATCGTCGCCGACAACAAGCGGCTCAATTACGGAAGCATCGCCGCTTTTTATAAATTCAATAATTTTCTGTGCGCCGTCTGCATTTACCCTGACAAGTCTTTTGAGCTCGCCGCTGTCAAGATAAACGTCAACAATCGGCTCAAGGAAACACATGCCGATACATCCGGTTATGGAAAGCTCGGCGTTACACTCGTTGTTTTCAATGTAATCGTTTAATATGTCGTAAATTGCGGCGGCACCCGCTGCAATTCCGCAGCTGCCCTGTCCAACCTTGATTTTCACTGTGCCGCCTCCTTTAAATCTTTGAGAATCTGTCTTGTTTTTTCGGGTGTGAGGTTGCCGTATGTATCGGAGTTAATCATCATCACCGGCGATAGACTGCAACAACCCAGACACGCAACATTTTTAAGTGTAAAAAGTCCGTCAGGCGTTGTCTGTCCGTCAGTTATGCCCAGCTCGTCAACAATTGCCTGCTCAATGCGCTTTGAACCGTTGACGTGGCAGGCTGTTCCCTGACAAAGCATTATAAGATATTTGCCGACAGGCTCAAATCTGAACTGTGTGTAAAACGTGGCAACCCCCATTACTTTTGCGGCAGGGATGCCCGTTTTTTCGGAAATGAGCGAAATAACATCCGGTGAGAGATAACCGTAGATTTCCTGCGCTTTTTGCAGAATTGTGATAAGACTGCCCTCAACGGCGGCATATTCGGCAAGAACACCGTCGAGAAGGCTGAGGTCGCATTTTTTGCAGTTGCAAGACATAGGCTTACCTTCCTTTAACAAAATTTAAACAATAATATTATATATGCTTTTTATTTTTAATGCAAGCGTTATATTTTTATTATAAAAACAAAAAATTCCGCAACAAGCCGTTACGGAATTTGATACATATCATTCTCTGAAATTGCCACTGTCCTCAATCTGATTTTTCAGCATTGCCCTTCCTTTTTGCAAGCGCTTACGCACCGCTTCCGGTGTGGCACCGACTATATTTGAAATCTCCTTGATTCGGTAGCCTTCAATGTAATAAAGATCCATTGCGATTTTATTTTTGACGGGCAGACGCATAATCGACTCGAACAGGCCAAGGTCACTGTCAGCAATGCCGACATTGCGCATTTCATCAATATCAACGAAATCATGGTTTATGCGGAAGCGAATCATATTTTTGCTTATGTTTGTCGCAACTCTTATAAACCACGCTTTTTCGTGCTCCGCATCGGAAAAATCAGGTGACTTGGTAAGAAACCGCAAAAAAGTTTCCTGCACGGCATCCTCCGCATCAGCTTCGTTACCGAGAACAACAAAACAGATACGGAACAACATTTTGGAATAACGTCCGACAAGGAAATTTACATATTCTGTTTCATTTCTATACTCAAAATCATTTCTTTCTCTCATAAAAACAGCCCTAAAGTAGAATTTGTTTGATTTATTATATCACAAAAAACAAAAAATAAATATTAATATTTCTTTAATCTTTTTCAAAAGCTGTGTTGTTTAATCGGTTATTAAATGATATAATTTTTTAAAAAAGTGAGGTGCGGATATGAAAAATTTAAAATTCAGGAACGATTTAACCTTTAGAATCTGCCAGCTTACCGACCTGCATTTTGAGTGGGATAAAACGCCCGAAGCCCGTCAACGTACTTTTGAACTTATCAAACGCGCCGCAAAAGAGCTTGACCCCGACCTTTTCGTTATAACCGGCGACATTGCCTGGGGGAATTGTGTCAAAAACGCGCTTGATGATTTCAAAAAAGTTTTTTCTGACACGAATGTTTTTTTCGCCCCTGTCCTCGGCAACCACGACGGGCAGGATGATGACGGTCGCATTAAATCACGTGCAGATTTTGCAAATCTTCTCTGCGGCGGTGATTTGAATCTTTTTGAGCCTTCGCAAGACGGTGTTGCGGGACACGGTAATTACATTGTCACAATCGGTGAAGACGAAAATCTGTGGGCCCTTTTCTGTCTGGACACACAAAACGGTGACATTGACCACACACAGGTTGACTGGTACCGTAACACAAGCGCCTCCTTGCCCGAAGGTCACAGCGAGCTTTCGTTTTTTCACATTCCCCTGCCCGAATACATTGAAGTGTGGGACCACGAGGTTTGCTCGGGCAACGCACACGAAAGAATTGCCCCCACACGCTATAACGACGGTCTGTTTTCGGCAATGGCACGTTCGGGCGCAATGCGCGGTGTTTTTGTCGGCCACGACCATGTAAACGACTTTGAAGGCACCCTGCACGGCATCCGCCTTTGCTACGGCAGAGTTTCAGGTTATCAGGCTTACTCAATGGAAGATTTTTCAAGAGGTGTGCGCATAATCGACCTTAAAAAAGATGAAAATAATTTTACAACACGTATCTGGCTTGACAACGAAAAAGGCGACATTTACGAACAGCGCTTTCCCAACAAGCCGAGGCTGACAAGGGGATAATAAAAAATAAAATACGAAAGCCGTCCTGCCTGTCGGCGGGGCGGCTTTCGTACATAGCTAATTTAAGAAATGAACCTATGAAACGGAGAGTTACAATGCGCTCTTGCAAAACGTTTTGAATTACTCTCTTTTTCATAATTCATTAATCAATGCCCATTGAGAAAGCCGAGCTTTCCCCACGCAAGCGGGCATTATGGTGCCGGTGACCGGACTTGAACCGGTACGGTGTTGCCACCGAGGGATTTTAAGTCCCTTGCGTCTGCCGATTTCGCCACACCGGCGAATCGTGTAAAAAAACGGGTTTCCGTAAGAGCGAACTCTTCCCGATTTTCACAAAACCAGCGTTGTTATTATAATAGAAAACTCACCGTTTGTCAACCTTTTTTCATTTGAAAGCAAAACAGAGGTGCAAAACAATGTGAATTTTTCTATTGCCTTTACGGTAAAAATGTTATAAAATGGGTAAAAATTTATTTTTAAAAGGGGCAAAAATTAAAATGTTTTTTCAGACACTTTCGCAGGAGGAATTAATCAAAGAAAAAAACTTTGAGGATATTCCTGCTTTGATTCTTTCAAAACTTCCCGCTTTAATCGGTGCGGCCGTCATCATTGTTGCAGGCGTTGTCATTGCAAAGCTCATTTGCGCGCTTGCCGTTAAAGCAATGGCTGCCAAAGGTATTGACTCTTCGGTTCACGGCTTTATCAGAACAATGATTTTCTTTGTTATTATGGTCGTTTTCGTTCTGTCTGCGCTTTCAACGCTCGGTGTCAATATCAACTCTTTTGTTGCCGCAATCGGTGCAGCAGGTATCACCGCAGGTCTCGGTTTCCAGAACGTTATCAGCCAATTTGCAAGCGGTCTGACTCTTCTTGTGAACAAACAGTTCAAGAGTGGTGATTTTGTTGAAATCGGTTCAACAAGCGGCAAGGTGCACGAAATCAAAATGATGCACACAGTGCTTATCACTATTGACAACAAGAGAGTTATTATCCCCAATTCAACCGTTACAAGCAGCAATATCACAAATTACAGCACCGAGAATTTCCGCCGCATCGACTTAGTTTACAGCGTTTCTTACGACACTGACATCGCCAAGGCAAAAAGCGTTCTCAGCCGCATTGTCGAAGGCAGTGACCTTGTCTGCAAAGATCCCGCCCCCATTATTGCTGTAAAAGAGCACGCCGCAAGCAGCATAAATATCGCTTGCTACATCTGGTGTGACAATGCAAATTATTGGACGGTTTATTATTATATGCAGGAAGCGGTAAAGCTCGCCTTTGACAGAGAGGGTATCTCCATTCCCTTTAATCAGATTGACGTTCACATTAAGGAGCAAAAGAATGACTAAGCTGTTGATTCGTCTTTTTATCAAAGATTGCCAAAACACGCAAGACCCGCAGGTACGCCTGAAATACGGTGTTTTAAGCGGTGTTGTCGGCATTGTGCTCAACATCATTTTGTCGGTCTTTAAAATCATTTTCGGTATTCTGACAAAATCCGTTTCCGTTACCGCTGACGGTGCAAACAACTTCTTTGACGCAGGCTCATCAATCATTAACCTTGTCGGCTTCCGAATTGCGGGCAAGGCCGCGGATAAAGACCACCCCTTCGGTCACGGCAGGGTCGAATACATTTCCGCCCTTTCGCTTGCATTTCTCATTCTGCTGATGGGATTTGAGCTTATTAAAACCTCTGTCGAAAAATTCTCGGGCGGTGAAGCTGTTATTTTCAGCGTGCCTGCCGTTGTCGTGCTTGTGCTTTCGATTTTTACAAAAATCTGGCTGGCTGTTTTTAATTCTGCAATCGGTAAAAAGATTGACTCGGTCGCTATCAAGGCAGTCGCAAAAGACAGCATCGGCGACATTGCGGCAACAACAGCTTCGCTGATTGCACTTGTTGCATCACGCTATACAGACCTGCCCGTCGATGCAGTGATGGGTATTCTTGTTGCCCTGCTCATCTGCTACGCAGGTTACGGTGTTATCAAAGACACCATAGGCCCCCTGCTCGGTGAGCCGCCGAAGCCTGAAATTATTGAGGAACTTGAAGCACTTGTTATGTCCTATGACGGCGTTGTAGGTATTCACGATGCCGTGCTTCACAGCTACGGCCATTCAAGAATAATCGGCAGTCTGCACGCAGAGGTGCCTTCAAACATCGACATTCTTGTCAGTCACGACACAATTGACCTTATTGAGCGTGATGTCAAGGCGAAAACCGGTATTGAGCTGACCATTCACCTTGACCCGATTGTTGTTGACGACGAATTCACAAACGAGCACAAATCCATTGTTCAGAAAATTGTTTCCGACATTGACAGCGTGCTGACAATGCACGATTTCCGAGTCGTAAAAGGTCCCACGCACACAAACTTTATTTTTGACGTTGTTACCCCCTGTGAATACAAAACCAAGCCCGAAAAACTGACAGAAATGATTACGTCGGAGCTGCAGAAAATTGACCCGACATATTTCACGGTTATCACAGTTGAAACCAGTTACATATAATCTTTTTTCGCACACCGCAACATTTTGACGGCAGGTTTCATTTTTTAGCAAAATCACCAAATAATACACCACATATTGTATTAAATTTTCTTGTAAAATATCTTTTCAAAGGGTCAAAAATATTGTAAAATAAAGTTGAATAAAATATCAGGAGGGAACCGCCATGCCCGAATATGAAGATTTTTCAACAATACCTGTAGGCCGCCTCGGTCTCATTCCCCTGCCCGGCTGTGAAGAACTTGCCGAAAAAATTGACCGTTACCTCGTAAAGTGGAGAGAAGAAAGAGAGAGCGAACACAAAGAAACACTGCACTTTGCAGGATATCAGAGAGAGTCTTACATCATAAAGCCCAACGCCCCCAGATTCGGCTCAGGCGAAGGTAAAATCGTTATTCCGGAAAGCGTACGCGGTTTTGACATTTTTATTGTCTGCGATATGTTCAACTACGGCAGCAAATATGAAATGTTCGGTCAGGAAGTTATGATGGGTCCCGACGAGCATTATGCAAATCTCAAGAGAATCATCAGTGCCATCGGCGGCAAGGCAAGAAGAATCACTGTTATTATGCCCATGCTTTACGAAGGCAGACAGCACAAGCGCTCCAGCAGAGAATCTCTTGACTGCGCAATTATGCTTCAGGAGCTTTGCAATTACATGGGTGTTGACAACATCATCACCTTTGACGCACACGACGCAAGAGTTCAGAACGCAATTCCGCTGCACGGTTTTGAAAATGTTCAGCCCGTTTATCAGATGATTAAAGCTCTTATCCGCAACGTTGAGGACATCAACATTGACAAAGAAAAGCTTATGGTCATCTCCCCCGACGAGGGCGGTATGAGCCGTTGCATTTACTATTCAACCGTTCTCGGCCTTGATGTCGGTATGTTCTACAAGAGACGCGACTATTCAAGAATTGTCAAGGGCCGCAATCCCATCATTGCACACGAATTCCTCGGTTCAAACGTTGAGGGCAAGGATGTTATCATTGTCGACGATATGATTTCTTCGGGTGATTCAATGATTGAAGTTGCAACAAAGCTTAAGGAATTAAAGGCAAACAGAATCTTTGTCTGCACCGCCTTCGGTCTTTTCTGCAACGGACTTGAAGAGTTTGACAAGGCTTATGAAAACGGTCTTATTGACAGAGTTTTCACAACAAACCTTATTTACAGAACTCCCGAGCTTCTTTCAAGAAAATGGTACACCGAGGTTGACCTTTCAAAATACTGCGCTTACATCATTGACACACTCAACCACGATATGTCAGTGAGCAAGCTGCTTGATCCCGTTGACAGAATCAACAAGATTCTCACCGAAAACGGCTTCAAAATTCCTCAAAAAAGCTGAGAAAAAGAAGCAACATAAAAATCCCGCAATACAACGAGTATTGCGGGATTTCTGTTGTTCTGTCCGTATCAGAACGGTCTGAGCCGTTTCTTTTACTGTTTTTCGCTTACTGCGCTGAGAACTTCCTGCTTGAATTCACCGTGGATTTTATATTTCTTCGAGAATATAATCAAAGAAAGAATCATCATCACGGGCGGAACGATAAACATCAGGAACGAGATTGCACTCTTTGCAGCGGAAGTCTGAACCGCCGCCTGACCGTCATAGCCCGTCACGCTGAATGCAGCATACATAATGATTGCCTGAATTGTATATGCCATTTTCTGAAGGAAGCCCTTCATTGAAAAAGTGAGGCTCTGGTTGCGGTTTCCTGTTTTATATTCACCGTAGTCGACACAATCAGCAAGCATAACGGTCTGATTGACAAACATACTGCCCGTGCCGAGAGATGTGAGAATATAGCAAGCACCGAGAGCGGTTACGTTACCGCTCAAGCCGTATCCCACAAATGCCATTCCGGCATATCCGACAATCGCCATACTCAGCGAAAGCTTGTAAATTGAACGGTTGTTCATAAAGTTTGTACAGACGGGAACAACGAGGATTGCAAGCACCGAACCGACTGTCCCCATCAGATTAAATTTGGACTGAAGAGTGAGATCACCGAGAACAGATGTGAAATAATAACTGCTGATACCCGAGGTCATATAAAAGCCTGCATTGGAAATCATTGCAAAGAGCATAAAGACAAGAAGCTGGTCGTTACTCTTGATAACATTGATTGCCGCCTTGAACGAGAATTTTTCGGGGTTTGCAACCACATTCTTTTCTTTTGTTGAAAGCACACAAATAAGAGCAAAAAGAATCAGGCCGACAGCCGTGACAACCGACCATTTTCCGAAACCTTTGCTGAGAGTGTCCGGGGTCATAGTGTCAAGTTTGCTTCCCGCAACACCGCCAAACCAGGCAACCGCCATGGGGGTGAATATAGAGATAATTCCCTGGCCGAGTCCCGAAAACGCTCTTGCAATTGTGGAAACGAGATTCCTGTCCTTTTCTTCGCTTGCGAACGAAGGAACCATTGACCAGAAAGGAATGTCGGCAAGAGTGTTTGTCATACCCCAAAAGACATAAAGAATTGCGGCATAAGCGTAAAGCCCCACCGAACCCGAAGCAAAACCGGGATTGTTAAACAGCAGGCAGAGAACAACGGCATTGAGCATCGCACCCGTAAGAATCCACGGACGGTACTTGCCCATTCTTGTCTTTGTTTTGTCAACAATCATACCCATCATCGGGTCGTTGATTCCGTCCCAGATTCTTGCAAGCGGAGCAAGAATCAGAAGAAAAACAGGACTGATGCCCAGAGCATTTGTGAGATAAATTGAAAGGTATGAGTAAAACATACCGTAGCTGAGGTCAAGACCAATGGCACCGACTCCGTAGCCGACCTTTCTGCCGAACGAAACCTTATTCATAGAATTCTCCTTCCGGAATTTTTTACAATTCTTTTATCTGTTCAATGTTTGCAATTGAATCAACAACAAAATCTGCCTCAGAGGCATCGGCAGTGGCACCGTGACCCGTGCGAACAAGGATTTTTTTGCCGATTCCTGCATTAACGGCAGTAAGCATATCACCATCGGTATCACCGATAAAGACAGAGTCTGCAAGTGATATTTCAATGTTCTTCTCTTTAAAATCCGAAAGTGCTTTTTCAATCATTCCCGTTTTTGGCTTACGGCAGTCACAATCCGCACGGTATTGAGCATTCACAGCGGCAGGATGGTGCGGACAATAGTAATAAGCATCTATGTAAGTACCGCATGCTTCAAGCTTTTCATCAATATGTGAATGAATTTTTCTGACGGCACTTTCGGTAAAATACCCTTTTGCAACACCTGCCTGATTCGTGACAACAATAACAAGATATCCCAGTTTGTGCAATGTTTCAACCGCCTTTTCAGCGCCGAAAATAAAGCTGAATTTATCCGTACCGTTCAAACAGCTGACCTCAATATTCAGCGTGCCGTCACGGTCAACAAAAGCTGCCTTTGCTTTAATCGGCAGACTGAGTTCGGTCTGTGCGCGCTCAAGGTCCTCGGCAATACCGATATCAATGAAATATCCGTCACTTTCAAAAGCGGAAACGTGGAAATTTTCATTTTCAAGCACACGCTTTTCAAAGGAAAAAGCGGTTTCGGGGATTTGTGAAAAAATATTTTTTTCAACCAGATAAACACCCGCATTGATTCTGCCTATCTTTGTCGGCTTCTTTTCAATAAAGCGGTTCACCCTGAAATTCCTGATTTCAAGACTGCCGTAACGGTCAAAATCACGCATTGCCTTTGCGCAAAGAGTTATCGGTCTTCCCTGCTCAACGTGAAAAGCATACATTGCGGCAAAATTGACGTCCATAAAAGTGTCGCCGTTGATAACAAAAACTCTGTCCTGCGCACAGTAAGCAAGGGCATTTTTTATTGCCCCGCCGGTACCCAGAGGTTCATTTTCAAAAGCGTAATCAATTTTTATGCCCTTGTATTCAAAACCGTAGTGTGAAATTATCATCTGTGCCTTGTTGCCGACAGCAAGCACAAAATGGTCAATTCCGTTTTTAATAAGTAATGTCAGCACATAATCAAGAAAAGGCACGCCGTTAACGGGTGCCATTGCTTTTGGTAAATCGGGCACGGCAGACGAAAGCCTTGTACCGAGTCCGCCGGCAAGAATAATTGCTTCCATATCTTTGTGTCTCCTCTCAGGCAGGGATTATATCCTTTGTTCCGTCAGGAAGTTCAACGCCGACATCGTAAAAACTGACAAGAAAAGTTTCTTCAAGAAAATCAAAATAATGAACAACTCCACGGGCAATTTCAAACATATCGCCGCTTGTGAAAGTGTACTCTTCTCTTTCGCTTTCAGACTCGGCGACAACACTCACCTTGCCCTTAAGAATATAAAAAGCCTCGTTGTTAAGAGCGTGATAATGGCCGCCGCGGGCGGCACCCGCAACAGAACGCACAACATTCACCTGCTTATACCCCTCGTGCACAAGCTGGCAAAGCATACCGCGATCATCATTGAAAATAAAATCGGGTTTAAGAATGGTAATCATTTAACGCACCTATATATTTGAATATTTATTGTTTTTAATAACTGTATAAACCTTAATGAGCTCTTCAATACCGTCATCAAGGTTGTACAAGGGTTTCCAGCCACAGGATTCAATACGCTCATTTGAAACAATATAGTTTCTCTTATCGGGGTCTGTACCGACAGGAGCCTCGACATAAGTAAAAGCAGGAATATGCTCTTTTATTTTTGCGCAAAGTTCAAGCTTTGAAAGATTTGCATCGGAAAGACCGCAGTTATACTGTCTGCCCTGCATTTTCTCAAAGTTTTCCATTGCAAAAATGAAAGCTCCCGCCGCATCGCGCACATGAAGATAGTTGCGTTTGAAGGCTCCTTCAAAGATAACAACCGCCCTGTCAAAAACCGCTCTGTAAACAAAGTCATTGACCAGAAGGTCCGTCCTCATTCGCGGTGAAGCACCGAAAAGTGTAGCAAAACGGAAAGTAAGTGAATTTCCGCTTTCAAGCACAGCCGTTTCAGCAGCCATTTTTGTTCTGCCGTAAAGCGAAACGGGATTTATCGGTGAGTTTTCCGTGCAGAATTTTTCACCCTCGCCAAGACCGTAACCGCTGTTGGTGCAAGGAAAAATCACTCTCTGTTCAGGAGCGCGCTCAGAAAGTATCAGTTTAACCGCATCAAGGTTTGTGGTTGTGGCGGCAATTTTATCTTTGTCGCAGATGGGAAAGCCGACAAGTGCGGCAAGCGGAATAATGTAATCCTTTCCGTCAAGAACTCTTTTTACTGTTTCCGCATCTCTTGCATCACCGCGCACAACAGTAAAATTTTTGTTGGCGCAACAGTCAAGAAGTGAATTTTGCTCATAAAAAAAACTGTCAAGTACCGTCACCTTGTCGCCGCGTGCCAGAAGCATGGGCACAAGAACTGAGCCGATATAACCTGCACCGCCTGTAATAAGAACATTATTCATATCTACACGCACCTTTCAGATAAGCAAACAAAAAAACGGTAAAATTACATTTTTTCACTGTCAGCAAATATTATTTTATATCCGAGCAAATTCTTAACCAAAGTATTATCCATTGCAATAAGCTCCGCGCGCGGCGCTTTGAAACCGCCTGCACTCTTAGTCGCAATTATTAATGACCTGTCAGCGCCGAGACTTTCGGCAAGCTTGACAGCGAGGTCGTATTTTGACAACACCTCGTCGCCGCAAAGGTTGATAATTTCGGGTAATCTGCCCGAAAAATCCGCAATGTCAACGGTTAGCTGTGCCGCCGTATCATAATCAAGCGCACTGCGCACAAAATCGGTGTACATTTCAACGCTTTGCCCGTTTCGGAACATTTTTTTTAGCTCATCACAGAAATTGTGAGAATAAGTACTCAGACTGCCGCCAAACATCAGCGAATAACGAAGCACTGTTCCGCCAGCCTCAACAACCAGTTTTTCGCCCGCTGTCTTTTGCTGACCGTAAACATTTATCGGACAAAGCGAGTCATTTTCGGCAAAGGGCTTTTCTTTGCCGCCGTCGCCGTAAACGGTGTCGCTGGAAGCAAAAAGGAAACGCTCAAAACCGGAAAAACATTCAAGGAAATTTTCAAGCGCGGCTATATTCGTTTTTGCGGCCTCTTCAGGATTTTCTTCAACAAAATCCACGTTATGGCTTGCCGCAAGATAAAAGATTTTTGCTTTTGCAATATCGACCCTTCCTGCAAGCCGTTTCACACCCTCAAAATCACAGACATCAAGTGCCAGTGTTTCAACACGCTCATCATCGAAGGCACAAAGTCCCCTGCGGCTGACGGCAATAATCTTTTCAGTTTTTGCCAAAAGCAGTTTTTTTATGATATAAGAACCCAAAAAACCGCTGCCACCGACAACAATGTACATTTATTTGCCTCCGATAACCTTATAATTGATTAAACTCAGTACAAACAGCACAACCGTTGCCGCACTGACAAAATAAGTTCCGTATTTTGAAAAGAAATGAGAAATCGATTTCTGGAAATCAGTATCTTTTCTGATAACGGCAATCATAATTGTAAGGAATGAACCCATAATTGCGGCGGTTGTATAATAAGCCGCGTGTGTTGCATAAAAATCAAACAGATATGCGTTAAAGCAAGTGATAAAAAATGCGGCAAAGCCGACGGCAGCCTTAATGCGACCTTTTTTTTCTTTAAGCTTTGACCACCAGACAGGAAGAAGAATTCCGACAAAAGCGACAGGAATGAAGAAAAGTGCATAATTATTCTTTACATATGTGTCGTTAAGAATAGCCTCTTGGTCACCAAGGAAGAACTTGTCATACAAATAACTTGTTGCGGAAGGATCAACGTCAATGGCAAAATAATAAATTACAACAGCCAGAAGCTCTGCAAGAAGTGCCCACACGACAAACCTGTCAATTGATTTGGGTTGATTCTTCTTGTCATAAACGCGTTTTCCGGCAGTCAGTTCAATTCCCTCATTGCTGCAGGAAATGTATGCGGCGGCAACCAGTGCAGGCATATACATTGCGGCAAAGCCAAGGTCAATTACCATAGCGCCTGCCGAAAGGACAACGGAAAGCCAGGCAAGCTTTGAAACACAAAGGCAGGCAAGGCTTGCAAAGAAGAGAATCGTTGTGAAATGCAGACCCATATCAAATTCAGTGCCCGTTTCTCCGATTGTAAACTGACGGTATCCCGCCACCTCAAAAGTTACACAATAGGCAAGCGACATAAAAGCAGCAAACAGCTCGGCCGCGGTTTTGTTTTCTTTACCGAAGCGGCTGACAAATCTACCGGCAACAAAGGCAATAAACAAATATGCCACGGCAAATGCCGCATACTCCGCCGGACTGTAAACAATACTGTCTCTGTTATACAACATTCTGAGAAAAAGGATGGCAAAAACCATTATTTCGGTTTTGAATTTTTTGAAAATATCTGAAACTTTCACGGTCACACCCTCCTTAAATCAGAACTATCAGCGCGGCAACAGCAAGCGCAAGCGGCTGTGAAAGCAGTGCCGAACAGGTTTTTTCAAATATTCCGGTAACGGTTTCATCTTTACGGTAAAGGAAATAACCGACCAGCATAAACTCGATTATCGCCATCAGACTTGTCCAACGGTCATAGTCGGTTGAGAGAAGCAAAAGCGGTAAAAGCAGAAATGAAAACATCACGCAGAGAACGAAAACAAACTTCTTCGCCTTTGTCTTGCTTTGCTTGACAGCGCAAAGCCAAATGTAGTTAAAAACAGAGAAAAGAACGACAATATAAATTGCAGTTTTACCAAGTTTATTAAAACTGAGGTTCTCTCCGAGATTAACCGTTACATACATATAAATTGCGTGTGAAAGTGTGGAAATCTGCTCACCCTCATAAACGCCGTAGAGGTTAAAATCATAATAAGTACGGTCAAGCGGCAGATTGAATCGACTGCCCATATAAGCAAAAGCATCGTCGGCGGGCATTGTTGCGGTGTAGTTTGCAAAGAACAGGAAATAAGCGGTTGCAACAAAAGTGACGATAAGTGTGACAACAAGTAAAGCAATATCGGAACGCTTGTGTTCACCGTTTACAATATTGTAAACAACCAAGATAAAAAGAAACGGAAAGAATGTTGCAAAATAGATGTAATGAACACCGAGGCCGAGGAAGCAAATCAAAGGAATTGCCCACTTTGCAAACTTGTTGTTGACACAGGCAATCGCAACAAGTGTCAGCAAATACCAATAGTTGTCGAAGAAACCGAGGTATTTGAAAAAGACTGAAAAGCAGTAAGGCAATGCAGCAAAAACAGCGGCGGCAAAAATAAGATGCTTCTGATTTTTACTCTCCGAATTTTTGAACACCTTTGCAAAGAAAAACGCTGTCACGGCACAGGTGAGCACGACAACCGTGTAAACCAAACCTTTAAGCCAAGTGTCGGTGAATGTGTGCTTGAACAAACCGACCAGCGCACCAATAAAATGTTTTGAACAGAAACCGAGGCTGAAATCGGAAAGATAAAAAGCGTAAGCCGCCTGAGAAAGGCCGTCGTTAAAATCTTTCCAATTGACATTGGCAAGACCGCAACCGAGAAGTGCGGCAAAGAAAAGGAACGCAAATTTATTATCCGCTAAAAACTTTTTGACTTTCATATAATTTCTCCCAAGTATAATATGTCATCTTATATAATAACATAAATAAATATTTTTTCAAGTAAATGACCGATAAAAACATTGATTTGTCAAATAAATGCTTGCCTAAAAGCAACGGCAATGATATAATTATTTTATCAAACTTGAAAAAACAGTTTTCGAGAGGTAAAGGCTTATGCAGAAAATTTTCACAAAAGAGATGATATTTGTTGACAGCGATGGCAGACAGCGCCTTTTCAACGGCTACAACCTTTGCGAAAAAGGTGTTGCCGACCAGACGCTCGGCAGACGCCGTTACGACTTTCCTTTCGATGAAAATCTTTTCATCAAGCTCAAAGAAGTCGGTTGCAACATCATAAGACTCGGCTTCACTTGGGACTGTGTTGAGCCTGAGGCCGGTCAGTACAGCGAAGAAAACCTCAAAAAGATTGACAAGGTTGTTGCGCTGTGCGAAAAATATGAAATTTATTTTTATCTTGACATGCATCAGGATCTTTACGGTTCTTACCTCAACTCACCCGGTGACGGCGCACCCTACTGGGCCTGCATGAGTGACGGATATAAATTCAAAGACACAAAACTGGTCTGGGCAGAGGGTTATTTCTGGGGCAAGGCGGTACACCGCTGCTTTGATAATTTCTGGAAAAACGCACCCTGCAAGGGCAGACCTATTCAGGACTGGTATTGCGACACCTGGCGTATGCTTGCCGCCCGTTATAAAGACAGTCCCGCACTTTTCGGCTTTGACGTTATGAATGAACCCTTCCCCGGCACAGACGGAGGAAAGGTTTTCCGCAAGCTTATCGGCAGTGTTGCAAAAACGGTACTCACCGACAAGCGCTGTAAAAAGGGCTGGATGTTAAAACAGCTTCTTCACAGCGACACGGTAATAAATGTGCTGGAGCCTTTCAGCGACCCTTCACTTTTCAAAAAGGTCACAAGCGTTGCAAATGACCTTATCAGAAAATTTGACACCGAAGCTTACTCCCCCTTCATCAACCGCACCGCAAAAGCAATCAGGGAAATCACGGATAACGGCATTATCATTATGGAAAACTGCTATTATTCAAACCTCGGCATCCCCTGCTCAACTCCTGCCGTAAATTATGACGGAAAGCGCGAAGAACAGCTTTGCTTTGCACCGCACGCCTATGACCTTATGGTTGACACACCTGCATATAAATACGCAAGCGACACACGCGTAGGCTCAATTTTTGACGAGCACAGAAACACGCAGAACCGTCTTGGCGTGCCTCTGATTGTCGGCGAATGGGGCGGCGCTTCCGAGGGCACGGACTGGCTGCGTCACATCAACTATCTGCTTGACAAATTCGACTCATACCACTGGGGTCAGACCTATTGGGCATACTACGGCGAGCAGATGTTCAACGACCCGATTATGTTAAGCCTTCTGCGTCCCGCACCCATCAGTGTCTGCGGCACAATTGACAGTTACGGTCTTGACAGAGAGAATCAGGTATTCACCCTGAATTTCACGCAGGATAAGGAATATTCACTGCCTACTGAAATTTATCTGCACAAAGCACCGACCGAAATCGTCACCGACGGTGAATACGAAATCACAAACAACGTCTGTACCGAGGGTGCTTACTCGGCAACACTTAAAATCAAAACCGCACCCGGCAAACACACTGTAACGGTTAAATTCTGATACATAAAAGTAACACGGGGCATATCCGTTTCGGATATGCCCCGTGTTTTTATTTTGCAGTGAAATATTTGATAAAACTTGTGCCGTCTGCCGCACTGTGACCCGTGAGGTTTATGCCTGCATTCATCAGCAATGCGCCCGAATATTCTTCATCGGTGTCATCGTCAACATAAATTTTGTTGGGGTCAAGACCCTTCAGACGAAGGATGTAAACGGGATTTTCGGGTCTGCGCATGACAACGGTTGTTGCCATAACCTCGGTTTTGTCGGGTGAAACAAATTCCCACGCACAGCGGTAGTCGTTTTCAAACGGAGTGATAAGACGGTAAAGGTCGCCGTAATGGATAAGATCGTAATATTTATGATATTCTCTCACCTGACCTCTGACCTGCACTCTGTCGCTGTCAGAAAGCTTGTTTGGGTCAAGCTCATAGCCGAAAGTACCCCACAGTGCGACGTTTGCACGGGTTTCAAGGTCGGTTCGTCCGCAAGCGGAAACATGAGCGCCCATTGTGGAGGCGGGATAACAGAGTGAGGTGCCGAACTGAATTGTAAGGCGCTCAATGGGGTCAGTGTTGTCACTTGTCCAGATTTGCGGAGAATAATAAAGCATACCGGGGTCAAAGCGTCCGCCGCCGCCCGAGCAGTTTTCAATCAGCATCTCGGGGAATGCCTTTGTCAGCCTGTCCATAAGCTCATAAGTGCCAAGAACAAATCTGTGGAAAAGCTCCTTCTGCCTGTCATTTGTAAGCAGAGCCGAGCCTGCCTCGGTGATATTGCGGTTGAAGTCCCATTTAAGATAATCAATCTTATTCTTCGAAAGCACGGAATACATCTGCTCAAAAATGCAGTCACGCACATCCTTGCGGCTCATATCAATAACATACTGTTGTCTTGCAATTGACTTTTCTCTGCCGGGGCAATGAATGCACCAATCGGGGTGAGCACGATAAAGGTCACTGTCGGGTGAAATCATTTCGGGTTCATACCAGATACCGAATTTAAGACCGAGAGCATTGATTCTTTCGATAAGACTGCCCAGACCGCCTTTGAGTTTTTCTTCGTTTACCCACCAGTCACCAAGTGAACTGCGGTCATCGTTTCTGCGGCTGAACCAACCGTCATCCATAACAAGCATTTCAATACCGAGCTCTTTGGCACGCTCGGCAAACGAAACAAGCTTGTCATCATCAAAATCAAAGAAAGCTGCTTCCCAGCTGTTGATAAGAAGCGGACGCTTGATGTCACGCCATTTGCCGCGGACAAGGTGCTTTGAATAAAGGCGGTGATAAACGCGGCTCATTTCGCCGATGCCTTCGTTTGAATAAACCATTACCGCCTCGGGTGCGACAAATTTTTCGCCACCGTCAAGCTTCCAGCCGAAGCCCTCGGGGTTAATGCCCATAATCAGCCTTGTGCTTGAAACAGAATCAACCTCAACCGAGCAATCAAAGTTGCCGCTGTAAACAAGGTTAAAGCCGTAAGCTTCGCCGTAATCCTCGGTTGCACCCTTTGAAACAAGGGCGGCAAAGGGGTTATGATAATGACTTGACGAACCTCTTTTGCTTGCAATGGACTGTCTGCCGTGTGCAAGTGCACGGCGTTCAAGCGAGCGCTCTTTGCTCCATCTGCCGTAAAGGTGAAGCATTTCAAAATCGGCGGTGTGATAATCAACACAGGTGCTGTAAACACGCTCAATTTCAACAGATTTGTCAGAAGTGTTTTCAACGATAACACTTCTTGTGATTACGGGATAAGCATTGAAAACGGTATAAATAAGGGTTGCACGCACACCGGTCACGCTGTCTTCTGTCACGATTTCAAGAGTCTGCGCCTCACTGTCTTCACAGTAAAGCGATGGCAGACCCTCAAGAGCAGGCTTGCCGTCATAAATTTTATGTGAAACATAACGAACATCCGTTGCGGTATTGCCGTCGGCATTCTTTACCGCAAAAGCGGAAATTCGAAAATCGCCCGTACCGTTGCAGGAATATTCAAAGGGCGAAAGATCAGGCGAAAACGAGGGGTCACACACTTTTTCGTTGTTGGGTGAAAAAGAGGCAAAGCCGCCGCGGAAACGCAAAGACTCAACATTGTCATCGGGGATTTTTGCGCCATAATAAAGATGGGAAAGATATCCCTGTTCAAAAATCTGAATTATATAGGTAGATTTATTTGTGTCAAGCTTAAAAATCTGTTTTTCTTCATTGAAGATAATTGACATATTATCACCTTTTAAATGTTATTTTTGATTGCTTTGTTTATTCTGTTGCGTGTTTCAAGCAACCAGTCTGCGCTGTGAGGATACTCGCGGAAGGTAAGCGGAGTTTCAAGCCCTTCCTCAAGCACGGCAAGTGCTTTTTCACGGCCGACAAGACTTTCGAGCAGCTGCAATGCACGCATATCCTGCAAAGCGCCGTGGAAAACCTTGAGTCTGAGAGACGGCAGGGCGGTGCCGCCTTTGGCAGGATAAACCATAAACGAATCACCCGAGGGGAATGCTCCGCCCGCGGCAGTAATTTCATAAGGGTCAATCGCTTTAACCGAATACTGCAAGTTATAGAAATTGTAACCCCACTGCAAAAATCCGCAGATGTTGAATTTATAAAGCTGATAACCGATGATACGGGTACGCTCTGACGGCATTGCAAAAAAGCGGTTTGAAACATAGTGTCTGTGCTGGCCGCAACAGTAGTATGTCCACAGCCCCTCAACATTGCCGAGAAATGCGTCAATATGATCAGTTGCAGGCACGGGATTTTCAATTACGCCAAGCTTGTAAAACTCGAAATCCGAAAGCGCGTCAATAACTTTCATTCCGGGAAAAATTTCTCTTATAAAAGCGGCACGGCGTCTGTATGTTTTAAGATGCGACATTGAAGGCTCATCGGAAACGTGGAAATAACAGTTTTCCGTCAATCCGTTTTCCTCGATAAATTTCATCAGCACCTTTGCAAACTCACGCAGGAATTTGTCGTATTTGCGGCTTTTTGTGCGTGTAAACCAACCGAAAATCTTCTTTTCTCTGCCCTTTCGGTCTGTTGCCACAATCTTCGGCGCGTGCTTTGCGCCCCACTGTGTAAAAAGATGTGACATTTCAAAATATTCAACACCGCAGCGCTTGCACATTTCAATCCAGCGTTTGAGATTTCTCAAATCAAAACGGTAACCTCCGCCGCTTTTGTGCACACCGACAAGCTGAATCGTGCGTCTTTCACCGCCGACACGGGTATCGAGCGGGGGAGTGAAAAGCGGTGTAAGAATACAGTTTATACCGTGTGCAACGGCGGTGCGGATGAAATTCTCGTTAATGCGCCAAAATTCCTCGCTCATTGCCTCAACACCGTAATAGTTGCAAAGACAGTCGGCATGATACCAGTTTGTGCTGACAAGCTTCTGGCCGGGCAAAACAGCGTTTACGACCTCAAACGAAACGCTTTCCGTTACCTCGCCGCCGTCATAAGAAACCTTGACCGTAAGGTTATATTCTCCTGCCTTGAAATCTGCAGGTATCGAAATCTCAAACCAAAGACTCTGCCACTTTCCCGTTTCAAGGCTTACGGTATCACCGACGGGAGAAAGCAAATCGGGATAAAATCCTTTTTCTCGGCGAAGAAAATAATCGTCGCTGTCATCGTAGCAGGGCAATTCCGACGGAATTTCTCTGACAAGAAATGTGCTGACAAGCTCAGGGGCAATTCCGTCAAGCTTTACCTTTGCCTGAATATCTTTTTCGGGACAAACAGCAAGCTGGAATGAATACTTTTCGTTTCTCAGAACCAAAAAATGCCCGAGCGGATTACACCCGGGCTTTTCGTCTGAAAAAACTTTTACAAGGGAGCTGATAAGCATTTTTTCCAAAATCATCACTCACTTCTGAAGTTTTTTATCTTTTTCGGCCGTTCTGTCAACGGCATCAATTAACATTTCGTCAAGGTTGTGCTCTCTGAGAGCCGCAACCCCCTCAATCGTGGTGCCGCCGGGTGAGCACACCTTAACCGCAAGCGCACCGGGGTCTTCACCGCTTTTGTCAATCATCATCGCGCTGCCGTAAACGGTCTGCACGGCAATTCGGAGTGCCTGCTCACGGGTAAGACCGTGTCGCTGTGAAGCCTTTGCCAGAGCATCAATGAAGAGATAAACAAACGCGGGCGCGCTGCCTGCCTCGGCCGTAAAAATGGAAAAATACTGCTCATCAAGCTGCATTGCTTTGCCGAAAGACGAGCAGAATCTGCAAACAAAATCAAGGTCATCAGCGCTGACTCTTTTTGTTGCACAGTAGGCAGTCATTGCCTGACCGACAGCGGCATTTATGTTGGGCATAATGCGCACAAGCCGTGGTACTTGGGGCAAAAGAGCCGAAATATAATCAAGTGTCGTACCTGCCGCAGTTGAAATAACAAGCGGATCGTTTTTTACGATTTCACCGCTTATTTCTTCAAAAAGGGCGGCAATATCCTTGGGCTTGACTGCAACGGTAATAACATCACAGGTTTCTGCAACAGCCTTTGCCGAAGGCAACACGTTAACGCCGAAATCCGCCGACATTGCGGCGGTTTTTTCGGTGCTGATATCATAAATGTAAACATCCTTGCTGTCGGCCGTGCCGACTGCCAAAATGCCTTTAATAACGGCAGCGGCAAGGTTGCCCGTGCCGATAAATCCGAGTTTCATTGAAAAACCTCTTATTCGACGTCAGATGTGCAGTTGGGGCACTTTGTTGCCTCAATGTCAATTTCACTCTTACAGTAGGGACACTTTTTGGTTGTGGGAGCTGCGGGAGCTTCGGCAGCCTCTGCCTTCTTTGTCTTTTCGGAAATGGTGTTAATGGTCTTGACAATGCAGAAGATAACAATTGCCATAATGAAGAAATTGAAAATTGCGCTGATGAAGTTACCGTAATTTACGGTTGCTGCACCTGCCTCTGCGGCAGCTTCAATTGTTGCATAAGTATTGCCGTCAAGTGCAAAGAACCAGTTTTTGAAGTCAATGCCGCCTGTTGCGAGGCTGATAACGGGCATAACAACATCATTTACAAGAGAATTTACGATTGCCTGGAAAGCGGCACCGATGATAACACCGACTGCAAGGTCAATGACGTTGCCTCTCATAACAAATTTTTTGAACTCTGCGATAATTCCGGATTTTTTCATAGCCAAAAACTTCCTTTCAATTTTTATAATTCAATTATATACAATATTTTAATCAAGTCAATATTATCTTAAAATATCTCCCGAAAATTCGGGAATAAAGTTTTCCGTTGCAGATGATGCTTTCTGGAAAAAGCAGTTTTCAAATCCGAGCGAAAGCACTCTGCCTTTTGCCAGAGAATATTCACGGTTACTGAGCTTTCTGTCAAGCGGCGGCATTTGCCGTGCCTTGCCGTAAGGTGTATATTGCCGCATCAGGCTCACAGCCGTTTCGGGCGGCAAATTTTGCGAAATCCACTCAAAAATTTTATAAGTTTGCGACACATTACCCGGTAAAACAAGGTGACGGATTAACAAGCCTTTTTTTGCAACGCCGTTTTCGTCAATTTCAAGGTTGCCGACCTGTCGGTACATTTCAAGCACAGCCTTTGAAGCATAAGAAAAATAATCGGGAACATTAGAATATTTTTGGGCAACAGACGAGTCGAAATATTTGATATCGGGCAGGTAGATATCCACAAGCCCTTCAAGGAGTCTGAGACTTTCAACACTTTCGTATCCGCCGCTGTTCCACACGACGGGCACCGTGCTTTTGTATTCGGCAAGCACCTTGGCAAGAAGAAACGTAAAATGCGTGGGGGTAACAAGATTTATGTTCGCCGCGCCCTGCTCAATCAGGCTGTCAAAAATTTTCATAAGCTGTATTTTTGAAATATCCGTGCCTTTTACACGGTGGCTGACGTCGTAATTCTGACAAAAAACACAACCGAGCGAGCAACCCGAAAAAAATACCGTTCCCGAGCCTTTTCCCGCGCTTATACAAGGCTCTTCCCACTCGTGCAGGGCGGCACGTGCAATTCTGAATCCGTCACCGGCGCCGCAGAATCCGCTGTTTAAGCTTCTGTCGGTGCCGCAACGGCGCGGACATTGATTGCAGTTCATTTTTTTACCCCTTTGCATAGATTTTTTTACATTATACCTCTTAAGTTTATATAAATCAACCGCAACAAGTATTTGCATTATTTTTATTTATGTTGTATAATACATAATGTATGATTTACAGAGGAGGAAACCGCTATGCTGTTAACCGTTGATATAGGCAACACCAACATTACACTCGGTGTTTACCGTGACGATGACCTGCTTTTTGTTGCACGCCTTGCAACCGAAAGAGCGCGCACAAGTGACCAGTATGCGGTTGAATTCAACAACATTTTTGACCTTTACGGAATTGCCGTAACCACCTTTTCAGGCGCCGCTGTCAGCAGTGTTGTGCCTGAGCTTTCCAACATCATCTGTCAGGCAATTGAGGCTGTTACCGCAAAAACGCCGATTCTTCTCGGCCCCGGCATAAAAACAGGTGTCAATATTCTCATTGACAATCCTTCTCAGGTGGGTGCCGACCTTGTCGCCGGTGCAGTTGCCGCAAGCGACCTTTACCCCCTGCCCTGCCTTGTGGTTGACCTCGGCACGGCAACAAAAATCAGTGTTGTTGACGCAAACGGCGCATTCTGCGGCTGCACAATTGCACCCGGTATCGGAATTTCTCTTGAGGCGCTTTCGGCAAGAACTTCACAATTGCCGGCAATCAGTCTTAAAACACCCGCAAAGGTTATCGGAAAAAATACAATTGACTCAATGCAGTCGGGCGTTGTTTTCGGCGCCGCCGCCATGATTGACGGAATGTGCGCAAAGCTTGAAGAAGAGCTTGGTGTGCCCGTAGCCTCCACCGTTGCAACGGGAGGACTTTCAAAGGACATCATCAAAAGCTGCAAGCGCGAGATAATTTATAACGGCGAGCTTATTCTTCACGGATTAAAAGTTATTTTTGAAAAAAATCACAAAATCAAAGCCTGACATAACTCTGTTTAATTTTGCGCTGCATCCCGCAAGGGAGCAACAGCAAGGAGGAATATAAAATGTCAAAAAACGCAAATTTCCGTAAGATTCTCAATCTTACACAGCTCTCGGTTCTTGTTGCTTTGTTGCTGATTTTCGGCTTCACAAGCATCGGTTACATCAAAGTCGGTGCAATCGAAATCACAATGAACGTAATCCCCGTCGCCATCGGCGCCATTGTTCTCGGCCCCGGTGCAGGCGCCGCCCTCGGAACCGTTTTCGGTCTGACAAGTTTCTGGCAGTGCCTGGGCACAAGCGCTTTCGGAGTAGCGATTTTTAACGCTAACCCCGTTTTCGCTTTCATTGTCTGCGTTATCCCCCGCTTGCTTGAAGGACTGCTGACCGGTCTTGCTTTCAAGGCAATCAGTAAAAAAACAAAAAGCAATTCTTTACCCTGCGCAATTTCAAGCATTCTCTGTCCCGTGCTCAACACTGTTCTTTTTGTGGGCGGTTTCATTCTGCTTTATTCAAACAGCAGTTACTTTTCAGAGCTTTACACCGCCTCGGGTGCAAACAACATAATTGCTTTCATTTCCTGGTTTGTTGCCCTTAACGGAGTTATTGAGATTGCGGTTTGCTTTGTTGTTTCAACCGCCGTTTCAAAGGCATTGCTTACAGTTACAAAACGTTTATCATAATTAAATTTTCAGGAGGTGTGTTCCTTTGCCGATTAAAATTGACAACCAACTGCCCGCCCGCAAGTTGCTTGAGGCGGAAAACATTTTCATAATGACAGAGGAACGCGCGATAGCACAGGATATCCGTCCGCTGAAAATTCTGATTCTTAACCTGATGCCCACAAAAATCGAAACGGAAACTCAGCTTCTCCGCTTGTTGAGCAACTCTCCGCTTCAGATTGACATTGACCTGCTTCAGGTAAAATCTCACAAATCAAAGAATGTTTCCCCCGAGCATATGCTCAAGTTTTATCACACCTTTGATGAAATAAAAGATAACCGCTACGACGGTTTCATCGTAACGGGCGCACCTGTTGAGCTGCTTGAGTTTGAGCAGGTTGACTATTGGGAAGAACTTTGTACCATTTTTGAGTGGAGCAAGAAGAATGTTTACTCAACATTCCACATCTGCTGGGGTGCACAGGCGGCGCTTTATTACCACTACGGAATTCCCAAACATCCGCTTAAGGAAAAGATGTTCGGCTCATTCCCCCACCGTTCGCTTGACAAATTTCATCCGCTTATGCGCGGTCTGGATGACGAGTTTTTTGTTCCGCATTCGCGCCACACGGAAACACGCATTGAAGACATCGCCAAGGTAAAAGACCTGCAGATAATTTCTTACTCCGATATGGCTGGCGTGCACCTCATTTCAGATATGGAGTGCCGCAAATTTTTCTCAACGGGACATTCGGAATATGACCGTGACACGCTTGCAAAAGAGTATTTCAGAGATATTGACCGCGGTCTTGAAATTGATGTGCCTTACAACTATTTCCCCGACGACAATCCCGACAAGCGCCCGATGAAAAACTGGCGCAGTGCAGGAAACATTATTTTCACAAACTGGCTAAACTATTTTGTATATCAGCGCACACCCTATGACCTGAGCACTTTATGACAAGATAAAAAAACTTGCAACGGAAGGGCGGCCCGCCATAAGAAATTTAAGTCTTAAAAAGGATATTTTGGCATATAACTGCGTTAAAAATGCTCGAAATCCGTCAAGGATTTCTGCGCTTTTTGCCTTGTTCTATATCCAAACTATCCCTTTTTAAGATG
>JAZNVG010000046.1:0-42197 GCA_045592705.1 Acutalibacteraceae bacterium | reverse complement strand
CAGCAGAGAATAAAATCGCCGGAATACTTTCAAGCTCGTAGGTGCATTTAAGAATAACAAGTGTAACAAAAACGGTTGCGATCGGCTGAATTATGAGCAATGCCGAAAGGCCGCCGGAAACACCAAGGTCAATTTTACCTATTTTTTTTGAAACAAAGAAGATAAGGAAAAATGCAAAGAATTTGCATATAAGTCCCATACCAAGGAAGATTTCATCATTTTGAAGAAAATCAAGAGTTTCTTCGCCCATAAACATACCGCTCAGAAGGGTGACTATTGTTTCTGCACCTGCTTGAATCATAACAAAAAGAACACTGCTGATAATGGCAAAATGCACTTTTACTCTGTAAACAAGAGCAAAAACAAAAGCTGTAACAACGCCCAAAGCAAGAAGCATAATACCCGTGCCTGCAAAGAAATATGAAACAACGGTATTGACCGTTATTGCTACACTCATAAATATTGCAAGATGTGCTCCTTTGAGTTTTCGTTTTGAAATGTTTGAAAAAAGTATATCCATTGTATAAATTTCAAAGCAAGCGAACAGAAAATATGCAATTATTCTTACCATTTCACCAGCCCCACTTTCTGATAAAAACATCGTATGCTTTCAATGCTTCCTGTTTCTTGCGAACACTTACGGCAACCTTTGAACCGTCGGTCAGTTCAACCTCGTTTGCATTGAAGCTTTTTATGCAGTTCATATTAACGATGAACCCCTGATGAACACGCACAAATCCGTGCGGTTTCAGAATTTCGTATATCTCGGAAATCTTACCGACCGCTTCATAAACACCGCTTGCGGTGTGCACGGTCAGATGTCTGCGGTAACCTTCAACGAAACTAATCTTGTTGATGGAAATTTTGTTCCGCACGCTTTCCCATTTCAGAATAACGCTGGCATTTGTTGCAGTGTATTTCTTCATCGCTCTTGTGAAAACTTCGCTGAATTCTTTTTCCTTAATCGGCTTCACAAGAAAATGCAGAGCCTCGATTCTGAACGCGTCAAAGATGTAACTTGAATGGCTCGAAACAAAAATTATTATCGTTTCGGGCGCAAATTCTCTTATGGTTTCGGCAGCTTCAACGCCGTTGATACCGCCCATCTCAATGTCGATGAACACAATATCAAAGCATCCGCCGTTTTTATAAAATTCAATCAAATCTTCACCGCAGGAAAAATCGGAAATGTCAAAACCGTCGTCTTCGGTACGGAACGGTTCAAGCAGATTTCTGATTTCTCTGACGGTAAAACAGTCATCGTCACAAATACAGATTTTCATATTATCCTCACAATTCAAATTCTTTTTTCAAAACAGGCAAGAATTAATCCCGGCTCAACTTCAAGTCTTTTGCCCGTATCTCTGTAGCCACATTTGATGTAGCATTTTCTGTTTTTATCTAAATCTTCAGGAAAATCAACATACAGTTTTCTCGGCTTTTTTAAATACTTTTCCGATTGTAAAACTGCTTCTGTAGCGATTCCTTTGTTCTGACATTCAGGTGAAATATATACTCTTCCGAGATAATATTTGCCCCCAACGAAGATTCTTCACAAACGGTGTTGAGCCCTTGATTCTGTATAAAATACCGCCGACAATTTTCTCGTCAAAAAGAATTGTTAAATACAGAAACTTCGGATTGTTTAATCTGCAAAGTATATCTCTTTCATCTCTCAAACACGGATTGCCCGCATCGTGATATTTTTCATAAAGCGGCAGAAAGGCATTTTGCTGAATAGCCGTCAGAGCATTTACATCTTCAATTGTTGTTATTCTTAATGTTATCATTGTAATCTCTCCAAACAAAAAACTCCCCTGATATGAAAATCAGAGGAGTCGCAAAATTATCTCTATATAAATACAGCTATATTGCGGACAAAATAACATCTGATTTCATATACGATTTTAAATAATTCACATAATACATTGTCATTCTGTCCACCTGCCTTTCTTTAAAATTTTTCTATATTCTAACAGTACAAAACAAATTTGTCAACCGTTTTCGCCGATTGTGCAAAAGTGTTGATTTTAAATGCAAAAGTGTTTGAGAAAGACTAATATATTTCCGAAGGGCGCACTTCTATACATATCCTGACGGAATGTAAAGTGCGCAGCTCCTCTGATGAAAAATCAAAGATTTTAAACAAGGGTTTTATCCTTGCGCTATGTTGCAGCTAACCTCAAAAACGAGAAATTTAATTGTAAACTTTTTGTTAACAATCAACTTGTGCCCAACACTATCCTTGACAAAAAAGTTGGTCAGAATTATAATTTTATCAGACGAACAATTGTTCTTTTGGCAAAACAGAGATTTTTAGTTTTTTATAAAAACATAAGCTTCGGAGAAGCGCCGCTTGAAATATTTTTGCAAAAAATATTTCAATTTTGGGGATTGGGGGTATCCCCAACAAGCGGCAAAAAGAGTGGTGCAAAAATTTGATTTTTTCAAATTTGGATACCCACTTGCCCTGCTTGCAAAGATAGTGAATGGGTGAAAACCCGAACGGTTTTGCGAGCAGAATTTGCAAAGTGTATTTACACTTGCCCTGCTTGCTAAGTTAGTGAACGGTTGAAAATCGGAACAACTTGCAAGCTGATTTTGGCAAGGTTGTATCCACATTTGCCTTGCTTGCCAATTTAGTGTAGCCGTATGTTATTACAGAAGCAAGTGATGCAACTGGCTCTTATAAGGTGTCGGCTGAAAGGAAGATAAGCTTGTATTTATATAAATATTCTGGAAAGAAAGTTGAAATTATAACTGTCGACGGTAAAACTTTTTCAGGTGTTGCCTGTGACTTTATTCCTGCACAAGACAACGTTCCGGAGATAGCAAGCATTTCTATTGGTGAGATCGAGTTTTATGAAAACGAAATAGAGTCAATAACCGTGGTTGATTAATTTGTGCTTGAATACCTATGTTTCAACAGCAGCAGTGCTGTGGTAATGTGGGATATTTATTTTCCATATTTCCACGGCTGCAAATATAATTCAAAAAGAAGGTTGGTGAAAAATGAGAGGAGTTATCTACGCAAGATATTCTTCGGACAATCAGAGAGAAGAATCAATTGAAGGTCAGCTCAGAGAGTGCAAGGAGTATGCCGAGAAAAATGATATTCAGATTATCGGTACATACACAGACCGAGCATTGTCTGCCAAGACAGACAACCGTCCTGACTTTCAGAAAATGATTAAGGACAGCGCTGACAAAAAGTTTGATATTGTTCTCGTATGGAAACTCGACAGATTTGCACGTAACAGATTTGATTCCGCTTATTACAAAAACATTCTTCGCAAAAACGGAGTCAAGGTTCTGTCAGCAACCGAATTGATTTCCCAGAATGCAGAAGGTATTTTGCTTGAGTCCATGCTTGAAGGTTATGCGGAATATTATTCAGCAGAGCTTTCGGAAAAAGTCTTAAGGGGTCTTACTGAAAATGCACTCAAGTGTAAATATAACGGAGGCACTTTGCCGATAGGTTATTATATTGACAGCAATCAGTTCTTTCAGATTGACCCGATTACTGCACCTGTTGTGCTTGCTGCATTCAAAAGTTATGCCGAAGGTGCAAGTATGCGTGAGGTTACCGATGAAATGAACATCAAAGGTATCCGCACAAAGCTCGGCGGAAAAATCAGCGTCAACAGTGTCACCCGTATGCTTCATAACCGTAAGTACATAGGTGAATATAAGTACCGTGACATTGTTCAGCCGAACGGAATCCCGGCAATAGTTCCGCAAGAATTATTTGACAGAGCTCAGGAGAGAATGAAAGAAAATAAAAAAGCTCCTGCCCGTCATAAAGCAGAAGATGATTACTTACTGACAACAAAATTGTTTTGCGGTAAATGTCAGAGTATGATGGTTGGTGAAAGCGGAACGAGTCACACAAAAGAGGTTCACCGTTATTACAAATGTGTGAGCGTAAAACGCCATCGGGGATGCGACAAGAAAACAGTCCGCAAGGAATGGATTGAATACATTGTGATTGAAGAAGTAAAAAAGCTTCTTGCCAATCAGGATATCATTGAGGATTTTGTAAACAGAACCATAAAGGCTCTTAATCAGGAAAACACAGTTTTACCTCTGCTTCGCAAAAGATTTGCGGAAACACAGAAGGGCATAGACAATCTGGTCAACGCAATACAGATGGGAATTATCAGCCCCTCAACCAAGCAGAGATTAGATGAGTTGGAACGTGAAAAAGCAGAACTTTCGGTTGAAATAATGAAAGAAGAAATGGCGAGACCGACCATTACAAAAGAAAATATCCTCTGCTATTTTGAACAGTTCAGAAAATTAAACACCAACAAAATCGAACACAGACGAAGACTCATTGACAGCTTTGTCAATGCAATCTTCCTCTATGATGACAAAATGGTCATCACATTTAATTACAGAGAACAAACGAAGACAATCACCTTTGCTGATCTTGAAAAATCGGGCATTGGTTCGGATATTAACGCAGTGGCTGCACCATAGTGAGTGTTCATAACACAAGTGAACACTCACTATTTTTATATATAAAAAGCCCGAACCTTTCATTCATCACGAAAGACTAGGCTTTTGTTATTTCACTCTGCCGTAAAGGCAACGCGTGGGTTCTTTTTCGATAACAAGGCCGCAATAGTTACACATAATGCACTTTGCGGCAGTCTGACCGTTGTGAAGTTTTTTAGCAAGGTCAGGCTCGCAGATAAACGGGCGGCACATTGAAATAAAATCCGCCTTGCCCTGAGACACGATATTTTCCATATCATCAAGTTTATGTATTCCGCCGACAGCAATTACGGGAATTGAAACGGCATTTTTGATTTGTTCTGCATTTGCAACATTGAAATTTTCAAGCGGTCGGGGTTGTTTTATCAAAGGATTCACCAAATTTGCGGCGGGAAGCGAAATTTTCTTAAGAATTGACGGGAACGATGCACACGGCTCTCTGTACTTAAATACCGCTTCCATCGGCATAAGCTCGCTTCGCATTGTGTTCATACCGTCCTGCACGGTGCCGCAGGAAACCTCAACAGCATCACAGCCTGCCGCCTCTAACCTTTTACAAATCTGTACGGATGTGTCAATATTCATTCCGCCCTTTCGGTTATCCTCTGCGCTGAATTTAATCCACACGGGCAGTCTTGTCTTTTCTTTGATTCCTTTAATAATCAGTTCAACAATTCTGCAACGGTTTTCAAGGCTGCCGCCCCATTGGTCTTTTCTGCGGTTGCCGTAGGGTGAGAGAAAATCGTGCAAGAGATAACCGTGACCGCCGTGAAGCTGAACTGCATCAAAGCCTGCTTTTTCTGCCCTGACCGCCGCGGCGACAAAATCATCAATAATACCGTGAATTTCGCTGTCGGTGAGCACCTTTGCCTTATCGGGATAAAAGGCGTGGAGCACGTTTGACGGGGCAACCTTTTGCGTACCGATGGATTTCGATGAGGTTTGTCTGCCGCAATGTGCAATTTGCAAGACAACGGGTGTTTGGTGGCGGTGAACGGCATCGGTCAGCTCTTTGAACTTGTCAATCACGCTGTCGTCATAAATTTTCATCATTGCGGGATAGGGCGAAACACCGTTTTTGCTGACGGCGGCATAACCCGTAACAATGCAACCGACCTCATTCTTTGCAAGGTTTTCATATTTTTTAATCAGCTTGCCGGTCGGCGCACCGTTTGCATCGGCAAGACCGTCGTGAGTTGCACTGCGTATTATTCTGTTTTTAACGGGAATTCCCGAAATTACCGTTTCATTAAAAAGCATAATTAACCGTTCCTTTTTCAATGAATTTATTAAGCACCGTAAATTCACGCAGATAAAGGCTTCTTATATCCGGTGTTTTTGACGGGTAAGTTGAAAAAATTTCAATCGCTTCATCAAGAGATAACCACTGCGGGTGGGCACCGTGCTCAATTTCAATATCAGTAAGGCTTTGCTCGCAGTCACCCTTAATTTCGCAGATAAAATAGTTACTGACATAAAGCGTACCGAGACAGTATTCATTGACAGTGACAAAGCGTTCAATCGGTTTTACAACAAAACCGGTTTCTTCTTTCAGTTCCCTGACGCAACATTCTTCAAGGGTCTCTCCCCTCTCAAGGCCGCCGCCCGGGGTCATATATACACCCGTATTGCTTTCGTGCGTGAGAAGAATTCTGCCGTTGCGCACAACAATGGCACGGCTTGCCTGACGCACCTTTTCGGGTGTTTCGGAATATGTATTATCGGATTGATATATAATTTCGACGGGTTTGCTGTTCATAAGAGCGCTCCTTCATTAAGACAAAACTTCCTTTTTGCCATTATACTAAATCCGCACACTGAAAGTCAATATTCCCGCACCGCAAACACTTGACAACGGCAACTATTTATTTTATTATGTAAGTTGGTTTATAACACAAAACAAGAGAAGGAAGTGTTTTTCAGTGAATCAGCAGTATGAAGCATTGTTTACCCCGTGGAAAATAGGCAATGTCGAAATCAAAAACAGAATTGTTATGTGCCCCATGGGCGGTACATCTCTTTTCGGTTGGTTTGAGCTTGGCGGTTGTCACTTTGACAAGGAAGCTGCAAAGCTTTTCCTTGAAAGAGCAAACAACAACGTCGGCCTTATCATTCCCGGTATCGCTCCCCTGCGCGATACTTTCTGGGGCAAATGGCTTTGCCAAAACCCAAAAATGTTTGAAGAGCTTAAAGAATTCATGGATGAAATCCACAAGACCGGCGCAAAGCTTTTTGTTCAGCTTACCGCAGGTATGGGTCGTTCCTGGGCAATCACAGAGCTTGTTGCTCCCCTTCATAAAAACAAATTCACACGTGCCCTCGTAAAGCCCATTCTCGACACTTCTCACGAGCTGGCTTCTCCCAGCCCCCAGCCCTCACGTTGGGCCCACGACATTATCTGCCCCGAAATGACAGTTGAGCAGATTCACGAAATTATTGAAGCATTTGCAAAAACCGCAAAGCTCTGCCGTGACGCAGGTGTTGACGGTGTTGAGGTTCACGCCGTTCACGAAGGCTATCTTCTTGACCAGTTTGCAATTGAATTTTTCAACAAGCGTACCGACGAATACGGCGGAAGCTTTGAAAACAGATACCGTTTTGCCGCTGAGGTTGTAAAGGCTATCAAAGAAGCTTGCGGCAAGGATTATCCCGTTTCTCTGCGTTATTCGGTTGAATCAAAAATGAAGGGCTTCTGCGAAGGCGCAATGCCCGGCGAAGATTACAAGGAAGTCGGCCGCGCAATGCCCGAATCCGAAAAAGCCGCAAAATATCTTCAGGATATGGGTTACGATATGCTCAACGCCGACAACGGTACATACGACTCATGGTACTGGGCACATCCCCCGATGTATATGCCCCAGAACTGCAACCTTGAAGACGTTGCTCATATTAAAAAGTTTGTTGACATTCCCGTTGTCTGCGCAGGCCGTATGGAACCCGATGTAGGCGCTCAGGCTGTTGCAGAAGGCAAAATCGACGGTGTCGGCATTGCCCGTCAGTTCCTTACCGACCCCGAGTGGATTACAAAGCTTCTTGAAGACAGACTTGAAGACATCAAGCCCTGCATCTGCTGCCACAGCGGTTGCTTCAACTTCTCATCATCCAAGGGTCACGCAAACACTCAGGATCTCTTTGACACAATGGGTCTTGCCCGTTGCGCACTTAACCCCGAAACAATGCAGTCAAAGAAATATAAAATCAAGCCTGCAAAGAAATCAAAGAAGGTTGCTGTCATCGGCGGCGGCATCGGCGGTATGGAAGCAGCTATCGTCTGCGCAAAGCGCGGTCACAAGGTAACTCTTTATGAAAAGAGCGACAAGCTCGGCGGTGTATTCATTGCTGCTGCGGCACCCTCTTTCAAAGAGAAAGACCGTGACCTTATCGCTTGGTACATCCGCGAGGTTGCAAAGTATCCCATCGAGGTCAAGATGAACACCGAGGTTAAGGACATTGCTTCACTCGGCGCTGACGAAGTTATTGTTGCAACAGGCTCAAAAGCAAGAAAGATCCCGATTAAGGGTGCTGACACAGCAATCGAAGCTGTTGATTTCCTTCTCGGCAAAGCAGAGGTCGGCGAAAACGTAACCGTTATCGGCGGCGGTCTTACCGGCTGTGAAATCGCTTATGAGCTTTACCTTCAGGGCAAGAAACCCACAATTGTTGAAATGCAGGATGACCTTGTAACAACACCCGGTGTTGCCCTTGCAAACACAAGCTACCTCAGAGATTTCTTCAAGACAAACAAAGTTCCCGTACACCTTGAAACCTCCGTTTGCGAAATCGGCAACGGCAGCGTAAAGGTTAAAAATAAAGACGGAAAAACCTTTGACATTCCTGCTGATTCCGTTATTATGTCTGTCGGTTATGTTCCCACCCCCGTTGCCGAAAAAGGCAAGCATGTTCACATCGTCGGTGATGCGGCAAAAGTCGGCAATCTCCGCACGGTTATCTGGGGCGCTTGGGATATCGCAATGAAGCTGTAATTCAAAACAGTGCTAAAAGATTACAAATCCCGTAATGCTTCGGCATTGCGGGATTTTTCTTGAAAAGTGTTGAGTTTTCTGTTATATTCTAATCAGAGGTGATTTTATGAAAATCCGTAAACTTATTAAACGCATTGTTACGGCTGTTATTATTGTTGCGATTCTTGCAGTCGGAATGAATATTTATTTTGACCGTGCCGTTACTGTAAGCGCAGAGAAATCCTTTTCGGCTAAAAATGAGAAAGATTTCTATTTAACAGCGCACCGAGGTCTTTCGGCAATTGCACCCGAAAACACCTGCGCCGCCATCGAAGAAGCAGGCAAGGCGGGTTTTTATTCGGCTGAATTTGACATTCAACCCACCAAAGACGGTGTTTGGGTCATAATTCACGATGAAACACTCGACCGTACAACAAACGGCACAGGTAATGTCAGCGATTACACCTATGAGCAGTTGCTTGAATTCAACATTGACAGCGGCAACGGCATTGAAAAATACGGCGAAATCAAGATTGAAGCGCTTGAGGATGCGCTAGCCGTGTGTGAAAAATACGATATGCGCGCTACCGTCGAAATAAAGGGCGGCGAACCCGAAGATATGGCAAGTGTGCTCGAAATCATCAAATCAATGAACCTCACGATAAAACCGCTCATTATTGATTTTAACAGCGACCGACTTGCGGCAATCAGAGCCCTTGACGGTGAAATTGAGCTTTCATATCTTATGAACAAAATGGATGATGAAAAAATTGCCTTTGCAAAAGAAAACAACACGGGAATAGGATTCAACTTCGGAAAAGTTAAGAATTACACTAAAATTAACGATGCAATAGAGGCCGGAATCACACTTTCATCGTGGACGGTTGACTTTGTACCCGTTGCGGACATACTCATTTCCCTCGGTGTGAAATACATAACAACAAACAGAATACTGCCGTAAAAAAAGAAGCCCTGAAAGTACCGACTTTCAGGGCTTTGATTTGTTTACCACTTATTTTCACAGTATTCGCAGAAGGCGTACATATCTTTGATTTCGAGCTTTGTGCCGTCATCAAGGGTTACGGTACCGTTCCACAGGCCGTGCACCTGATGGCCATGCATACGCATAATATTGAGCACGTTCACATCGGAGTGATTGTCAAAAATCGGAGTCATTGTAAGGTCAAATCTGCCGTCCTCTGAAACAAAATGCCACGGTTTCATAAATTTGTCGGGCTTCGGGAAAACCTCAACATCAACTGCACCAACCTTGTGAAGCTTACCGTCATAGAAAATTGCGGTTTCGGTGCCGTAGCTTTCGTCGCCGATACCCCAGGTAATTTCAAAGCCGAAAAGGTGCTTGTTGCCGTCATCATCATAAAGCCAGGTTGAACCGTTGCCCCAGTACCAGACAAGGGAATGGGGTGAATTTACCCTGCCCCAGTCAAGGCAGCAGAAGGTGTCTTCTTTTGAAAATTCAAAAACCTCTTCACCGATTCTGAATGTACCCGAGCAAGGCATACAATTCTGCTTCATTGTCATAAAGAAGCGGGTGGGCATACCTTTAAAAGGCAGAACTGTCGTTATGTTTTCAAGGTTGTCGGCAATATCCATTTCAAAATTACACTCAACCTCTTTGCCGCCCTGAGTGGTTTTGAAATAAAGCGTGCGGCTGTTTTTCTTTGTATCAAACTCAATGTCGGCAGAACCGTTGATGCCCTTGACGGTATATTTCACGTTGTTGGGCACATCACCCTTGGGAGGCATCGGATATTTTTCCCTGCCGCCTGCATAAATGATTGTGGGGGCAACAATTGTGCCGGTGCTGTATTTCTTTGTGTTGTCAGGGTGCAGAATATCCATAAGCACCGCCGATGTATATCCGCCGAAAGAAACGTTGGCAAAGCTTATCTGGATTGCGTATTTACCGTTTGAAATCTGGTAAAAGTCCCACTCTTTACTGCGGATGGGGGGCACAACCTTTGCGCGGTCATATTCAAACACCATGTGTCTTGCCCAGCCGGGTGAAAGAAGGTTGCCGTTTTCGTCAAGCATCGGTGTTGAATCTTTGTATTCTTTCTGTATGCTTTTAAACTCGCCGTGAAGCCAACTCGGATAAGGTCTGTCTGTTTTCTTTTTCATACATTTGGACCTCCTTTTTAATTCATTTTAACAACATAAGGATATTTTGTCAATGTTTGCGTCTTTTGATTTTTCAGGCACATTTTGTGTTATTTTTAATATTAAAGAAAAATATTTTTTGACTTTTGCAATTTAAAGAACAATATTTCTTGCATATTTTAAAAATCCCATATATATTTCTGACGCATACAACAAATCCGGATAATGTTTTAAATAAGCCGCTCTGTTTACGAAGCAATATAAAAGCAACATATTCTTTTATTTATTATTTTGTTTTGTTGACAATGGAGAAAAGCGTTGTTATAATGTGGCGTAGAATGGCGAGTTTTTATACTAAATTGTCATTCGGAAATGAGACTGATTATGGATATAATTATTGCCGGCATGGGTCGTGTCGGTTATGCGGTTGCAACCGAGCTTTCGAAAGAAAAGCACAATATCACCATCATCGACCACAACTCCGCCAGAAAATCCGACATTTCTGATACACTTGATGTTTTCACAATTCAGGGTAACATTGCAAGCCCCGAAATTCTGCTCAAGGCAGGTGCAGACAAAGCTGACCTGCTGATTGCGGTAACCGAATCTGATGAAACAAACCTGCTTTGCGCACTTATTGCCAAAAAACTCGGTGTGCAGAAAACGATTGTAAGGGTCAAAAGCCGCGATTATTACAATCAGGCGGCATTCCTTAAAGATGACCTTGGACTTGCACTTATCATTGCACCGCAGGAAGTCACGGCAAACGAAATTTCAAGAATCCTGCGTTTCCCCGCAGCGTCAAAAGTTGAACCCTTTGCCCACGGACGCGCAGAATCGGTTGAAATGAGAATCAGTGCCGGCAGTCCGCTTGACGGTTTGCAGATGAGTAAATTTCACAATAAATTCACCGATAAAGTTCTTGTATGCGCTGTTTCAAGAGGCGACGAAATTTTCATCCCCAAGGGTGATTTCGTTCTTAAAGCAGGTGACCGACTTAATATAATCGGTGCTTACAAAGAAATAAACTACTTTCTCAATAAAACAATCGGACACAAGCGCGGTATAAAATCCGTAATTCTTCTCGGTGGCGGCAAAACCTCTTTTTACCTTGCAAGACAGCTCACCAACGCAGGAATGAAGGTTAAAATCATCGAAAAGGACAAGAATGTATGCGCAGAGCTGAGCACAACACTGCCCAAGGTTGAGCTTGTTCTTGCCGACGGCACAAGGGCGGAAGTGCTCAATGAAGAAGGTATCACCTCTGCTGACGCCTTTGTTACACTCACAGGTGACGATGAAGATAACGTTATTTCTTCAATGTATGCCCAATCTGTCGGTGTCAAAAAAGTTATTACAAAAGTTAATGAAAACCACATTGCCCGAATGCTTGCCGGCGGCATACTTGACAGCGTTATGCAGCCCTCAAGTATTGCAACGCAGCGAATTGTCGGATATGTCCGTTCAATGCAGAATGCCTATGATTCAAGTGTTGAGGCACTTTATTATATGTTTGAAGGTCGCGTTGAAGCACTTGAGCTTTTCGTTAACAACACCTTCCCTTATGCTGAAATTCCTCTTCGTAACCTTAAACTTTCAAAAGACACGCTTATTTCAGCAATCATCCGTGACGGCATATGCATTATCCCCAACGGTGACGATGTAATTACTGTCGGTGACTCTGTTATTGTCACCACAAGTCGCAGCGGCGTTCTCAGGCTTGAGGATGTTATGGAGGCTATTATATGAATTATAAAATGGTTTTCACCATCGTCGGCAGAGTTATTGCACTTGAGGCGGGTCTGATGCTTGTGCCGCTTCTGGTGGCGCTCGCTTACGGTGAAAGCGTCAAAGGTTTTCTTGCCGCAATGATTGCCGCCGTTGTGATTGCCGCGGTGATGTTGCTTATCTGTCGCACAAAAAACACGGTTATTTTTGCAAAAGAAGGCTTTGCAAGCGTTTCGCTTGCGTGGGTTTTCATCTCATTAATCGGTGCAATTCCCTTCACGGTTGAGGGCGAAATTCCCAACTATATTGATGCTCTGTTTGAAATAATTTCAGGTTTTACCACAACCGGCGCAAGTATCCTGACCGATATTGAGGCAATGAGTAAGGGGTTGCTTTTTTGGCGCAGCTTCACACACTGGATTGGCGGCATGGGTATTTTGGTGCTTATGATGGCTGTTCTGCCGATGTCGCACCGCTATTCCATGCACATTATGCGTGCAGAGGTGCCCGGCCCCACGGCAAGCAAGCTTGTACCCAAGGCGCAAAACACGTCAATGATTCTTTATGTCATTTATGTTGCGCTTACCATTATTGAAGTTGTGTTTCTTATCTGCGGCGGTATGCCGGTATATGATGCATTCATTCACGCTTTCGGCACAGCAGGTACGGGCGGATTCGGTATGTATTCGGCGAGCATAGGATATTATAACAGTGTTTATGTTGATGTTGTAATCGGCATATTTATGATCCTTTTCGGAATAAATTTCAACATTTATTTCCTTTTACTTCTCAAGAAATTCAAAACGGCGCTCAAAAACGAGGAAATGCTTTGCTATCTCGGCATTGTTGCCTTTGCGACGGTCACGATAGCAATTAATATTCAGCAACTTTATGAAAGCTTCGGTCAGTCACTTCGCTATTCATTCTTCCAGGTTGCTTCCATCATTACAACAACGGGCTATGCAACAACGGACTTTAACCTCTGGCCGCAATACAGCAAAACCGTTCTTGTTGTGTTGATGTTTATCGGCGCGTGTGCAGGCAGCACGGGCGGCGGCATAAAGGTTTCGCGTTTCATGATTCTTTTCAAGGCCGCAAAATCCGAGGTAAAGCACCTGCTTCGTCCCCATTCATATAACACAGTAAAAATTAACGGCGAAACGGTTGAAAAATCAACACTGCGTTCAACGCTCGTCTTCTTTTTCGTTTACATCATTATCATTCTTATTTCCATACTGTTCGTTTCGCTGGAAAACTTTGACACGGAAACCACCGTAACAAGTGTTATTGCCTGTGTGTCAAACATCGGACCCGGTCTTTCTCTGGTCGGACCAAACGGCAATTTCGCTTTATTTTCCGCTTTTTCAAAGCTTGTTCTTTCCGCTTGTATGCTTTTCGGCAGACTTGAAATTTTCCCGTTGCTTATGCTTTTTTCGCCTTATACATGGCGCAGAAGCAGCCGATTTTAACATTATCACACACCGCCGCATAATTTGCGGCGGTTTTTTGTTAAAAATTACCTATTAATTGTTGCTAATGTGAATTGTATATGTTAAAATGTTTCTAATTCTTGTTACAGGAGGTAACGTGATGCTTTACAAAAAAAATTTAACCCCCGCACTTTCGGACGAATTATTCAGAAACCCCACCTGTGAATACAGAGGCACTCCCTTCTGGGCGTGGAACAGCGACCTCAAGTCAGAGGAACTCAACAGACAGATTGAAATATTCAAGGAAATGGGTCTTGGCGGTTTTCATATGCACGTGCGTACAGGAATGTCAACATCATACCTGACCGATGAGTTTATGGCGCTTATCAAAAACTGTGTTGACAAGGCAAAGGCAGAGGAAATGCTTGCCTGGCTTTATGACGAGGACAGATGGCCCTCGGGCGCGGCAGGCGGTCTTGTTACAAAAGATGAGCAATACAGAGCCCGTTGTCTGCTTATGACAACCGAACCCTGCGAAGATGACGCCGACGGAAAAAGTGTTTTCAGGGATTCACGTGCCGCCGGCGACAGAGACGGCAAAGGTTATCTTATTGCCAGCTACGATGTCGTGCTTGACGAAGAAGGCTTCTTAAAGAGCTACAAAACCATTGATAAAAATGATGTTGCCGAGGGCACAAAATGGTACGCATATCTTAAAATTCACACTCCCTCCCCTTGGTACAACAACCAGACATACCTCAACACCCTTGACAAAAAATCGGTTGAGCGCTTTGTTGAGGTGACACACGAAAGATACAAGGAAACCGTCGGCGACGATTTCGGCGGCGTTGTTCCCGCCATTTTCACGGATGAGCCGCAGTTTACCTGCAAACGCCTGCTTGACAACTCAAAGGACACAAGCGACATTATCGCACCGTGGACAGACGATATTCCCGAAACATACAAAGCCTGCTACGGTCAGGATATTCTCGAAAGCCTGCCCGAGCTTTTCTGGGAATTGCCTGACGGAAAAGCATCTGTCACAAGATACCGCTACCACGACCACATTGCCGAAAGATTTGCAGAAGCTTTTGCTGACATCTGCGGCGACTGGTGCCGCAAAAACGGCATTGCACTGACAGGCCATATGATGGATGAACCGACACTTCGCAGTCAGACCTCCGCACTCGGTGACGCAATGCGCTCTTACCGCGGTTTTGATATTCCCGGAATCGATATGCTTTGCGCAAACTTTGAAATCACCACCGCAAAGCAGGCACAGTCCGCTGTACATCAATACGGCTGTGAGGGTATGCTTTCCGAGCTTTACGGCGTAACGGGCTGGGATTACGATTTCCGCGGCTACAAGCTTCACGGCGACTGGCAGGCGTGTCTTGGCGTAACCGTCAGAGTGCCTCACCTTTCCTGGTATGCAATGGGTGGAGAGGCAAAGCGCGACTACCCTGCATCAATCCACTATCAGTCACCCTGGTGGAAAGAATTTTCATACATCGAAGACCACTTTGCAAGGGTCAACACAGCAATGACCAGAGGTAAACCTGTTGTAAAGGTTGCCGTCATTCATCCCGTTGAAAGCTTCTGGCTTCACTGGGGTCCCAACGATAAAACCGCACTTCTTCGCGAAAATATGGATGAAAAATTCCTTAACCTTGCTTCTTGGCTGACAAAGGGCAGTGTTGACTTCAACTACATCAGCGAGTCACTTCTTCCCGACCTTTGCCCTGAAGCGGGTGCACCGCTCAAAGTCGGTCAGATGGAATACGATGCAATCATTGTGCCCGACTGTGAAACACTCAGAGCAACAACTCTTGACCGCCTTGAAAAATTTAATGCCGCGGGCGGCAAGCTGATATTTATGGGTGGTGCCCCCACTCTTGAAGACGGCATTGAAAGCAACAGAGGCAAAGAGCTTTATAATAAGTCAACCGTTATTTCGTTTGACCGCGGCAAGCTTCTTAATGAACTTGATGCTTTCAGAACAGTCACCCTGCGCCTTGCAAACGGCAGACTTTCCGACAATTTCATTTATCAGCTTCGTAAGGATAACGACTGTCAGTGGCTGTTTGTCAGCCGTTGTGCCGAACCATACAATAAAAGCGCATTCCGCAGCAATGACCTCAAAGTTATTGTCAAGGGTGAATTCACACCTTATGTTTACGACACTCTTAACGGAGAAATCGCTGCAATTGCCTGCAAATATGAAAACGGCTGCACCGTCATTTCAAAGAAAATGTATGACTATGACAGCCTTCTGTTAAAGCTGGTTTGCGGCAAAGCCGAAAAGACCGAGACTGAATGCAACTGCAACTGTGCAGGCAAGGAAATCACCCTGCCCGCTTTCCTCCCCTATTCACTTTCAGAGCAGAATGTAATGCTTCTTGATATGGCCGAATTCAGGCTTGATGACGGCGAGTGGCAGGCCGAGGAAGAAATTCTGAGACTTGACAACGTTTGCAGAAATATGGTCGGCTTTGAAGAAAGAGGCGGCGGCGTTGCTCAGCCGTGGGTTATTCCTCAGGAAGAAATCAAGCACAGCATTTCGCTCAGATTCACAATCAACAGCGATATTGAATACGAAGGCGCTTTACTGGCACTCGAAGATGCGGAAAAAGCAAAAATCATCTTCAACGGTGCCGAGGTTGACAACAACGTTATCGGTTGGTACACCGACAAAGATATAAAGACGGTTGCTATGCCCACAGTCAACAAAGGTGTGAATATTCTTGAAATCACCCTGCCCTTCGGCAAACGCACAAACACAGAGTGGTGCTACCTGCTCGGTGATTTCGGTGTTAATGTAACCGGCAGATACAAGGTTATCACCAACCTGCCCGAAAAGCTTGCGTTTGCAACATTCAAGTCACAGAGCTTACCTTTCTACGGTGGAAATGTCACCTATCATCTTGAGGCAGAGGGCGACGCAATCAGCATTGCCGTCACAAACTACACCGGTGCACTTCTGAGTGTAAGCGTTGACGGTGAAAAGAAAGGCAGAATTGTTCTGCCGCCTTACGAGTTGAAACTTGCAGGATTGGGTGACGGCAAGCACAATGTTGACATCACAATTTTCGGCAACAGATACAACTCCTTCGGCCCCGTACATTTAAGCGATGAGAAATACTCGTGGCACGGACCCAATGCCTGGCGTTCGGAAGACGAGGAATGGAGCTATGAGTATATTCTGCGCAATACCGGTATTCTTACCGCTCCGGTTATCAAAGTTAAATAATTATTTTCAGTGTCCTGCAGTCCTCTGCGGGACACTTTTTTTAATTTTTTTGTAAAAACTATGGAATTTACTGTAAAAACTTGCTATTATTAAGTGTGTATTATTATTGAAGGAGATTTTTACTATGGCTAAATATCTTATTGTCAATGCAGACGACTACGGTATGTGTAACTCCGCAAACCAAGCTGTTGCCGAGCTTTTTGAGGGCGGCTTTCTTAAATCGGCAACAATTATGATGCCCTGCCCCACCGCAAAGGATGCAGTTAAGTTTTCCGTTGAACATCCCCAATACGCAATCGGTGTTCATCTTACAATGACAAGCGAATGGAAAGATTACCGTTGGAGACCCCTCACAAGCGGTAAAACCCTTTTTGATCCCGACGGTTATATGTGGCACGAAAGTGACGAGGTTGAAAAACACGCAAGCTACGAAGACCTTGAAGCTGAAATCAGAGCGCAGATTGATATGGCACACAGCCTCGGCATGAAGCCCTCGCACACAGACAACCACATGGGTTCCCTCTACGGTCACTATACAGGCCGTCTCGGTCTTGCAAAGATGACCCTTCGCATCTGCGGCGAATACGGCTATGCTTACCGCCTTTACACCGCACACGACAAGCGCATCTGTCCGAAAGGTGTCCCCTATTTTGCTTATGCGGCAATCACCATGCTTTCAAAGCGTTGGGGTAAGAAATACAATGTCGTAATTCCCGACTACCTTCTCTTCCCCGATTGGAACGACGATATGCGCGTAAGCTACGAAACATACAGAGACAAAATTCTTAAAATCTGGACCGACATTCCCGATGGCGTGACCGAAACCTTTGTTCACCCCGCCGTCGAAAGTGACGAGCTTAAAGGCATCACGGGCAGATGGCAGGACAGAGTTTGGGAATATCAACTTATGAAGGATCCCTATACTCATCAGTATCTTAAAGACCACGGCGTTGAGCTTATCAGCTACCGCGAGCTTATTGAAATGAAGAAAAACGGCAAATAAGTTTTTCGAGAGGTAAAAAATGTTAGAAGCAGGAATCAAAAACAAAAAAGTTATAACCGTCACGGAAAACGACACCGCAATTGCACACGGCAGCGGCAACCTGCCCGTTTTTGCAACCCCCGCAATGATTGCACTTATGGAAGCAACTGCGTGGCAAAGTGTTGCCCCCCACCTTGACGAGGGCGTGGCAAGTGTCGGCACAAAGATTGATGTTTCACACCTCAGCGCAGACCCTGTCGGTGCCGAAATCACTTGTGAAAGCGAACTTGTTGAGGTTGACGGCAGAAGACTTGTTTTCAACATAACCGTAAGCGACAAGGCAGGCGTTGTGGGTGAAGGCACACACGAAAGATTTCTTATCAAAAGCGAAAGCTTTATGAAAAAAGTTTCAGAAAAATTATAAACACCAAATACCGCCGCTCAAAACGGCGGTATTATTTTTATTAACTTTAAGCATAAATTGCGCCACAAGTTATAAATTAACAATATATGGTGTACAATTTTCAAAAAAGTTCTATTTTGTTAACAATTTGTTTACAATTGCATACTGCTTTTTGTATAAAATATAAAGTGTATTTTTGTTTATATTTTACAAACAAGTAAATTCAGTAAAGGAGCGTAATCCGGTGCTTAAATTATCGGGAATCACAAAGAAATATGTTACGGGCGACACCACCGTAACCGCGCTCAAAGGGCTTGACCTGGAATTCCGTAAAAATGAGTTTGTTTCAATCCTCGGCCCCTCCGGTTGCGGCAAAACAACTTTGCTCAACGTCATAGGAGGTCTTGACCGCTATGACGGCGGCGACCTTTCAATCAAGGGTGTTTCCACAAAGAAATACAAAGACGGTGACTGGGATGCTTACCGCAACCACAGCGTCGGTTTTGTTTTCCAGAGCTACAATCTCATTCCCCACCAATCGGTGCTTTCAAACGTTGAGCTTGCGTTGACACTTTCCGGTGTAAGTAAACAGGAAAGAAGAAAACGCGCAAAGGCTGTGCTTGAAAAAGTCGGTCTCGGTGACCAGCTTAACAAAAAGCCCAATCAGATGTCGGGCGGTCAGATGCAGCGCGTTGCCATTGCAAGAGCACTTGTAAACGACCCTGAGATTCTTCTTGCCGACGAGCCGACGGGCGCACTTGACTCTGAAACAAGCGTTCAGATTATGGATCTGCTCAAGGAAATTGCGCTTGACCGTCTTGTTATTATGGTCACGCACAATCCCGAGCTTGCGGAAGAATATTCAACAAGAATCGTCCGTCTGCTTGACGGTTCGCTTGTTGACGACTCAGACCCCTATGATTCGGAAACAGATCCCGATGCGTGGTACAAAAAAGACAACAGTGAAAGGACCCGTGCGGAAAAGAAAACGGTTAAAAAAGAGCGCAAAAAGACAAGCATGTCTTTTCTCACCGCTCTTACACTCAGCTTTAACAACCTGCTGACAAAGAAAACGCGTACACTGCTTACATCTTTTGCAGGCAGTATCGGCATTATCGGCATCGCTCTTATTCTTGCCCTTTCAAACGGTGTTCAGATTTTCATCGACTCCATTCAGCGCGAGGCTCTTTCAAGCTATCCGCTGACAATTGAAAGCACGGGAATGGATATGTCATCGGGCATGTCACTTTTCACAGGCAAAGCCCCTGAAGAACTGATTACACACGACCTTGACAAGGTTTATTCAAATACCGCAATGACCGCAATGACTCAGGCTTTCACTGCAGGATTCAAGCAGAACAACCTTGCCGCTTTCAAGGCATTCCTTGAAAGTGAAGAAAGCGGTGTCTCGCAATATGTCAGCGACATTCAATACACCTATTCAACACCGATGAACATTTACTCCGCCGATACATCAAACGGTGTTAACCTCGTTAACCCCAGCCCCCTTATCAGCATGATGGAGGGTATGGTCGGAATGGGCGGCGACGCAACATCAATGCTTAACACTCTTACATCAGACTCTTCTTACGATTCACTCACCGCATATTTCAATATGTGGAAAGAGATGATTGACAACGAAGAGCTTATTCACTCACAGTATGATGTCATTGCAGGTGAATGGCCCAGCGAATACAATGAAGTTGTGCTGATTGTTGACCAAAATAACGAGGTAAGCGAGCTCACCCTTCAGGCTCTTGGTGTTTCAAGCCCCTCAAAACTTATGGAAATGTTTATGACTATGCAGCAGGGCGAAACCTATACCCCCGAGACAATTGTTCTTGATTACGAAGAGGTGCTTGATCTCACATTTAAAATCGTTCTCTCCCCTGACTATTACGCATATAACGAAGAAACAGGCATCTGGGAAGATATGAGCCTTGACAGCGAATATGTCTCAAATCTTGTTGAAAACGGAATTGAGCTTAAGGTTGTCGGTATTCTTCGACCCGCCGAAGGCGCTGTCGGCACAATGATAGGCGGCTCAATCGGTTATCTGAGCAGCTTGCCTGAACACATTGTTAACGCAACAAACGAGTGTAAAATCGTAAAACAGCAAAAAGCCAACCCTGACATTGACGTTTTCACGGGTCTGCCCTTCGTCAAAGACACCCCCGTTGTTGACCCCGAAATCAGCAAAAAGCCGGAAAATGAATCAACAACCGCACCCAAGGCAAGCGCAAACTCGGCTTTTATCAAGCCTTCCGTTTCATATCTCGGAAACGCAGGCAAGAATTATGAAATCTCACCGATGTCAATGACGGAAGATGAGCTTTATGCTTACATCAACGAAAACTTCGACGGTGAAGAACGTGACAAGATGCTTGAAACTGCCGAGCTTTTCCTCAAAACAACTCTCAGCCGAGATGAACGTGCGAAGCTGATTTCTCACCTTGACGAGCTGCTTGCAGGTCAAAATGTTCCCGGCTTCGGCACAATAACCGGCGAGCAGGCTTACATGTATGTCAGCATGATGAGCAAACAGCAGAAGCTTGATATGCTTGAACAGATACTTTCAGGCGGCTTCGGTGAAATACCCGGTACAACAACCCCCGGTGACGAAAACACCGAGGGAACCACCGCTCCTCCCGATACAACATCCCCCTCGGAAAAGCCGAACAAACCCTCACAGCCTGACAACAATAAGCCTGAACAATCCGCCCCCGACGCAACACCCGAGGTTCAGCCTGAACCGGAGCCCGAACCTGAACCTGAGCCGGAACCCGAGCCTTTCGCAAAAAGCTATAAAGAAGCGCTGTCGATTCTCGGTGTCACCGATATTGACACGCCTCTCACAATTAACATCTATCCGCTCAACTTTGAAGCAAAGGATGCTGTTACGCAGATAATCAGCAAATACAACGAGCGTTGCGAGGCAGAAGACAGAAGTGACGATGCAATTATTTATACTGACTACATCGGTCTGATTCTTTCATCGGTAACAAAAATTGTTAATATCGTTTCTTATGTTCTTGTCGCCTTTGTTGCAATTTCACTTGTTGTTTCTTCAATTATGATTGGCATTATCACCTATATTTCCGTTCTTGAAAGAACAAAGGAAATCGGTATTCTTCGTGCAATCGGCGCATCAAAACGAGACATTTCGCGTGTATTCAATGCAGAAACTCTTATAGTCGGATTTGTATCCGGCGCACTGGGTATCGCTCTTACGATTCTGATAATCATTCCCGTAAATCTGTTGCTCGAACATCTTACAACGCTCGGCGCTGCCGCAGTTCTGCCGCTTAACGCAGGTGCTGTTCTCGTTGTAATCAGTATGTGTCTTACTTTCATTGCAGGTCTTGTACCATCAAGAATTGCCGCAAAGAAAGACCCCGTTGTTGCATTGAGAAGCGAATAGCAATCAGCAAAAATCCCGCAACACCGCAAGTGTTGCGGGATTTTTAAATTAAATTAAAGAATTGAGCAAAATCTATTTACAATACTGCAATAACAATATAAAATATTTAGTGAAATTTTTATTTGCAGTTAACTGCACTTTTGATTTTAACTAAGAAAACTCAACACAAAAGGAGTGTTACAATGTCAGACAAAATCAAAAAAACACAGCTGCTTGAAGATCTTACCGACAAGATTTTCGAAAACGCCTATACAAAGCTTTGCGATTTAAGCTGCACCGCATATGTCACAAGCGAGCCCCTGCCCTTTGAAGAAAAGGAAAACGGCAAAAAAATTGACCTTGCAATCAACGGCAAATGGGCGCAGGAGGTTTTTGACTGCGCGTGGTTTCATATTACGGGTAAAATTCCTGAGGGCTATGATAAAAATGATCTTGTATTCCTTATTAACTGCGGCGGCGAAGGTCTGATTTATGACCTTGCAGGCAACCCCAAACAGGCAATCACCTGCTACGCTTCTGATTTTGACTACACACTCGGCAAGCCCGAAAAGAAGGTTGTTCTCATTGACGGTCTGACCGACGGCGAAAATGTCGATTTCTGGATTGACTGTGCCGCAAACGACCTTTTCGGCAAAATGAAAAACGAAAGCCGTATGGAATTGCTGTGCGTTGCAAAGAAAAACGAACAGACAAGAGCACTTGCCTATGACCTTCAGGTGCTCACATCTGTAAGCGATTACACAAAGGACAAGGATTTTTCCGACCTCATTGTCAGCACTCTTTCAGCTGCCGTCGAAGGCTATGAAACGGTTGATGAGAGCAATGCCGCCGAAATCCGCGCAAAAATCGCTCACCTCTGGGACAACAAAAACACAGAAGATGCTTTCACATATTATGCAATCGGTCACGCTCACCTTGACCTTGCTTGGCTGTGGCCCATCAGAGAAAGCAAGCGCAAGGGCGCAAGAACTTTCACCACACAGTTTATGAACATTGCCCGCTACCCCGACTATATTTTCGGTGCATCGCAGGCACAGCTTTATCAGTGGGTTAAGGAATGCTATCCTGACGTTTACAAGAAGGTTCAGGAGCTTGCAAAAACAAAGAACTGGGACGTTCAGGGTGCAACCTGGGTTGAGATGGATTCCAACCTCATCGGCGGCGAGAGCATGATAAGACAGTTCTTCTACGGCAAAAAATTCTTCCTTGAGGAATTCGGTCAGGAAATGAAAATTTTCTGGGTTCCTGACTCTTTCGGCTATTCCGCCTGTATTCCGCAGGTTATGAAGCTTGCCGATGTTCCCTACTTCCTGACACAGAAAATGAGCTGGAACACCGTCAACAAGTTCCCCTATCACACATTTAACTGGCAGGGTCTTGACGGCAGTCAGGTATTTGCACATATGTTGCCCGACAACACATATAACGGCCCCGTCCGCGCAGATTTCCTTGACGCAGGCGAAAAGAATTATCAGGAACGTGCAATTTCCGACAAGGCAATGATGCTTTTCGGCATCGGTGACGGCGGTGCAGGCCCCGGCTTTGAGCACATTGAGCGTATGCACAGACTTGCCGACCTTAAGGGTATGCCGAAAGTCAAGCCGATGAAGTCGCTTGAATTTTTCAAGCTTCTTGATGACGGCACACAGTATCCCACCCACAAGGGCGAACTTTACCTTGAAAAACATCAGGGCACATATACAACACAGTCAAAGAACAAGAAATATAACCGCAAGTGTGAATTTTCACTGAGAAACTATGAATTGCTCGCTTACCTTGCAAGCGCAAAGGGTGTTGCCGCTCCCATCGGCAAAGACGAGCTTGACAATATCTGGCGTGAAATTCTGCTTTATCAGTTCCACGACATTCTGCCCGGTTCTTCAATCAACCGTGTTTATAAAGAAAGCGTTGCACGCTATGAAATTATCTATGCGCGCCTTAACGATGCAATTGCAGAACTTTCAAAGGCTCTGTGCAGGGGCAAAGGCTGGCTCAATCTCACATCATACAACTATACAAAAGCGCTTGAAAGTGACGGCAAATGGTACAGCGTAAATGTTCCCGCAGTCGGCTTTGCAGGTGTTGACGGTGCGAAAGAAATCACCGACTTTGCCGCCGCGGCAGGTTTAGATTTCATTGAGAACGACAAGGTGAAGGTAACCTTCAAAGACGGTCTTATCGTTTCACTTTTCGACAAGACACTGGGCAAAGAATTCATCAAAGCCGAAGCCGGTGCAAACCTTTTCTCAATGTACACCGATATCGGCGACTGTTGGGATATCAAGCCCGTTGATTATCAGAAGGATAAAACCGATGCCATCTGCACAGCGTTTGAAACGGGTGTTTGCGGTGCAAAGGCTTATGCAAAAGTTGCCTACAAGGTTTGTGACACAGAGATTTGGCAGACAATCAGCATCACAGACAATTCTCCCCTTGTCACATTTGAAACAAAGATTAACTTTGTCGCAAAAGAGCAGATGCTTCGTGCGGCATTCCCCGTAAACATCAAAACAGAAACGGCAAAATTCAACATTCAGTTCGGTCACATTGAAAGAAAAACCACCGAAAACGACAGCTGGGACACCGCACAGTATGAAGTTTCGGGTCAGAAATTTGTTGATTTCTCTCAGGGTGATTGCGGTATTTCACTCATTGATGACTGCAAATACGGCTACCGCTGCAAGGGTGATATTATTGACATTGACTTAATCCGTGCACCCAAGGACGGTCCCGGCCACGATGTTGACCAAGGTAAAAACTTCATCACCTATGCTCTTTATCCGCACGCAGGCGAGCTTGGCACAGACACATACCGCGAGGCTTATATTCTCAACAATCCCCCGATTTTTGTTGACGGTGCAGGTGACACCGCAAAGGGACTTTACAGCAGCGACAACGAAAACATAGTTCTTGAATCGGTTAAAATCCCCGAGGATAAAAACGGTCTGCTGTTAAGATTTTATAACGCAAGCGAAACCGCACAGAGCGTAACGGTCGGCTTTGAGGGCAGAAAAGTTACCGAAACAGTAAATGTACCCGAAAAGAGCCTTGCCCCCTGCGACGGCAGCCTCACTTTCAGACCCTTTGAGCTTAAAATTATAAGAATAGTATAACAAAAAGCCGCCGCAGTGAAAACTGCGGCGGGTGCTATTACAAATCAAAATATTCTGTTTTTACTTTTTCAAATTCTTCGTCAGTCAATGTTTTTTCTTCAATAACCGCTCCGTCTTTGCGGCGGCGGAAAACGTTGCCGTCAACCGTCACCCTGCCGTCGGCAGTTTTGAGAGACAGCATAACCGTGTGAAACGGTGATGAGGGGTGCTTTTCACAGTAAAACGACGGTGTTTCAAAATCCTTGTCAAAAAGCGGGTCTTCAAAAAAGCTTATGTAATTGCTCCACTCTCCGTCGGGTTTGCGCTCTTCGAGAATCCATCCGAGAGTTTCGTCACGTTTAAAACGGTAAGCCTCGCCAAACTGTTCCTGAACGGTGTTTTCCTCAAGAATAAGCGGATAGCGCGGTGCGGTATTGCCGACACCGACATCACAGAAAACTCTTTTGCCCTCACATTCGGCAACAATTATTCGGTGCCTGCCTTTCGGAATTTCACTTTCGCCGCGCAGAAAACGTGCAAGATACTGAACTGTTTTATAGCCGAGAGAATCAAGCAGCCACTTAAAAAGTCCGTTTAATTCAAAGCAGTAGCCTCCCCTGCCGCGCACAACAACCTTTTCGAAAAGGTCACCGTTATCAAGCGAAAGTGCAACACCGTTTACAATGTCAAGATTCTCGTAAGGCACGGCGGTCACGTGAGCATACTGCAACTCGGTAAGCTCATCCATACCGCGCTGTGACGAAGGGTTATATTCAAGACCGATGCGTTCAAAATAAGCTTTGATTTTGTTTTCCATAAACATTCTCCGATAAATTCAAACTATAAAAAGCACGGAGTGCAGACTGCACCCCGTGTTGTTGTTATCTCTGTACTCTGCCCGAAGCATTGCCACCCGCAAGCTTTTCAACCTCATCAACGCTGACGAAGTTGTAGTCACCCTCGATTGAATGCTTGAGTGCCGATGCCGCAACCGCAAACTCAACAGCTGCCTGAGAATCCTTACCCGAAAGAAGAGCATAAATCAAGCCGCCGCCGAAGCTGTCGCCGCCGCCGACTCGGTCAACAATGTGAAGATGATAAACCTTTGAGAAGCAGTAATCCTTGCCGTCATAGAGCATTGCGCTCCAGTCGTTATCAAAAGCGGATTTGCTTTCACGCAGGGTGATTGCAACCATTTCAAAGCCGAATTTTTCCATCAGCTGACGGGCAACAGACTTGTAGCCCTCTTTATTGAGTTCTCCGGCGGTGATGTCGGTATTCTCTGCCTCAATACCGAAAACGTCCTTTGCATCCTCTTCGTTGGAAATGCAGACATCAACATATTTGCAAAGCTCGGTCATTGCCTTCCTCGCCTCATCGCGTGTCCAGAGCTTGCCGCGGTAATTAAGGTCGCAGCTGATTTTTACACCGTGTGCCTTTGCGGCGATACATGCCTGCTTGCAGATTTCGACAAGGTTGCCGCCAAGTGCGGGTGAAATGCCGGTGAAATGGAACCACTCGGCACCGTCGAAAATCTTATCCCAGTCAAAGTCGGCACAATCCGCCTCGGCAATTGCAGAATGGGCGCGGTCATAGATGCAGACGCTGCCGCGCTGAGAAGCACCTTTTTCAAGGAAATAGATGCCCACACGGTCTCCTCCCCGGACAATATCCGTGGTGTTGACACCGTATTTACGAAGGCTGTTGACAGCCATCTGACCGATTGCGTGCTTGGGAAGCTTTGTGACATAGTGTGCGTCAAAGCCGTAGTTTGCAAGTGAAACGGCAACATTTGCTTCGCCGCCGCCGAAGGTTGCTTCAAAAGAATCCGCCTGAATGAAGCGAAGATAATCATAGGGCTGAAGTCTCAGCATCAGCTCGCCGAAAGTAACAACTTTTTTCACGGTTATGCCCTCGCTTTCTTTACGATTTCAACGGTTTTTTTGCAAAGGGAAATAATTTCATCCCACTTCTGATTATCAATCAGATCAGCCGTTACCATATAGCTGCCGCCGCAGGCCGCAATGACGGGGGCGGAAAGATAGGCTTCAAGGTTGTCGAGGTTGATGCCGCCCGTGGGCATTACCTTAAACATCGGGAAAGGTGCAGACATTGCCTTGATTTTGGCAAGACCGCCCGACTGCTCGGCGGGGAAGAATTTGAGCACCTCATAACCGTATTCAAGTGCCATCTGATACTCAGTCGGAGTTGTGCAGCCGGGGAAATAAGGCATATCAAGCTCTTTGCACTTGTCGGCAAGTTTGTAGTTAAAGCCGGGTGAAACGATGAATTCTGCGCCCGCCTCTTTTGCCTCGGCAACCTGCTCGGGATAAAGCACCGTGCCTGCGCCGACAATCATATCCGGGCAGGTTTCTTTCATAATTTTAATTGCCTTTGCCGCACCTGCCGCACGGAAGGTAACCTCGGCAACAGGCAGACCGCCCTCGCAAAGAGCCTTTGCAAGCGGTGCGGAGTCACGCTCAGGGTTGTTGAGCTTTATTACGGGAACAACACCGATATCGGAAATTGCCTGATTAAGCTTATTCATAAATCATTACCTCTTCAATCAATAATCAATTGTACCGCCGTTTGCCTCAACAAGACCGTTAATGTAGGCACTGCCGAGGGCACGGTCATAAAGTCCGTAGCCGGGTTTGCCGGTTTCACCCCAAATCATTCTGCCGTGATCGGGGCGGAAATATCCCTTGAAGCCGGTTTCAACAAGGGCTTTGATAATTTCGTTCATATCAAGACTGCCCTTTGATGAAAGGTGTCCGCTTTCTTCAAACGAGGTGTCTTCAAGAATTTTGATGTTACGAAGGTGCATAAATCCGATTCTGCCCATTGCGCTGTATTTACGTGTCATTGCGACAACGTCATTGTCCGGTGCGCAGCCGAGTGAGCCTGTGCAAAGGCAAAGTGAGTTTGCGGGCGAATCAACAAGCTTCAAAAATCTGTCAAGGTTTGCCTCGTTTGTGATGATGCGGGGAAGTCCGAAAATCGGGTAAGGCGGGTCATCGGGATGAATTACCATAACGACACCGCACTCTTCGGCAACGGGAATAACACGTTCAAGAAAATATTTAAGATTCTCCCAAAGTCCGTCTTCGCCAAGCTCACCGTAGGCGGCAATAAGCTCGCGCACCTCTGACTGTGAATAGCTTGCATCCCAGCCGGGCAGATTGATGTCGTCTTTAAGCGGGTCAAGACCCTTCATCTGCTCCCAATACATAACAAGGCTTGTTGAGCCGTCCTCAGCAACCTTGTCAAGCTGAGTTCTTGTCCAGTCAAAAACGGGCATAAAGTTATAAGTAACACACTTGACACCGTATTTTGCGCAACGGCGGATATTTTCACAATAGTTTGCTATGTGCAAATCCCTTTCGGGCAGGCCGAGTTTGACAGCCTCTGTCACGGGGATTGACTCAACAACATCGAAAACAAGGCCGTTCTCTTTGCAACGGTCAGCAATATGCTTAATGCTTTCTTCGGGCCACACATCGCCCGGTTTGACGTCATAAACCGCGCTGACGATTGAGCGCATACCGGGAATCTGACGGATATATTCAAGACTTACGGGGTCGCTGTCCCCGTACCAACGGAATGAACTGTACATAACAACTCTCCTACATTATTTTATCTGTAATATTATAATATAAACGGGCGAAAAAATAAAGATATATTTTTTATTTTTCAAAGCAACCGTCTTTTTCGGTGTAGCCGTTATCGGCAAGTACTTTTTTGAAAGCAGACACCGCACAGTCAAAGCGTCCGCGACGGGTTGAAATATCACTCTTTGCGGCAAGTCCGCTTTCCTCAAAGCCCTTGCATCCCTTAAATAAAGCAAGGTGCGGCTCAAGTGAAAAGACGGTTTCGCCGCGGTTGAGTGAAACAAGGTCGCCGAGTCTGCCGTCGCCGAGACCTGCCGGCACAACCTTTGACTTGCCAAGAACATCCTTTGCGTGGAAATAGTAAGCCTTATCCGCAAGCAGTTTCAGCGTTTTTTCGGCAGGCTGTTTTGTCTGAAGAAAATTTGCGGGGTCATAAACAAACCGCATTTCGGGGAAACGGTCAAGTAATTCAACAACTCTTTCGGCTGTATCGCCGTAAATGTGCTTTTCATTTTCGTGGCAATAGAGCATATTATTTTCGGTAAAAACCTTCAGAAGCTCGCCGACAGCATACATCACCCTGTCGTGCTGTAAGGTTTTTGAAAGCGCATAAAAGCTGAAAGCCCTGATGTTATTCGTGCCGAGAATTTCGGCAACCTTGCACACGTGCTCTGCTTTTTTCAGATATTCTGTCATATTCGTGCCGACATAAGCTTTACCGAGCGGTGAACCGACAGCCCAGACACGTATGCCGTTTGCATCGCACTTTTCACGGTATCTTTTTGCTTCATCCACGGTAAGTGATGAAACATTTTTACCGTCGGCATTGCGCATTTCAATGAGGCCGATGCCGTTTTCTTTCAGCGCGGCAAGCTGACCGTCAAAGTCGCGGCTTGCCTCATCGGCAAAAGCGGAAAGAATTATTTTCATAATGCTCCCTCCGAAAATTTGGTATATTCCGATAGTACCATATTTTTGCAATAAAGGCTATATAATAATTGTATTTTTTATACGGATATGGTAAAATTTCGGTGATTGACACTTTGAGGTGATAAATATGGGTAAAATTGTTGCACTCGGCGGCGGATGCTTTGACAACGGCGAAATGTACAACGTTGCCGAACACATTGTAAAAATGAGCGGTAAAACAAACGGTAAGTTCCTGTTTGTACCCACCGCAGGTTTTGATGATATCAACGGCGACGAACCGCTGATGGATACGTTTGCAAAGCTCGGCTTTGAAACAGATATTTTATTTTTAACTGACAAAGCTCTCACCCGTGAGGAAATCGGAAAAAAAATTCTCGGCGCAGACATTATCTATGCCGGCGGCGGAAATCTCAGATTTCTTGCCGAAACATGGAAAGCGACGGGTGCAGACGAATTTATGAAGAAAGCCTTTGAAAAAGGCACGGTATTGAGCGGCCTTTCATCGGGCGCAATGTGTTGGTTTGAGCGCGGCTACGACGACTGCGGCGAAAATCAGGCATTTGAATTCATCGACTGTCTCGGTCTTCTCCCCTATTGCAACTGTCCCCACTATGAAAGTGACTACTGGCAGGTATTCACTGAGGCTGTAAAAGAGCAGGATTTGTCGGGCATTGCCTGTGACAACGGTGCGGCTTTCGTTTTTGAAGACGGCAGATATTACTGCATAAGCGGTAATGAGGGCGGCGAGGTTTACTTCCTTGACGCAAACGACGGCTACAGAAAAATCAACATCACAAACAACACCGATATTCTGACGAGAGGAAAACAATGAAAAAGCACGAAAAAGGATTACTTAAAGATATTTCCCTTTCGCTGTTAAAAGTCGGCGCAATCGGCTTCGGCGGCGGCAGTGCGCTCATCCCCGTTATCAACGATGAAATTGTCGAAAAGAAAAAGCTTTTATCCAAAGAGACCTATACTGACCACACGGTTATCAGCAACATCACCCCGGGTGCGTTGCCCGTAAAGCTCGGTATGCTTGCAGGTGCACACACCTGCGGCACGGCAGGTATGCTTATCGGTGCTTACTCGGTTGCCCTTTTCGGCACGGTGCTGACGGTTTTGCTGCTCAGCTTTCTTTCCGTGCTCGGTGACAAGGCAATCGGCGTTGTCGAATGTGCCTCGGTCGGCATTTCGGTTTACATCATTTACCTGCTTTTACACTACTGCAAAAAAGTCTTGACCGACTCAAAGAAGCAAAACTTTTCGGTGCAGGCGATTGTGATAATGATTCTCAGTGCCATACTGACCTGCGGCAAAGAAATCCGTGCGGCGGCAAGTGCATTCATCGGGCAAAACACTTTCAGTGACACAAAAGCATTTTTTGACATTTCAACAATTGAGCTTTTACTGCTTGCGTTTTTTGTAATATTCTTTGCAAACGGCAAACCGAAAAAACTGCGTGCCGCGCTGAGCATCCCAATCGGCATTGTTTACGTTGCACTGTGCGGCTATTCACCGCTTGCACAGCCCGATATTGCCGTATATTACAAAGCGGCAATGATGTTGCTTGCGGCAGGTGCGGCGGTTTATGACGCAAAGAAAAGCGGCCGCTCGTCAGGTGAAAAGATTTCGGCAAAAGCCGTTATAATAGGGATTGGCGCATTTTCGGCTGTGATTGCAGCAGGTGCGCTTGTCGCAATTTTTGCAACAAACAATGCAGACATTCCCGCCTATCTTTTAAACGGATTCGTTTCAACCGTCACCTCTTTCGGCGGCGGTGAGGCTTACCTAACCGTGGCTGACGGCATTTTTGTTGCGGGCGGAATCATTGACGCAGGCGAGCTTTACTCGCAGATTCTGCCGATTGCAAACACCCTGCCCGGTCCGATTCTTGTAAAAATCCTTGCGGGTATCGGATACATAATAGGCTATGAAAGCAACGGTGTTATCGGCGGATTTGCAACCGCCCTGCTCGGTTTTTCAACGGGTATCGGTGCAACGTGCATTGTATGCATTATTGTTGATGCGGTTTACCGCACCTTTTCTCAGTTGCAATCGTTAAAGCTAATGAAAATCTGGATTCTTCCCGTAATCTGCGGTTTGCTTATCACCACAATGATTTCAATGCTTACGCAAAGCTTTTCAATCACAGCAGACTCAGCTCTCGGAATTGACGGCGGCATTACCGTAATTGCGGCAGTTTTCGTGCTGACACACAATCTTAAAACAAAAACAAAAATTTCAGATGTTTTTATTATACTGATTGACGGCGGCATTACGCTTGCTTTGCCGTTGCTTATATAAAAAATGAAGGCTGTGTGAAAAAACCACACAGCCTTTTTGTTTTACATTTCGTCGTCTTCTTCGGTTGTAACGGCAACTGCCTTGGGGGTGATATCGCCGGCCCTGGTGAGGGCAACCTTTGTGAAATAAGGACCGAAAAGCTCATAAATAAGCACGGCAAAAAGAACAATATTTTTAATAAGTGCGCCGTCGGGGCCAAGTGCCTCTGCCTTGATGCACATACCGAGAGCAACACCCGCCTGAGGCAAAAGGGTTATGCCGAGATATTTTGTTATATTGTCATCGCATTTAACGGCTTTTGCACTGAAATATGAACCGTAGTATTTACCGATTGAACGCGTAATTATAAAGACAACACCGATAATAACCGTTGATATTTCAGTAAAAACGGAAAGTTCCAGCTCGGCACCGCTGACAACAAAGAAAAGCACGAAAAGCGGCGCAGTCCATTTATCGGTTTTTTCCATAAGCTCGGGTGAAAAATCGCAAAGATTGCAGAAAATCGTACCGAGCATCATACAGACAAGCAGAGATGAGAAAGAAATATGTACACCGCCGATTTCAAACTGAAGCATTGAAAGCGAAACAGTCATAAGCACGAATGTTACGGTAAGGCAAAGTCGTTTGCTGTTTGAAAGGAAGAATTTTTCCGTAACAGTAAGAAGAAGACCCATAACCGCACCGAGTACAAGCGAAAGCACAACCTCAAGAATCGGCTCAACAATAATGGAAATAAGGTCAACCTCGCCGTGTGTGAGAGATTTTGAAATGCCGAAAGAAACGGCAAAAACGACAAGACCGATTGCGTCATCAAGCGCAACAATGGGCAACATAATATCGGTGAGCTTACCTTTTGCCTTGTACTGACGGACAACCATCAGCGTTGCCGCCGGAGCGGTTGCGGTTGCAATTGCGCCCAGAGTTATTGCAACGGGAAGCGGCATTTTATCACCGATAACATAGTGCAGACCGATAAGAGCAGCATCAACGCAAAGAGTTGCCGCAAGTGCCTGTGCAAAAGCTATAACCGTTGCCTGCTTGCCTGTTTTTTTAAGGCTCGAAAGGCGGAATTCGTTACCGATTGCAAAAGCGATAAATCCAAGGGCAACCTCGGAGAGAATTTTTATCTGTGACACGCTTTCATGGCTTGTGAAGCCAAGACCCTCAATGCCGATTTTACCGAGACAGTAGGGACCGATAAGAATGCCTGCGATAAGATAGGCCGTAACAGCGGGAAGCTTTAACGGCTTTATGATTCTTGACAGCAACAAACCTGCCGTCAGGGCAATGGAAATTCCGAGAAGAACAGCCATAAAAAATACCTTCTGTGTTATTATAAATTTCGCTTGAAATAATATCACAACAAAAGCACAAAAGCAACGGCGAAACTCACGAGGTTTCAGTCACTTTTGTGCTTATTTTTGTACACTTTTTAATTATCAGAATCCGTCGGTAAAGCGTGTGGGGCGATTGACGAAAGCGGCAAAGAAATCGTCGGCATTGCCCTTGATTTCGGTACCGTTTATGTAGACGGCGGTTTCGGCGGTGTGACCCTCACCTGCAAGTAAAAGCCTTGCGGCGGCGGCAGGGGTTAATGAAATATCGTAATCACCGTCGGCTTTGCGTGTTACAATCGCTTTGCCGTTCTGATATTCAACATCAAAAACTCCCGAATTCTGTTCAAATTCATCAATGCTTTTAAGGCGGAAATGTCCGTGTTTTTGAGGATAAGCGTTGCTTTCAAGAATTTTTGTCATATCATAAATTCTGCCGGCTACACAGCCGTCGTTTTCATAGCTGACGCCCGTGATTCTGTCGGCAACGCAAGAAATCGGTGAGCCCTGATACTGCTTTTGCACAAGAATGCGTCTGACAATGCCGTCATAATTACGAAGAAAACCGAGCAAACCGTAAAGTGCCTCCGGTGTAAGAAAATACATGTCCTTAACGGTAAGATCTTTGTTACGCACGATGCTGAATCTTATATATCCGTCAGCTTCACCTGCGGCATTACGGCGGAAATAAGTATAATCACATTCGCCCAGCGGGTTTTCACAGAAACAGTTTCTTTCATTGCGCAAAGTAAGAAGATTTTCGTTGAGTGCACATTTTGCGTGAAGGGCGCTGAGCTCTTCAAAATGCTCAGACGAGTACAGAATCACATCTGTGTTGCGCGGAATGTGAGTCATATTTTCAACCGGCAAACCGATTGAAAACATACGATTCATAAAAGCGTAGCCGAATTTTTCAAAATAAGAAACCGAGAAAGGATAGAGGAAGCCCATTGCATAGCCGTTTTCAGCGGCAGTCTGACCGAATTTTTTAAAAATCTCCCTGATTCCGCCCATTCTGCGACTTTCGGGTAACGAGCAAACACCGCCAATGCCGGCTGTCTTGAGGAAATTGCCGCAGTAATTGCACTCAAAATCAATTATTTCAATGCCTGCGATAAGCTTGCCATCGTGAAAAGCCGCCAGAACAGCTTCATCAACCTTGTCATCAGCCTCGGGGTCATATTTCCAAATAAACGACGCCGCCGAAACCTTTAAAAAGTCAGCCTCCTCGTCTTTATTTATAAATCTTATTTCCATAAAACAAACCTCTTTTACAAATCGATTTCAACTTCCCTGCCGAGCTTTGCAGAGCGGATTATGCCGTCAATAATTGCCTGATTGTATATAATCTGACTTGTGGGGATGGGTGCTTTCCCGCCGATTTTGACCGCATCAAGGAAATCGCGCACCTTCTGCTCACCGAGGTTTGCCTTGACCTCTGCCGGAATTTCAGGGTCAATTGCCCTGCTTGTGGGTTTTCCCTCTTCGTCATCATAATACAGAGTGAGATTGCCCGCCGTACCGTCCCAGCACATACCGGGTTTACCCTCGACTTTAAGACCGGCCTTTGTGCCCAGGAACAGGAAATCGCCGAGTGTATCCATGTGCATTGCCCAGCTTACGCGGAAATCGAGTGTGATCCCGCCCTCAAGGCGCACGAAAGCGGCGGCAAAGTCATCGTCAACGGTGAAGCGGTGCGCCTCGGAATATAAATCGGGATTTTTACCGAAATGCGCATAAGAAACAGCCGAAACGGAAAGCGGTTTCGGATAGCCGATTGAATTGAGAGCAAAGTCAAGGCCATAACAACCGATGTCACCGATTGCGCCGAAGCCGGCCTTATCTTTTTCAATGAAGGTTCTGCCGGGTATGCCTCTGAAACGGCCGCCGCCAACCTGAATGTAATAGACATCGCCGAGTGTACCGTCGCCGATAATTCGCTTGACCTGCTTCATATTGCTGCCGTAACGCGGCTGAAACCCGACGGTCAGGATTTTGCCCGAAGCTTTTTCTGCCTCCATTATTTCAAGACCCTGCTCAAGAGTTACGGAAAGCGGCTTTTCAAGCAAAACGTGTTTACCTGACATAAGCGCATTAATTGCACAAACGGCGTGAGCCTGATTATAAGTACAAACGCTGACGGCGTCAATATCATCTCTCTGACAAAGCTCTTCACAGCTTTCGTATGCCACAGCGTCACTAAGTTCAAATTCATCAAGAAAATCTCTTGCCTTGCCGGGAATTATGTCTGCACCCGCAACAATCTCAACGTCATCAAAAGATTTGTATGCTCTTGCGTGCGAACGGGCAATTCCGCCCGTACCGATAATGCCGATTCTTAATTTATCGCTCATAATCCATCCTCCTTTTATAAAATTATAGTAACATACTTTTATTTTTTGTGCAATATTTACAAGCACTACTTGTAAAATTTTTTCAGTTGTGATATGATAATTAAGAATTTATTTGAAAGGATGTTTTTTGTGAAAAAGTTTTTTCGTAAAAGCACAGCAGTAATTCTTTCTTTCGCTCTTTTGTTCAGCGTTATCGGTTCTGCAACGGGCGTTTTCGCACAGGATGAGGCTCACGAATGCGACGGCAACTGCGAGTTTTCTCCCAGTATCATTGTCCCCGGTCTTTTCCAGTGCGAATCTTTTATGTATGACGAAAAAGGCAACCTTGCCGTAAACTCCGACGGTGACGTGCGTGAAGCCCCCTTCTTCCTTGACTCCACGGGCGACATTGTCAAAGAGGCGCTTGCAACCGCAGGCCTTCCCCTTTTCACAACACTTATGTTTCAGCACGATTTCGGCGGCAGATTTGCCACAGCACTCGGTGATGCTCTCGGCAAAATTCTTCTCGGCAGAGTTGTCAGCGACGCAAACGGCAAAATGATAAACGACATCCGCGCAACAAAATACAACGGTTCTTTTGCAACTCTTAACGAGCACGACCAGCAGTTTATTCTTGACTGCATTCCTCTTGCAGGCTATCTTGACGTTGCCCCTGCCGACCATCTTTATTTCTTCTCATACTATTCATTCGGCAACATCCTTGACCTTGCCGATGAGCTTTATGCACTGATTCAGCAGGTCAAAGAAGAAACAGGTCACGACAAGGTAAACATCGTCCCCATCAGCCAGGGCGGCTCGCTTGCAAATGCTCTGCTTGAGTGCCATCCCAAGGTATATAATGACCTTGACAGAATTGTTTACATCATCCCTGCCCTTGACGGTTCCGACCTTATCGGCGACATCTTTACAGAGGGTCTTATTGACGATGATGAGGCTCTTTACAGAGATATGTTCTCATCTCTCTTTGAGGATGACGATGCCTGGACAGGTTACCTGCTTAACCTTGCAATCCGAATTTTCCCCAAAGATGTTCTTAACAACGCTCTTGATGTTGCAGTCGACACTCTGATTGAGGATTACCTTGAATACTCAACCTGCATCTGGGCACTCTGCCCCTCCGGTGCTTACCCCAAAGCACGCGACAAGTACCTGAGCGACCCCGAGGACAAGGAAATACGCCGCCAGACAGACATTTACTACCAGGCTCAGCTTGATTCCGACGAAAACATTCTTGCCGCCATTGATGCGGGTGTTAAGGTGTTTGACATTGTCGATTACAACTATCCGCTTTACGCCATTGTTGACTCATATTCAGAGGTTAATGCCGACGGCATCATTCAGCTTGACTCAACATCAATGGGTGCGGTAAGCTACGGCGTTGACGTTGAGCTTCCCGACGATTACGTTGCCTGCACGGATAACTGCACAGACCCCGAAAATCACAACCACATTGACCCCTATAACATTGTTGATGCGGGCGCAGGTCTGCTTCCCGAAACAACCTTCTATTTCTACGGTCAGAACCACGAGCAGACAGCAAGAAACGATATCATCATGAAGCTTACCATTGCCCTGCTGACCGACAATAATTTCACAAGCATTTATTCTTATCCCGACAAATTCCCGCAGTTCAACGGTGCAAGAAGCACAAGGGGTCTCATCAATGACCTCAAGCAGATGAAGAGCTATGACCTTTCCGGTGTAAGTGAAGAAGATAAAGCAGAGCTTGCCGCTGCAATCCAGCAGTGTGAAGCCGCACTTGACGACACGGTTGCAAACGAGGAAAAATATGACGCCGCAACATCAAGATTCTACACAATCCGTGCAAAGGTTTTAGGTGTTGAAGAGCCGAGCGGATTTGACAAATTCAAGGCAGACGCTGAAGAAAAGGGAATGGAATTCCTCACCGATGTTCTTCGCAAAATGAGCGATGCCACTTACAAATACTGGGGTCCCAAAGGATACTCGGATTGGTTTAAAAGATAATAAAAGCAAATATAACATTTTTTTGGCACCTCCGTAAGGAAGGTGCCAAAAAAACTTTAATTAAGAAACTATTTTCTGAAAACAAACAGATATTCGTGAGCAATCAGCAAAAAGTTATATTTCACACTGTTTGTTTTCCAATAGCCTGTTGCTTTGCAGTTGTGCTGTTCTTTGATAATAAGTTCTTTCAGCTTGAATCCTGCATTCTGAAACGCTTTCATAACATCAAAGGACATCGGTATCATATGACCTTTTTGACGAGTGTCACCCATAAGAATAGCACAGAATTTATCTTTTTTCAGAACACGGTAGCTTTCAATAGCAACCGTGTTCATTTCTTTTATGAATTCTTTTACTTTCAGCAAAGATAAATCTTCGGGAATATCTTCGCTATATTGAATAATATCAGCATAGGGTGGATGAGTGCAAATTAAATCAATACTTTCGTCGGGAAGAAAATCAAGATTTCTCGCATCGCCTTTACGGATATAAACTTTACCATTTGCTCCTTCGTGTTCAAAATCTGTCTTCTCTTTGCATCTTGTAAGAGCAACATCATTTACATCAACACCAACAATATCACGGTTGAGTAGTTTTGCTTCAACAAGAGTTGTACCTCCACCTGCAAACTGGTCTAGAACCATATCTCCCTCTTGTGAATAACGTAGTATTATATTTCGGGGAATATACGGAGACCAGTTGCCGCGCCATTTCGCATCGTGGGTTGCCCAATCTCCACGCTTCGGAAAGGACCAATGAGTCGTCATTTCAAGCTCGAAATCTTCAGGCTCCCACTTGGTTATTTTCTTTGCCATTATTTGAAAACCTCACAGATAATTCCGTTCTCCAAATCCTTGATATTATAAATGTGTTCCATAACATCAAAGGTTTCTTCGAGGTTGTTTCTGGCGCTTGTCCAACCTTTGCCGTCTGTAAACCAAACAAAAGTAAATCCGTCAATTTCTTCGGTTTCCCAAGCGAGAGTTTTATAACTGCGAGCTGTTTCGTTCAGCTTGCTTCCGTTGCTGCCGTAGAAATTTGTTTCTATGCCGTAAATCATATTGTCAGTTTTAACTACAAAATCAAAGCGTTTTTCCATTTTACCTTTATTTGAAATAGCTGATAAATCAATGCCCCACTTATCTGTGATTTGATGAATATACATTTCTTTGAAATAGTTTTCATCTTTTACAAATCCGGCTTTTTCAATGAAACTCTCTACTAAATTTTCCATAAGATGACCGCCACGGTTCTTGCGACCGTTAGAATCCAGACCGGTTTCAACACCCGTTGCATAGTCAACAAGATTGCTGATTATGTGATTCTCAATCAAATCAAACAGACCTGTTTTTCTCATAAAGATTTTATACTGTTCAACAGAAAGCGTCTGATTATTGAATGTGTATGTAAATGCTCCGTCTTTATCCATAGCATAAATTTCATTTGCTCTTACAGCCAATAGAAGTGGGATGCATTTCAAGACATTCGGATAATCTGCAATTAATTTTTCAAAATCGCTTTCAATACTTTTTGAACCAATTAATGAATTAAGAATATTGAGTTCAACTTTTATTCCGTCAATATTTCGGTAAACTTTTTCGAAATCAATATAATATCCGTAGTCGGATATGCTGTCACGGAAACCAGCTAACCAAGTATTAAACGCTCTCATATTACACCTCATTATTATCAAAATTAATGTTTATTTTTCCATCATTTAAAATCCATTTAGCATTAGTAGGATGAAAGGCGCCATCTTCAGATATTAATCCATATTTTTTGTAGGCTTCTGTTACCCCGCCAAAGAACCGTCTAGTTTTGTCAATTCTTAATTCTTTTTTATATTCATTATTGAAACATATTTCATATTTAACAAACCCGTTATCAATAATTTCCAGTATTGCACGAGGTATTGGCAAAATTTTTGCCCTTATATCGTTATTGGATATCTTTTTAACAATGTTTAATGCTTGAGCCGAAACATTGTTATTAGATACACTGTTATTTTTCTTAATAAAAGAATCCATTGCAGATTTACTAAATTGGGGGTTGAAAATAAAGCCTATTTCATTCTCAATACAACTGATGACCAATTCTTCACCATCTACTACAATTATTGGACGTTGAGGATCAATAGTTCGGGCATCGCTTTTAGCTTTGTCAGATACTTTTGCAGTAGTAATAAAGATTCCTTTTCCATTTGAAAAAGAGCCCCTTAAAGCTCTGATTTTTTCAGGGGAAATTGTGTTTAAGGGTTTATATCTTTTTGCTTGAATATAATATTTATCTGTATCCGCTTGATTGAATTCACCAATACCTTTTCTAACAGCGGTTAAGTCGATTCCACCATCATCAGAACGTTTTGTAACTAAGACCTCATCTAAACCAATTTTTTCAAGATATAACTTTAAAAAGGATTCAAAAGCAAAGCCGTCTTCGAAATAAGAGTAAAAATCATTTATAATATCATTAAGAAGCTCTTTAGAAATTTCTATGTTCTTTCTCACTGCAATTCTCCTTTAAAAATTACTGATTACAAGTTCTTTGATTTTACCTCTGTTTTTGCTGTTGCTGTTAATCATTCTGACAGCATCAACTCTTGTTATGTTGTGCGAAGCATAGATTTCATCAAAGAAATCATCATCTTCATTTGCGTTTTTGGGATCGGAATTGCTTACAACTATCTTTGCACCTTTTTTATCCATTTTATCTACGAATCTTGCAAGCTCTTTCTGCGCTTCATCATCAAACAAAGCTTCTGTATATGCAGTAAATCCTGATGTTTCGGTAAGAGGTCTGTAAGGAGGATCGAAATATACAAATGTGTGTTCATCAATAAAATCTGCCGATTCTCTGTAATCACCACAGACAATATGAACGTGCTGAAGTTTATCTGAAACAGCAATCAGATTCTTTTCATCGCAAATCAAAGGATTTTTATATGCACCCATTGGAACATTGAACTGCCCTTTTTTATTTACCCGATAAAGACCGTTGAAACAAGTTCGGTTAAGGAATATCATTAGTGCCGCAGTTTCGGTGTTAAATGTATTTGTGCTTTTAAGATAGTTGAATTTTTCTCTCTGAATGTAATAGTATTCTTTTCTATGCTCATCATCTAAAGGTATAAATTCATCCTGCATTTTATTTAGCATAATAATTAAACTATCAACATCATCACGAATGACTTTATATGCGTTCATCAGCTCTGCGTTTGTATCGCTGATATAGATTTCTTTCAAATCATATTTGCTCAAAATATCAAACAAAACTGCGCCGCCGCCAACAAGAGGTTCTGCATATTTTGTGAATCTTGAATCTGCAAAAGGATAGTATTTTTCAATTTCTTTGAGGAGCTGACCTTTGCCACCTGCCCACTTTAAAAAGGGTTTAACAGTTTTTTCTTCAGTCTTATTATATCTCAATGTTCTTGCATCTTCCGGCTTGGTGGCATCAATGGGAATGATCCACATATTGCCGAGCATCGCTGCATTGTCGATTCGATTTTCTCTGCAAAGAGTTATAACTCGTCTGTGCGATATATTCCATTTTTCAGCAGCTTCATTTGCGGTCATAAAAGCTAACATAAAATTCACCTCGAATTGTTGTTGTAATCATTATATTCCAAAGCTGGAATAAAAGCAATATCAAACAATAATTAAAATCAAATTTTCAGGGAGGCAATCTAATAACAGATTGCCTCCCTATTGTAAATTCAATTAACTTTTCTTTGCTGATATTTCGCCTGAGTTGAGAATGATTCTTTCGCCGCTGTCAGAGATTACAATCAGCTCGCACCGCTCATTGACATCGACAGCTGTTGCCTCAAAGCATTTATCGGCTGATATGCAGGTAACACGGCAACCGAGCATATTCAGCCGCTTTTTGTACTCTGCGACAATGCCGTCAAAACCGCCGTCAAACGCTTTTGCAAAGTCAAGATAAATTTCGCCCGCAAGAGAATTCAAATCAATACTTTCACCGATTGCACCTGCAATTTCAGCTATTTCCCCGGGGAAAATGTCGGTTGTAACATTGATTCCGATTCCGACAATCATATATTTTTTGCCGTCGGCGCCGACAACGGTTTCGGTGAGAATTCCGCATATTTTTCTGCTGCCGCAATAAACATCGTTGACCCATTTAATTTTTGGGGTTGTGTGAGAAAGCTTTTCTACGGTGCGGCAAACGCTGACCGCCGCCGCAGGCGTTGCAAGCGAAAGCGCGGAATAATCGCCAAATTCGAAAAGCATACTCATATAAAGTCCCGTACCGTCGGGTGAATAAAAGCTTCTGCCTTTTCTTCCCCTGCCCGCAGTCTGACTTTGGGCAATAACAACGGCAGGCTTTTCTAAAGTTGCCGCATTTTGCCGACAATAATCGTTTGTGGAAGAAATTGAGGGGAACACCGTTACCGATGCTCCCCCGTCGATCATTGCGGATATAATGTTTTTATCGGGTGTTTTATTCATCATATCTTATTAATAATTATTACGTTTCTGAGCCGGTGCCGCCCTCGTTGGTGTTACCGCCTTCGTTGGTGTTGCCGCCTTCGTTGGTGTTGCCGCCCTCGTTGGTATTGCCGCCCTCGTTGGTGTTGCCGCCTTCGTTGGTGTTGCCGCCTTCGTTGGTGTTACCGCCCTCGTTGGTGTTACCGCCCTCGTTGGTGTTACCGCCCTCGTTGGTGTTACCGCCCTCGTTGGTGTTACCGCCTTCGTTGGTGTTACCGCCCTCGTTGGTGTTACCGCCTTCGTTGGTGTTACCGCCTTCGTTGGTGTTGCCGCCT
>JAZNVG010000045.1:0-5383 GCA_045592705.1 Acutalibacteraceae bacterium | reverse complement strand
GGCAACGCAGGTTATCTGCACGCAAACAATGCTCAGTTAAAGCAGGAAATTGAATATCTGAATCTCGTTTCCGATATGGAAAACGGCACAAAAACGGTTGACGGAATTGACCCTGCAAACTCTGTTTTTGAGTTTCACAATGTTTCATTTGCTTATCCCGAAACCGAGCCGCTGATTTTAAAAAATTTCAGTATGACGATAAAATCGGGCGAAAGACTTGCGGTTGTAGGCATGAACGGAAGCGGTAAGTCAACTATGATAAAGCTCCTTTGCCGTCTTTATGACCCCACCGAAGGCAGAATCACTCTCAACGGAATTGACATCCGTGAGTTTGACTATGCCGAATACTTAAAGCTTTTTGCAATTGTTTTTCAGGATTTCAAGCTCCTTGCATTCCCCGTCGGCGAAAACGTTGCCTGCTCCGATGAATACGATGAAGAAAGAGTCTGGCAATGCCTTGAAATGGCAGGAGTAAAAGACAGAGTTGAGGAATTCCCGAAAAAGCTCAAGCAGTCAATCTATAAGCTCTATGAAAAAGACGGAATCGATCTTTCGGGCGGTGAAGAACAGAAAATTGCCATTGCGAGAGCACTATATAAGGATGCACCGTTTGTAATTCTTGATGAACCTCCCGCCGCACTTGACCCCATAGCCGAGAGCGAAATATATTCAAGATTCAATGATATTGCAGGCGGCAAAACAGCCGTTTATATTTCCCACAGACTTTCATCCTGCCGTTTCTGCAGCAGAATTGTTGTTTTCGATAACGGCAAAGTTATTCAGGAAGGCACTCACGAAGAACTCCTTGAAGATGCAAACGGCAAATACTCCGAGCTCTGGAACGCACAGGCGCAGTATTATGCCGAGAACAAGTCCGTTTTATGACACAGTAAAGAGCGTATAATCAAAGCATAACCCCAAAAGGAGGCGCAATATGCTTTATCTTGAAAGATTTTCCCTGCCGTCTGACTATACGGAAATTCAGTTCATAAGATTCGAAAACAGAACTTGCTTCAATACTATGTATCCGTTCAAAATTTTTCCCGACAAAGAATTGGAACATATCAGTTTCTCGCCCGTAACTATTTTCTATGGCGGTAACGGTTCGGGCAAAACAACCCTTCTGAATGTTATTGCTCAGAAGCTTCACGCAGCCCGTCAGTCCGAGTTCAACAACAGTCCGTTTTTCGGTGAATACGTTGATTACTGCCGTTCGGAGCTTGCAAAAAGACCGCAGGAAATCCGCTATATTTCGAGCGATGACGTCTTTGATTATGTTCTTGATTTGCGGAACATCAACGAAGGAATTGATACCCGCAGAGAAGAAGCGTCCGAAACATATTTTGAGCTGAAATCAAAGATATACGACCCCGAAGAAAGACGGTTCAAAGGTCTTGACGATTATGACCGATGGAAAGAAATTCACGATGCGGCGGCAAAGAAAAACTCGCTTTCAAAATATGTAAAACAGAATGTTGGCAAAAATCTTGATATGTGTTCAAATGGCGAAACCGCAATGAAGTTTTTCGTTGACCGCATAGGCGAAAATGCTCTTTATCTGCTCGATGAGCCTGAAAACAGCTTGTCAATAAAACTTCAGACAGAGCTTGCAAATTTCATTTATGATTCAGCAAGATTTTTCGGCTGTCAGTTTATAATCGCAAGCCATTCGCCGATATTCCTATCAATGAAAAACGCACGGATTTATAACCTTGATTCCGTTCCCGTCAAAACCTGCGATTGGACAGAGCTTGAAAACGTAAGAGCATATTTTGACTTCTTTGAGCAGCACCGTTCCGAATTTTTGAAATAAAAAATCACCTCAGCCGAATTGGTTGGGGTGATGTTGCATACAGAAAATAAGTAGTGTATAATGAAAACAGATTTAAAGGGGTTGATACAATGAAATTACTTGTAATCCGTCACGGTGAATCCGAAGCAGATTTGCGCGATGTTCACGAAGGCAGAGCAGATTTTGCATTAACCGAAAGAGGTCACAGACAAGCCGAAGCAATGGCAAATTATGTTGCTGATAATTATAACATCTCCAAAATATATGCAAGCACATTGACAAGAGCAAAACAGACAGCACAGCATTTATCCGACAAAACCGGGATTTCTATTGTTTTTGATGAGAACTTGATGGAGTTCAATAACGGACTTCTTGCGGGATTACCCCGAGCAGTAGTCAGAGAGAAATATCCCGAAGTTCCCGATCTGCCGATTGACAAAGCAGTTTACGGTCAGGAATCTCAGGTCGAGTTCAGACAAAGGGCAGAGAATGCACTTTCAAGAATTATGAATGAAGCTGAGAATGACGAAACCATTGCTGTTGTTTCGCACGGCGGAATGATAAATCAGCTCTACCGTTCATTCTTCAATATGCCCGTTGATTGCATTTATTTCTTCAATACCGCTGACACAGGTATTCATATCTGGAGTTTGACAGACAGAGAAAGACGGGTCATCAAAGCTAATTTTGACGAACACACCAAAGGAATTTAAGGTGAAATTATGAGCAAACAAAACATATTTGACAACGAAACATTTTTCAATGGCTACAAGGCGCTGCGTGACAGCGATTGCAATGCCAACGATTTGATTGAACAACCTGCAATGCGTAAACTTCTTCCTGATTTGAACGGAAAATCCGTTCTTGATCTGGGTTGCGGTTACGGTCACAACTGTATTGATTTCGTAAACAGAGGTGCAGCAAGGGTTGTCGGCATTGATATATCTGAAAAGATGCTTGCCGTTGCAAAAGAAGAATCCACAAACACCAAAATTGAATACCACAATATGAGTATGACAGATATATTAAAACTCGGCGAAACCTTTGATTTTATTTACAGTTCACTTGCTTTTCATTATGTTGAAGATTTTGATACTTTCGCAAAGGCTATGTATTCCGTTCTGAGCGAAGGCGGTCAGCTTTTGTTCTCGCAGGAACATCCGATTATCACCTCAACCGTTGACGGTGCGGGTCATTTTAATAAGAACGAAATCGGTGAAAAAGTTTCCTATACTTTTTCAAACTACAACCAACCCGGCGAACGCAAAATTCATTGGTACGTCGACGGCGTGATAAAATATCACCGCACCTTCAGCAACATTATCAACGCACTTGCCAAAGTAGGATTTGTTATCGAAGAAGTCTGTGAACCCGTACCCGAAGATTGGGTAATCGAAAAAGTTCCTGCTTGGGTAAAGGAATATATCAAACCGAATTTTTTGATTGTCAAAGCGAAAAAAATATAAAACAATCAAGCCATACGAGTTGAAACAAAAATCAGCTTGTATGGCAATTTTTATGCGAATCTGTGCATACTAAAAGCAATTAAAGGAGGATAATTTATGTTCAAACACGAAAAAATGCTTTTTCATCCCGTTGCTGTTGAAAAACCTAACCCTCAGTATGCGGCGCTTCTCCAGGAACAACTCGGCGGTGCAAACGGTGAACTTAAAGCCGCAATGCAGTATATGTCACAGAGTTTTCGAATCAAAGACCCCGAAATCAAAGATTTATTCCTTGATATTGCTGCAGAAGAACTCGGTCATATGGAAATGGTTGCGCAGACAATCAATCTTCTGAACGGTCACGATGTATGTGCCGAATCTGTTCCTGCAGGCGAAATCCAGACACACGTTCTCACGGGACTCAATCCCGGACTTATTAACGCTTCAGGTTATTCGTGGACGGGAGATTATGTTTCGGTTACGGGCGATTTGTGCGCCGACCTTCTTTCAAACATCGCATCCGAGCAGAGGGCAAAAGTTGTTTATGAATATCTCTACCGACAGATTAACGACAAGAAAGTAAGAGAAACAATTGATTTTCTGCTCAACAGAGAAGAAGCGCACAACGCAATGTTCCGTGAAGCATTCAACAAGGTGCAGAACAGCGGCTCAAATCAGGATTTCGGAACAACAAAAGCAGCTAAAATGTATTTCAGTATGTCTGAACCCTCACCGAACAATAATCCGTTTTCGGAAACAAAAGTTGACCCTCCGACATTTAACTGATACAAACAGCTCTCCTGCATACCGCAAGAGAGCTTTCAGCATTTTATCTCATATCTGATAATGGTGTGTAATCTGTATTATTTAGCAGATATTCTTCCATCTTACCGCTGAGCAGTAGTCTGACATAACTCATAGGCTCGTTGTAGATGAGTAAGTCAAGTTCTGATGTTTCGTACATATTGTTTGCATATTCGTTTTCAACGGCGATGCAGTCGATTGACACCATAGAACCATCGATGAGTTTGACTTCAATGCAGGCGGTATCGATATTAAATTCACAAGAAATAATGTTATTAATCATAAATAAAAAACTCCTTTTAATAGTTTGAAAAACGTAGGAAAAGTAGGCTCTGGAATCCCTTGTATATCAATGCTTTCAAAGTGCGGTAATTGAGGGGTGCGTATAGTTTGACCTTTACCCTTGATTTTGCGGTTCTATTTTTCCGAAACACTTCCGCAAAATGATAGGACCAAATAATTTGACAAAAGTTAAATTCTTTCCTATAATATAGATGAGTAAATATTTTTCATAAGGAACCTCCTATCTGACAAAACTCAGAAAGGAGAACAAAACCAATTTCCGTGGCTGAAAATAATAAGCCGTCCGAAATGATTTCGGGCATATCGGAAGACGTAATGGATGCATTGGTGAGAACCTTGCTTCCGGACATAATCAGCTTCTGCGAAAGTGAAGAAGGCAAAGCAATCTTCGAAAAGTGGAAAGCTGAACAATCAGCGTAAACCAACAAAAATGAGGGTAGTCGATAAAACTACCCTCATTTTTCATTTTATAAACCGTTCAGAAAAAGAACAAATCCGAACCCTTCGCCGATTGACATAAGGTTCGGATTTTCACTGTATGGCAAAGATGATATATTTTGATACAAAAAATATCCTGCACCCCACCACACAAGTCTGCTAAACTTGAATTAATAAAAACAGCAATTATTCGCTTGAAGAATGTAGAGATGTGTTGTATACTAATTTTGTATATGAGGTGCTCATATGAAAGAAACAATACTAAAAAATCAAATAAAAATATGGTTTTGTTATCATAGCTGCATTTTATTGAAATGGCAAATAAGATTATGATATAATCAAAATGACAATTCTGCAAAACAATGTGAATTAAAAATCTATCTGACTGCGTTTGTGAGGTAATGATATGAGAAATTATGATATTGCCGCCTTTATATGGCCGTCTTACACAGGTGACGAACCGAGAACCCGTATTTTCTGGCCCGAGGGCTATGGTGAATGGCAGACTGTTAAAGCAATGACCAACAGAGGCTATGAAGGTTGCCGTTGGCCCCGTATTCCCACCTGGGGATATGTTAACGAAGCTGACAGCAGGGTTATG
>JAZNVG010000044.1:0-81394 GCA_045592705.1 Acutalibacteraceae bacterium | reverse complement strand
CGCTTGGCCTCCGACTTAAAATACTTGGTTGGCGACGACCCGGGAAGATAAGTCGATGCCGACTCTCCTCTTTTTTTTAGTAAATTTAAGGCCCGTTGGTCAAGTGGTCAAGACGGTGGCCTCTCACGCCGCAATCAGGAGTTCGACTCTCCTACGGGTCACCAAATTTCCCAAGCGTACAATTTAGGTATTATCGGGTACACACCCGTTAATATAGAGTCGGTGTTGATTAGGACGAGGGTCCACCCGTTCCCATTCCGAACACGGAAGTTAAGCTCGTTTCTGCCGAAAATACTTGTCTGGAGACGGACCGGGAAAATAGGTAGTGCCAACACAGGGGTTCGGTCTTGCCGGACCGAACCCTATTATATTCCTCAATAGCTCAGTCGGTAGAGCATGCGGCTGTTAACCGCAGGGTCGTTGGTTCGAGTCCAACTTGGGGAGCCAAAACAAAAGCACACCACTCGGTGTGCTTTTTGTTTTTTCTCGCTTTTACTCAATCCAACACCCTGCCACATACCGCCGCAACGGCTGTTAACTGCATTGAGCCCGACCGCCGCCTGTGGCGGATAAAGGGAGGGTGAAATGGGAAGAAACACGAGCAGTGCGACGCGCTCCAAGCAAGCAATGCGACTTTGTTTCTGACCGAGTTTTATGTTGGTTCGAGTCCAACTTGGGGAGCCATCTTTGGATAACGAAAATCAAACCCGATAAAAAGACTTCTGATGAATCAGGAGTCTTTTTGTTTTACTGATTTTTTAAAATTTACTCTTGACAAAAATCAATAATTATTCTATACTATCAACAGAGAGAACAAATGTTCCCCCCTGTCTTTGATTATATGGAGGAATTTATGACAGAATTTAAAATGATAAATATTTTGTCAGGAAAACTATCGTGTATTACGATGAACCGTCATGTATAGAGAAAGGTTTACTTGATACATTTGAGCCGGTTACTACACAGAGCACGAATTATGAGAATTGGAGAGCAATTCTTGATTTGAAAACCTGTATCGATTGTCGTTCAAAACACGGTCAGATTTACAGAATTGATGAAGTCGTTGAACCTGCTCCGCCGTTGCATATTAATTGTAGATGTGATATTATACCATTGGAATCGATTGAAGCTGGTAATGCAACCAAAAATAACAATGAGGGAGCAGATTATTGGCTTAAATATTTTGGTGAATTGCCAGAATATTATGTTACTAAGAATAAAGCCAAAAGCCTCGGATGGCGTCAAGGAAAATCACCATCAAATTATATTCCCGGAAAAATGATAATGGGCGGTGTATATCATAATAAGAATGGCCATTTACCTGATGCACCGGGAAGAGTATGGTATGAAGCAGATATAAACTATTATGACGGCAGAAGAAACAGACACAGAGTGTTGTGGTCAAATGACGGATTGATTTTTGTAACTTATGATCACTATTCAACTTTTTATGAGATTATATAGGAGAAAGCTATGGCAGAAAATAAAAAAATAACTTTAGATTTAACTGATTGTAAATATTTAGGTGAATTACACGAACGAATCAGAGTAGCATTTGATTTTCCTGAATGGTATGGTGCAAATTGGGATGCTTTCTGGGATTTGTTATGGAGTGAATGTGATGCTGATGAAGTTGTGATTGTTGGAGAACGAACGCTGTCTGATGAATTTAGCAGTAATCTAAAAGTTATGCATGAAGTGTTAGATGATCTTGTTAAAGAGCGAGCTGAGGATAGCAACATCTATGACGATATAAAACCTTTTTCTTATAGAATTGATAGCTGATATGTCAGTTTGATTTTCGTTACATAGAGACAAAACAAAAGCACACCGTACGGTGTGCTTTTTGTTTTTATTTCCTTCCTGCTTTCGCCCGACCGACACCCTGCCACATACCGCCGCAACGGATGTTAACTGTATGCAGGCTTGCACTGCCGATGGCAGATGAGCAAGCCGAAAAGAGGAAGAAACAGAAGAGAAATATATCTTGACTTTAAAGCTCTAATGTGTTAGAGTAAGTATGAACTCTAACGCATTAGAGAGGAGGTTCTGTATGGATACACCAAAAGTATTTGAAAGTGAATATCGCTTTTGTTTGATTCTGTGGGAACACGAACCGATAAAAAGCAGTGAACTCGTTAATCTTTGTAAAGAGCAGTTGGGTTGGAAACCTACAACAACTTATACTGTTATCAAGCGTTTGTCTGAAAGAGGTGTGCTGAAAAACGACAACACAATTGTTTCTTCTCTGATTTCAAAAGATGAAGTTCAGGCATCGGAAATCAATGAAATGGTTGAAAAAACATTTGAGGGTTCTCTTCCCGCGTTTGTTGCAGCTTTTACAAAGCATCAGAAAATCTCTGAAAAGGAAATTGATGAAGTTCAGAAGATGATTGACCGATACAGGAAAGGAGAATTGTAATGGCGGATATTTTCTTAAAAATATTCAATATGAGCATTTCTGCTTGCTGGATTATTTTAGCTGTTACTCTTTTAAGAACTGTATTGAAAAAGGCACCCAAATGGATAAACTGTGTTCTTTGGGCATCTGCAGGATTGCGACTTATTATGCCGTTCTCGTTTGAAAGTATCTTCAGCCTTCTCCCAAGTGCAGAATTTGTACCGCAGGAAATGATTCATTCACATTCATCAGTGGATGTAAGTGGGGCTGAAATTTTAAATTATGTCGGAAACAATCCTGTATGGTATGATTTGGGAATAAGCAACGGCCGTTTGGTGTTTACTGAAATTGCCGCCCCCGACAGTGGCTTTGTAAACCCGTTGTTGATTATTACTTATATATCTTCGATTGTGTGGGGTGTAGGTATTGTTGCTCTCTTGATTTATTCTCTTGTCAGCTTCATAATGTTAAAGAGAAAAATTGGCACGGCAGTTTTGCTTCGTGATAATATTTATCAAAGCGAAGCTGTGGTATCACCTTTTGTTCTCGGTATAATCAAGCCGAAAATCTATTTACCTTTTAATATAAATGCTCAGGATATGGAGCACGTTGTTGCTCATGAACGGGCACATCTTCACAGAAAAGACCATTGGTGGAAGCCGCTCGGTTTCTTGATTCTCACTCTGCATTGGTTTAACCCTTTGGTTTGGCTCGGTTATGTATTGCTTTGTCGTGACATTGAGCTTGCCTGCGACGAAAAAGTTGTAAAAGAACTTAATAATGAACAGCGGGCAGATTATTCGCAGGCTTTGCTCACTTGCAGCGTAAACAGACGAATGATTGCCGCTTGTCCGCTTGCTTTCGGAGAATCGGGTGTAAAAAACAGGGTGAAGTCTGTGCTCAATTATAAGAAACCTGCGTTTTGGATTATTGCAGTTGCTGTAATTGCAAGTATAGTTGTTGCGATTTGCTTTCTTACAAATCCCCAAAAGAGCGATGTGTCGGGTGTCGAATCACAGCGGAACGGTTCGGATTTAAGCGGCGTTTCTTTAGAGATTGTATCAGCGGATTTGTCTGCACCCGACCCTTTTTTGGAAATTGAATGGATAAATAATACGCCGAACCAAATCCTGTTCGGCGAAGAGTTTGCGGTCTTATACAGTGACAACGGTAAATGGGAAAATTGCAGTATTGATAAAAACCCGGTGTGGAATGCAATCGGCTATCTTCTTGAGCCCGAATCAACAACCAAGAGGATATACAAGCTTAACGGGCAAAATATGTCTCAACCGGGAACATACAGATTTATTATATCGTTTAATGTTGAAGGACAGTCTGAACCCGAAGATAAAGCGTGGGTTGATTTCGAGTTGAAAGAAAGTGTTGAGGGTATTACCGTTCACATCTTTGAGCCGGTTGAACTTGTGTATGATGATGCGATGTATTCTTATGTTCAGACCGCAGAAAATGCACCGACTTATATGATTGTCAATTCAATGCAACTTCTTGAGAATTTTGACGGTAAAGTTTCGGAACCTCTCGGAACTTTTGAAGAAATAACTCTCAATAAAGATAATTTTGATTCAAGATTCCGCTCTGCTGCGGAGGTTTCGTGGTTGTCTGACGATACGCTCAGAAGTCTCAAAAACAAAAACAAACGTGCATGGCAGTTGTATGCTGATTCAACCGAAGAAACACCTTATCTTTACATTCTGTTGGAACAAAAAGACTCAACGTTTTATCTCGGGCGCGGGTATTACAACGGTAATAGTGAAAATCCCGCAAATCCCGATGATTCACATATAAGATGGCTTTATAAGTTGAGCGAAAGTGTCGGCAACAGCGAGGGGAATATCAGCACACAGCTTACCAAATATACCGATGATGAGATTATAAATGAACCGCCAACACTGACTGTTATATGCAATGAACGAAGTATTGAAGCGATAAAAGGGACATCTTCATGGATGTATGAGGGCGAAGACGGAATATCACAGGGCATAATGAGCGACAGCAACCACCCGTTGATGCTTAAGGGACATTTGCCGGTTTTAGAGATGTTGCCGACACATCTCGGACATATTGACCCGACACAAGCAAGGCTGCAGTTCAATGCAAATGGGATTGAGGTTACACCGGATGAAATCCGAATAAGTTATTGGAAGGAAAAGCACTGGGGTAACACCGATGCTGAAAGCGAAGAAGTTGCGTTCCAAGTTATTAACTCAAACATATTCTTTGAATTAAAGGACGAAAACTGTATTTACGAAATTGTTGCAGTCTGGAACAGTAATGAAAAATTCAGCGGCACGGTAAGATACAGCTTCTGCACAGTTAAACCTGATTGACAATTTGATAAACATACAACACGTTGCAAATATAAAAAAGGAACTGTGAAAACAGTTCCTTTTTTGACAGCGATTTTAAGAATAAAAAATATGGGGTTTATAAGCCCCAACAGTTTAATGATAACACAGACTTTACTCAATGTCAATATAAACACGCAAAACAAATTAGCATAATAAACAAAATCTGCGTTTTATACAACAAAAATAAGTTAACTTTGTACAAAATTCCGTCTTGAAAACTGAAAAAATCTATGATATATTATAGTCAAGGAAAGGGTGATACCAATGAAAAGGTAAAGACCTTAAGACTTGAAGATTTAAGGTGAATAAAATAAACAAAAAATAAACCGAAAATCAGAAAGTCTTAATCCGCAATCTTAAAGGAAGCGAAAAACATTAATCGAACAATTTAAGGTTGGACAATACCGCAGAAAGAGAGGTTAACCAAAGATGTTAGATAACAAGAATTCACAAAAATAACCCTTGGCTGTTTGTGTAAAGAAACATCAGTCAAGGGTTATTTTCTTTTTATAACAGTTTGGTGCGTTGAAGCCGATGAGGTTTCGGCGTTTTTTCATTTTCATTTTAATTTGTTCTGATTGTGGAGAATTAATTTGATTATAACAACATTTTATGAAAAACGGAGTGATCTCTTTTGTGAGTCACTCCGTAGCTTTTTTAAAATCCGTCGCCGACGGTGATTATGTAATCAATTTCCGCATCTGCGGTTTTTACTGTAATTCCGCTGATTTTAACATTACTTATATCGGGGTCGCAGGTGTATTGCCATGTGCCTTTTTCGATAATGCCGTTTTTGTTGATTTTAACTTTCAGTGATGCATTTACGTAATTAACGGCAATGTCTGCATCGTCAAGGTTGACGTTAAACTGCGGAAATTCTGCAAGAACTCTTGAAATGTCACCGAGAACGGTAATTGCGTGTCCGACTGTACCATCATACTCGTTGGCGTGCAAGCCGTCAGTCTGATTTTTCAATGTCATTTCAACAATTGTATATTCGCCGCTTTTGTAAGCCTTTACACTTTTGGTATCGCTTACGGAAAGGTTGTGAAATCCGCCGGTGATGCCGTCAAAGTTGAGCGCGTTTTTCTTTACGACAGATCTTATTGCGGGTTCAAGGATTTTTGTGAAAAAGCCGAGTGCACCTTCGCCGTTGTTGATTACCAGCTTGTTAAGCACCATAACCTGACTTGATTTTGCTGTCGGGTTGGATTTAATTGCCGCTTTTTTATAGAATTCGACAATTTCTGCTTTTGTCCACTCGGAGGGGTCAGCCGAAACGGCGGAGACTGTTGTTGACTGTGCAGAGGGTTCGGTTGTGCTTGTCTCTGTCTCTGAAGAGGTTTCTGTCTGTGAGGCGGTTTCCTCAGTGTCTGACGCGGTGTCTGTCTGACTTTCGGTCGGTAATTCTGCTGTGCCTGAAAAATCGGAGATTTCAGGTGTGACATTTTCCGACTGCTGATTTGTAGTGGATTCAATCTTTGAATCGGTGCGTTGGTTGTTGCAGGCTGCGAATAACACGAGCATAAGCAATGCGGTCAGTAAAGCGGCGAATTTCTTCATAAATAACACCCCAAACAATTTTATATAATTATCTTATAGTAATTTTGAGGTAAAGTCAATGTGCAGGCAGGTGTTTGTTGCAAAGAATGTGCAAAAATACTGTTTTGGGCAGTTTTGTAGAATTGTTCAGTAAAATATTCAATCAACCGGTTATTTATTTTTTCCTTTGTCTTTGCTATACTTGTGTCGGAAAAAGAGGTGTTATCAATGGAAACTGAAAAAATCGGTCAGCAGATTGTTGCACTGCGAAAAGCAAAAGGAATTACGCAAAACGAGTTGGGCGAACGCGTCGGTGTTTCTTTTCAGGCTGTTTCAAAGTGGGAGAGGGGAGAAACCTTACCCGACATTGCCGTTTTGCCGGATTTGGCGCGTGTGCTTGAAACGTCAATTGATTATATTTTGCTTGGCGGTGAAAGACAGGTTGAATATAATGGAAAAATCAGCGTTTCCGATATAAAAACGGGACTAAATTGTCTTAAAAGTATGGGTGAATTTCTGGGCAAAGAAAACATAATTTACCGCTCGGCAATCAAGGGGATTGATGCCGAGATGAATACCGACATTGAAGAAGCTTTTTCAAATGACTATGTTTTTGAAGCATTTTTGGCAGAGGCAATAATTCAGAACCTTATGGCCGGGATGTATGTTGACATCAGTGATGTAAAAAATAATTTCAGACACGAGCACTTCAAAAACATTGCGGTTAATTACTGTGAACGTTATGGTATAAAGTAATAATTCGTTTCTATAAAAATTCGTACACTTTCCGTGTGCGGATTTTTTGTTTATCTGACCCAATATTAATCAAATTTGATTTATTGTTTATAATGTGTTACAATTAAAAAGTAAGTAAAAAGGAGGCATGTGTATGGCGGAGGCAACGGCAATTCAGGAAAAGAATCAGAGTGCGGCAAAACCGATAACAAATAACAGGCGCTATGTCGGTTCAAAAGAAACAATGGCTTATGTTGTTTATGACATTTCACAAAGTTTCAACATAAATAAATATCAGGATATTTTCATAACCGACGTTGTTAAAATCGGTCTTAGTTTTCAGACAATTGTCACGTTTGTAATCGGTATCTGGGATGTTATAAACGACGTGTTCCTCGCCGCAATTGTTGACAAAACGCGCACAAGGTTCGGAAAATTCAGACCGTGGCTGTTCATTTGCTCAGGCCCCGGTTACCTTTTATCGCTTATATATTGGCTGTTACCGATTATTTTTGCTGCCACAGACCCTTATCACGCAGGCAAACTTGCGTTTTATATGATTTTTCAGTTGATAAGCAATCTTAACGGCTCAATGGCGAATATTTCAAGAACAGGTATGCTTTCAACCATAACACCCAATGTCATTGAGAGAACAAGGCTTATAACGCAGGCAAGTCTGTTTTCGGGGTTTGTTGAAAAGTGGCCCGAGATATTTATGGGTCTTCTCATTGACCTTATCAACCATAACACACTCAAAATTCCGATGAGGGCACTTTACGTTACGGCGGGCGTTTTCACCTCAACCGTTGCCGCGGCAATGGGTCTTTTCTTTGTTTTCACCGCCCGTGAAAGAGTTGCACAGCGTGTTGAAAAGCCGAGTGTTATTCAGGGCATAAAATCAATTATGAATAACAAGCCGTTGCTGATTCTTACAATTACTGATTTCCTTACGGCTTTCGGTATGAATTCCGGTATGAATTATTATTACATAAACGTTCTCGGCTTTGCTTCGATGACAACAATCGTCGGTATCCCGGGAGCATTTGTTTCTCCCACAAGCTATGCTTTTGTTACAAAGGCAAGAGAAAGATTTTCGACAAGAGCCCTCTGGATTTTCAGCTCACACTTCGGCGACTTCCTGATGATTTTTGTTTATCTTATCGGCTCAATCAACAAGAATTATAAAAAGCTTGCAGTTATGATTCCCGCGCTTATGATAAGGGAAACGGTTTGGATGACCTGCTGGGGTCTTATGAATGTTATTCCCGAAGAGCTGCGCAACGAAACAATTGACTACGGCGAATGGAAAAACGGCTACCGCACCGAAGGTATGACAGGTGTTGCAAAAGACCTTGCAAGAAAGCTTGTCGGCACGCTCGGCGCTTCAATCAAAGCGTTTATCCTGAGCAAAATCGGTTATGTTGAGGGCGCAGGCTACGGTAATCAGACAGAAAAAACAGAGTACCTGCTCTTTATGATGTGTACTCTGCTTCCCACCGTTACAAGCGTTTTCGGTCTGATTCCGAAGTTTTTCTACAATCTTTCGGGCGAAAAGAAGGAAAGGATGTATCAGGATCTTGCAGAACGCCGCAGAAAAATCATTGAGCAGATGAACGACGTTAACAACGCAACCAATAACGATAATCAGACACAGTGATTCCGCAATTTTCCGCACACTTCGGTGTGCGGAATTTTTTTGTCCGGTAACAGATGAAAAGCGGCAGAGATTTCTGCCGCTTTTGCTTCATTATTTTACGGGTGTAATTTCATAAAAAACGACCGCGTTGGGATTGAGTGTGATGTTAAGTGTGATTTCGCTGTTTTCAACCGTTGTAAGAGTTTCGACGGGAATGAGCTTTGAACAGTCGGTGTATTTGTCATAAAGCTGTTCAAAGTAAATCTGTCTTGCTTCGGAATTTTGCAAGGTTGTGGGGTTATCAATGCAGGGGTCGTCGGGCGACCAGGCAAAGCAGTCATCGGTGATGTTGAGCGCTTTTCTGTCCTCAACCCACTCGTCGAAATAGTTGCAGCTGTCATCAATCACATATGCTGTAATTTTAACCTGCTTTGTGTCAAACTGCGGCACTTTTACCGTTATGTCAAGGTCGGCACAGCTTTTGTAATTAACCTTGTTTCTGAAATTGTAAGCCATAATGTGCAGGGTGTCTGCCTGCTCGTTGTAAGCGGCAAGTGATTTCACCTCGGAGCCGAGAAGCAAGCCGAGCGAGAGTGATTTTTTTGTATTCAGAAGCTTTGCACCTGCAAATTTTGCCGCGTGCTTTGCAACATAATAGCTGACAGTCGGGTTGCCCTCAAGCAGACCGTTTGAAAGATAAGACCAGGCTGAAAAATAATTGATGTCGTTTTCAAACATCTGCGCATAAAGGCGTGCATCATAAGCCGCCTGATATGTGTAGCCGCAGACTCTTGAAAGAAGTTCGTTGCCGACAGCGCCGCTTGTGTTTCCGCAGAGGATTCTTCCCTCATCAATGCCGAAAATAAGATTTTCAAGGCCTGCTTTTTCAGCTGTGCTGCGCAGATAGTCGATTGTTTTCGGCAGGGTTTTGCCCTTTGTGAATTCGCCGGGGGTTGAATCGTAAAACGAAGCGGAAAGATAGCAAAGCCTTGTACCTTTTTTACCTGTTTTAAAGTTTGTTCCGCTTGCGCAGTGGTTAATGAAAATTGCTTCATCCCACAGGCCCTCGGTGACGGTCATGGAGTGTGCGCCGACAAAGATATTTTCGCCGATAACATCGGTCAGTGCGGCAACCGTATAATCATAAAGCTTGCAGTATTCGGTTGCGGTGTCGTTTGCATTTTCGCTGTTTGAAAGAAACCAGTCTGCGTTTTCATATTCGGTCATAACACCGAAACGCCAGGTGAGAACCTCATCTCTGCCGAATTCATTTACAAGCGCTTCGGCGATGGCGGCAATATAGTTGTAATAAACATCGTAATCGTCGGGGGGATATACGTTTGTGCCGAAGGTTGTGGCAGGGTCTGCCTTTGCGGAATATTTGAGCGGAACACTGCCAAGCTTGAGCATCGGCTTTGCACCCAGACCCAGCACACCGCGGCAGTTTTCGATAAGTTTTGTGAAATCGTAATCGTCGAGAACCGTTTTGTCATAGGGGTCAACAAACAAGTCTCTGTCAACATTACCGCCCGTGCATTGCATAAACTGAACATATTCGACAAACTCAAAAATATCATTTTCCGGGTTGTTTGTTGCGTTCGCAAAAGGGTTGCCCTGAATTGACCAGATGTTGACATTGCTTGCCGGGTTTGAAAGCACTGCACCCGTTTGAGATGCATCGCTTACAAAGCTGTAATTGTTGACACAGTCAATGCCGAAAGAGGCAATTGCCGAAGTGAAAGCGGTTATTGCCGCAAGAACCGAAGCAAAAAATCCTTTGATTCCCATAATGAACACGTCCTTATATTTGTAAATTTAATAAATAAATGTTAACATATCAATCAATCTTTGTCAAAAAATATCTTTTCTTTTGCAAATGTTTATTGTATAATGTTTCGTGTATAAAAAATACAAAAAGATAAAGGAGAAGTTTTATGTTCAAGACTTTTGAAGAAGCAAAAAAATTCTGCGCTGACAACGGCGTGCGTATGCTCGATTTTAAAATGGTTGACCTTGACGGTCGCTGGCGTCACATCGCCATTCCCGAAACACGCTTCACAAGCGAGCTTATGGAATCCGGCATCGGCTTTGACGGCTCAAACTACGGTTTTGCACCTGTTGAAAAGAGCGACATGGTCTTCATCCCCGACCTTTCCAGCGCATCCCTTGACCCCTTTGCAGAGGTTACAACTCTTTCAATGATTGGCGACGTTTATGTCATCGCTTCTCCCAATTACCGTTTCAATCAGGACCCCAGAAACGTTGCAAAGCACGCTGCCGCATATCTTAAGGAAACCGGCATCGCTGACGAAATGATTATCGGTCCCGAGTTTGAGTTCCACATTTTTGACGATGTTGCTTACGGTGCACAGCCCGACAACGTTTCTTTCAAGGTCAGCACAAAGCAGTCCTCCTGGAGCTCAAATGACCCCGAGGCAAACAACAAGGGCTACATCACTCCCGGCCACAGAGGCTATCACACAGACCTTCCCAACGATATTACTTATGACCTTAGAAGCCGTATCTGCCTTATGCTTGAAGAGCGCGGTGTCAAGGTTAAGTATCATCACCACGAGGTCGGCGGTTCAGGTCAGGTTGAAATCGAAGTTGAACTCGGTGAACTTACCGAAATGGCTGACAACACAATGACAATCAAATATATGGTCAAGAACGCCGCTCTTCAGGACGGACGCACCGCAACCTTTATGCCCAAGCCCATTTTCGGCGAGGCAGGCAACGGTATGCACGTTCATATGCTCCTCTTCAAAGACGGCAAGCCGCTCTTCTATGACCCCAACGGCTATTCACAGCTTTCTGACACAGCTCTCTGGTTCATCGGCGGTCTTCTTACCCACGCATCTTCTCTCTGCGCTTTCACCAATCCCTCAACAAACTCCTTCAAGCGCCTTGTTCCCGGCTTTGAGGCTCCCGTAACAATCGGATATGCAACCTCAAACCGCAGCGCTGTTATCAGAATTCCCGATTACGCAAAATCTCCCGACAAGCGCCGCTTCGAGCTCCGCTCACCCGATGCAACCTGCAACCCCTACTATGCTTATGCCGCAATCCTTATGGCAGGTATTGACGGTATCCAGAAGAAGATTGATCCCTCAAAGTGCGGCTGGGGTCCCTTTGACTTTAACCTCTACAACCTTTCCAAAGAAGAGCAGGCTAAGATTCAGTCACTGCCCCGTTCTCTTGATGAGGCTCTCAATGCTCTTGAGGCTGACCACGATTATCTCACCGCCGGCGGCGTATTCCCCGAGCGCCTTATCGAAATCTGGCTTGAGAAAAAGCGCGCAGAGGCAAAGAAAATCAATCAGATTCCTCATCCCGCAGAGTTTGTTTCTTATTACGATTTATAATATCACGGGGTGGATTTTATGTCTGCGAAATCCTCAACCCTCAGCACTGACACAAAGCTGCTGAAACTGAAAAATAAAGTCGGAAAAAAGAAATCCGTGCTTTATTTTCCGCTTCTGATGCTTATTATCGTCTGTGTGCACATGCTCGATGAAATCTGCGGCATAATCAATAATGATATGCAATCGGCAGTTGTCAAAGAGTTTCTTGTAACACCCGATAAGCCTTATAACGAGGCGCTCAGTCAGTTCGGTGCACTTACAACAATCTGCGGTGCTTTCACCATAATTGCGCCGTTTTATAAAACCCTTGCCGACCGTTTCGGCAGAAAACCGTTTTTCTTCATCAACACGGTCGGTATGGCGCTTGGTCTGACTCTGTGTTGGCAAAGCCCCAATTTTGCCGTTTACTGCATCGGCTACGGAATGATGTCGTTTTTTATTTCGCACGATATGCAGGTTGTCTATATCTATGAGGTTGCTCCCGTTGATAAGCGTGCAAGCTTTTACGGTATAACAAAATGTATCGGTACACTCGGAATGGCGGCAGTGCCCCTGCTTCGTGACAGCTTTATGGGCGGCGACGAAACAAAGTGGCGCAATGTTTACACAATTCCCGTCATTTTCTGCTTTGCCGTTGCGTTGGTTATCCTTATTTTTGCGCGCGAATCCGATGTTTTTCTCAACAAGAGAATTGACCTTATGGAAAAGGCGCGCAGGGCGCAGGCACAGAATGTCGCAACACCCGAAGCAGAGAAAAACGACGAGCAGAAAATCGGCGTTTTTCCTGCCGTTAAGTACATTTTCAAAAACAGTGACCTTCGCTGGCTTGTTATTTCACACACTCTTTACGGCTTCGGCTTTACCTCAATCAGCAGTTATTATCAGTCGATTATGAGTGAAGGATACGGAATGTCGGTTGAGGATGTTACGACTGCCCTGTATTTCTTCCCGTTTGTGTTTGCCGCAATAATTCTTGTTTTCGGGTTCTTCGGTGACAGATTCGGCAGAAAAAAGGTTGTTGTGATAAATGCCGCAACAACAATAGTTTCGTTAATTCTTTTCAATTACACCGCATACAAGGGTATGAGCCCTTATCTTGTCGGTCTGTTCTGTGCCCTCAGCCGCGGCAGTTATTACAACGGCTATGACTACATTGCGATGATGGCGGCGGAAAAAGCACCTACACAGATAAGAAATTCCGTGCTCGGTGCGGAAAATCTTGTTGCATATCTCGGCACGGGTCTCGGAATGGTAACGCTCATTGCGCTGTTCTATTTCTTTGAGCCCATCGGCCTTGTGTGTATGGGCGTTTCGTTGCCTACACTGTTCGTTTCAATGTTTATGCTTTGGGCAAAGGTAAAAGAAAGCAAGGGCGCAGACCTTGCAAGCATTTCTTAAAACACAGCAATGCGGGGTGCTTGTGCACCCCGCATTATCAACAGTATTTATTTGTGAAAGGAGCCTGCTATGAGCGGAATCTGTTACATCTTCGGCGCAGGTGAGCGCCTTGAAATATTCCCCGAAATCCCCGAAAACAGTCTTGTTATCGCTGCAGATGCAGGCTATGGCTGGCTTTGTGAAAACGGTATTGTGCCTGACATCGTTATGGGTGATTTCGATTCGCTCGGCAGTGTGCCCGTGCACGACAATGTTATAAAATTCAAAGCCGAAAAGGATGACACCGACACGAGCCTTGCACTTGATGAAGGCATAAGGCGCGGATACAGAAAATTTGCCGTTTACGGTGCAACGGGCGGCAGGCTTGACCACACGCTTGCCAACATTCAGTGCGTTGCAAAGCTGTCACAGCAGGAGATTGACGCACGCATTTACGGCATAAACTGCGAAATAATTGTTCTCACAAACGGGAAAGTTGAATTTTCCGAAACGGAAACGGGAATAATTTCTGTGTTCTCTTTCACCGATAAAAGTGAGGGCGTTTGCGAAAGCGGTCTTAAATATACCCTGTCGGGGCAGACTTTAACGAATACCGTGCCGCTTGGTGTCAGCAATGAATTTGTCGGAAAGCGCGCCGCGGTTTCGGTCGAAAAAGGTACTCTTGTTATCATCAAAACGGGTGTTGACAAATGACAAAGGGTGCAGTATAATTCAACTTGTCAAAAGAATATGCCAAGGGGTGCTGATGTTATCGGCTGAGATTGGAACTGAAAGTTCCTGACCCTCGAACCTGATGCGGGTAATGCCGACGTAGGAATGTTGAAAGTATGCCGTCAGGAGAAAATGACAGGCATATTTTTTTGCACTGTTTTTTTGAAAGGAGGGTTCATTTATGTCGAAAATGAACCGAAAAGTCCAGCGAATGACCGTGAGCGGAATTATGCTGGCACTTGCAACCGTTTTGTCTTTTGTAACAGTTTACCGTCTGCCTTACGGCGGAGGAATTACTCTGCTGAGTATGCTGCCGCTTGTTATGCTCGGTTATATGTACGGCAAAAGCTGGGGCTTGCTCTGCGGCTTTGCTTACGGTATAATTCAGGCGATTCTCGGTGCGGCAATGTCGTCAGCCTTTGCAGGTCAGAAGCTGTTAAGCGTTGCGGGAATTCTTCTGCTCGATTATATTGTCGCGTTTTCAGTGCTCGGACTTGCGGGAATGTTCAAGGGCTTTGTCAAAAATCACACCGTTGCTTTTGCGGCAGGCACTTTTGTTGCAACTCTTCTTCGCTATGCTGCTCACATTGCCTCGGGTGCAATCTTTTTCGGCAGCTATGCCGAGTGGTTTTTCACACAGGAAACGACAGCCGCCTTCGGTCCCGAAATGCTTGAAAAATATTCGGGTACAGCGCTGTTTGTTGTTTATTCGCTTATTTATAACGGAACTTATATGGTTCCCGAAATTATTCTTACAACCGTTTTTGCGGTTGTGCTCATCACGGCGGTAAAACCGCTCAGAGCTGAGCTTATCCGTAATAACTGAAAATCTGCCTGCCCGTCTTTTTACGGGCAGGCTTTTTTCTTAAAATTTACAATATGTTAACCGATTCTTGCTCGCTTTGCGATAGAATATAAAATGTATAAATATATTCAGAGTGGGGGTGTGCGGATGCTCGGATATGTCAGGGCTTACAAGCCCGATATGAAGATAAAAGATTATGAGATATATAAGGGTGCTTACTGCACGCTTTGCCGCAACCTCGGCAGACGTTATTCACCGATTGCACAGCTTTTTTTAAGCTATGATTTTGCCTTTGCCGCCCTGCTCAGACTTGCCGCCGCCGACAGTTGCACTTTCGTTAAAAAACGCTGTCCTTATAATCCGGCGGTGCGTTGCCTTAAATGTTGCAATTCAGCGGAATTTGATATTATTGCCGATGCGCTGATTATTACCGTTTATTACAAACTGCGAGACAACTTAAGCGACAAGGGCTTTTTGTCACGGCTTGTTGCCGTGCTTTTGTTTCCTGTTGTTGCGCTGATGCATAAAAAGGCAAAGAAGAGTTTTCCCGAGGGTGAGCGGATAATTGCCGCTTCGGTTTCGGCGCAGGCACTTGCCGAAAAAGAAAACGCTTCCCTTGACCGCGCGGCAGATGCATCTGCAAAGGCGCTTGCCGAAATCTTTTCCTTCGGAATGACGGGCGACAATAAAGAGGTAATGAAAACTCTTGGGTATATGACGGGACGTTATGTTTATATTCTTGATGCCGCCGATGACCTTGCCGACGATGTAAAAAAAGGCAATTTTAATCCGTTTACAGGCGAGGTCAGCGATTTTAACGACAAAGCACAAACGGCAAAATTTGCCGATACGGTTACCGTCCAGCTTAATATGACTCAGGCGCAGGCGCTTGCGGCGCTTGACTTATATGAAACCAAAAGGTTTAACGGTATTCTTGAAAATATACTTCTTGACGGGCTTGAGGCATCTGCCCAAAGGGTGCGCGATAAGCTTGTCGGCAACAAAGATAATAAGAAGAGAGAGATAAGTGTATGAGAAATCCCTATGAGGTTCTTGGTGTTCCCCAGGGCGCTTCAATTGACCAGGTCAATGCCGCTTACCGCGAGCTTGCAAGAAAATATCAGAGCGAGACCTATACAAACGGTCAGCTTTCAGGCATTGCCGAAAAGAAAATGCAGGAGTTGAACGATGCCTATGATGCGATTGTTATGGGCGGTCAGACATCCGCTTCGTCGCAAAGCGGTTCGGATTTCGGCGGATATTCACGCTCAACCCATAACACAACAAGCGGCGGACAGTCGGAATTTTCGGATATCCGTTCAAAAATAAAAAGCGGCCGCCTTGACGATGCACAGATTCTGCTTGACGGCACACCGGATTACAAGCGCAATGCCGAGTGGTATTATCTGAAGGGCACAATCCAGCAAAGACGCGGTTGGCTTACCGAGGCGGCAAAGAATTTTGAAGCGGCTTGCAATATGGATCCGCAAAACAGCACCTACCGTGCCGCTTACAACAATGTCAACGAATCTGCAACGGGCGGTTTCCGCACCGAAAGAAAACGCAAAAACGGTGACGGCGGCTGCTCTGCTTGTGATGTTTGTTCAGGTCTGCTTTGTGCGGATTGTTGCTGCGAATGCTTCGGCGGTGATTGCATACCGTGTTGCTGAGTGTCTGAAAGTGAGGAAATCTGAATGAAACAAAGCTCCAAAGCGGCACTTGGCGGAATTGTTGCGGCACTTTCACTTGTGCTTCTCATTTCCGTTGCGGTTGTGCCGTTCCTGACTTATGCGCTTCCTGCGGCGGCAGGTGTGCTGATAATTTTTGTTGTAATTGAAATGAACAAACGGTGGGCAGTCGGCGTTTATGCGGCGGTCGCCATTCTTGCAATGCTTCTTGTGCCAAACAAAGAAGTTGCGATGATGTATCTTTGCTTTTTCGGCTATTATCCCATTCTCAAGGCGGCGCTCGAAAAATCGTTGCCGCGGTGGCTTGAGTGGATAATCAAAATTATTGTTTTTGACGGCACAATGTTCCTGTCTTATGCGTTTATGATTCGCTTTATGGGAATTACTCTCGACGATATGGAGGATTTCGGCAAGTGGGCAATACCCTTGCTTCTCGGAATGGGTACGGTGACGTTTGTTATTTATGATATTGCTCTTACGAAAATAATAACTGTTTATATGCAGAAATGGCGCAGACTTTTTAAGAGATATTTCAAATGATTTGCATTTTTTGTTGAATTTTAAGTAATGAAGATATATAATAATTGTATATGTCTTATAAGGAGAGTTCGTTAAAATGAAAGAACAGGTAAGAATCGGTGTTGTCGGTCTCAGCGGCAGAGGCTCCAGTATGCTCGGCGAGCTTCTTAAGTGCGACGGAGTTATTGTTCCTGCCGTCTGTGATAAATATGAAGACAGAGCGCAGGACGGCGTAAGAATTGTCAAAGAGCAGGCAGGCAACACACCTGATATGTATCTTGACTATAAAGAAATGATTGCAAGGGATGACCTTGATGCAATTATGTGCTGCACAACTTGGATTACACACTCACGAATTGCGATTGATGCAATGCGCGCAGGCAAGCACGTTGCAATTGAAGTCGGCGGTGCGGCATCAATTGATGAATGCTGGCAGATGGTAAGAACAAGCGAGCAGACCGGTAAATTCTGTATGCTCCTTGAAAACTGCTGTTATGACCGCGCGGAAATGGCACTGTTCAATATGTCACGCCTCGGTCTTTTCGGTGAAATCATTCACTGTCAGGGCGGTTATCAGCACGATTTGCGTGATGAGGTTGCTCTGGGCAGAGAAAACCGTCACGGCAGACTTTTCAATTTCCAGCACCGTAACGGCGAGCTTTATCCTACCCATCAGCTCGGCCCGATTGCAAAGCTTCTCGGCATTAACAGAGGCAACAGATTCCTTTCCCTTACCTCAATGGCAACAAAGGCAAGAGGTCTTAATGACTGGATTAAGCACAACAAGGGCGAGGATTACGATATTGCAGATTATCCCTTTAATCAGGGCGATATTGTTACCACAATGATTAAGTGCGCAAACGGTGAAACGATTGTTCTTACCCACGACTGTACTCTTCCCAGACCCTATTCAAGAGGCTACAGAATCCACGGCACCAAAGGTGTTTACTACGAAGACGGTGAAACAATTTACCTTGAGGATGCTCCCGGACACGCAAGCCTCGGTAAACAGCACGAGTGGGTTGATTTTGATCCCGTTCTTAAAAAATACGAGCATCCGCTCTGGTCAAAATATCAGGTTGACGGTGTTCACGCGGGTCACGGCGGCATGGATTATCTTGTGCTCAGTGCGTTTGCGGAAAGCGTTAAGGTCGGCGAAAGACCTCCAATTGATGTTTATGACACAGCGGCCTGGATGGCAATCACCTGCCTTTCCGAGCAGTCAATAGCTCTTGGCGGTATGCCCGTCGCCTTCCCCGATTTCACCGACGGGATGTGGATTGACAGAGAGCCTTACCGTCGCGGCGTTTTCTGCCTCGAGGAAGTTTGTAACGATTTTTTTCCCGCAAAAGAAGTTTGAGGAGATGGATGTATGGCATACTACATAGGCGTTGACGGCGGCGGCACAAAAACCGCTTTTGCCCTTTTTGATGAAAACAAGAATATGATTGAATCGGTTACAGGTCCCGGCAGTAACCACGAAAACCTTGACACCGCCTTTGTTGCGGCTTCGCAGATTATTTTTGACGGTCTGTGCGAGCTTGTTGCCAAGGCAGGTATAACTCTTGATGACATCAGCTTTACCCTTATGGGTCTTGCGGGAATTGACCATCCGTATCAGCACGACATTATGTGCGATATGTTAAAGGAAAAAGGACTTAAGAATTTTGAAATTTTCAACGACGGCTTCATCGTTGTCAAGGCAGGCTCAATAAGCGGTGCGGCAATCGGTTACAACTGCGGCACGGGCACCTGCTGTAACGCGATTGACTCAACGGGCAAAATGCTTCAGCTTGCGGGTCTTGATGTTTTCACCGGTGATGTCGGCGGCGGTTACTGGATTACCTCCAGAGCTTTCAGACTTGTTTATGACGAGGTTTATCTCGGCCTTGAAAAAACAATGCTCACCGAAAAGCTGTTCCAAAAATTCTCAATCAAATCACGCGAGGAGTTCCTTTCACTTGTTGAAAAGCTCGAAAGCGAAGAGGTTGACGATTACAGACGCGAATTTATTTCCGCTTTCTTTGAGGCTGTTGATGCAGGGGACAAGCCTGCAATCGGTGTTGTCAACGAAATGGCTGTGCGCGGCGCACAGTTCATTGCGGCGCTTGCAAAGCAGATGACTTTTAACGGTGACGATGTTGAGGTTGTTCTTTCCGGCTCAATCAATGTAAAGCTTGCAAACCCGACTTACATAAATCTTATGAAGGAAACCGCAACAAAGCTCAGCGGTAAAAAGCTTAACTTCATTAATCTTACCCAGCCGCCCGTAACGGGTTGTGTAAACTGGATTTTCCAGGAATTCAAGAACTGAAAGGATTGAGTCAAAATGAGAGAAATTACTGTTGCAGTTATCGGCTCGGGCAGCACCTATTGCCCCGAACTTGTTGACGGATTTTTAAAGGCGAAGGATTCGCTTAAACTTAAGAAAATTTCGTTTATGGATATTGATGAACGTAAGAGAACCATTGTCGGTAACCTTTGCGTCCGTATGCTTAAAGCGGCAAATGTTGACTGCGAGGTCAATATGACCGACAACATTGATGAAGCTCTTGTCGGTGCCGATTTCGTCGTCACACAGATTCGTGTCGGCAAGCTTCCCTGCCGTCACCTTGACGAAAGCATCCCCAAGAAATATGACCTCATCGGTCAGGAAACCACGGGTATCGGCGGCTTTTTCAAGGCTCAGCGCACAATCCCCGTAATCAAGCACATCTGCGACAAGATTGAAGAAATCTGCCCCGATGCTTGGCTTATCAACTTCACAAACCCCTCGGGAATCATCACCGAGTTCATTCTCAATCACACCAATGTCAAGAACATCGGCCTTTGCAATGTTCCCATTGATATGCTTGATGACCTTAAGGAAATCACCGGCGAAGACAGTGACATTACCTATGTCGGTCTTAACCACCTGAGCTGGATTACATCCTGCAAGAAAAACGGCGAAGAGCTTCTTCCCGGTCTTATTGAGTCAGGCTTCTCACCCAAGGTTATGGCAAATATCAAGGATGACGGTTTTTCAATGGATTGCCTTAAAACAATCCAGGCAATTCCCTCGTCATATCTTCAGTATTATTACTGCCGTGAGGCCAAGCTTGCTCACCAGCGCGAGGATGACAAGACAAGAGCTGAGGTCTGTATGGAAATTGAAGAACAGCTTCTTGAAATGTATCAGAATGAAGAAATTGTTACAAAACCTGCTTTGCTTGACAAGCGCGGCGGCCACAAGTATTCACTTGCCGCTGTTTCTCTTATTGATTCAATCGCAAATGACAAGCGTGACGTTCACGTCGTAAACATCAAAAATAACGGCACTCTGCCTTTTATGGCAGATGATGACATTGTGGAAATTGCCGCGGTTATCGGTGCTGACGGTGCGACACCCGTTCCCGTAACCGAGAAAATCAACGACCACATTGTCGGCCTTATGAGAGTTGTCAAGACTTATGAAAAATATGCCGTCAAGGCGGCTGTCACGGGCGATGATGATTATGCGCTCAAGGGTCTGCTTGTTCATCCGCTCGTCGGCGATTGGGAAAAGGCAAAGAATTGCTTTGAGGAGCTTAAGCTTGCTCACAAGGATTTTCTTCCCCAGTATTTTAAATAATCGGCCCGACAATGAAAATCCCGCATCGGCAAAACCGATGCGGGATTTAATGTTTTATTCTTTAGAGTAATACGGGGAAGACTTCATCGGAATAACCGAGGAGCTTTGACATAAAGTCGGCAACCTCAGTGTTGAGGATTGTGTCACCGTTATTGATGAAATTGTCATAGCCGTAAATGCGCATGGGAACGGGAACACCGCTGTGTGAACCCGAAGTGAATTCATATTTTTCAGCTTTTGAATTGTATTTGATTGCGCCGGTTTCGTGGTCGGCAGTTACAATAACAACGGTATTGCCGTCAGCCTTTGCAAATTCAATTGCGGCGGCAATTGCTTTGTCAAATTCAACAACAGATTTCATCATTTCGTCGTCGATGTTGCTGTGTGAATACTTGTCGATGTGAGCGCCCTCAACCATGAGGAAGAAACCGTCCTCGTTGTCAAGCTGTTCGATTGCGGTCGCGGTAAGCTCGGAAAGGGGCATTGCGTTTTCCTGACCGTCATCATACTGAATCATGCCGGAAAACTGCGCAAAGCTCTTTTCTCCGTCTGCGAGAGCGGCAAGACCTGCACGGTCATTTACGAAAGTGTAGCCCGCCTGAGCGCAGTTTACTTCATTTACAAGACCGCAGGATGCAGTCCATATAAGGTCGATGCCCGAGGCAAGCTGCTGCAGAGCAATATCCTCGCTGTTGTCACGTCCGGCAGTGTGGACGGAGAAGGAAGCGGGAGTAGCGCCTGTGTTGGAGTCGGAGGTTACGATACCCGTGCGCATACCCTTTTCCATAGCAAGCTCCGTAACGCTTTTGTAAGAAACCAGATTCCAGTCAATGCCGAGAACCTCATCCTCATATACGCCCAGACAGCCGAGAGCACCGTTAAATGTTCTGATTCCGCAAGCAAGAGCGGTGCCGCCCGCAGCAGAGTCGGTAACGTAGTTGCTCAATGACTGTGTTCTTTGGTAACCCTGAACAGGCATTGTGTCCATAACAAGAGAAACACCGAGTTCTTTTTTGGTTTTTTCAAGATGATTTTCTCCCATACCGTCACCGATAAGAAGAATTACGTTCTTGGCAGGGGTGATGTCCTGAATGTAGCTGATTGTGATGCCGAGAGGGGCAAGGAAAACGGAAACGGCAACAAGGAATGAAACAAGAACTTTTCCAATCCAAAAACGTTTGAGGTTTGACAGAATAAATACAGACATAAAGATCTCTCCTTTATTTGATTTTACTTAAAGCCCATACCGCAATGTCGGCATAGACATCGTTACGGTTTAATTCGTTAAGAATTTCGTGACGGCAACCGTCATAAAGTTTTAACGTGACATCGCTGATGCTTGCGCCTTTCAGGTCGTTGCAAACCTGCTGAACACCTTTTCCGTAAGCGCCGACGGGGTCCATTGCACCGGAAATGACAAGAACGGGCATTGATTTGTTAAGCTGAGTGTACCATTTCTTTTCGGAAATGCGTGCAAGCAGAGTAAACAAATCTCTGTAGCCGGTTGCGGTGAAAAGGAAACCGCAGTATTTGTCAGCAACGTAACGGTCAACAATGAAATCCTCGCGTGTCAGCCAGTCAAAAGCGGTACGCGCAGGCTTGATTTTTGCGTTATAGGGGCCGAAAGCCACACCGTTGATTAATTTGCTGCGGTGGCGGCTGCCTTTGACGGCGGCAACAGTGTTTGCAAGCAACTTGCCTGCAGGTGCGGCGGGGTTTGCACCGCTTGTGCCGCAGAAAACAAAGCCTTTGATTCGTGCATCGTTGCCGTAACGGCTTGCGTATTCGCGGGCAACAAAAGAGCCCATCGAGTGACCGAAAAAGATAATCGGCAGGCCGGGATTTTCTTTTGCGGCAATTTCGGTCAGGGTGCGGGCATCCTCGATGAAATTGTTCCAGCCGTCTTTTTCGCCGAAATAGCCGAGGTCATCGTCGCTTTTTACGGATTTACCGTGGCCGAGGTGGTCTGCGCAGTAAACCGCAAAGCCCCGGGCGCAAAGGTGGGCGGCAAATTCTTCATATCTTTCGCCGTGTTCAGCCATTCCGTGAGCAATCTGAAAAACGGCTTTTGCGCCGCCGTCGGGAATCCAGGCGCGGGCAAAAATGTCGGCAAGACCCGACTTTGAAGGGAAGGAATACTCTTTTCGTGTGATTTGCATAAGCACCGTTCCTTTATGTATAATAAAAAATTTTACCATAATTTACGGTGGCGTTACAATAATTATGTTGCACAAAATATGAAAAGTTTTTTGCACAAAATGACAGAGCACCAAGGATAATTTTGAAAACATATTGATTTTTTCGAAAAGGTGAGTTATAATACTCAAGCACTTGCCGGTGTGATGGAATTGGCAGACGTGCCGGACTCAAAATCCGGTCCTGGCGACAGGGTGCGGGTTCGACCCCCGCCACCGGCACCAAAAAACTCCCGTTCAGCTGAACGGGAGTTTTTTATTGCCGTTTATTTTATAACAATCCAAAGCGCAACATTCAGCGCAAGAAAAACAACGTTGACTGCGGTGAAAACAAGAATATATTTACCTGTGGAGACTTTTTCTTTTGCAACAAGCTTGAATGAAATCAGACTTGCCATTGATGCAATGAGTGTGCCCAGACCTCCGAGGTTTACACCGACCAGAAGTTCTTTTATGTTGTCCGTGAAACCGGAAAGAAGTATCGCGGCGGGCACGTTTGAGAAAATCTGGCTTGCCGCAATTCCGACCGCCACTTCATTGCCTTTTACGGTTTTGCTCAGAAAATCGCTGACGGGGGCAATGTTTTTAAGGTTGCCGATAAATATAAAAAGAAAAATGAAAGTGAGAAGCAATGAGTAATCTGCTTTTGCAAGCGCTTTCCTGTCGAAAACAAGTATCGCTCCAACGGAAACCGCAAGGGTTATTCCGTAGGGGATAACTCTGAAAACCGTGAGAATGGATATTGCAAAAAGCACGGCATAAACCGCACAGAATTTATAATTGATTTTTTTGCTTTTCTCGTTTGCGGTGACAGAGAGCTTTTCCTTTTTAATGAAAAATGCCGAAACAACAAGCAAAACCAGTGACAGCGCGGCGTAGGGGAGCACGGTTATGAAAAAATCGCCGATTGTCATATTGAAAGCCGAGAAAAGATAAAGGTTCTGCGGATTTCCGACGGGGGTAAGCATACTGCCGAGGTTTGCGGCAACGGTTTCAAGCGTGATGAGCGGTATGAGTACCTTTTTCTGCCCCGAAAGCTTTAATGCAACTATCGAAAACGGTACAAAAGTGATGAGAGCAACGTCGTTTGTTATAATCATCGACGAGAAAAAGCAGAGCATGCACAGCCAGAGAGTAAGACTGCGCGTTGTGGTTGCAAGTGAGAGAAGCTTTGAGGCAAGAAGCCTGAAAACACCCAGCCCGTTAAGACCTGCCATAACTGCCATGAGGCAAAGAAGCAGGGCGAGAGTGCGGAAATCTATATAGTCGATATAATCTGCACTTGGGGTGACGATAAAAGCGGAAGCCGCCGCAAGAATAAAGGAAATCACAAGAACTGCTTCGTTTTTGATGAAGGTTTTTAATTTTATCATTATTTTTTGCGCCTTTCCGGTACAGACCGATTCTTTGTTTACCTTAGACGGTAAGATTACTGAGCTTTTTGTGCTAAACATCAGATTTAAAATATTGTAGCATACAAATCAAACCTTTTCAATTGGTGAAAAGCAGAATACCGCGCGGCAATTCGTTGAAAAACAAAAGTCTTTGTGTTATAATTTTTTTATCATAAACCACGGAGGTAAAAGCAATGGCGAAGAAGTTCAGATTTGAAAAAATATATTCTCAGGGTGCAATCAATGTGACGGAAATCTGGGTGGATAAAGAAACGGGCGTTAACTACATTTTTCACACAAGCGGTAATGCCGGCGGAATGACACCGTTACTTGGCAAGGACGGCAGACCTGTTGTTTCTGCTGTTTATTACGGAGAAGAAACAAAATGATTGTCATAATCACGGGTGCAACGCACACGGGCAAAACCGCCCTTGCGCAGAAGTTGCTGGAAAAATATAAATATCCCTACCTTTCAATTGATCACCTGAAAATGGGGCTCATCAGAAGCGGAAACACGAAATTGACTCCCTTGAGTGACGATAAGCTTTTAATACAATATTTGTGGCCGATTGTGCGGGAAATGATAAAAACCGCAGTTGAAAACGGGCAGAATCTGATTGTTGAGGGGTGCTATATCCCTCTTGATTGGGCGGATGATTTCGAAAAAGAATATCTCGATAACATAAGATGCTATTACCTTGTGATGAGTGAGGATTACATCAGAAATCACTTTGAAGACATAAAAGCATACGCAAACGTTGTCGAAAACCGTCTTGATGACAGCGATTGCACGATTGAGCATTTGCTTTTCGAAAATGCTTTGTTTTCTTCTTTTGCCGAAAACGGTAATGCGATACGGTTACTCATTGACGGCGATTATGATGTTGATGTGGAATTATAATTTTTTTCTTAGGGAAAAACAGATGAAAATCTCTTTTCAAAATATACAGATTGTGGTATAATCAATTCAATAAATTTCAGGTGGTGTTATCATGAAAAAATTCACAGTAAAATTTGTTGCCCTTTTGCTCGCGTTTGTCTGCCTTGCAGTTTCGCCGAGCGTCAGCGCACTCACAATCGGTGACGGCCTTGATATGCTTATTGCTCAGTTTGAGCAGGGTGCAGGTCCCGAAACCGACGGCAACGTCATTGACTATCGTTATTTTTCTCCCGTAGGCAAAGATGATGTAAAGAAGTATCCTCTTGTCATCTGGCTTCACGGAATGGGTGATGGTTCCGAGGACGGCAAGCAGGTTTCAAAAAGTGAAATTGCTTACTGGACAAGTGACGAATTCCAGAGCCGTTTCGCACCCGCAGGCGGAGCTTTCGTCCTTGCCGCACGCTCATTGGAGGAAAAAGGCAAGTTCTGGGATAACGATTTGATTGAGCCGCTCAAGGCCGCAATTGACGATTTCATTGCGAAAAACAAGAAGAATATTGACCTTAGCCGTATTTATATAGGCGGTTATTCAATGGGCGGTAAAATGACGCTCAAAATGGCTGTGGCATACCCGGAAATGTTTGCCGCCGCTTTCCCGATTTGTCCTGCGTGGGCACCCTCGGCAGAACATATTGAGCGCCTTGCCGATATGCCCGTCTGGCTCACCTCCGGCACAAAAGACCCGCTTGTCAACTACTATCTTATCGTAACCCCCACGTGGATGAAGATTTGCGAAAAGTCCAATGTTGCCGCAGACTGCCGTTTCTCAACTCTTTCAACCGTCCGCTATGCAACGGGTGAAAAAACCCCCAGCAGTCACCACGCCTGGTTTGCTGTCAATTATGATATGTTTACCACCGAAAACGGTGATTATCACGATATGACAACGGTTGACGGCAACGGAAACACCGTTGACCTTAAGTATCCCGACGGAATGATTTCGTGGCTTGCCTCTCACACCTCCGATTATGACGGTGCACCGCGCACGGATATCGGAACGCTTTATGACGGCGCAGATGCAAACGCTCTTCTTTCGTGGGAAAATATAACCTATTTCTTCAAATATCTTAGGAACGCAATAATTGATTTCTTCACATTTTAAAAATTTTTGTCCCGCAGATTTTTCTGCGGGACTTTTTGTTTTTGCGGTTGTTTTATATTAAATTATATGGTAGAATTTATTTGATTATATGTAGGGAGGTGGCAAAGATTGAAATGTCCGAATTGCGGTGTCGATATAGGTCGGTTTGACCTGAGCCAGAATTGCAAAAACTGCGGCATCAATCTTTTTTACAGCCGTCAGGAGGAGTTGCTTGCGCGTGATGCCAAGCGGTGTGAGCTTGAGTTTGCATCGTTCCGTTTGCTTGTGGCACGCATTAAAACGGCATATATCAAGGGTGCTTTGCCCATTGTAAGACTTGTTTTTATGGTGCTTCTTATCTGTGTGCTGCTCATTCCTTTTGCTGAAATTCATCTTGAAATTCCCTTTTATACGGGCAAGCTTAACATCGGGGGCTTGGGTATGTATTTTGCCGTTACCGACGGCAGCCTGCTTGCTCTTCTTGATTACTTGAAAATCGGTGTGTCTGCCGACATTGCCTTGAAAGCAATAATTCTGATTGCCGCCATTGTTTTAACCGTTGTCTGCGGCGTTGTTATGTTTGCTTTTCTGCTGTTTTCGTTTGTCAATATCCGGAAAATGGCGAAAGCTCTTGTTGTTGCATCATCGGCAGGCACGGTTATGAGCGTTGCTGACCTTGCGCTGAGCATTGTTGTTGCAACCTCAGCAAAAGCTTTTTCGTCAGGAATGGTAAGCTCAAAATTCGGTGTTGCCTCAATTGTGTGCTTTGTTGCAATGCTCGGTATGGCGGTTATAAATTATCTTTTTATAAAGAAAAATATTCAGCCCGATTACAAAGAATTTGACGTTAAGCGCAAGGCGCTTCTTAAAAAAGTCAAAAACGGTGAGGTTTCGCTTGATGATTTGCCGCTTCCGATTTTTGAAACTCAGGAAGAAAAAGAGGAAAGAGAGGCACTTGCTGCAGAAAATGTGACGGGAGGTGACGCACGGTGAGCAATGTTGAACTGACTGCCGCACAAAAGGCAAAGAAGCAAAAAAAGCAGATAATTCTTTTCGGCCTCAGCAGTGCACTGGCACTTGTTGTCTGTATGGCGACGGTGCTCGCTGTCGCGTTTTCCCTTATTTCCGATGTTTATGAGTTTGAACCGCAGACTGTTGAAAGCCTTTCACCTCTGCCCGAAACAAAGAGCGAAACGGTTGATTTTCTTTCCGCGCTTGTTGCCGATGCAAAGGATAATTCCGTTGTCTGTGTCAGCACACAGACCTCTGTTGATGTCGATACGCAGACCATTGAGTTTGACGGCAGTGAAAATGAGCTTAATGTGTTGCTTCACATGAAAGATCAGATTCTCGGCAACATTGATGCACTTTATCCCGAGAATCACGACGGGAAATTCGGCGAAGGCTTTACCGGCTTTCCCACCTTTGCTCTCACTGAAAGCGATTGCACTGATGCAGTTTGCACCCAGGGTGTTGCAAACGAAAACGGCGAAATTACAGATGACGGATATTATTTTTTCACCCTGACCGTACCGGGCGGCGAATATCCCGCAGCTTCGGGGAATGTTTATGAAACTTTCAACCTCGGCGGTGTCACGGAAATCGCCGAGAAAATTGAAGAAACGGCAAAGCCGATTGTCAACGTTGTTGCCGCAACGGTCACACCTGCTGATTTTACTGTTGCCGCAAAAACCGACCGTCTTACCGACAGACTTGAATACATAAACTTTGAGCGTGCCTACCGTGTTGAACTGACTCTTGAATTTGTCGGCGATTTTTCACCGCTCGGCACAAAAAATATCGCTTTTGATTATTACGTTACCGAACAGTACAGCTACAAGTGGGTAAGCATCGCTTTTGCCGAGGATACCGTTTTCCTTGAAAAAGGCGCAAACGAATCCATTGCACCCAAGGCTGTTATGAATGACTATGACGAATATGAAATAAGCTTTGAAAGCTCTGATGAAAGCATTGCGACAATTGACGAAATGGGCTATGTCACAGGCATTTCAACGAGTGAAAAGCCCGTTGAAATAACGGCAAAGCTGAGTTATCTCGGCAACGATTATACCGCCAAATGTCTGGTTTATGTTACGGTGCCCGTTGAAAAGGTGAAAATTTCAGTTGATTCTGCACAGCTTGATGTGGGTCAGACCTTTGAACTGAGCGCAACGGTAAAGCCTGCCGATGCAACAATTACTGATGTTTTGTGGATAAGCTCTGACGAAAGCGTTGTGAGCGTTGATGAAAACGGCAATGTGCTTGCTGTCGGCGCGGGTGAGGCAACCGTGACGGTTGTTACGGTTGACGGCCACTTTGCCGATGCTTGTGAAATTACCGTAAAAGAGGAGGGGTAAGTGATGGAAAATAAAAACACAGCAACCGCCGTGGCGCAGACTGACCAAAACACAACCCCTCAGCGTCAGATTCAGTATTACAAGGGGCACAACTATGTCGGTGTCAGAGAAACGGTGGCTTACCTTTTCAATGACTGGTCAAACACGTTTAATATCAGTTCGTTTAACGAGCGTTATATATGGGACGTTGTCCACATTGATTTCACCGTCAGCGCCGTTGTCAACCTTGTTACAACTGCGTGGGATATCATCAATGACACTTTCATTTCCGTTATTGTTGACAATACCCGCACAAGAATCGGTAAATTCCGTCCCTATCTTATCGGTATGCAGTTGCCGTTGACGGTTATCGGAATGTTCAGCTGGCTTTTGCCGCTGTTTTTCGGTGACACCTCGGGCACATATATTCCGAAGCTGATTTATTACTATGTTTTCTGCATAATTTCCGAAACTGCAGGCACGTTTACAAGCGTTGCGAAAAGCGGATATATGTCCACCATAACGCCAAACCCCGGCGAAAGAGTGCGGCTTATCACCCTTGCCGAGTTACTTACGGGTTATATGGGTGAAGATATGCCGCGTTACATAATGGGTGTTCTCATCGACCTTGTCAACAACAAGGTTGTTCAGTGGAAGCTCAGCAGTGTGTTTATGGTAATGGGTATGGGCACTGCGATTATTTCATCGCTTTGCACTTTTTGGTTTTTCCTTGAGTCAAAAGAAAGAGTGCCGCAGTCAATCGAAAAGCCGAGCGTCAGAGAGGGCCTGCGTGCGATTTTTACGAACTATCCCGTGTTGCTGATGTGCCTTTCGGATTTCCTCGGCAATTTTGCAATCAGCAAAAGCGAAACAAACTATTTCATTGACGTTCTGGGCAGCTATTCGCTCATAACAATCCTGAATATTCCCTCCGGTATTAACGGCAGTATCAGTTATTCGTTTGTTTCACCTCTGCGCAAGCGTTTTTCATCAAAGGCGCTGTGGATTTTCTCGGATATTTACAGCGATGTTCTTTTCCTCGGAGTTTTCCTTTTCGGTATGACGAAAAAAGGACGTATGATGTATAACACTCTGCCGATGTGTATTGCTTTCGGCTTAAAAGAGTGGTTTATTAAGTGGATTTGGGGCATCACCAAGGTTATCAATGCCGACCTCTGGAATGAAGCAATGGACTATTGTGAGTGGAAAAACGGCTACCGAATGGAAGCGACCACGGGTGTTGCAAAGAATCTTATAACAAAAATTCAGGGTGCCCTGCTGACCTCCGTAACAAGCCTTATTATGAAGAAAATCGGCTATGTTCAGGGCCTTGAAATCGGCACACAGAACGACAGAACAAAGTTCTGGGAATTTGCGCTTTGTACAGCAGTGCCCACTGTAACGGGTGCCCTCGGAATAATCCCGAAATTCCTCTGGCCGATTACCCGTGAAAAGCGCGACAGAATGTATGAAGAGCTTGCCGCGGCAAGACAGCACAAGGTTATGGGCTATATGGAAGAATTTGAAAGTGGCGGTTGCTGATGAATATTTCTGATGTTCTGAAAGACTTTTTCTGCGACAGCAAGGCTGTTACAAAGTTGATTTCCGCTTTTAAGCCGATGAAAATAACCGTTGAGGCAAGTGTATTCCAGTGCTCGCAGGACAGCTATGCAATTGTCTGGGCAACAAACCTCAAGGGCAGCGGAAGGGTGACTTATACTTATGACGGTGTTGATTATACCGTTAACGACAGCACCCTCGGCAATATCAACACACTCGAAACGGTTCACACCGTTGTTGTACCCAAAAAGCACCTTGACGCAAACACCTATCGCTATCACTCACAGCACATAGTTGCCAAGGGCGGCTATCACGCGATAAAAGGCGGCACGGTTTCGTCTGCTCCCGTAAGCTTCAAAGGCTACAGCGGTCAGGAAAGGATAAATGTGCTTTCAATTTCAGATGTGCACAACAATCTGCCGCCGGCTGAGGCTGCCGCAAAAGGTTTGGGAGAAAAAGCCGACCTTGTTGTGTTAAACGGTGACATTTCAAGCACCCTTGTTACGAAAAAAGACTTTGTTTCTTCCGTGCTTGTTACGGCAAACAGATTTTCAAAGGGTGAAATCCCCGTTGCCTATAACAGAGGTAATCACGAAACGAGAGGGCAGTTTGCTCCGTCGATTTGCCGCTATTTCCCTTATATGACGGGCGGATTGTATTTTGCTTTCACCTACGGCCCTTTGTGGGCGCTTGTGCTTGATTCGGGCGAGGATAAAGAGGATTTACACGTTGAATACAGCGGTCTTGTTGATTTTGATACTTACATTGCCGAAGAAACAAAGTGGCTGAAATCTTTGCCGACAGACTCGGCAAAAGATTCAACTTTTGCGGTTGCTTTTTCGCACATTCCGGATGTTCGACCTTTGCGTAAGTGTGATTGGCAATCCGAACTTGAAAGACTGGGTGTGCAGTTGCTTGTTGCAGGTCATACCCACAAACTTGAACTTGACTCGGATTACAATAAAAACGCAAAATTCAAAACGGTGGTAAGCGGAGGCAAAAACAGCAACGAAAAGATAAATTTTATTGCGTCAATGTTTACTTTTGATGTTGCTGAGAAAAAAGTCAGCCTTGTTTCACGCTCAACTTACGGAGATAAGCTTGCCGACATACAAATTCAATTATAAAAAGTTTGCCGCCGCACAGCCAAATCTGTGCGGCGGCATTATTTTATCGGAAGTATCAAAACGGGATTGTTAAATTAATAATTCTCTTTTCTTACCTCGAAGTAAGCCTGCGGATGTTTGCAGACGGGGCAGGTTTCGGGTGCTTTTTTGCCCATTACAAGGTGACCGCAGTTGCGGCACTCCCACATTGTTTCTTCGCTCTTTTCAAAAACAGCCTTCATTTCAACATTGCTCAGAAGTGCACGGTAGCGCTCCTCGTGTGTCTTTTCAATGGCGGCAACTGCTCTGAATTGTTCTGCAAGCTCGTGGAAGCCTTCTTCGTCGGCCTCTTTTGCAAAAGTGTCATACATATCTGTCCACTCATAATTTTCGCCCTCTGCGGCGGCAAGAAGATTCTGAGCGGTGTCGCCAAGTTCTCCGAGTGCTTTGAACCAGAGCTTTGCGTGCTCTTTTTCGTTGTTGGCGGTTTCTTCAAAGATGGCGGCTATCTGCTGATAACCCTCTTTCTTTGCAACCGATGCGAAGTAGGTGTACTTGTTTCTTGCCTGGCTTTCGCCTGCGAATGCAGCCATAAGATTCTGCTCTGTTTTTGTGCCTTTGTAGTTCATTGTTGACTCTCCTTTGTCTGTTTTGTTATTTTCATTTTCAATTTTTTCAAAGTCGGATGCGGGATGTTTGCAAAGGGGACAGATGAAATCGGCAGGAAGCTCTTCGCCTTCATAAATGTATCCGCAGATTTTGCATCTGTAACCGCTCTTTTTGACAGGAGCGGGCTTGGGCTTAATGTATGCGTGATAATAGCTGTAGGTTACGCTTTCATCTTTTGAAAGAACTTTTGCATCGGTGATTTCCGCCTTGAAAAGAGTGTGGGTTCCGAAATCTTCCGTGCCGATAACTTTAAGTGAAATGTAAGAATTCGCAAATTGGTTCAGGTAAAGCACACCGTTTTCACTGCGGTCGGTTGCGGAAAAATCCGAAAACTTGTCGGTGTCTCTTCCGGTTTTAAAACCGAAGCGCTCAAAAATTTCAAACGGAACCTTTTGCGTCAAAATTGAAATGTTACACAAACCCGTTTTCATAATCATATCGTGGGTGTGATTTTGCTTGTTTATGCCGAAAACCGCCATCAGGGGGTCGGTGCTCACTTGCATAAATGTGTTGATGATACAGCCGTTATCTTTTCCGTCGTTTGCGGTGAGAAGGTAAAGACCGTAGCCGATTTTAAAAAGTGCGGTGTTATCCATAGTTACACTCCTTTGCAAATTCTGATAATCTGTTAAGAACAAAGTCAAAATGTTATTATAAATCTTCCTTAATAGGAATTATTATCATTAACAGTTTAACACGGTTTTTTTTGTTTGTCAACAGATTTTCTTTTTAAATGTATGCTGTTATTATATGCTTTTTGTTACGGAAAACTATTGCCTGCAACAATAAAAAGGATTATAATTACAAAGAAAAATTTATGTAAGGGGTAAAAAAATGAAACTTTTGTGGCAACTGTTTATTACTTTTGCGCGAATTGGTGTTTTGACATTCGGCGGCGGTCTTACAATGCTGCCGATGCTTAAGTATGAGCTTGTGGAAAAGCATAAGTGGATTACCGAAGAAGAGTTACTTAACTATTATTCCGTTGGTCAGTGTACCCCCGGAATTATTGCCGTCAACACGGCGACCTTTGTCGGATATAAGAAAAAAGGTGTTTTCGGCGGAATCGTTGCAACTCTCGGTATGGTAATGCCTTCACTTATTATAATTCTGCTTGTGGCAAGCGTTTTATCCGCTTTTATTGATAATGCTTATGTCGGTCACGCTCTTTCCGGTATCCGTGCAGCGGCATGTGCACTGATGGTGAATACGGTTGTAACGCTTGTCAGAAAAAATGTTGTTGATATTTTCTGCATAGTTGTTTTCCTTGTTGCGCTTGCAATATCGCTTCTTCTTGATGTTCCGTCCGTGGCAATTGTTTTTGTCGCAGGTATTCTCGGAGTTGTTGTTTCTGTGATTAAAAGAAGGAGGGCGGCAAAATGATTTACTTAAAGCTTGCGCTCGAATTCTTTAAAATCGGTCTGTTTGCACTTGGCGGCGGACCTGCAACAATACCGTTTCTTTCGGAGCTTTCCGGCAAATACGGTTGGTACACACAGCAAGAGCTGACCAATATGATTGCCGTCAGCGAGAGCACACCGGGTCCCATCGGTCTTAATATGGCAACCTATGTCGGCTATTCCACGGCCGGAATCCTCGGCGGCATTGTTGCAACGATGTCTTTGGTTCTGCCCAGCATTATTATTATTACAATAATCGCAAAATTCCTTGCCTCGTTCAGCGATAACAAAATCGTCAAAGCGGTTTTTTACGGTGTGCGTCCTGCTGTTGCGGCAATGATCGGAACTGCGGTAATCGGAATTGTCAGAACATCCATATTTATGGCGGGTGACGGCAGCTTTACCGTGCATATACCTCTCCTTATTCTCTTTGCTGTTATTTTTGCGTTGCTTCAGATTAAAAAACTTAAAAAAATCCATCCGTTTTTCTGGTTTGTTGCAGCGGCGGCAGTCGGAATAATTTTCAAACTCTAACAGTTAATTTTTTAAGGCGTGCTGTCATATGGCGGCACGCCTTGTTTTAGTTGTTTTTAACAAAATACGGTTGACTAAACAAGTATTTGGTATTATAATATACTAAATATACGTCTTATAATGAGGTGACTGTTTTGAAAAAAGTAATTGCGCTTTTACTGTGTGCACTTTGCCTTGTCGGTCTTTTTTCCGCTTGCTCAGATAAGCCTTCAAAAAAAGACATTGACAATTATGTCGGCGAGGGCACAATAACAACTCTTAAAGGCCTTATTTCCGCCAATGCTTATCTTGTTAATGATGTTTTTGCCGGTGGCGTTTTGCAGACGCTTGACAACGAAACTGCCGAATATAACGGCAAGGTTTATAAAGCTGTAGGCCCCGGAAACATTAAAAATTACGGCGAACTTAAAAGTGCGGTCGAAAGCGTTTATACCGCCGAGGCTTCCGAGAGCTTACTCGGAAACGGCAGATATGTGGTGATTAATGAAAGGCTTTATGTCGATACTGAGGCTTCCTGTGATTATAAGGCTGATTGGAGCGGTGCGGCAGAAAGCTTTGAGATTGTTTCAAAGACAGAAACATCTTACACCTTTACCGTTACCGTCAAAGTCGCAGGCAAAGATGTCAGTGTCGAAATGACAGCAATAAAAGATGAGCAGGGCAATCTTCGCCTTGCACAGATGTATCAGTAATTAATAAATTTTGAGAGGGATAAATATGAGCCAACTTATTAAAACAAATTGGTTTGACAGCGTTGACAGAGAGTGTCCTTTTAAAAACGATTATCCGCGGCCTCAGTTGCGCAGAGAAAGCTGGCAGTGTCTCAACGGTCAGTATGACTATGCGTTTACTTGCGAGAATTCCGATGTTCCTGAAAAATGGGAAGGAAAAATCCTTGTTCCTTTTGCTCCCGAATGTCAGCTTTCGGGTGTTGAAAAGCACCTTGAGGCGGACAGAAGAATGTGGTACCGCCGTTTCTTCACGCTTGGGGATGAATTTAAAGGTAAACGTACGCTTCTTAATTTCGGTGCCGTTGATTGGCAGTGTGAGGTTTTTGTAAACTCCGTTCCCGTCGGCAATCATACCGGCGGCTATGTGCCTTTCAGCCTCGACATCACGGACGCACTCAAAGACGGTGAAAACGAGCTTGTTGTTCGCGTTTATGACCCGACGGACAGCGGCTGGCAGCAGCGCGGCAAGCAGACACACGAATCCCACGGCTTCTGGTACACACCCACGTCGGGTATCTGGCAGACGGTGTGGCTTGAACCCGTCAATAATTGCTATATCAAAAACATTCGTCTGGTTCCCGACATTGATAAGGGTGTTGTTAAGCTGGATGTTGCCTGCGCCCCTTGCGAGTGCAACGGTAAGCTTTATGCAAAAGTGCTTGACGGCGAAAAAACTGTTTTTGACGGTGAAATTTCCGCAAAGTGCGAAATTCCCGTTCCCGATGCAAAGCTCTGGAGTCCCGAAAATCCCTTCCTTTATGACCTTAAAGTCACTCTCGACTGCGGTTGCTGCAAGGATGAGGTTACAAGCTATTTCGGCATGAGAAAGTTCGGCATTGCAGAGGATGAAAAGGGACTGCTTCGCCTGACATTAAACAATAAACCTTATTTCCAGCGCGGTTTGCTTGATCAGGGATATTGGCCCGACGGCGGAATGACCGCGCCCTGCGACGAGGCTCTCATATTTGATATTCAGAAAATGAAAGACCTTGGGTTCAATATGCTTCGTAAGCACATCAAGGTCGAGCCGTTGCGCTGGTATTATCACTGTGACAAAATCGGAATGATTGTCTGGCAGGATATGGTAGCGGCGGCGAGTATATCGGCGATTTCCTTGCCGGTGTTCTTCCGTTTTTCAGTATCCACGCACGCGACAATATGTATAAGGCTTTCAGCCGTGAAAAGGTTGAATGGCGTGAAGATTTCAAACGCGAACTTTTTGAGGTTATCGACAACCTCTATAACTGCGTTTCAATCGGCTGCTGGGTGCCGTTCAATGAAGGCTGGGGTCAGTTTGATGCCAAGGAAATCGGCGAAAAGGTCAAGGCTTATGACCCGTCCAGAATTGTTGACCACGCAAGCGGTTGGCACGATCAGAAAGGCCCCGAGCTCAAGAGCATTCACAGATACGTTGTTCCTGTCGTGAAACCCCTCAGCCTCGGAGGCAGACCGTTTGTCATCAGCGAATACGGCGGATACAGCTGGAATATTGACAACCACGTCTGGAAAAAAGACAAAAGCTTCGGTTATATAATGTTTAAAAACAGTGAGGGCCTGAGCAAGGGCTACAAAAGACTTCATGAACAGCAGATTATTCCGCTGATTAAAAAAGGTCTCTGCGCAACGGTTTATACACAGGTCAGCGATGTTGAGTTTGAGGTTAACGGAATTTACAGCTATGACCGCAAGGTGCTTAAGCTTGATGCGCAGATGCTCAAAGAGATTAACTCAAAAATGGTATTGTAAATTAAAATAAGTTGTTGAAAGGAGTGGTTTTTTGGCAAATCAAAGCGCAAGGCACCGCCTTGTTTGTCTGTTTGAAATACTTCAGCTCCACTCCGACGAAAACAACATCATTACCGTCAGGCAAATAAAAGAGTTGCTTTTGCAGTACGGCTTTGAGGTGAAGACAAGAACAATCAATTCCGATATTGATGTTCTCAACGATTGCGGTGTCGGTATTGTCAAGGTTTCTTCTCCGCGCGGATACTATCTTGCCCGCCGTTTTTCCAACGACACACTTTTTAAGCTTGTGGCTGCCGTTAACGAAAGTCCGTTGCTTGACAATTTTGAGCGTGATGAAATCACAGGGTTTCTTTGTGCCATATCCTGCGAAAAAAGCTTTGATAAAATTCAGCACACAATAAGCTCCGTCAGACCGCCTTATAAAATGTCGAAAATCAATCACGGTGTTTTTCTGACAATCCGTCAGGCAATGATGGAAAATAAAATGCTGACACTCAGCTTCAAAAGCTTTGAGCTTGACGGCAAAACGGGCGGAGCTTCTTTTGTTGATACGCTCATAAATGTTTCGCCGCACAAAGTTCTGCTTCACGGGTCGCGTGCATATCTGTTGATGACCCCCGAAAAAAGTGATTGCTTCAATTACATTGATATTTCACGTATAGATGACGCTGAAATTATGGAAAAACGTGCAGTCAGGCGTGAGGATGTCGATTACACAAATGCCGTGAGTTATTTCACCAACGAGCCGATGTTTACGTATCTGCCCGATGTTCATCTTGTAATGTCCTGCGACAATTCCGTTGCCGAACAGGTGCTCGAATACTTTGGCGCTGATATTGAAATTAAAACATCGGATGAAAAGGGTCATTTTCTGGCGTTTGCGACAATTAACCTGACAAACGAATTTATGGGGTGGTTGTGGCATATGTGCGGCAAGGTGCGTGTTATCAAACCTGACCTTGTCAGCGAATATATTGACCAAAGAATACGCGCGCTTTCAAAAACCTGAATCTGTTAACATTTTGTTTACTTGCAAAATGTCGATATATAGGTTATAATTATTTTAACATCTATCACAAGTTAGGAGATTGGTTATGTTCAAGAAAATTGTTGCTGTTTTACTTTCCCTGGTTTTACTCGGTGCTTTTGCCGCCTGTAACAAAGATAAGGTTGACACCGACGAAGTTGTTCCCTCTGAAAAGAAAGTAGCAATTATTGTTGCGCCTCAGGCACAGTATCCCGAAGAGTATCTTGCCGCTCAGGCTCTTGCCAAGGAATATTCAAACGTTGTTGTCAAAGTATTAGAGGGCGACACAAGAATCCTCAAGGCCGGCAATATGGAAGTTATGACAGCTGCCGAAGAGCTTGCAAAAGACGAAAAAATCGGCGCAATCATTTTTGACAGAACAATCCAGCAGTCATACAATGCAATTCAGCTTGCAAAAGCAGCTAACCCCGAAATCGTAACAATCTGCATTGAACCCGAAGATCAGCTTGGCAGAGTTGCTTCCCTTGCCAACGCGGTTTTCTGTGTTGACTGGCAGCTTGCCGCAAACGATATCGTTGCAAAGGCAAAGGCTCTCGGTGCAGAATATTTCGTTTGCTTTGCAAACAACCGCTACCTTCAGAATGAACTCAATGACAATGCTGTTGATTTCTTTGAGGCAGCTTGCGCAGAGCAGGGCGTTACATATGTTTACGACAATGCTTATGACACAAACAGCTCCGGCGGTTTCTCAAAAGCTCAGCTTTATGTAAAGGAAGCTGATGCCAGACTTATTCAGAACAACAAGATTTCAGGCACAAACGTCTGCTATTTCTCATTTGACAGTGCTGTTCAGGCAACTCTTGTTGAACTTGCAAATGCAAAGGGTTACATCTACGTTGCCCCTTCATTCCCCACCGTTTACAACGGCATTTGCGAGGCTTACAGCGTTGACACCAATGCTTCTGCAGAAGATATTGCTTCTGCCTGCAAGACCGCCGCTGAGGGCGCAAAAGGCAAGTTCGCTTATTATAACTACACTCTCGGCACAACTCTTCTGCGTGCAGCTCTTTACACCGCTTACGATATCCTCAACGGCACAACAACCGCTGACAACATTGCGGAAAGAGGCGTTATGAGACTTTATGTTGATGATAACAGCGAGGAATTGAAGGGTGCTGTTTACAGCGAAGTTTTCACAAATGTTATTAAGGCATACAAAGCCGCATTCTGAGTTTAAAAATAAAAACGGTTTGAACGAAATCTGTTCAAACCGTTTTTTTGTACATAAGATAAAGAAAAAAGCTCTCACCGAAAGATGAGAGCTTTATGTATTTAACCGTTAAATTAAAACCATAATGGATGAGAAGAACGAAACAACAATTTCAATAAGCATTTTAAAGAAATCAAGAATCATTTCAAACAGCGATTTGTCGTCGTTTCCTGCGGGCGTTCCGAAATCGTATGCGATACCGTTATTCTTGGCATATTGCTCTGCATAAGAGCCTTCTTCAACGTAAAGCTTGACGTTTGAGGAGTAAAATGCGTTTGCGTGAATGGCAGTAACGCTTGCGGGAATTGCGATTTCACTCAGAGAAGAACAGTTTGCGAAAGACCCGAGAGAAATTGTTGTGACAGAATCGGGGATTGAAACACTTGAAAGTGAGGAGCAGTTTTCAAAAGCTTTTTCGCTGATTACCGTAACACCGTTGCCGATTGTAACTTTTTCAACGCCTGAACCGGAGAAAGCACTTTTGAAGCTTGTTACGCTGCCGGGGATTGTTACATCCTTGAGTGCTGAGCATCTGTTGAAAGCCATTGAACCGATTGTCTTGAGCGAAGAGGGCAGGCTGATTGATGTAAGTGCTGAGCAAAGGGCGAATGCGTAAGGCTCAATAGTTGTAACTGTTGAGGGCAGAGTGACTGATTTAAGCTTTGTGCTTGAGCCGAAGGACAGCTCGCAGATTGTTGTTGTGCCCGAGGGAGCGGTGTATGATGTTGTGTTTTTACCGATGGGGTATTGCAAAAGCTTTTTGCCGTCATAAGTAAAGAGCACACCGTCTGTTGCTTTGTAAGAACTGTTAGCCGAATTTACGGAAAACGATTTAAGATTTTGGCAGGCGGCGAATGCACTGTTGCCGATTGAGTTTATTTTTGCCGTGATATTAAAACTGTCGAGCGAATTACAAAGCTTGAAAGCCTCTCTACCGATTGACGTTACGTTTGCGGGAAGTGAGAAATTTTTCAACGCATAGCAGGCGGCAAAGGCTTCGTCGGGGATAGATGTGAGACAAGCGGGCAGAGTGATGGTTGAGAGCTTTTCACAGTTGCTGAAAACGCCTGTGCCGAGAGTCAGCGTTGAACCGCCTGTTTCGAAGGTTACCTTTGTCAAAGTGCCGCAACCGTTGAACGCATAATTCTGAATGGTTGTTATGGTTGAGGGGATTGTGACCGATGTAAGGCCGAAACAGTTTTCAAAGGCGTTTGAGCCGATTTGCGTTACGGGCTTGCCTGCAAAGGTTGACGGAATTGTAAGGTTGCCTGAGGCGGTCGGAGAGCAGGCGGTTATTTTGTAAGTGCTGCCTGAAAGCTGAAAGGTTAAATCGCTTTCACTTGCTGCCAAAACAAAAGACGGCACAGATGAAATAAACAAAATAACGCACAGCAGAAGACTCAGTGCCCTTTTCGTTTTTTTCATTAATATCTTCATCCTTCCTGGGTATTCTTACACACACTACAATTATATTATACATTATTTAAAAAATCAAGCGATTAATCTTAATTTACACAAATTGTCTAAAATGAAGGCGAAAATATTGTTAAAAAAACTAACATTAATTGACAAAAAGGTTTTGAACGAGTAAACTTAATACCGAAAATGCAACTTCAGTTCAACGGAGGGCTTTATTATGTATGACGAAAACAATGTTTTTTATAAGCCGGAGCGCGGTTCAACCCCAAAGCCTGATCACATTATGCTCAGCTTTTCCGACGATCCGCACACAACCATAACGGTTACCTGGCGCACAAGTACAGATGCTGAAAACGGATATATGCTTTGTCGCAAAGAAGGACAGAACGAGTATGTGCGTTTTGAGCAAATTTGTAAAACCATTGAAAGTGACATTGATATCAGCAATTTCCACTGGGTAACGGCAAGGGGACTTGAACCCGGTACGAAATATTATTATAACGTCGGTGACGATAATTGCCGCAGTGCTGAGTTTTCTTTTGAGACCGAGCCCGAAAATCTGACGAATTTCAAGTTTTTGGTCATCACCGACCACCAGAAAGGTCATCCCACACATCTGCCCGATTATTCTAAGGTGAACGCGGTTATAAAAGGAGCTCTTGAAAAGCATCCCGATTGCCGTTTTATTTTCACGGTTGGCGACAACTGCGACAACGGACAGAATGACCTTCAGTGGAACGGTATGTTCAGCGGTCTTGAGGGAATTATCGAAAGCATTCCTTATATGATGACAACAGGTAACCACGATAACCGCGGTTACATCAGCTATTTCCCCGAGCCCACGGGTAAGTTTTATCTTGAACACGCCGATTATTTTGATGCCCAGTTTGAAAATTCTTTTCCGCTCAACGGCCCCGAGGGCTACAAAACAGAAAACTACTCGTTTGATTACGGTAATGCCCATTTTCTTGTTATGGGTATCAACGCCCCCGAAATTGTCGGCGAATGGGCATACAATGACCTGAAAGCAAGCGATAAAACGTGGAAATTCGGCGGCTACCATTTCCCGATTTATCCCGTAATGCCCGAGGGTCAGAATGATGACGGCTATCCGTGGCTGAGAAAACCGATTGAGCAGGGCAGACTTGACATTCTTTTTGAGGGTCACGAGCACTCCTTTGCCCGCACTTTCCCGATGAAAAACGATGAAATGTTTGACCGCCCCTCCGAGGGCACCGTTCACTATATTGCAGGTAATGCGGGCGGTAATATTTTCCGTTCAAATGCTCAGAAAAGCTGGCATTCCTGCTTCTGGCCGCAAGAGGTAACCGACGGACTTTATGCAATTGTCGAGGTTAACGGTGACCGTGTTGACATCACCGCATATCTCAGTGACGGAAGAACTGTTGACGAGTTTTCGATTGACAAAAAACTTGATATGATAAAACCCATAGCCCTTGCTCCGACCTATGATGTGCCGCGAATGAGCTTCAAAGGCAGATTGCTTGAACTGATTGCAAGGGATATTTACCCTGAAAATATTGACGGTAAATGGTATGCTCCGTTTGCGGTTGTCGTGCAGTCTGTCGGCGGCAGGGTTGTCAAAGAAAAGGGTAGCTGTACCGTTGAGGTTTACGGCCATTGGGCAACCTTTTTTGAGGGAAGCAACGAGGCACGCACCGACAGAGGCACGGTTGAAATGAGCGGAACGGTTTACCTTAAAAAAGGTCAGCTTTATATTCCCGTTGATGACAGTGCAAAAATGTTTGATATGGCTTGGTATTATGCGGAGCGTAACAGAATACTTAACTGGAACACGGCCAGCGAAGACAAGCCGCTTTACAAACAACCCGAATAAAAAACCAAAGACGCGAAACCGAAAATGCGGTTTCGCGTCTTTTTTATGCTTTGTTTACTGTTTCTTTGGTTTCTTCCTTTGGCTTTTCTTCTTCCTTTGCTTGTGCGGCGATAAGACAAGCCGACTGAGAAAGACCGATAATTATAAAGAAATACTGCAAAAGCTTCGGCCCGTAAAACGGATAATCGGTAATCGAGCAAACAAGAAATCCTGCGGCGGCGGCAATGAAAGTAACGCCGAGCGCTTTGAATTTTTTGCTTTTGCGGCAAAGCTTAATCATTTCAACAAGGAAGAAGACTGCAAAAGCCGCAAGAATCAGAAATCCGACAGCGCCGTTTTCAATGAGTGTCTGTAAAGCGATGTTGTGGGAATGGGGCTGTTTGATTGAGTATTCTTCAACAAGGATTTTTCGAAACGGCTCAAAACCCGTGCCGATGCCGAAAACCGGATTTTCTTTAATGACATCAACGGATGCCTGCCAAACATTGAGACGTGTGTTAATTGAAATGTCGGTGAAGTCGAAAATCGACAGTAACCGCTTGTAAACACCCGAGGGAAAAGCGAAAAGAAGCAACGGAGAAAGCACCGCCACGCAGATTGCCTGCCTTTTTCCCATAAAAATAATAACAACAACAACGGCTGCAAGCGCAAGATAGGCGGCGCGTGTATATGAAAGAGCGATGCCGCACACCATGCAGGCAATGCAGAAAAAGCTGAGTGCACGCAGACGCTTGTCTTTTAATTCGAACAGACAGTAAACGGCAAAGGGTATTACCATAACAAGGAAAATTGCGAAGAAAACAGGGTTCGTGAAGGTTGAGTTTGCCCGCGAAAAAATGTGTATCGGTTCGCTTCGGGGCAGGCGGTCGGCAAGCCATTGAGGAAAAAAGCTGAACGTTGCGATTTTTGCAACGGCAACATTGAAGAAATTCCAGAAGGGGTTAAACATTGAGCGCAGGTCGGGGTGAATGTATTTGCCGTAATGGAACAGCAGAATCTGCACAATTCCGACACCGCCGGCAAACCCGCCGCTGAGTGTCAGCAGAAGTGAGGTGCGTTCAAGTCGCTCAACGCTGTCAATGACAAGTGCGGGGATGATTGCACCGAAAAACATCAGCAGCCACATAAAGAAAAAACACGCGCCGCCGAAAATATCCGCTGAATAAAAAATTCCGATGAATCGCCAGACGAGGTAAGCGGACATTATTGTAAGACAGCCTGTTACTCTGACTTTCAGACTTTGTTTTTTGATGTCACGCAGGAAAATGCAAAGGGCGAGAAATGCAAAAGCGAAAGAGAAGTATTCGGGCACGAGTGCGGAAAATGCCGCCGTTATGTAAAAAAATTTGCGCGACTTATTGTCGTTTTCAATAATTTGCCGTTGCACCGCATATCACTCCATTCTAATTCATATCTTTATAATCACTATAATACAACACATTGCACAGATTTTCAACCGAAAAGAAAAATATTACTTAATTGTAAATTTTGGGAAAAGGTCTTGATTTTTTCAAATAACCTGCTAAAATACCAATTAGCACTCAAGGTCAAAGAGTGCTAAAAACTAATCGATTATATTTTTGGAGGTAATAAATATGAACATCAGACCGCTTGCAGACAGAGTTGTTGTTAAGCTTGTTGAGGTTGAAGAAACCACAAGCAGCGGTATCATTCTTGCTGCTTCTGCACAGGAAAAGCCCCAGGTGGCAGAGGTTGTCGCTGTCGGCCCCGGCGGAATGGTTGACGGCAATCAGATTGAAATGTACGTCAAGGTTGGCGACAAAGTTATCACAAGCAAATATTCAGGCACCGAGGTTAAACTCAACAAAGAGGAATACACCATCGTTCGCCAGAGTGACATTCTTGCAATTGTAGAATAATCGGAAGGAGAAATTAAATAATGGCTAAACAGATTATTTACGGCGAAGAGGCTCGCAAGGCACTTCAGGCAGGCGTTGACAAGCTTGCCGATACAGTTAAAATCACACTCGGCCCCAAGGGCAGAAACGTTGTTCTTGACAAGAAATACGGCGCACCCCTCATCACAAATGACGGTGTTACAATCGCTAAGGAAATCGAGCTTGAGGACGCTTTTGAAAATATGGGTGCACAGCTTGTAAAGGAAGTTTCCACAAAGACAAATGACGTTGCAGGCGACGGAACAACAACCGCTACTCTTCTTGCACAGGCGCTTGTACGCGAAGGCATGAAGAATGTTGCCGCAGGTGCAAACCCCATGGTTGTCAAAAAAGGTATTGCCAAGGCAGTTGAAGTTGCAGTTGAAGCTGTAAAGGAAAATTCAAAGCCTGTTACCGGCTCTGCCGATATCGCAAGAATTGCAACAATCTCTTCCGCTGACGAAGATGTCGGCAAGTTTATTGCTGACGCAATGGAAAAGGTTACGGCTGACGGCGTTATCACCGTTGAAGAATCAAAAATCGCTGTTACCGATTCCGAGGTTGTTGAAGGTATGCAGTTTGACAGAGGCTATATCTCTCCTTATATGGTAACAGATACCGATAAGATGGAAGCTGTCATTGACGACGCCCTCATTCTTATTACAGATAAGAAAATTTCTAATATTCAGGAAATCCTTCCTGTTCTTGAGCAGGTTATCAAATCCGGCGCAAAGCTCGTTATCGTTGCCGAGGATGTTGAGGGTGAGGCTCTTTCAACAATTCTTGTCAACAAGCTTCGCGGCGTATTCACCTGCGTTTGTGCCAAGGCTCCCGGCTTCGGCGACAGACGCAAGGAAATGCTTCAGGATATCGCAATTCTTACCGGCGGTGAGGTCATCACATCAGACCTCGGTCTTGACCTTAAAGATACTCAGCTCAGCCAGCTCGGCAGAGCCCGTCAGGTAAAGATTTCAAAAGAAAACACAATCATTGTTGACGGCGCAGGCAGCAAGGAAGAAATTGCTTCCAGAGTCGGACAGATTAAGGCACAAATTGAAACCACAACCTCTGACTTCGACAGAGAAAAGCTTCAGGAGCGTCTTGCAAAACTTGCGGGCGGTGTTGCTGTTATTAAGGTCGGTGCCGCAACCGAAACAGAGATGAAAGAGAAGAAGCTTCGCATTGAAGATGCTCTTGCCGCAACAAAGGCTGCTGTTGAGGAAGGCTATGTTGCAGGCGGCGGTGTTGCACTTCTTAATGCTGCGGAGTCAGTCAAGGCTCTTCTTGACGGAACTGAGGAAGCTGATGAAAAGACAGGTGTCAAGATTGTGCTCAAGGCACTCGAAGAGCCTGTTCGTCAGATTGCCGCAAACGCCGGTCTTGAGGGTTCCGTAATTGTCAACGCAATCCTCACATCCGGCAAAACCGGCTACGGCTACGATTTTGCAAAGGATACCTACTGCGATATGATTGCCGCAGGTATTCTTGGCCCCACAAAGGTTACACGTTCAGCTCTTCAGAATGCGGCATCCGTTGCATCAATGGTGCTCACCACTGAAAGCCTTGTAACCGATAAACCCGACCCTGCAGCAGACGCAGCTCAGGCAGCAGCTATGGCAGCACAGGGCGGCGGAATGTATTAATCCCATAAAATGAACAACTTGAACCTCCGCGGCTTTTGTGCCGTGGGGGTTTTCTGTTGACAAACAAATTTCATTGTGGTAATATTATGCTGTATCTCTACAAATAAATTTTAAACGGAGGAAACAAAAATGAAGCGTTTTACAAAATTTTTCTCAGTTCTTCTTGTCGTTTCTCTTCTTCTTTGCTCTGTTTCTGCCGGTGTAGCTTACGCTGCCGACACAACGGTAAAGACGATTGTTGAAACAGAAAGCAACAACGAGTTCAAAACTGCCGATGAAATTGAATTCGGTGCCGTTGTCAAGGGCAGCCTTTCCGCAGACGGAGATGAGGACTGGTACAAATTCACAATTGCAGATGGCGGCACGGTTGCTGTCAGCTTTACACACCCCAAAACCGAGTCATCCTACAGTTATTTCAAAGTTTCTCTTTTCAGCCTTGTCGGTGAAACAGGCAAAGAAGAAACTTCCGAGATTACAAGCGCAGAGGTAAGAGGCGTTGATGATACCGTTTCTCTTGCACGTTGCTCTCTTGCAAAAGGCACTTATTACATTCAGGTTGTGGAGGGCGCTGTCATCGCTTCCGATGAATACACTTTGACTGTCAGCATCAACACTTCTCAGTTGAGTGAAAAAGAAGTTAATAACACTTCTGCAGAAGCAACCGAGCTTCAGCTGAGCACATCTGCAAGCGGCAATACCGAAGCAAAAGATTATGTTTATGTCGGCTCTGTCGGCACAGAAACCGATGTTGACTATTTCACTTTTACTGCTCCTTCAAGAGGCTATGTTTACGCTTATCTTTACAATTCCCCCATCGACAACAAGCCCATCGATTATAAAGTAAGCCTTTGCGCATTTGATGAAGGCACATCTGCCGGTGCTCCCGAAGAACTCGGATATTTTGTTTCCGATGCAGGTGAGCAGACCAACGTTTCTCCCAGCTACGGTGTCGAGGCCCGCACATATTTCGTCAAAATTGAAGCTGCCGAAGAATACGTTCAGGGCAATGAATATCAGATTAAAATTAAGTTTACTGCTTTTGATTCTTTTGAAATTGAGGCAAACAACTCTCCCAAAACAGCAAGCAAATTTGAAGCAAAGGATGAACAGCAGAACCTCAGCATCTACGGCGCGATTTCTCTTTACAAGGACGGTGCTGATGAAGACTGGTTCAAAATTACTTACAATGCAAACACTGTTGAAAAGCTTGAACTTGCTTTCTCCGCACGCACAGCACCCGTAAACACATCATGGACAATTGATATTTATAAGAAGGATGTTGTTCACGCTGCAAACACTGAAGCTTATGCACAGTACAGATACGGCGAAACTCTGACAGGTAAGGGCGGCGAAGAAACCCGCATCACCCTTTCCGAAGAAATCAGAGGAAGCGGCGAGTTCTATGTCAGAGTTGTCAGTGACAGCACTGCGTTCTCAACAAACGACTATCTTCTTGTTCCCATTTTTACAAGAGGCGAAGCTCCTCAGCAGAGCAGCGGTTCCATCTTTGACGGCTTTAAGGAATATTTTGATTCTCTCGGTTCAATTGACTGGACAACCTTCCTTGATAACTTTGCTTTTATGGGAGAGTTTATTTGGTCGGATGTTCCCATGACACTTCTTACCGAGCTTGTAAACATAATTGTGTTTATATTTAATTTTCTTTCAGAATAATATTTTGTCGTAAAAAACGGCTTGTTCAACACTTTTTTGAACAAGCCGTTTTTGTTGTTTTTATTTATCCCAGACATTATTCTGAATTTTTCCGTTTATAAAGCCTTCAAGATTTTCACGGAATATTTTTATAAGTCTTTCTCTTGTTTCAAATCCTGCCCAGGCAATGTGCGGAGTGATTACCGCGTTTTTACAGCTGAGCAGGGGACAGTCGGCTGCGGGAGGCTCGGTGCATAGTACGTCAAGTCCCGCACCGGCTATTTCACCTTTTTCAAGTGCATCCGCAAGAGCTTTTTCATCAACAACCTGACCGCGCGAGGTGTTGATAAGAAAAGCGGTTTTCTTCATTTTGCCCAAAAACTCTGCATTTACCATACCCTCTGTTTCGGGGGTGAGAGGACAGTGAAGCGAGACAAAATCGCTGTTCGCAAGTAATACGTCACGGCTGACAAATTCAACGCCGTCATAAGCTTTTGTGCGGCCTCCGCTGGCGAGAATTTTCATTCCGTAAGCTTTGGCAATTTCGGCAACCGATTTGCCGATTTTTCCGAAACCGATAATGCCGAGAGTTTTTCCCGCAAGTTCGAGCAACGGAGTTTTCCAAAAGCAGAAATCGGGGTTGCTGCTCCACTCGCCGTTGTGTACCGCTTCATTATGAGTCGCAACGGCATTTGTGAAATGCGTAACCAGCGCAAAGGTGAGCTGTGCAACAGCAGAGGTGCTGTACGACGGGATGTTACAAACGGGTATGTTGTGTTCCTTGCACCAATCAATGTCGGTAATATTGTATCCGGTGCTGAGCAGACCGATATATTTTAAATCAGGAAGCTTTTCAAGTGTCTGTGCTCGAAGAGGTGTTTTGTTTGTTATGACGATGTCGCAACCCTTGCAACGCTCGTAAATTAGTTCGGGCGGCGTGCGTTCGTAAACCGTGTATTCCCCGATATCGCCCAGAAAGTCCCACGAAAGGTCGCCGGGGTTTGTGGTGTATGCGTCAAGCATGCAGATTTTCATTAAATCACATCTTCCTTTGGTATTGTACTTATATTATAACATATATTTTTAAAAAATAAATAATAAAATATATTCGTAAACGGTTGACCTGCCGCAAATAATAAGCTAAAATTATACAATGTATAAATATGCGTGAAAAGGGTTGCCTGACACGTTTTTATGACGGAGTGATTTGTTTGAAAAAGTATGGCGGTCGCAGCAAGGTGATGACCGTTGTCGGTCTGATTCTCGTTGCCGTTGCCATCGGAATCGCCGTGTTGCTGTTTTCGCTCAGATATGAAAATTTGTGGCGTTGGTACAGTGTTGTGCTTGCCGAGCTTGAAAAGCTTGAGCAGTATATCGCTTCAATACCGCAGGTGTGGCTGTTTGTGCTTTCAATAATTGCACTTTTTGCGGTGAAAAGTCTTTTTCCGATTTATATGACATCAACCGTGTGCTTCCTGACCGGTATCGTTTTGCCGATGCCTGCGGCAATTGCCGTGAATGTGCTGGGCTTTGCGGTGCTTCTGACAATCAAGTATTTCTGGGGCAGAAAGCTTGGCTTCGGCAACGCGTGGGCGGTTGTCAGCAAGGTTGATATCTTGCGCAAACTGCTCGAAAACGACGGCAGAGGCAACCCGTGGCTGCTTGTAATTCTCAGGCTTGTTCCGCTGAGTCCCATCAACACAATTTCCAGAATTTACGGCGCCTACGATTTCGGCTATTTTAAGTTTCTTGCACTGTCGGTTGTCGGTTTTATGCCGCGCCTTGTATCCTTTACCCTTGTCGGCCGCAATGTGTTTGACCCGCTTTCACCGTCATTCTTGTTGCCGATACTGATACTTTCGCTGCTTTCCGGCATTTCGGTGCTGTTTTTAAACGCTATGTGGACGGGTGTTGAAAAAATCGTTCACGCAACAAAGAAAAAAAGAGGAGAGGAATAATCGCCATGAAAAAAATCAATGATATGAAAGCTTTTATAAACTCGGGTAAGCTTGATGCAACATTGCGGAAGCTTTATCCTGCCGAACAGCTTGACGCTCAGCGTTCACGTTATTACCGTGTTGCAGGTAACTTTGAAACACTTTACGGTGATGACGGTGAGGTCGGCTTTTTCAGCGCACCCGGCAGAACAGAGGTCGGCGGTAACCACACCGACCACAACCACGGCAGAGTTCTTGCCGCCAGCGTAAATCTTGATGCGATTGCCTGCGCCGGCAAAAATGACGATAACATAGTCCGCGTAAAATCCGAAGGCTACAAAATGGATGTTGTTGACCTTTCCGAGCTTAACGTAATTCCTGCAGAAAGAGGAAAATCCGTTTCTCTTGTCAGGGGTGTTTGTGCCGCTTTCGAGCACAGAGGTTACAAAATCGGCGGTTTCAATGCCGCAACAGCCTCCGATGTTCTTTCAGGCTCCGGTCTTTCCTCTTCGGCCGCTTTTGAGGTGTTGCTCGGCACAATTCTTAACCACCTTTTCAACGACGGAAAAATCAGCGCTGTTGAAATTGCGCAGATTGCACAGTATGCCGAAAACGAATATTTCGGCAAGCCCTGCGGACTTATGGACCAGACCGCAAGCTCTGTCGGCAGCTTTGTTCAGATTGACTTTGCAGACCCCGAAAAACCCGTTATCGAAAAGCTTGACTTTGATTTTGCTTCCTGCGGTCACGCACTTTGCATTGTTGACACGGGCGGAAGCCACTCGGACCTGACTGATGAATATGCCGCTGTCCGTTCTGAAATGGAAGCTGTGGCACAGAAGCTCGGCGCAAGCGTGCTTCGCGACTGTGACAGAGAAAAATTCGAAAAAGAAATTGCAAGCCTTCGCAGCACGGTCGGCGACAGAGCGGTGCTTCGCGCAATCCATTTCTATGCCGACAACGACAGAGTTCTCAGCCAGGCGGCGGCTCTCAACGCAAACAATTTTGAAACATTCAAATCGCTTATTATCGAAAGCGGTAATTCTTCATATATGTACAATCAGAACGTTTTTACCTGCCGTAACACAGCGGTACAGCCCGTCAGCGTTGCACTCGCTTTCTGCGAACAGATTCTTCGCGGCAAAGGTGCGTGGCGCGTTCACGGCGGAGGCTTTGCAGGCACAATTCAGGCTTTTGTTCCCTTTGATATGCTTTCTGAATTTAAATCAAAGATGGAATCAATTTTCGGCTCAAAGGCTTGTCACGTTCTGAGCATTCGTGCTTTTGGCGGTGTTTCGGTCTGCGACATTCAATAATTCCCCGAAAGGAAGCGGACAATGGCTGATAAAAATTTACAGGATATGCTTTTTGCACTTTGCTGTGCAAAAGGTGTTTCGGGCAGGGAGGACAGCGCGGCAGGTGTTGCCGCAGGTCTTCTCGGTGAATATATGCCCGTAAAAATCGACCCGCTCGGCAGTGTTATCGGCACAATGGGTGAGGGCAATGTTCATATTATGCTTGATGCTCACATTGATGAAATCGGACTTGTTGTAACGGCAATCGAAAACGGTTTTCTCAAGGTTGCAAGATGCGGCGGCAGTGATGCCCGTGTGCTTGCGGCGGCAGAGGTTACCGTCTGGGGCAAGCAACCTCTTTTCGGCGTTATTACCTCAACTCCTCCTCATCTTGCGGGTGACAGCGACAGCAAGAAGGCAAGAAAATTTGACGAAATCGCCGTTGACATCGGCTTTTCTCAGGAAAAGGCCGCTGAGCTTGTGTCCCTCGGTGACAGAATTACTTTTAACGGCCCTCAGCGTTCCCTTATTAACGGCATAGCTTCACCGACGGTTGATGACCGCGCAGGTGTTGCCGTTATTCTCAGATGCCTTGAAATTATAAAAGATATTCATCTCAACGTTAAGCTTTCGGTTTTGTTTTCCGTTCAGGAAGAAACGGGAGGAAGTGGCGCAATTGCGGCAAGCTACGGCATCAATGCCGACGAAGCGATTGCCGTTGACGTCAGCTTTGCGAGCGCTCCGTCAGTCAAAAAGGAAAAAAGCGGAACAATGGGTAAGGGCGTAATGATTGGTATTGCACCGTCGCTTGACTATGCAATGAGCGGCAAGCTCAAAGAACTTGCACAAAGCAAGGGTATTGCTTATCAGCTTGAGGTTATGGGCGGCAGAACAGGCACAAACGGTGACGATATTCAGGTGAGTGCGGGCGGCTGCAAAACCGCTCTGCTTTCCGTACCTATCCGCAATATGCACACGGCGGTCGAAACGGTAAGACTTGAGGATATTGAAGCTGCGGCACAGCTTATGGCGGCTTACATCATCGAAAGGAGCGGAGAAAATGCTTGACACGATTAAGGCTCTCTGCGCCCTTTCGGGAATTTCGGGCCGTGAGGATGCCGTAAGAGAATATATAATTTCACAAATCGAAGGTTATGCCGAATACAGCACCGACCCGCTGGGAAATCTTCTTGTTTTCAAAAAGGGCGCACAGCCTGCAAAGAAAAAAGTGCTTGTTGATGCGCATATGGATGAGGTCGGAATGATTGTCACCTATATCACCGATGACGGCTATCTTAAATTTGCAAAGGTCGGCAGCATTGATACAAGGGTGATTCTCGGCAAAAATGTTTTTGTCGGTAAAAATGCGGTGAGCGGCGTTGTGGGTATAAAACCCATTCATCTGACCGACAGCGATAAAGAAAACGATATTCCCGATGCGGATGAGCTTTACATCGACATCGGTGCAGACAGCGCGGAACAGGCACAGAAATATGTTTCGCTCGGCGACAGTGTGTGGTTTGACAGCGACTTTACCGAGTTTGGTGAAGGTATGATAAAAGCCCGTGCGCTTGATGACCGTGTCGGTTGCGCAATTATGATTGAAATGATAAAAAGTGAGCAGCCTTTTGATTTGTGGTTTTCGTTTACCGTGCAGGAAGAAATCGGCACAAGGGGTGCGGTTACGGGTACGTTCAACGTAAAACCCGACTATGCGGTTGCAGTTGAAACAACAACGGCGGCGGATATTCTCGGCGTTGACGGCGAAAAGCGCGTTTGTCAGCTCGGTAAAGGTGCGGTTGTTTCGTTTATGGACAGAGGCACAATTTATCCCAAGTCAATTTTTGATAAGGCTTTTGAAATCGCAGAAAAGCAGGGGATAAAAGCACAGACAAAGACAATGGTTGCCGGCAGTAACGATGCCGCGGCAATCCATAAAAGCGGAAACGGCGTTAAGGTTATCACCGTTTCCGTGCCGTGCAGATATCTTCATTCCCCGTCGTGCATCATTAAATATGACGATGCGGTTGAAAGCTTTAAACTTGTAAATTCTCTTGTTGCGGAGCTTGCTGATGATACGCTTGACTGACAGTCCGTTTACGGCTGACTGCGCTTATTCTGCAAGAATCTGCGCATTACATAACACTTACAAAAATGCGCCGTTTGCGTTTTTCTGGCAACAGAAAATCGGTGAAGAAACAACGGCTGTAATTTCAAAAATTGACGGTGACATAACGCTTTTTGCAACGGAAAATGCCGATTATGAAGAGCTTGTAAGTTTTCTTGAAACAGTCGGTTATGCTTCTGTTTCCTGCGACGAAGAGATTATGAAAAAACTCGGGTTTTACGATTATTTGTCGTCATATCTTGTTGAATACAAAAATCCGCAGACAGTATCGGCTGACGGCATTGTAAGGGCGGATTATGCGGCAGTTTATGATCTTCTGAAAGAATGTGATTTCAGTGTGCCGGCAACCCTTGGTGATTTTCTTGTCGATTTTGCCGCGCGTTGCAATCACTCGGCGGCAGATTACGGCTGTATCCTTGAGGGGGACAAGCTCGCAAGCACCGCATCTGCATTGTTTATCGGTGAAAAAAGCGTTTTGCTCGGTGCGGTCGCAACGGCAAAAGACTGCCGCGGTAAAGGCTATGCGGCAAAAATTGTTGCGGCGCTTGCCGATAAATATTATTTTTCGGGCAAACGGGTTTATCTGTTTTGCCGTGAAGATTCTCTGGAAAAATTTTACACAAGGATTGGGTTTGAAAGCATCGGCAAATGGTCGGTGAAAGAGAGATAATTATGCTTTACGAATCATTTAAAATCGACAAAAAAATACTTGAACTTTCAGAAACGGCACTAAAAAATGTTGAAAGTGTTTTCGCGAAAATTGATTCCGTTACTGAATACAATCAGCAGAAAATGCTTAATGCTTTTATTGAGAATAACGTCAGCGAAGCAGACCTCGGCGAAACAACGGGTTACGGCTATGCCGACCGCGGCAGAGAAAAGCTCGACAGAATTTATGCCGATGCTTTCGGCGCGGAGGATGCTCTTGTGCGGCATTCGTTTGCAAGCGGCACACACACCCTTTGCGTTGCTCTTTTCGGAATTCTGCGTCCCGGTGACACAATGCTCTGCGTTACGGGTAAACCGTATGACACAATTCACGGAGTAATCGGTTTGCGCAAAGAAAGCGGTCAGGGCTCACTGCGTGATTTCGGAATAAATTACAGTCAGGTTGACCTTGATGAAAACGGCAAGCCCGACCTTGCCGCAATTAAAGAGGCACTTAAAATCAAACCGAAAATGGTTTATATTCAGCGCTCGCGCGGTTATACCCTGCGCCCGAGCCTTTCCGTTGAGGAAATTGCTGAGATTGCCACGCTTGTTAAAAGTGAATGTGATGCGGTTGTTATGGTTGACAACTGCTACGGCGAATTTGTTCAGATGGTTGAACCGACACAGTTCGGTGCCGACCTTATGGCAGGCTCTCTTATTAAAAACGCAGGCGGCGCAATTGCAAGAACGGGCGGATATATTGCAGGAAAAGCAGACCTTGTTGAGCTTTGCTCATACCGTATGACAACGCCCGGTCTCGGCAAGGAAATCGGTGCAACTCTCGGCGAAAACAGAAATATGCTTATGGGTGCTTTCCATGCTCCCCATGTTACGGGCGAAGCGCTTAAAACGGCCGCTTTTGCCGCTTCACTTTTTGAGCTTCTCGGCTTCGAGGTCACACCCCGTCCGCTGGAAGACAGATTTGATATTATTCAGGCAATACGTTTGCTTACTCCCGAAAGACTTGTTGCTTTTTGTCAGGGTATGCAGTCAGGTGCACCCGTTGACTCTTTTGTTGTGCCTGAGCCATGGGATATGCCCGGCTACGACAGCAAGGTTATTATGGCGGCAGGCGCTTTTACAATGGGCTCTTCAATTGAGCTTTCTGCCGATGCTCCTTTGCGTGAGCCTTATGCCGCATGGATGCAGGGCGGTATTAACTTCCACAGCGCAAAGCTTTGCGTAATGCTTGCTGCTTCAAAGATGGCAGGGGAGGGTCTTTTAAATGGAATATAACGGCATAACTGCCGATACGCTTATGCTGCTTGCGGAAAACCGTTTCCGCGATTCCCGTGATTTTTATGAGGCACATAAGGAAGAAATAAAGAACGGTGCAATTGTACCCATGCGTCAGCTTGCGGGAATCCTCGGCGGTGAGCTGCTTTCGCTTGACCCGCTTATGGAAACCATTCCCACAAAAATGGTGTCACGAATCCGTCGGGATACGCGCTATACCCACGACAAGCACCTTTACCGTGAAAATGTGTGGGCAATGTTTATGCGCCCGAAAAAAGAGTGGCGGCAGTATCCTTGTATGTGGTTTGAATTTTTCCCCGGAGCATATTCATACGGTATCGGTATGTTTGACCATACACCTGCTCTGATGGAATATTTCAGAGCACACATCGCTCAAAAGCCCGACGAATTCGTTGCGGCGGTTGAAAGCGCTCTTTCAGTCGGTGCGCAGATTTCGGGAGAACAGTATAAAAAAGAAAAGCCCGGTGCACCCGAGGGACTTGAGGCTTTCTTTAAGATGAAATATATTTTCATAACAAAACACAGCACGGATATTTCCGCACTTGAGGATTCACGTATTATTGAAGAATTACGTGAAAGCTTCCGTGCTTTTTCTCCGATGTATAAATTTTTGCTTGAAGTATCCGATAAATATTTCAGCGAATAAGGGTGTAAAAGAAAAAATGAAATATAAAATTTTGGTTTCGGCGGTGCTTCTGATTATTGTTTTGCTCTCGGTCGGTTGCGGCGGAGAAACAAAAACGTCGAAACAGAGCGAAACTGCTGCAAAAACAACGACGGCGGTGCAGACAACCGTCCCTTCGACAACTATTGCACAGACAACAACCGAAACTCAGACACAGGCTTTGACCGAGGTTATTACAACTGTCACGGAGCTTAACAAGGAACCCGTCGTCAAAATAACGAAAAAACCCACCACAACAAAAAAGACAACAACAAAGAAAAGTCCACCCGTAAAAATCACACACAACGGTTACACAAAGCAACAGGTTATTGATTACTTTGAGAAAACCGCTTTCGGCAGTGAAAAGGGCGGACGTATCGATTATATCTGCAAGCGCACATCAAAAATTTATTATTACATTAGCGGCGTTTGTCTTGATGATGATTTGCGCACAATTGAAAAAATTGCCGCACAACTCAACGATATTTACGGCTTCCCCGGCATTGAGCGGACGGATGATTTCGATAAGGCAAATATGGTTTTCAATTTTGCCGACCCCATCGCACTTGTGCCGTTGGTACCCGGTTACGGTATTCTTGACAGCGGATATTGCAAGTGTGCGCTTGATGAAAGTTATCAGATTACAAAGGCTAGCATTGCCATTAACAACACAATGCTTCTGCGCAGTGAAAGAAATACCGTCATTATGGAGGAAATGATTCAGAGTCTGGGCCTTGCGAACGATTCGCCCGATTACGAGGAAAGTCTGTTTTATGACGGTTGGACAACCCCTGCAGAGCCTGCCTCAATTGACTGGGCGCTGGTAAAGCTGCTTTATCACCCCTCTGTTAAAGTCGGAATGTCAAAGGCAAAGGCAATGCAGGTTGTCAAAGAGTTGCTTGGTTAATTTGTTATAAATAATTGAAAGGCAATGAAAATTATGGAAAAGATTATCAGTATGTTCCTTGCGTTTTCTCTTTCGGTAACGGCGTTCATTGCGTCGCTTTTTACACCCGTTGTACAGCTTGATACAAAGACGGACGGCGAAACCGTTACTCAGAAATTGTCAATTGTCAGCTACAATGTTTATGTCAGCGGATTTGGCAAAAAGTCGCCCGAAAACCGCACAAAAGCGGTTGTTGACACAATCCTTGCTCAAAAGCCCGACTCTTTCGGTTTGCAGGAGGTTGACGAGGGCTGGCTTGAGCGTCTTTCGTCGGAAATGACGGATTATGCCTTTATTGCAAGGGGTCGTGATACCGACGGCGACGGAGAATCAAGTCCCGTTTTCTACCTTAAATCAAAATACACCCTGCTCGACAGCGGCGTTTTCTGGATTTCACCCACACCCGACAAGCCTTCACGAGGTTGGGATGCTTCAATGAAACGCATCTGCACATACGCTGTTCTCAAGGATAAGCAAACAGGTTTTACTTATGCTCATTTTAACGCACACCTTGACCACCTCGGTGCAATTTCGCGCTGTGAGGCAATTGCCGTAATCACACAGAAAATGTCGGCTTTCGATATGCCGCTTGTGCTCACCGGCGATTTCAATGCCAAAGAGGGAAAGATTATGTATAACCGTGTGCTGGAGTCGGGCTTGGCAGACACAAAATATCTTGCCCTTGAAAGTGATTCGGGTGCAACCTTCCACGGTTATGCAAACGAAGACAAATTCAACACAAAACCGATTGATTACATTTTTGTAAGCAACAGCGTTTCCGAGGTTGCTTCGTATAAAATTATCCGCGATGAGGTCAACGGATTTTATCCGTCAGACCATTATGCGGTGGCGGTTACAATGACTTTTGGAAAGGAGTCTTGAAAATATGGTAAGAATAATGTCTTTTAACGTTCTTTGCTACGGCAATGAGGAACATTCGTGGGAAAGCCGTCAGCAGGCGGTTGCACAGGCTGTCAAAACGGTTGCACCTGATTCTTTCGGTGTGCAGGAGGCTCACAAGGAGTGGATGGATGTTCTGTGTGCTCTGCTTCCCGAATATGGTTATGTCGGTGTCGGCAGAGACGACGGTGTTGATGACGGCGAATTTTCGGCAGTTTTCTATCTGAAAGATAAATATAAAGCAGAGGCAAGCGAAACTTTCTGGATTTCCGAAACACCGGATGTGCCGTCAAAAAGCTGGGAAACGGCCTGCACACGCATCTGCACCTGGGCAAAGCTTGTCAACCTTGAAACGGGTGAAGGCTATGTTCACATTAACACCCACCTTGACCATGTCAGCGAGCTTGCGCGTGTCAACGGTGTTAAAATGATTAAGGAAAAGGCGGCATCCTTCGGTGCAACTCCTGTTGTCTGCACGGGAGATTTTAACGTTGTTCAGGATACCGACTGCTACGTTGACATGGTTTCGGGCAATATGGGCGATGCACGAAAGCTTGCGGAAAACACCACGGATAAAATTACCTTCCACGCATTCAGACCCGAAGAGGTACACAACATTATCGACTTTGTTTTCATTGACCGCAACACAGTAAAGGCAGTCAATTTCGACGTTCTCGACACCAAGATTGGCGGCATTTTCTACTCTGACCACTATGCAGTTTATGCCGACCTTGAGTTTATTAAATAACACATAAAATTAACGGGCTGTATCAAGCGATACAGCCCGTTGTTTTGTTTTGATGATTAACCGAAATATCTTGCAAGCAGACCTGCGAATGCCTTGCCGTGTCGAGCCTCGTCGCGTGCCATTTCGTGAACGGTGTCGTGGATTGCGTCAAGGTTCAGCTCTTTTGCGCGCTTTGCAAGCTCAAACTTGCCGGCGGTTGCGCCGTTTTCGGCTTCAACTCTCATCTCAAGATTTTTCTTGGTGCTGTCAGTTACAACCTCACCGAGAAGCTCTGCAAATTTTGCGGCGTGCTCAGCCTCTTCATAAGCGGCTTTTTCCCAGTAAAGACCGATTTCGGGGTAGCCTTCACGGTGAGCAACTCTTGCCATTGCAAGGTACATACCAACCTCGGTGCATTCGCCCATATAGTTGGCTCTGAGACCTTCTATGATTTCGGGGTCAACGCCCTGTGCAACGCCGAGAACGTGCTCGGCAGCCCAACTCATTTCACCCTTTTGCTCGTTGAATTTTGATGCGGGAACACCGCACTGGGGGCACTTCTCAGGTGCCTGGTCGCCTTCGTGAACATAACCGCATACACTGCATACAAATTTTTTCATAGTAAAATACCTCCAATAAAATTATAAACAATTTTTACAAATGCCGTTGAAAATTACCGTATGTGCCGTTATTTTGCCGCCGAGCGATTTCTCGGCATCGCCGTTTAATGAGGGGACAACCGGCATATCAACATCAATAACGCTCATGCAGTCGCGGCAAACCATGTGATAGTGATTTTCGCTGTTGCCGTCAAAATGAACTGCGCCGCCCGTGTTGATGCGAAGCACCGTGCCCTCATCCGCAAGCTGGGAAAGGTTGCGGTAGACGGTGGCAAGACTAAGCGCGGGAAAGGTTTTCTTTAAGTCAAAATAAATATCCTCCGCCGTGGGGTGGTCATATCTTGACTTCAGGTTTGCAAGGATTGCATCGCGCTGTTTGCTGTGACGTTGCGGTGTCATATCATCACCCGCTTTCAGTTAATAATGATAATGATTATCACTATCATCATTATAGCATAAAAAAACCGCTTGTCAAGCGGTTTTTAAAAATTTTTTTGTTTTTTACTTTATATTTTTGCCAACAAATCGGGAAGGTCTGAGATCTTGTCAATAATATAATCGGGGCTGACCTCTGTCTTAAGCACCTCGGGTGCAAATGATGTGGGCACCGCAACGCTTGTCATACCCGCCGCCTTTGCCGCGCGAATACCGTTGAGCGAATCCTCAATAACAAGACATTCTGAAGGGTCAATGCCCAGCTTTTCCGCCGCCGCAAGAAAAATGTCGGGGAAGGGTTTTTGTCTTGTTACGTCACTGCCCGTTACAAATGCGTTGAAAAACGCGGGGGTCACGCCGATTGCATTGAGATTATGTTCAACTTTTATAAGGTCTGCCGCCGAGCAGACTGAAACAAGATAGTTTTCTTTGACCTTGTTGAGAGTTTCAAGTACACCGTTATAAACCGCATCGGGCGCTTCTTTAAGAAGGTCGGCATAAATTGCATAGGTGACTACCTTCATCTCGGGGTCAAACTCAACACCGTATTTTGCCGCAGGTCCGCCAAGATACTTTGTTTCGCCCGCGCCGACAAATTCCGTGAAATCGTCTTCTTTTGCGTAAACACCGAATTGCTTCAATCCCTCAATTGCCGCGCGCAGAATAATTTCTTCGCTGTCAATGAGCACACCGTCCATATCAAACAATACCGCTTTAATTGCCATAACCGTACCTCCTCGTAATGTAAATAATCTTATCACAACTTTGCCTTTGCTTCAATAGCTGTGTTGATTTTTTTGTCACCTTTTGTTATAATAATTTCATCATCCGTCGGGAGGAATAATAATGTATTATAAAATAGAAAACGAATTTTTTACCGCTGAAATTGACGACCTTGGCTGTCAGCTTCATTCTTTCAAGGCAAAGACAGACGGCTTCGAATATCTGTGGCAGGGCAATCCCGAAATCTGGTACGGTCAGGCACCCGTGCTTTTTCCCGTAATCGGACAGCTCATTGACGATAAATTCCGTTACAACGGCACCGAATACAGCGTGCCCAAGCACGGCCTTGCACGCAAGCTGCCGTTTAATGTCAAATCCGTTTCGGGCAGCCGCGCGGTGATGAGCCTTGAGAGCACTGCGGAAACACTGGAGAAATATCCGTTTGATTTTGAGCTTGAAATCATTCACGAGCTTGTTGACAAAAAACTCGTCGTTACCCACAATGTCATTAACAAAACGGATGGTGAAATGTATTTTTCAATCGGTGCGCACCCCGGCTTCAATTTCGGTGTCGGCTGTGACATTGTGTTTGAAAAGCCCGAAACACTTGTCACCGAGCGCATTGACAGCGAAAATCTCATTATTGACGAAAAATTCCCCGTAATCGAAAACTCAACAACAATCAATATAACTCCCGACCTTTTTGATAACGATGCGCTGATTCTTTCGGGCATTAAGTCCGAAAAGCTCAGCCTTAAGGGTAACGGCAGAGAGCTTGAGTTCGTTTTCGGCAACTGTCCTTTCCTCGGAATCTGGGCAAAACCGAATGCACCTTATGTCTGCATTGAGCCGTGGTACGGTGTCAACGATTCGCACGAGGTCAAAGCCGATATTTCGCAAAAGCGCGGAATCCGGAAGCTTGAAAAAGGTCAGACATTCACCTTTGTCTGGACAGCGGAAGTCAAATAAAGAAAATTTATGCGGCATCTTCGGGTGCCGCTTTTTCACATTATGTTGCATTAAAACCAAAACGATAGACAAAGTCTGCGTTTGTTGATATAATTAAAACAACGAAAATATCGGAGGTAATTTGATGGGAAAGCTTGTTTCACTTAATAAGAACTGGAAATTCCACCTCGGCGATATCCCCGATGCTGATTATATGGGCTTTAACGACGGCGCACAATTCATTGTCTGCAAAGCCGATGGCGAAACCGTTGCTTGGCAAGAGGCGAGCGGTGAAAGCAGTGAATGCAGTGTTAAGGTTAAAAATTCGTCGCTTTGATCGCCCGACAGACCTTATATGTATAACCTTGTCTGTCGAAATAAAAGCGTAAAAAAGCCGCGGATGAGATTTTATCATCCGCGGCTTAGTACATTAATCAGCCTTTGATTTTTATATCAAACTTTGAAACGAATACAACATTAATATCGGTTGTGCTTATATCAAGGTCGGCAAAATATCCGTCCTGAGAAAGTGTTTCGCCGACAACAAGAATATTGTTGGAACTGTCAACACAAACAGCTTGCGCAATGTCGTTACCCGAACCGCCGAAACCTGTTACATTGGCGGTGTTGCCCTTGGGTGTTGTCAACACAAGGAAACCGTCTGTGCCGCCCTTGTTGCCGATTGGGCTGAAGGTGCGGTTGTATGACTCGGTATAACCGACAACGGCATACCCGCCCGTGATTTTGACAATGCCGGTAATATAATCATTATAGATACCTGCAACGGTCTTGTTCCACTCCTGCTTACCGTTTGCATCAATCTTGAACATCAGAGCGTCTGTGTCACCGCAGTTGTGAATTCCATCAAGTGTGCCGTCGGGGAGAGTTGTTACAAGGGTGTAATATCCGCCGACAACGCATCCTCCGTCATCGGAAGCGGTAACCTCTGTAAAATAATCGTCACCGCTGCTTGCAATGGCATAGGCCCATTGAAGCGAAAGAGCGGAGTTGTATTTCATAACAACCGTGTCAAGTCTGCCCTTGCCCAGACCCGAGATGTTTGCGAAATCACCGTTTGACGATTTAGTAATGCAGGAAATAAATATATTACCGCTGTTGTCAACGCTGATATCCTGAACGTCTGCGCCGTTGGTGCCGCAAAGACATTTCATACGGTTGAGAGTGCCGTTTGAAGAAAAGTCCATAAGGAAGCCTTTGCCCACATAAGCGGTGTAGCCTGCGAAATCTCCGGTTGTTGAGGTGGTTTTGCCGCCGACAATATAGCCGCCGTTTGCGGTGGAAGCAATTGAATAGATACAGTCGGTGCCGTTGCCGCCGATAATGTCAATCCACTGGCGTGTGCCGTTTGCGGAATATTTGACAACAAAGGCCTCCGTTGTGCCCGATGCAGGGTATTCAGAAGAGCTGACAAGGTTGGTTGCTGTTGTGTAGCCTGCCGCAACAATACTGCCGTCAGCGAGCACGGTGATGCAAGTGAGAATAACCGATTTGTTTGCGCCGATGCCTGCTGACCAGACAACCGAACCGTTCGAGTCATACTTTGTTATGTATGAATAGGGGATGGCCCAGTTGCCGTAAATGTCGGCAAAGGTTCCGTCGGCGGATGTGCTTGTGCCGCACACAACGTAGCCGTTACCCGTTGAACAAATGTCAGAAACAGTGGTGTTACCTGCGCCGAAAACCGTGCTGTTCCAGGCTTCTGTACCATTTTGAACGAGTGTGCCGCCTTCGGTTGTTGTTTTTGTTGTGGAGGTTGTGGTTTTCTTGGTTGTTGAACTGCTTGAGGATTCCTCAGAAGGTTCTTCTGACGGCTCAGAGGAAGATGAGGATTCGGATTCGCTTGTGGATTCAGTTGTAGATTCCGTCGTAGATTCCGTTGTTGAACCCGTTGACGGATTTTCGTCGGTGCTGTCGGTGGGGTCTGTCGGAATTATCGTTGTGGGGATTGTTGTTGTTTCGGTGAGAGTTGTGGTCGGGTTAATCAAATCACCGACAAAGTCAACAAACGATGAAAACAAGCCGGAAAAGAACATTATAATTGCAACTAAAAAAGCGACAACTTTTGAGAAAATGTCATCCATAAAAAGCACCCTTTCCCTTGGTATAAACTTTTACACATTAATTATATCAAAAACAATGTTCAAATTCAACTTTATTTTATCCTTATCCAAAAAATTCATAAAGTAACAATTTTTCTGCAAAAAAGAAGCGGTGCGCCGAGGCGCACCGCTTGAGAAATATATGCGTTCGATTAAATTTCGGGAATATCAAGAACGATTTCACGGCCAAGCTCGGCAGAACGTGAAATACCGTCAATGATTGCCTGATTGTAAAGAATCTGGTCGCAGGGAACGGGAGCTTCGCCGCCGGTCTTGACAGCGTCAATGAATGAGCGGATTTTGATGTCGAAGCAGTCAACGTTATTCTTCTTAACGGGGATTTCGGTCTGAACCTGATTACCGCCGATGTCGTGGTAAACAACAAGGGGACCGCCGATGCTGCCGTTCCAGCATTCGGTTGAGGGAACGCGGACAGAGCCCTTTGTACCCATAATGATTGTGTCGCCTGATGTGTCAAGGTGCATTGCCCAGGCAATACGGAAGTCGAGAATAATGTCGCCTTCAAGGCGGATGAATGCGGCGGCGAAATCGTCAACGCCGAAAACATCGTGATGCTCGTATTCTTCAGACTTGCCGAAGAAATCGGACTTATAGCCGGTTACGGTGAGGGGCTTGGGATAGCCGATTGAGTTAAGAACCATATCGAGAGAGTAGCAACCGATATCGCCGAGAGCACCGAGACCTGCGGTATCCTTCTGAATGAAGGATGTACCGAAGGGAGTGGGGATGCCTCTGCGGCGGCCGCCGCCTGTCTGGATATAATAAATCTTACCGAGTTCGCCTGACTCGCAGACTTTCTTGAGCATCTTCATATTCTCGTCGAAACGGGGCTGGAAGCCGATTGAAAGAACCGCATCGGAAGCTTTTTCAGCCTTGCAGATTTCAACAGCTTCGTCAAGAGTGACACACATGGGCTTTTCAAGAAGAACGCTCACACCGTGATTGAGTGCATAAATTGTACACTCGGCATGTGTTGCGTTGTAGGTACATACGCTGACAGCGTCAACGTTTGCGTTGTCGATAAGCTCTTTATGGCTGGGATAAAATTCAACGTTTTCAACGCCGTATCTTTCACAGAAAGCTTCTGCCTTGCCGGGAATAAGGTCAGCGGCAGCAACAATTTCAACATCGGGGCACTTCTGGTAAGCCTTTACGTGAGCTTCTGCAATCCAACCGGTGCCGATGATGCCGACCCTTACCTTACGGCTTGTGTCAATAACTTTTTCTTCTGCGGGGGCTTCTTTGAATTTGTCAAGGATGTTTGACATAGTAATTACCTCACTAAAATTAAATTTTCTGTATTTTACCAGCCGAGAGTCTTGAGATATTCGCGGCTGAGTTTTACTGAATTGAGTGCTGTGTCGTCTTTAGCGGGCTGATCCTGCTCAACAACAACCCACTGTGCGCCTGCGTTTTCGGCGGCGGCAAGAATTTCAGGGAAATCCTGGCAACCGTAGCCGACGGGCATAAATGAGAAAGCCTCTTCGTCTGCCTGCTCTTCTTCCTCATCAATGCCGATAAGCTTATAAAGCTGACCGCCGTTTGAACTTTCGCTCTTTCTGAAATCCTTAAGGTGAACAACGGGGGAGCGGTTTGCATATTTCTCGATGTATTCTGCGGGGTTGACGCCTGCAACGTTTACCCAGCAGGTATCAATCTCCGTCTGAAGAAGGTCAGCGGGAATGGTTGAATAAAGAATATCAAGGGCATATTCGCCGTCAAGGGTAACAAACTCGAAATCGTGGTTGTGGTAAAGAAGCTGAATTCCTAGGGCTTTTGCGGCCTCTGCAATTTTTCTGATGCCTTCAACCGTTGCGGCAAAGCCGTCAGTGCCGGGGCGGCACTCGGGTGTCAGGTACGGAACGGCAACATATTTACAGCCGATAGCGGCATAATCAGCAAGAACCGCTTCGGGATTTTCAAGCATATCGTAATAGGGCACGTGGGCGGAAATGGGAACAATGCCGATTTCTTCGCAAAGCGCCTTGACATCCTCAGGCTTCTGACCGAAAAGGCCGGCAAACTCAACGCCGTCGTAACCGATTTCTTTCATCTGACGGATTGTGCCTGCAAAATCTTTTTCCATTTCATCTCTTACGGAATAGAGCTGAACAGCAACGGGAAGTTTCATTTTAAAAAACACTCCTAAAATAAATTTAATCAAATATATGGTATCACATAAAAATCAATTATACAAGATATATTTTTAATAATTATTCACCGCGGTTTTCGTTAAATTCCGCTAAAATTCTTGCGGCATCGGCACAAAGTGCGGCGCAGGGACGTTTTTTGTAATAACCCCGTGTGCGGTTTTCGGGTATCGGAGAATCCGCACCGTCAGGCAGTGAAAGCAGCTCACGGCAGATGATTGAACCGTTTTCCTCTTTGAATTTTGCGGCAAGGGTCTGAATGATTGAATAAAGCTCTTTTTTTGCCGCGGCATCGTTGGGGTCGGTGCTTGCGTATTTAAATGAAGCGGCAAGAAACATTCCGCTTACCGCACCGCAGACCTCGCGAAGTCTGCCCATTCCGCCGCCGAAAGCCGCAGTCATTCTGATTGCTGTGTCGCGGTCAATGCCGTAATCGTCGGCAAATGCGCAGAAGACAGCCTGAGCGCAGTTGCAACCGCCTTTAAAAAGTTCTTCCGCTTTTTTTGAGTAATCCATAACTTTTCAACTCCCGCATTTTTAAAAATATTATATCATTCCTTTCAGCGATTGCAACCGTCGGACAACAGTTTACAAAAAATTTATTTTATACTATTCCATTTTTTGAAAAAGTATGTTATAATTCTCAACGTATCAATAAAATCCCGCAATGTACTCTGTGGGCGGGAAATAAATTATACGGAGGATTTCTGAATGAAAAAAGTTTTGACCACATCCAAAAAATTCACCGCATTAATGCTTGCTCTGCTTGTCTGCGCAGCCTCCTTCGCGGTCGCCGTGTCGGCTGAAACAACCGTGTCGGCACCCTCAAGTGTTGATTCAGTCAGAACCGACACAAGACTTTACGTTACTGTTACAGCAAGCGGCTATGATTTCACCTGCTCTGAAACCGAGCTTGATGAAGCTGCTTTGAAAGATGCAACCTGGACAGACGGCGGTGCAAACGCTGTTTGCTCTGCTCAGTTTGACAATCTTAAGCCTGCAACACCTTATTTTGTTTATTCCCGTGTTCTTGACGGCAAGAATTATGTTTATTCCGATGCTGCGGTCATTTCAACAAAGCACTCTGCTCCCAAAAAGCCCGTTGCCGGCACAGATTTCAAACTTGAAAGCGTAAGCGGCACAACCGACCTCAAGCTTACAAACCTTTACAACAAGGCAGACGCAGATCCTAAGGAAGAGTTTGTTCTTCAGTATTCTTATGACGGCGAAGCTTTCACAAATGCCGCTGCAGGTGAAAACACACTTAACGACAGCTACAAGCAGGGCACAGAATACACGGTTTATTTCCGCTTCTATCCTGCCGAAAATGCAGGCGAATATATGAGCGGCGAGGTTGCAAGCGCAAAAGCAACAACCTGGACTCTTCCCCGCATTGAAGCTCCCGATTTCACAAAGGCAAACGTTCTTTATGTAAGTGACACGGAAATCAGAGTTACCAACATTACAAGCGAAGCTCAGGAAGTTGTTTACACAATTACTCCTACTGCTGAGCGCAATGATGCAGACGATATCATCTTCTTTGTCAACCTTACCCCCGGCACAACCTACACAATCTCTGCTGTTGCGGTTTCTGTTGACCCCGAGCACTACAACGACAGCAATCCTTCCAAGGTTGTTGTGAAAACAAAGACTGCTCCCGGCGCCGCTCCTCTCGCCCCCGTTCCCGAAAAAATCACAAACAACTCAATTACCGTCAAAACTGTTGCCGGTGTTGAATTTTCAAAGGATAACATCAACTGGCAGACTTCCGGCACATTCACCGGTCTTTCAAACAGTGAAAATGGCGGCAAATACACAATTTATGCAAGATATGCCGAAACTGCTGACGCAATGCCCAGCAAGACCTCAAAAATCGGTATCACTCTTGTTAAAGACCCCTATCCCGAAACACCGAAAAAGCCCGTTCTCGTAAGCTATTCCAACACCGAAATCGTTGTTAAAAAGGCTGACGATGAAGTTGCGGGACGCACCTGCGAATTCTCAATCGACGACGGCAAAACCTGGAACAAGACCGGCAAATTCGAAGGTCTTACCGCTTCAAAAACTTACAAAGTTATTGCAAGATATGCTGTTGTTGCCACAGAACAGCTTCCCGGCAAGTCAAGTGCAGCTCTTCAGGTTACCACCGCAAAAAGAGCAAACTACAAGGCTGAAATCACCAAGTGCACAGTTGTCTGGGGCGCAACCGAGGTTGAAGAGGGCACAATGATTTCCTTCACAGCTACCGGCGACGAACTTGCAAATCCCATCCCCGGCGACACTCGTTATGTTCCCGTTAACTGGTACTTTGATTCCGACAAGGACAACGTTGTCAAGGTTAACAAGGGTGAAAAGAATTCCTACAATGGCTACATTCCTGCCGAAACACGCGTCGGTAAATATTCCGTCAAGGTAAACTTTGCTTACGAAGTTTATCAGATGAACGGCGACAAGGGTGAATGGGTTCCCGTTAAAGATAAAGACGGCAAGGCTATTGTCCTTTCACAGGCTCAGCAGATTATCGTTAACGAAGCTCCTGCTTGGTATGAAACAATTCTTTCCTATCTTGCAATTGCTTTCAGCTACATCGGTGAGTTTTTACTTGAAACCATCCCCGGCTTTATTCTCGGTTTAATCGGCTGATTTTAAAAATTTTTACCGCGTCCGTCACACGGCGGACGCGGTTTTGCGTTTGATTTGACTTTTTGGAGGTTGTTATGCCCAGAGCCTTGTCTTTTACGGTGCCCGCCGAATATGAGGGACGTAAGGTTGTACATTTTCTGCGCGGCTTCTGCGGTTTGTCGGCGCGTCTTGTAGCCTCGCTCAAACAGGTTTATGACGGAATTCAGCTCAACGGCGAGCACATACGCACCATTGACCGTCTGCACGAAGGCGACGTGATTACCGTCAATATTCCCGAAGACGGCTCGATGCCCGAGCCTACCGAGGTGCCGCTTGACATAATTTATGAAGATGATGATTTGCTGATTATCAACAAATCGCCCTTTATGGCAATGCATCCCACCCATAATCATCAGGGCGATACCCTTGCAAATGCCGTTGCAGCATATCTTTTGAAAAAAAATAAGGCAGGCTCCCTGCGCTCGGTCGGCAGACTTGATAAAGGCACCTCGGGTGTTGTTGTGTGCGCCCTCAACAAGCACGCGGCATTTAAGCTTTCCGGTAAAATCCGAAAAGAATATGTTGCGCTTGTCAGCGGCGAGCTTTGCGGTGAGGGCACGATTGATGTTCCCATTTACCGACCTGACCCGATGAAAACCCTGCGTGCCTGCTCTTACGAATTGGGCACGGAAACTGCCGTTACGCACTGGAAAAGTGAAAGATGCTTTGAGGGCGCAACACTTGTGCGGCTGAATCTTGAAACGGGAAGAACACACCAGATAAGAGTGCATTTTGCTTTTCTCGGAATGCCGCTTGCGGGTGACACAATGTACGGCTCGTTTATGCCGCAGGTGGGTCATCAGCTGCTTCACTGTCAATGCTGCAGTTTTGAACACCCCGTGTCGGGTGAGCAGATGTCTTTTTCTGCCGAATTGCCGCCGTGTTTTGCAGATGTTTTGAATAATCTTACCGAAAAAGGCAACAACATCGCATAAATATGAGTTTATTATTGACTTTTTCTTACAATTAAGTATATAATTAAATACACACATAAAGAAATTACATAAAGGAGATTACATTATGAAGACATTCACAAAAGTTATTGCAGTTCTTCTTGTTGCTGTTCTTTCCCTTTCTGTTCTTGCTGCTTGCGGCGGTAATGAAGATGCAGGCAAAACCGCAACAGTCAAGGTTATCGACATTGAACTTACTCAGGAAGAGTACGCTTTCGGCGTTGACAAAAATCAGCCCGAGCTTCTTGCAGAGGTAAACGCTTTCATTGCTGAAATCAAGGCTGACGGCACTTTTGACGAAATCTGCAATAAGTATTTCGGCGACGGCACACCCACCGCTGTCAAGTCCGCTGTTCTTGATACAACAAAGGATCAGCTTGTTGTTGCAACCAACGCTGCTTTCGAACCCTTTGAGTACAAAGTTGGTGAAGATTACTTCGGCATCGATATGGAAATTGCAGCTCTCCTTGCTGAAAAACTCGGCAAAGAGCTTGTTGTCAGCAATATGGACTTTGACGCTGTCTGCCTTTCAGTCGGCCAGCAGAAGTGCGACATTGCAATGGCAGGTCTTACAATCAAGCCCGACAGAGAAGAATACGTAAACTTCTCCGATTCTTATTATTCAGCATCACAGAAGCTCATCGTCAAGGCTGACGACACAACCTTTGACGCTTGTGCAGATGCTGCCGCTGTTGAAGCAATCCTTAAAGGCTATGACGAAACAGTTAAAATCGGTGTTCAGAACGGCACAACCGGTCAGTTCTATGTTGAAGGCGATGAGTCTTGGGGCTTCGACGGCTTTGCAGTAAGCTGCATCGGCTACAAAAACGGCTCTCTTGCAGTTCAGGATCTTATCAACGGTAACATCAATTATGTTATCATTGACTCTGCTCCCGCAGACTGCATTACGGAAGCTATCAACGCACTTGCATAAAATTTGCAATGTCATTAACTAATTAAAAAAACGCAAAGGCTGTTTCGACGGCAAGGGGATTTAACGTCCGCCGAAGGAACAGCCTTAATTTTTTGAGGTTTTTATATGAACGGTTTTGAAGCAAAAATCAATAAGTTTCTTGAGGTGCTGATTGATTACAAAGGCTATGTGACAGTGCTTGAAGGCCTTGAAAATACAGTGAAAATTGCTGTTTTCGGTCTTGCCATCGGTATTGTAATCGGTACGCTCATTGCTACAATAAGGGTTATTCCAAAGTATAAGCTTTTGCCCAGAGTTCTCAACAAAATCTGCGGCTTTTATGTCGGAATGTTCCGCGGCACGCCTATGGTAGTTCAGTTGCTCGTTTTCTATTACGTTGCACTGCCGCTTATGGGTATCAATCTGCCGTCGGTCAGTGTTGCAATTGCCGTTTTCGGCCTTAACAGCGGTGCATACATTTCCGAGATTATGCGCGGCGGTATCCAAAGTGTCGATTACGGTCAGACGGAGGGCGGCAGAAGCGTAGGTCTGAGCTTTGCAACAACAATGATGCGTATTGTCATTCCGCAGGCTGTTAAAAACATTCTGCCCACAATGGGTAACGAATTTATCGCCCTTATCAAGGAAACCTCGGTTGTTTCCTTTGTCGGCGCAACGGATTTGTATGTTGCTTTTAACTATATCGGCTCAAACAGCTACGAGTTTATGGTGCCCTATCTTTCAATGGCAATCATCTACATTGTTCTTGTTTGTCTGATTACCGTGCTTATCAAAATTATGGAAAGGAGCCTGAATAAGAGTGATAGACGTCATTGATTTAAAAAAGAATTTCGGCAAGGTTGAAGTGCTCAAGGGAATTAATGTTACTATCAACAAGGGTGACGTTGTTGTCGTAATCGGCCCCTCAGGCTCAGGCAAAAGCACATTTCTTCGTTGCCTCAACTGCATGGAAGACCCCACGGGTGGCAACATAATTTTTAACGGTGTTGACATTGCAGACCCCAAGGTTGACATTAATATTCACCGCCGTCGCATTGGTATGGTTTTCCAGCTTTTCAATCTTTTTAACAATAAAACCGTTCTTCAGAATATTATGCTTTCGCCTGTCCTTTGTGCAAAGGCGGACAGAAGAAAAGCATTGCTTCACAACCTTTTCAGCAAAGAAAAGTTGCCCGTGCGTTCAGTTGCGGAAATCAAGAAAAACGAAAAAGAAAACGCATTGCGCCTGCTTGAAAGAATCGGTCTGCAGGAAAAGGCGGATGCTTATCCGTCACAGCTTTCCGGCGGTCAGAAACAGCGTGTTGCAATTGTGCGTTCGCTTGCAATGAATCCCGATGTAATCCTTTTTGACGAACCAACATCCGCGCTGGACCCCGAAATGGTCGGCGAGGTTCTTGACGTTATGAAAGAGCTTGCTCAGTCGGGTATGACAATGGTTATTGTTACCCACGAAATGGGCTTTGCCCGTGAGGTTGCCTCAAGAGTTCTCTTCATTGACGAGGGTGTCATTATGGAAGAAAACAATCCCAAGGATTTCTTTGAGAATCCGCAGTGTCCCAGACTCAAAGAGTTCCTTTCAAAGGTTTTATAACAGCAAAAGCAAACGGCTTACCGAGGGGAAATCTCTTGGCAAGCCGTTGTTTTTTTATTTCAGATATTCAAGGCTGACACCGCGGCCGCCGTACCACTCATAGTTTCTCTCAATGCCATTGAGAAGCCATTTTTCGGGTGTTGAGGTTTCCTCCCAGTCAAGCGGAACAAGCTCGTCGGATTGTTCAGAGGCATATTTGTATGCCTTCTTCATCTGCTCAAATTCGCTGTCCGACAAACCGTTTTCGGAGCAGGAAATAAACAGGGGAGTGCCGCTTCTTGAAAGCAGTTCGAGCCACTGTGAATTAAGCTCCCACGGAATCTTACCTTTCAGAATTCCCACGCAGTCGGCATCAATCTCATAAAATGCTTTGTGCTGTGCAAGTCTGAAAGCAAGGGCGTTTATGCCGTTTTTGCGAGTGGGATTCCATTCTCTGCCGCTTGTGTCGTTGCCGATACGGTTAATGTGAACGAAGCCGGCGGAAAGGTGAGAAATGCAGTTGCAACCGAGAATGATTGCATCGCCCGCAGATTCGCGGATTACGCGGTAAAAATTCTTAACTATTTCCGCGCTTGTTTTTGAGCGGTCATAGAATGTCCACCCGTCGTCGGTAATTGCGCCGTTAAGTTGATTACCCCAGAAACCGAAAATGTCATAGGTTGAAAAATCGTGCTTTATAAGCTCATATCCCCAGGAAACGAATTTGCGTGTTTCGCGGGCAACATAATGAAGTACTTTCGGGTGAGAGGGGTCAAGATATTTACTGCCGTTTTTGCGGTGGATTTTAAAGCTTTCGGGCACGGTGGGGCTTTGTGTGCAAAGATAGCGAACCCAAAGGCCGGGGCGAACATCCATCGATTTTATGTTATCGGCAAGAGCCTGCATATCCATAAATTTTTCATTCGGCTCCCACGGACCTGCGCATTTGTTTAACTGCCAGCCGTCATCAATTACCATAAACGGTCTGTTTTCAAGCCCCTCGGAAAGCTTTGCCTGAAGCCTTGCATCACCGACAATGTCATTATATGAGCTGTTGCCGTATGCGTAATACCAGTTGTTTCCGCCGTAAACGGGTTTTTCAACGGGCAAAGGGTCTTTTGACATCTCTTTGCAAAAATCGCGGCACGCAGTGAAGGACGGGATACCGTAATAGCGTTTACTGACGATTGTTGCAGCCTCAAGCTCACGGCCGCCAAGTGCAACACCTGCGCCGCCGCAGCGCACATCAAGCCAGCAGGAAATACCTGACTTATCAACACTCCAGCTGACAAAGCAATTCGGTCTTACCTCTACACCGAAGGCATTGACGGTGTTGCCGTTTCGCATAAAGAAATACCACGGCATGAATTTTTCCGGTGTAATGCCGTGCCAGCACATATCGCCGTAGGCGCGCTCCCAACAGTCACCGAGCAGGGAAACGTTGCTGTTAATTCTGACATTCCAGCGAAGCTCAATAAAACACGGCTCGCTTTTTGTCGAGGTGACATAAACCCTGAGTCTGCCGTTTGCGCCCTCAAAGCGTACGACAGCATCGTCGGCGGTTGCACCGTCGGCATAATGTACTTTAAAAAAATCGGGAATACTGATAATGTTAATCAAAATATCGCCCCCGCGAATTGATAATTATACGCTTTCTCTGTACTTTTTGCGGATGAATCTGAAAAGAACATAGGCAAGGCAGACAGCAACGAAAATACCGATATACAAGGCATATTTCTGCGCTTGCGGGTCGCTGAGGTCGCCGGTGGAAGAATCGTTGTCGGTTGTGCCGTTTGGTGTGTAATTCTTAACGTCGTCCCACAGCTCGCTCATAAGTGCAAGCGTGTCGGCGGAAAGATTTGTGAAAATCTGTGTCTTGAATTTTCCGTCGGCAGGGTAGAGGATTTCGTTCTGATAGTAAGTGTATTCGGGGTTGTTGAAAACCTCGGTGTTGGGGCTTGCATAGCAGATGTATTCGGCATTTGCAAGTGCAATGTCAGGCTCTAAAAGGAAATTGATGTAAAGCTCTGCGGCGAGCTTGTTCTTTGAATCCTTGAGAATACACATTGCGTCAACAAAAAAGTTAACGCCTTCTTTGGGATAAACGAAAGCAAGGTCGTTGTTGTTTTCATACATTGAAAGAAAATCACCTGCGTAGTAGGGACCCATTGCTGCTTCGCCTGTTTCCATTTTAAGGAAAATTTCGTCATTGACGTAAGAGGGAGAAACATTTTTCTGTTCCCTGAGCACATCGGCAACGGTTTTCCAACTGCGTGCGCTTTCGGTGTTGTAATCAATGCTGAGAAGGCTCTGCGCAATTGCAAAAGCATCTCGGGGGTTGTTGAACATAAGAATCTGTCCCGAATAATCCTCATCCCAGAGAGCTTCCCAGCTGTCGGGGACATAATCGACCATTGCCGTATTGTAGATAAGGCCGACCATACCCACGCTGTAAGGCACTGAATATTCGTTTGTCGGGTCATATTCAAGATTTGTGTATTTTTCGTCAATGTATTCATAGTTTGGAATGTTGCCAAAGTCAAGCTTTGCCAGCATATCCTCGGAAATCATTCTGCCAATCATATAATCGGAGGGGATAACGATGTCGTAACTGACTCCGCCGCCCTTTAATTTTGAATACATAACCTCGTTGTTATCGTAGGTATCGTAAACAACATCAATGCCGTATTTTTCTTCAAAAGCCGCGTTGACATCAACTGTGTCGTCGGTACCGTCGGAGATGTATTCGCCCCAGTTGTAAACATAAAGAGTGGTACCTCTGAGGGCTTCAATTTCATTTTCGGTCACCGCAACAGCGCCGACGCTGAGCGTTGAAAAGCAAAGAAGCAAAACAAAAATCAATGAAACGAGTTTTTTCATTTTACACCTTCCTTTTTTACTTGGTTTTCTTCTCCTTCTTTTCGCCCTTTGCCTGAGCGATATTTGAAAGAATAAGAAGTAAAAGAATGCTGACGAAAATCAAAGCGGAAAGAGCATACATATCGGGCTTAACACGCTTTTTCGTCATTGAGAAAATAACAATCGGCAGGGTCTGGAAACCGGGACCGCTTGTGAAATAGCTGATTATAAAATCGTCAAGTGAAAGTGTGAAAGCCATAATCATTCCCGTTACAATGCCGGGTATAATTGAGGGCAACACAACCTTGAAGAATGCTGCGGCAGGTCTGCAACCGAGGTCCTGTGCCGCTTCCGCAAGGTTTTTATCGGTCTGCCTTAATTTAGGCAAAACCGAAAGAATTACATAAGGCAGGTTGAATGTGATATGTGCAATCAGCAATGTGCCGAAGCCGAGAACACTTGTTGAAGAAACAAGCTTGCCGACAAAGACAAACAAAAGCATCATTGAAATACCCGTAACAATTTCTGGGTTCATCATCGGGATATTTGTAACGCTCAGAACGCTTGTGCGCACAAAGCCTTTTTTGTACTTGTCAATGCCTACAGCCGCCGCCGTGCCGAGCACGGTTGCCACGACAGAGGAGCAAACGGCAAGAATGAGCGTATTATAAAGGGCTTTGAGGGTTGTTCCGTCTTCAAAAAGACGCTGATACCACTGAAGCGAGAATCCCTCAAAAACAGAGGTGCTGCTTGATGAGTTGAAAGAAAAGACAATCAGCACGATGATAGGGGCATAAAGAAAAACGAAAACGAGGGCAGTATAAATCTTTGAACCGATTTTCATATCAGCACGCCCTCCTCGTCATTTGTGAAGCGGTTCATAACCGCCATACAAAGAAGAATAAGAACCATCAGCACAAGTGAAAGTGCCGCGCCGAGGTTGTAATTATACGACTGCTGAAACTGTCTTTCGATAACGTCACCGATAAGGTCAAATGAGCCGCCGCCAAGCTTTTGCGAAATGTAAAAGGTGCTCACTGAAGGAACAAAAACCATTGTGATGCCCGAAGCAATGCCGGGCATACTCAGCGGAAGAATACATTTGCGCATAACGGTAAGGCGGTTGCCGCCAAGGTCCTGCGCCGCCTCAACAACGCTGTGGTCAAGCTTTGTCATAACCGAGTAAATGGGCAGAATCATATAAGGCAGAAAATTGTAAACCATGCCGAGGATTACTGCGCCGGATGTATTAATCATATGAACAGGTTCAAGGTCGAGGGCGGAAAGTGCGGAGTTGATTATGCCCGTATCCTGAAGTAAAGCCATCCACGAATAGGTGCGGATAAGGAAATTCATCCACATCGGCAGCATAATGAGCATTACCATTGTGCGCTGTGTGTTTGAACTGCGCTGTGAAATTATGTAAGCAATCGGGTAAGCAATGACAAGGCAGATGAGCGTTGCGGCAATGCCGAACCAGATTGAGCGCAGAAAGGTTGTTGCGTATTTTGAAAGGGTCTGCAGGTTTTCGAGTGTGAATTCACCGCTTGCGTTTGTGACGGAGTAATACACAACGAAAATCAGCGGAGCGATGATGAAAACTGCCGCCCAGACAAGATAGGGGGCGGAAATGAGCTTTGATTTAAGGGAGGCTTTTTTCATCATTCTTCCTCCTCAACCTGTGCGTTTGAAAGCTCATCAAACTCCTCACTGAAGGAGCTGTAATCGCCGAACATACCCGAATATTTGGATTTCTTCATAATATGAATTGCGTCAGGCTCGATGTAAAGACCGATTGTGTTGCCGACAGCGTGATAATCCGTGGTCTGAATCATCCACTTGAAACCGCCGATGTCGACGATAATCTCAAAATGAACACCCTTAAAGGTGACAGATGTAACGGTGCCGCGCAGCATACCTTTTTCGGGCTCAACAACGTCAACGTCCTCCGGTCTGACAACAACGTCAACCGCCTCATCCTTCATAAAACCTTTGTCAAGGCACTTGAAACGGTGACCGGAAAATTCTGCGACCATATCTTCACGCATAATGCCGTCAACAATGTTGCTTTCGCCAATGAAATCTGCAACAAAGGCATTTTTCGGCTCGTTGTAAATATCAAGAGGTGTGCCGATTTGCTGAATGACACCGCTGTCCATAACAACAACCGTGTCAGACATTGACAGCGCTTCCTCCTGATCGTGAGTGACATATATAAAGGTTATGCCGAGGCTCTGCTGAATGTTTTTGAGCTCAACCTGCATATCTTTGCGCAGCTTAAGGTCGAGTGCGCCGAGCGGCTCGTCAAGTAAAAGCACACGGGGCTTGACAGCAAGTGCGCGTGCGATTGCAACACGCTGCTGCTGGCCGCCGGAAAGCGAGTTTACACTGCGCTTTTCAAAGCCCTTGAGGTTGACAAGGCTGAGCATATCCGATACCGTCTGTTTAATCTGCTTTTCGGGAGTTTTCTTGATTCTCAGACCGAAAGCGATGTTCTCATAAACATTGAGGTGAGGGAAAAGAGCATAACGCTGAAAAATGGTGTTAACCTGCCTTTTATGCGGAGGTACACCATTGATTTTCTTGCCGTCAAAAATGATATCACCTTCATCAGGGTCAAGAAAACCGGCGATGATGCGAAGGGTTGTTGTTTTACCGCAACCGGAGGGACCCAGAAGAGTGATAAACTCTTTATCGCGTATGTAAAGATTTAAGTTTTTCAATATCTGCTCGCTGCCAAAGGAAACAGATATGTTGTTAAGGTCAATAATTACATTCTCTTTCAATTATGCACCCACTTTCTTTGAAAAACCGCAAAACGGTATTTTTATACGCGCCGAAAAACGGCATTTTTACTATACATTATAGTAATATAAAATATAGAGCGAAAATCCGCAAATGTCAACAATTTTTTCATAAAAAATGCGAAAAAGTCAACAGCAACGGAAAAATTTTACAATAAAACTCGTTTTTTCTCTCGAATACTCTGCTTTGCTCTGTTTTGCTCGTTTTTTTTGCTTTGAAAAATTTTTTGATTATTTTTATTACATGTTTTCGCAATGAAAAATATCGTGTATTATGTAAATGCTGTCAAGGTGAAATGACGGGGTGCACAAATTTTTTTTGAAATTTTGAAAAATTCCTTAAAGTTAATTTGTGTTAATGGTGAAAGGAGGTTTTTTGATGTGTTCGTTTGGTACCGATGAATACATATCGAGGGTTGTTAAATCTTACTCGGATTCAATGCTAAGAGCGGCATACTCTGTTTTGAAATCAACCGATGATGCCGAAGACGCCGTGCAGGAAGCCTTTCTCAGATTGATGCAAAAAAATCCGCATTTCAGCAGTGAGGAACACGAAAAGGCATGGCTTTTGCGCGTTACAATAAATATTTCAAAAAATATGCTTAAATCTGCAGTAAGAAAAAATCTGCCCGTAACCGAAGAAATTCCTTTTACGGATGAAAATTCCGAGGTTTTATCCGTTGTTTTATCGCTTCCGGAACGATATCGCACGGTTATTTATCTTTACTATTTTGAAGGCTATTCAATCAAAGAAATTGCCGCTGTTTTAAAAACACCTGCCGCAACGGTGGGTACCCGTCTTGCAAGGGCAAGAAATTTGCTGAAAGGGGAGATATCCCGATGAGTTTTGAAAAAGAATACAAGCAACAACTCGGCGCTGTTCGTTTCAGCGAAAATTTTGAGGCGGAAACTGTCGAATTGCTTAAATCGGCGGCACAAGGAAAGGAAAGAACAAATATGAAAAAAAACGTAAAAATAGTTCTTGCTGCTGCGGCTTTTGTCTTGCTGATGACCGTTACGGCTTTTGCAATTTCAGGTTTGCTTTCTGCCCGGGAGGTTGCCGAGCGAATCGGTGAAACCTATGTTGCCGAGTCTTTTGAACAGCAGGAATATGCAACCGAATCCTTTACGGATAAAGGTTATACGGTAAGTCTGCTCGGAATTGTTAAAGGCGAAAGGTTTTTAAGCGATGAGCTTAAAGCCGATTGCAGTTATTTTGCGGTTTCCGTGGCATCGGCAGACGGCTATGCACTTTCTCTTGTTGGCGGAAATCCTTTGGGAATGTCCGTTATAATCGAGGGTTATCCCGCGTGGCAGATCAACAGCTGGTCACTTGACACAAGTGCACACGGAATAGAGGAAAACGGTGTTCTGTATTACCTTTATGAGTGTGAAAATCTTGAGATTTTTGCAGACCGAAACGTTTATCTTGCCGTTTATGAAGGCTTCGTACCCGGTCTTGACATAATTAATATGAAGGATAACGGCGAATTTGAATTTGCCAAGGGTTATGAAGGCTTTAAAGCAATGTTTAAAATTCCTCTTGATGCGACAAAAGCAAATCCTGAGGCTGCACACGAAATTATCAAAGAGTTTATCGTTGATGAAACACCCGAACCTGAAACACAGGAAAAAGCCGACAGTTCAACCGAATCAATCGCGGAAACAGTTGTTAATATTCAAATGGGCTCGGATTATACGATCGAAAATCTCGGCAGAAAAAGCTTACAGGAAATAGGAATTTATGAGAACGGCGAAATGGAGTGTTATGTTTATTCCGTAAAATCCGTCAGCGGTGCGCCGATTTCACTTGACAGTAAACCGATTGAAATGCTGACCGTTGTCAAAAGCTGTCCTGTCTGGGCGGTTAACGGGTATAAACTCAACACCGAGCCGGTTGTAATTGAAAAAAACGGAACTCTGTTTTATTTGTTTGACTGCGGCAGTCTGGATTATCTTGCCGACAGAACAATTTATATTGCAGCTTTTGAAAGCGGAGCATCTTACCTTGATATAATTGAGCTTGAAAACGACGGAACCTTCAGTTTTTCAGAAGATTATGAGGGTTGGGGCACTGTGCTCAAAATGAATCTTGACAAGGAAAACGCAGATAAAGAAAAAGCAGACAAGGTGATTTCGGGACTGTTGCCGAAATCAAACGAGAAATGGCGCGGATAAAAATTAAAAGGTGCCTGTTGTTCGTAACAGAACAACAGGCACCCGCTGTGAAAAAACATTTAAAATATAAAGTAAAAAAATGGTTGACATTTTTTGTTTCTGTGTTATAATAGCTTTCGTTGAGTTACAAAGCTCAACAAAAAACCGAATATCCGGGTGTGGCGCAGTTGGTAGCGCGCTTGACTGGGGGTCAAGAGGCCGTGAGTTCAAGTCTCGCCACTCGGACCATATTGAGTATTCATAAGGGATTTGCCTATGAATACTCAATTTTTATTTTTGCATCAAAGTATTAACCTACTATGACACTTTCAGCATAAAACTGTAAAGTTGTTAAGTAGGTTGTGTTTTTTGCAATGTAGTGCTATAATACAAATATCAATTAATTCAGCAACAATTAATCAGGAGGTTACACAATGAAAAAGACAATATCTTTAATTCTTGCATTTATTATAGTTGCTTCGACAATTTCTATAATTGCATTCGCTACAGATACTCAGAAAATAACGGGCATAGAGGTGAATGTTGATACAGATTCAATGATAGGTCTGACTCCCGATGATTATGAGAATTTTATAGAGGTTGTTACACCGGGTCTTGAAATCAGACAGGATAAATTCATTGCGGACACAAATAACGGCACTAATAACGCTTATATTGATGTTTATACTTATGGTATTGGCGTTAGGTCAACGATTTACCTTTATCCGAAGGAAGGTTATATTCTGCCTGCTGTTGTTGATGAACTCACAGATGGCGTTACTGTGAGAAGAAAAGTTCTTATTGAAAATGATGTAAACAGCAGAAAACCCGAGTATACAATACATTCCGAGGACGGTATAAGCGGAGATTATATCGAAATCAGATTTAATTATGCACCGACAGGTCCGATTAAACTTATCAGTTCGGTTGATATCACCTTTGACAGTGATATTGCAGGCAAGACACCTGAAGAGTTTATGGAGTTTTTCACCGTTAACACCGAAGGTCTTGAAATTAGACAAGATTCATTTGATGCGTGGTATAGAAACAATAATTCCGTTAATCCGCAGCGAGCAGAAGTGTTTGAACTTGGCGGAAGCTATTCCTCGAAAATCTATATTTATACTAAAGAAGGGTATGCGATTTCTGCTTTTGGACATGTTCCTGTAACATTAGAGGCTGCCACAGACAAAGAGGATAATGTTATTTTTTATATGGAATATGATAAGTATCAGCCAAACAGTTATTTGGTTTCAGGTGTTGAGATATCCTTTAGTTACAGAATAACAGGTCCTGAACCAGAGCCGACGGGAATAGCAAAGATTTTTCAGCCTGTCATTAATTTCTTTACCACAATCGCAACTTTTTTCACAGAAACCTTTATTCAGCCCATCATAGACCTTGTAATGAAGCTTTCATAATTATAAAACGTTTTTATATCAAATGTTTTAGTTTTTAAAGTTGCAATAGTTTTTTATTTGTCATAATTATTATGCAACAGCAGAAATGTGTTATACTATGTTTAAAGACGGATTCACTTATATTTTGAGTAAATCCCTTATAAACATCCGTACCATCTTCAGAAAGGCTGAAATCGTTGATATACAACGGTTTCAGCTTTTTTCTTTATCTCCGTTTTCATCGCTTGGACATTATTTGAACATTATCGGCTGAAAAATACCGTTTTTTGATGGTTTTAAGAACAAAAAGGACATTGCTCAGAACAGTTTTTACTGTCGGGCAATGTCCTTGATTATTTAAAATGTTCAAATGGTTGTGTTTGATAAATTGAAATTTGTCGGGCTTTTAATTCTTGGCTAAATTCAAAAACTTTTCTATCTTCTCCGCATCCTTATATCCGAGCTGATACAATTTGTTTAACCCGATTTTGTTTCTTGTCGCTGTTTTAATTCCGAAACAATCTTTAGGATAAAGTATCAACACTTTGCCTTGTTCTTCAAGTTTAAGAATTTCATTTATCCTATTATGATATAATGTGTGTGACATTGTTATAGCCTTTGCAATTTGCGGATATTTAAAAAGTAATAATTTAACAAGCCATTTGGGAAAAGCTGATTTCTTATAGTTAATAGGAAGTGTCAGACAGATAATCAGTTTATCGCAACCGTCATCAAATGCTTTTTTATACGGAATCGGGTCGGAGATGCCACCGTCGAAATATTTTCCGTTCTTAAACAAAACAGGCTGACGGGTTAATATAGGTAATGCACAGCTCGCCTTCAACAGAGTAAAATCATCGTGGGCGAAATCGCTTTTATAAAAATACTTTTGTTCAGAGGTCTGTGCATCCGTTACTGCAGCAACAAACTTTTTAGGTGACTTCATTATGGCTTCAAAGTCCAATGGATTTTTACCGTAGCTGTTTGTTATATCGGAATAAATATAATCAAGGTTGATATACATTCCTTTGCTGAAATAGTTACCTATACTCATGTATTGCTTTTCAAATGAATAGTTCTCATAAAAACTTTTTAATCGTCCGCGTTGACCGGCTATATATGTTATAAGGTTCGCACTTCCTGCAGAAACGCCCAAACAATAGTCAATATCAATAGAATTATCAAGAAGATAATCAATAATACCGCTCACATAATTTCCTCTTAATCCGCCGCCGACATCAATAATTCCTACC
>JAZNVG010000043.1:0-5053 GCA_045592705.1 Acutalibacteraceae bacterium | reverse complement strand
CCGCACGGTGACGCGTTTTCTTTTGCAATATTAAAGCGACAAAGTCCACGAGCCGACGGGTTCGAGATAAGCGGAGTTTCCGTTACCTCTTTGCTTATAAACCTTTTCGGCAGGAACGTCACACATTTTAAGACCCTTTGTTGAATCACTGTGCGCCATTACCTGAAACAGCGCAAAAGGCGGCAGAATCAAAGGAACAAAAAAATCGCCGGTAACTGCATTCCAAACAGCAAAGGCAAAGCCCATACAGTTCATATACAAGCCCCACATATTCGGGTAACTCATCAGCGCGGCATTAAGCCTTTCAAGTCCTGTCGCATCAAGCTCGGTTGTAATACGGGTACAGTCATAAAAATCTTCGTCACGGTTTGTGCGGTAACATTCAAGATTATAATAAATGCCCCAGCCGTCAAAAACCGAGAAAGAGAACGTGCCGAGCGACACACCCTCACCGGCAGGAACGGTGTAAAGACCGACCTGCATCGGCTCATCCGTAAGATTTTCGACATAAAGCCAGGTGTGTCCGGAAACAGGCCAGACATAAACCTGCGACGCAAGTGTCAGCGTTGCAACCGCGCCGTTATTTTCTTCCTGCTCAGTTTCATCCGTCGATGTATCTCCCTCGGGCAACGTTGTTTCGCCTGACAAGGATTCATCCTCAGTCGGCAGATTGTCCGTTGCAAAAACTGTTGGCGCAACGGTAAAAATCATTATGAACGCCAACAGAAAGGCAAGAATTCTTTTGCATTTGCTGTTCTTCATAAATCACGCCTCAAATCAGAAAATTCTGCTGATTGTTTCGTTGATGTAGTTGTAATATGTACCGACAATACCGTTTACTTTTTCGGAAATCTCATTAAAAGACGGGAAAACCGAGAAAACGGGATCAAGATAGGTGTAGAGATCTGTACCGTAATAAAGAGCATTGAAAACACCGCTGATGGGGTTAAAAACATCGATATAATGAATCATTTCTGTTTCGTAATCCCAGGTGTCAGACTCGTCAATTGTGAAAAGACGGCAACCGCGCACCATATATCTGCCGTAAGAATTGAAAGTCATACCGGGTGTGCAGATAATGTCAACACCTTTATAATCGGCAACGTATTCGTTGATGTGGTCGTGGCCGCAAACGGTTGCAAGCACATCGCCTCTTTCAAGGAAAGCTGCCATTTCGCCGCCGTTTGTGTTGGAGGGGCAGGGTCCTTCAAGCACAAAGCCTTCAACATCGGCATCCTTATCAAAAAGAAGATAATAATTCTGGCCATTGTAGTTTGCTGTGATGTCGCTTTCAAAATCACATTCCCACATAAGCTCATAAATTTCAGGAACAACAATGTGCTGGAATGCGATTGAGGGAACAAGACCGCCGTTTTCTTCTTCAAGCTTCTTGGATGTTTCCTTATACCAAGCAATCTGATCCTCGTGAACATAATCGTAGCCGCCGTTAACCTCATCGTAAGTGTTGGAGTCAATCATCCAGACATTGAAGGCAACCTTTTTGCCGTCAGAGGAAAGAACGGGAAGACTGTTGTTGGCACAGCCGGTAAGCTCGGGGTTATCATCTGTGCTCAGGCAACCGGGATATGTCTGATAAATTGCGAGCTGGTCTTCTTTGGAAGCGGCACCCTCATCGTCGTGATTACCGAAAGTAACGGCAAAGGGAATTGAGCGCTCAACAATGGGAGCCATAAAAGCTGCAATTGCAGCCTCGGCCTCTTCAAGAGTTTCGCAGCTGCCGCCGGCAATGTTGTCACCGGTGAGCACAACAAGGTCGGGGTTGGATTTATCAAGGATTTTTTCGAGAGCCTTAATCATTGCGGGGTAAGGCATTTCCGAATCCTGCAAATCAGCGACCTGAAGAATTTTGAATTTGCCGTTTCTGCCGAATTTCAGTGCAGCGGTGTCTTCATCAGCCGCAAAAGCGGGGACAAAAACCGCAACAAGCAGCAGCGCACAAAGCGCAACGGAAATAATGCGTTTGAGTGTTTTGTTCATAATAAAAACCTTCCTTTCGTTGTTTAAATTATACCATAAAAACCAACGTTTTCAAGGTGAATAACTAATTTTTTTGTTTTTTGTTTTACAAATTATTGACATACAAATATTGACAGTAGTATAATTATCAGTAATTCATAAATCAATTATTTTAAAAACATATAAAAGAAAGGATGAAAGCCATGAACGAAAAAATTCTCGTGCTCGATTTCGGCGGTCCTTACAACCAGCTTATCGCCCGCCACGTCAGAGATTTTCACGTTTACGCCGAAATTAAAAGCTGTAAAACCACAATTGATGCAATCAAAAACGAAAACTACAAAGGCATCATCCTCACGGGCGGTCCCAAGAGCGTTTATGCTGAAAGCGCACCGCTTTGCGACAAAGAACTGTTCAAGCTTGGCATTCCCGTTCTCGGCATCGGTTACGGCGCACATCTCGTGGCTTACCTTAACGGCGGCGAAGTCGGCGCAAAAGAAAACAATAACCGTGACATCAACGTCCGCGTCCGCAAGAGCACACTTTTCGCAAACTTCAAGAAAAAGACTTTCTCCGCCGATGCAGAGCATAACGATTGCATCACCAAGGCGCCCAGAGGCTTCAAGGTTGTTGCAACCGCAGAAAACTGCCCCTGCGCCGCAATTGAAAATGCAAACAAAAATCTTTACGCCATTGAGTTCCATCCCGAATTGAGCAACGCTACCTACGGCGGCGAGCTTTTCAAGACCTTCCTTTATGACATCTGCAAATGCTCCGGCGACTGGACAATGTCCAACTTTGCTCAGGCTTCTGTTGAAAAATACCGTGCCGAGCTCGGCGATAAAAAAGTGCTTTGCGCCCTTTCCGGCGGTGTTGACTCTTCTGTCTGTGCCGCTCTTCTCAGCAAGGCAATCGGTAAAAACCTCACCTGCGTTTTCGTTGACCACGGTCTGATGCGCAAGGATGAAGGCAAGCTTGTTAAAGAAGCTTTTGAGGGTCATTTCGATATGAACCTTGTCTGTGTTGACGCGGAAGACAGATTCCTCGGCTTGCTTGCAGGCGTTACCGACCCCGAAAAAAAGCGCAAGATTATCGGCAAGGAGTTCATCCGCGTTTTTGAAGAGGAAGCTCAGAAAATCGGCAAGGTTGACTACCTTATGCAGGGCACCATTTATCCCGACATTATCGAAAGCGGTGTCGGCGATGCAAAACTTGTTAAGAGCCACCACAACGTCGGCGGTCTGCCCAAAAAGATTGATTTCAAAGGTCTTGTAGAACCTCTTCGTGACCTTTTCAAAGATGAAGTCCGTCAGGTCGGCCGTGAGCTTGGCCTTCCCGAGGCTCTTGTTGTAAGACAGCCGTTCCCCGGTCCCGGTCTTGCAGTCCGTTGCCTTGGCAAAATCACAAAAGAAAAGCTCGATATCCTTCGTGACTGCGACGCAATTTTCCGCGAGGAAATTGAAAAAGCAGAACTCAACAAGGTTATCAGGCAGTATTTTGCAATCATCACAGATGTCAAGAGTGTCGGCGTCAAGGGCGACGCAAGAACTTACGATTACACCGTTGCTCTGCGTGCAGTCATTACCGAAGATTTCATGACAGCAGAGTGGGCAAAAATCCCCTACCCCGTTCTTGCAACCGCTTCAAAACGCATCACGGATGAGGTTGACGGCGTTAACCGCGTAGTTTACGACATCACCGCAAAGCCCCCCGCCACGGTAGAGTGGGAATAATTCCCTAAAGAGCCAAACCCCAGTAAAATCAAGGCTTTCAGGGTTCAGAAAATCCCTTTGATAACACTTTGATAACACGACCCGGGAGTTATTATTCCGATTTCCCGTTGGCTTGCAGGTTATCAAGCTCATAAAATTTCTGCAATAAACGACTAAACCCTTAACTGTGGATTATCACGGTTAAGGGTTTTTTGTCGTTATTTTTTTATTCTTATTTAAGTTCGTCTGAAAGGTCGATAGGAATTTTCACCCATTTCTGAGTGTTGTCGTACTTCGGGAAATTATATCTCCATTTGTTGTAATCGTGAATGTCAATCTTTCCTGCCCTGAGCATATCCGCCTGCTCTTTCCAAGCAGAGAGCATAGGAAGAATATTAGATGTATCTTTATTTTCTTTATTTAATTTAATACAAATTTCTCCGTCAGACTCATCTATTGTCAGTCCGTAAATATCTTCCAACGCAAAAAGAGTGTGCATCAGTCCGATATAGCTGTCAATATCGGGAACATTCAACGCTTCGGGTGCAACTCCGAGTGCGTCCGCAATAGCTGCCGTTATTTCAGCCTTGGGTGTTCTTGAACCGGTTTCATACTGTGCAATACGGACATCGGCAGATGCAACGGGAAATCCGATTTCCAATCCGAGATATTTCTGTGTCATTCCGAGATAGTTGCGTAAGTAGTTTATTCTTTCACCGATTGCCATATTAAGCACTCCTTTTCGTCGGGTTTGACTGTAGTATAGCAAATATGTTTAGTGATGTCAATATGCTTTAACAAAAACTTAACAGTTTTGTTTAAGTTTGTTAACACAAAAACTTGACATAAGCAGATTTGTTTAGTATAATACAGATAACATAAACAATTTAGTTTAGTATTCTAACTACAAAAGAATGACCGTCCGACGAGAACAAACCGCCAAGACCTTTCTTAAAAGAAAGCGAGCGCAGCTTAAAAGTTGACGGCACAGCGCCCGTAGAAATATGAGGAGTGCCTGTCGGAACTCGAACTTCGGGCAGAACGGCAAACAACCATTCTAAATAAAAAATAAATTGAAAGGAGAAATATTCAGAATGGAAAAAGGCTTTATGAAAGCGAGCGATATTGCAGAAGAACTTGACATCTCAATATCCTACGCTTACAGAATCGTAAGAATGCTCAACGAGGAGTTGAGCAATATGGGTTATATCACCATCACCGGTAGAGTTAACCGACAGTATTTTAATGAAAGACTTTACTATATCAGAAAGGAGCTTGAAAATTAAATGCCGGTATATAAAAACGAAGAAAGCGGCACTTGGTACTCGGTTTTCAGATACACCAACTGGAAAGGCGAACGCAAG
>JAZNVG010000042.1:0-78999 GCA_045592705.1 Acutalibacteraceae bacterium | reverse complement strand
TTCTTTAATTCTAATATTTCTTTTTCATATTCTTTGATGTGTCTGTAACTTCTGGGCATAAAATTTCCTCCTATGGTAGCTATTTTAATTCTACCATAGGAGGTTCTTTTTTTCATTGTCCGTTTTTACTGGACCTGTTCAGCTGAGGCGGGGTGTTTTTAGTTAGTTTACCTCTGAAACATAAACCGTGAAAAGGTTGCCGCTTGAATCGGTTGCGGTGACAACGGCGGTTTGGTTAGGCTTGGTGGTCGTTGCCGCTCTTCTGGTTGTTGTTACTTTTTTGGTTGTGGCTGTTGTTTTGGATTCTCTTGTTGTCCGCTCTGTTTTGTCGGGAAAATGTGCACCCGAGGTTATGCCGGTAACGGTGGCTGAGTCTGCATCTGTTTTTTCGGAAGTGTCGGGAATAATATTGTAGCTTACCGGAATGTGGGTGTCAGCAACGGCGGAATTGCCGCTGTCGGTGTTTGTTTTTTCGGCAAGCTCCGTGTAAATTCCGGGTTCCGTTGCTTCTTCGGAAGCATTTTTTGTTTCACCGCTTTCGACCGTGGTGGTGTTTTCTTCGGTTTTGCCGTTGCAGGCAATAAGGGTGAAAACAAGAGAAAAAGCAAGAACGGTTAAAGCGATTGATAAAATCTTTTTCATAGTTATTTTCTCTCCAAAATTATTCTGCAATAACCTCTGCCAGAATTTCAACAGCTTTGCGCAGAGTGTCAAACGGAATGTTAAGAGCGGGAAGAAGTCTTACCTTCTGCTTTGCGCTCAACACAAGAACGCCTCTTTCAAGGCAGGCGGCGATGATTTCTTTTGCCGGCTTTTCGCATTCAATGCCGAGCATAAGACCCATTCCTGCAATGCTTTTGACACCTTTGACAGCGGAAAGGGTTGAAATAATGTAGTCGGATTTTTCTTTGACCTCGTTGAGCAGAGCGTCGTCAAGTCTGCTCAGAACATTGACTGCACCTGCACAGCAGACGGGGTTTGCACCGAAGGTTGAACCGTGGGTACCTGCGGCCAAAATGTCCTGAACCTTTTCACCGAGCATTACGGCGCCGAGGGGCAGGCCTCCGCCGAGACCCTTTGCGGTCGACACAATGTCAGGTGTGAGGTCATAGTTCATAAAAGCGTAAAGCTCGCCCGTTCTGCCGTTGCCAGTCTGCACCTCGTCAACGATGATGAGGAGATCTTTTTCCTCTGCGGTCTTTTTCACCGCGGCAACAAACTCGGGGGTGAGCGGACAAACACCGCCCTCGCCCTGGATGAGCTCAATCATAATTGCGGCGCAGTCGTTTTCCTCGGCAAGTCTTGCAACATCTTCGGGACAAGCGGGGTCAGCATAGACAAAGCCTTCGGTAAAAGGCATAAACTCGGTGTGGAAAGAATCCTGACCCGTTGCGGCAAGCGTTGTGACTGTTCTGCCGTGGAACGAATTTTTAAGCGTAATTATTGTGTGATGACCCTCGCCTTTGTTGACAAAAGCCCAGCGGCGGGCGGCTTTGATTGCGCCCTCGTTTGCCTCTGCGCCTGAGTTTCCGAAGAAAACCTTCTTCATACCCGTGCGCTCGCAAAGCATTTTTGCAAGCGTTACGCAGGGCTCGGTGTAGTAAAGGTTGGAGGTGTGCTGAAGTGCGCCGAGCTGTTTTGTAACAGCGGCAACCCACTCATCATCTGAGATTCCGAAGGTGTTGACGGCAATGCCGCTGCCGAGGTCGATATATTCTTTGCCCGTTTCGTCATAAAGGAAAGAACCTTTGCCGTTGACAAATTCAACGGGGAAACGCGCGTAGGTGTTTGCAACAAATTCTTTGTCAAGTTGCTTTAAGTTCATATTATCACAGCTTTCTTAACACGGTGTTAAAACGTTTTGAATTTTTCAGCGCTGAACGAACATTGTGCCGATACCTTCGTCGGTGAAAAGTTCGATAAGAATTGAGTGGGGAACTCTGCCGTCGATGATGAAAACCTTGTTGACGCCGCGGCGGATAGCCTCAATGCAGCAGTCAACCTTGGGAATCATACCGCCGGAGATAATGCCCTCGGAAACAAGCTGGGGAGCTTCGCTGACGAAAATTTTGGGGATAAGGGAGGCAGTGTCGTTCATATCTCTTAAAATGCCGCAGGTGTCGGTCATTGAGATAAAGCCTTCTGCCTTGAGTGTGCCGGCAATTCTTGCGGCGGCAGTGTCTGCATTAATATTGTAAACCTTACCGTCTGCGTCGCAGCCGACTGTTGAAACAACGGGGATATATCCTTTTTCAAGCAGGTCAAGAATCGGCTGAGGATTGACGTTTGCAACCTCGCCGACAAAACCGAGCTCCTCGGAAACGGGCTTTGCTTCAATAAGACCGCCGTCCATTCCGGAAAGTCCGATTGCTTTGCCGCCGATGCTTTCAATGAGTGTGACAAGGTTTTTGTTCACCTTGCCTGCAAGCACCATCTGAACGATTTCGGCTGTTTCTTCATCCGTTACTCGAAGACCGTTGACGAACTTGCTTTCTTTGCCGACACGGTTGAGCATATCGGTGATTTCGGGGCCGCCGCCGTGAATGAGAACGACCTTGATTCCGACAAGGTTAAGCAGCACGATGTCGCGCATAACGGCATTTTTGAGTTCGTCGTTAATCATGGCGTTTCCGCCGTATTTGATAACAATGATTTTATTGCTGTATTCCTGAATATAGGGAAGTGCCTGAACAAGCACCTCTGCGCGTTTCTGATTTGAAAACTCCATTTTTATTTTCTCCTTTTATGTTCTGTAATCGCCGTTAATCTTGACGTAATCGTAAGTAAGGTCACAGCCCCAGGCGGTTGCACTTGCATCGCCGGATTTGAGGTCAACGAGAATTTTGATTTCGTTTTGTGTAAGAACCTCTTTTGCTGTTTCTTCGGAAAATTCAATGCCCATACCGTCAACGCAGACATCAATTCTGCCTGCCGCGGATTCAAACGAAACATCAATTTTGTTAACATCTACCGCCGCACCGCTGTAACCGATTGCGCAAAGCACTCTGCCCCAGTTTGCATCTGCGCCGAACATTGCGGCTTTGAGCAGGGATGAACAGATAACGCTTTTTGCGACGGTTGCGGCTGTCTGATAATCGGCACCGCCGGTTGTGATGCATTCAAGAAGCTTTGTTGCGCCCTCACCGTCAGCGGCAATCATACGGCAAAGAGCAACGGTAATTGTGTGCAGAGCTTCGGCAAAAGTGTCGAAAGCTTCGCCCTCGGCATTGATTTCCTTGTTGCCTGCCGCGCCGTTTGCAAGGATGGCGCACATATCGTTGGTTGATGTGTCGCCGTCAACACTTACCATATTGAAAGATGTTTTGATATCTTCGCTGAGAGCTTTGCGGAGCATTTCGGGGGTGATGGCACAGTCGGTTGTGATGTAAACGAGCATTGTCGCCATATTGGGGTGAATCATACCTGAACCCTTTGCAATGCCGCCCATACGGCACTCCACACCGCCGATTTCAAAGCTTACGGCAAGTTCTTTTTTAACCGTGTCGGTTGTCATAATTGCCTCTGCGGCATCGGATGCGTCACTTTCACCGTTGCCGAGATTTGCGACAAGGGAGGGGAGGCCCGCCTCTATAACACTTACATCGAGGGGCTGACCGATAACGCCGGTTGAGCCGACGATGATGTCGGTTTTGTCAATGTTTGCTTCGTTTGCAAGAGCAAGACACATCTTTTCGGCAATTTCAATGCCGTCTGCGTTGCAGGTGTTTGCGTTGCCTGAGTTGCAGATGATTGCCCTTGCATAGCCGTCGGCAATGTTTGCCTTTGTCACAACAAGGGGGGCACCTTTAACAAGGTTCTGTGTATATGTGCAGGCGGCAGCCGCCTTTGTGTCGCTCATAACAAGTGCAAGGTCTTTCTTGCTTCTGTTCTTTCTGATTCCGCAGTGAACGCCGCTTGCTTTGAAGCCTTTTGCGGCGCAGATTCCGCCGTTTATCTTTTTCATAAATTCTACTCCTGTCTTCTGTTTATAAGTCAAGTCCCGTGCACTCTTCCGTGCCGAGCATAATGTTCAGACATTCAATCGCTGCGCCCGAAGCGCCTTTGCCGAGGTTATCAAAGCGAGCAATAAGCAACGCTCTGTCGTCATTTCCCTCAACAAAAATTTCCATATAGTCTTTGCCCGAAAGCGTGTTTGCGGCAATGAAGCCGCCTTCGCCGATTTCGCCGCCGAAACGCACAAACTCATTTTTGTAAAGTGAGGCGTAGCAGTTTCTGACATCTTCAAAAGTTTTGCCCTGTGCAAGATTTGCCTTGAAGAGCGGCACGGTTACACACATTCCCGAATAATAATCGGAAACAATCGGGCAGAAAACGGGGTGGTTTTCGAGTCCCGTTATTGCGCTCATTTCACGCAGATGCTTGTGCTGTTGTGCCAGCGCATACTGACGGGGAGCATCAAGAAGCACGTCGCGTGCGTCTTTTTCGTATTCGGCAATCATTTTCTTTCCGCCGCCGCTGTAACCCGTGACCGAGTGGCAGGTCAGCAATGCGTCGGCGGGGATTATTCCGTTTTTTACAAGCGGATAAACAAGTGCAATAAAACCGCTTGCGTGACAGCCGGGCACCGCAACACGTTTTGAGGTTTTGAGCGATGCGAGGAAGCTTCCGTCAAGCTCGGGAAAACCGTAGGTCCAGTCAGGATTTGTGCGGTGAGCGGTTGATGTGTCGATGATGCGCACATTTTCGTTTTCCACAAGTGAAACCGCCTCGATTGCCGCCGCATCGGGCAGGCAGAGAAAAGCGATGTCGCAGGAGTTGAGCGCAGCTTTGCGGCAGTCAATATCTTTTCTTTTCTCCTCGGGGAGGGTGATAAGCTCAATGTCTTCACGGGCGCTGAGTCTGTCAAAAATACGAAGACCCGTTGTGCCCTCCTTACCGTCAATAAAAATCTTTTTAACTGCCAATGATAACACTACCTTTTATAAGAAATATGTGCATAAGTATAAGCACAATAAAGCAAAAAGTCAAGCGTTTTTGTATAAATAAACTTATTTAATATATATCCGAGTAAAAACAGTGCATAATTTGTGCATATTTTTCTGTTTTTATGCATATTTTATCAAAAAATGCAACTTGCAATTACTGTCGGATTATGCTAACATAATATTTAATTGAAAAAAAGGTGACGAGAATATGAAAGTATTAAGAAAAATTTTGTTTTATTTTTGGCAATTCACATGGGGACTTCCGCAGAATCTTGTGGGCCTTATCGGTTTTCTTGCGGCAAAAGCCCACGGCAGAGAACAGGAAAAATTCCACAACTCCTACATTTCATACATAAGCCGTAAAAATTTCGGCGGAGTGTCACTGGGTATGTTCATTTTCATCAACACCAATGTCAAGGATGACCGTCGCCACGATATGCGTATTCACGAATACGGCCACACAATCCAGTCGGCAATTCTCGGTCCGCTCTGGCCGTTTGTTATTGCGTTGCCGTCAACAATCTGGTGCAACACACCTTATTTCGTAAAACTGAGAAAAGAAAAGAATGTATCCTACTACCGCGCTTACTGTGAGGGCTGGTCAAACCTTTGCGGTCTGTGGGCAACGAAAGAGCGCTTCATCACAAAAGAATGTCTTGAGCGCGGCCGCTACGGCAAGCCGATAAACCCCAACCGCAACCCTGCTAAGGACATAAAGGGAAGAAAATATAAAAAGAAATAATACGGGAGACTATGTGAAATGAAAGAGAAATATCTTAAAACGAGTGAGCTTGCAAGCTTTTCGACAGCGGGCTTCGGAAGAAGCATGATTTATAACATGATGTCAATGTTTCTGCTTATTTTCTACACCGATGCTGCGCAGCTTCGCCCCGCCGATGCGGGTGTGCTGATTCTTGTTGCAAGAATTTTTGATGCGGCAAATGACCCGATTATGGGTATCATCGTTGATAAAACACGCACAAAGTTCGGCAAACTCCGTCCTTATCTGCTGTTTTCACCCGTTCTCATTGCAATAACAACCGCTCTGTTATTCTATGTTCCCGACCTCGAATACGGCGGACGTCTTGCCTATGCATACGCTACATATCTTATCTGGGGTGTTTGTTTTACAATTCAGGATGTTCCCTTCTGGGGCATGAGCTCGGTTGTTTCTCCGCTTGAAAGCGAAAGAACGAAGCTGCTTTCGACTGCAAGAATTTTCTGCACAATCGGCGGCATTGTTCCCACGCTGCTTGTTCCCGTGCTTCGCACCGCAATCGGCGTAAAGCAGGGCTATTTCATCTCGGGTCTTGTGTTTGCGCTTGTCGGAGCATCTCTTTCCTCACTTGCGTTCTTCGGAACAAAGGAAAGAATCGAACAGCCCCGCGAAAAATCAACAACCAAAGATATCGTTTCGGCATTTTTCAAAAACAAGCCCCTGCTTCTGCTCATTGTTGCGAGCGTTCTCGGCTCAACAATGATGATGGTGCAGACGGCGGGCAGCTATATTTCGACATATCTTCTTGAGGATACGGGAATACTGCCCAAGGACTTGGTAATGACGGTTATGACCGTTGCAATCGGTATCGGTATGCTTGCCGCCATGGCACTCATGCCCGTGCTTCGCAAGCGTTTTTCGCTTAAGGCAATCTATATCGGCGCGGCAATCTTCGGTGCCGTTGCTCACGGTATTTTCTACCTGACGGGCTATACAAATATTTATCTGCTGCTTGTTCTGCTTGTGATAATCGGCTTACCGCTGGGCATTTTCAACGTTATCACTTATGCCCTTGTTGCCGACAGTGTCGATTATCTTGAATACAAAACGGGCAAACGCTCCGAGGGTGTCTGCTTTGCCTGCCAGACTTTTATCAGCAAGCTTACTGCGGGCATTTCAACCTTTATAACAAGCCTTGTGCTCGATTATATCGGCTTTGTTCAGCCGGTTAACGATGTGCCTGAGCTCAATCAGCCCGACGGTGTGCGTAACGGTCTGTTTTTCATGATTACGATTATTCCGCTCATCGGTCTTGCCACCGCCGCAATACCCATGGTGTTCAATGACTACACGGGCAAAAAGAAAGATAAAATTCAGCAGGAACTCAGAGAGAGGAAGGCTGAAAATGAGTGAGCGCGACAACTTTAACACTTTTTCAGAGGGTATAGAATTAGGTGGTCTGAGAAGCTTTTTTCAGATTAAAATTTTAATTGTTTTTCTTTTGAATCAGCTTGATGATGCTCCCACGCTTTCTCGCCTTACGGATTCTCTTGTAATCCACGGTCTTGCCAACTATTTTGACACTACTCAGGCAATCGACGCACTTATTGAGGATGAAAACATCCGCCTTGACGGTGACGGCGACGAAAAGCAGCTGTATCTTACCGAAAAAGGCAAGTCGGCAGTTGCCGAGCTTGAAAAGGAAATTCCGCTTTCCGTGCGTGAGCGTGCTTATGAAGACGCGGTGCTTCTGCAGGCAATGGAAAGACGAAAAAGCGAAAACACAATTGAGGTTGAGCGATTTGAAAAGGGCTTTAACGTTACCCTCACGGTCAGAAACAAAAACGATGTTCTGATGAAACTGACCGTTTATGCCGCCGACGAATATCAGGTGGAAAAAATTCGTGACAATTTTCTTAAAGATGCGGTCAGGATTTACTCTGAAATTGTTTCATCGCTGTTTTTATAATCAACACAAATTTTGCGACGGAGGTTGCCCCGTCGGAATTTTTTGTTTTATATATTAAAATAATATTGACCTTACGCGAGCATTTTGTTAAAATCAATTATGTATATGTGAATTTTGAGGTGGGTTATGAAATTAAACGGATTCGGTGCAAAACTCAAAACCGCAATCGGTATTGAGGGCAACACCTTCGAATACATAAAACCGATGCTCGGCTACAACAGCGCCAGCATTTTGTTCGGTGGCGGCGGATATATCATTTCGCTTTATTTTCTGTCCTATCTTACCGAGGTTGAGGGTCTTGATTCCGCGCAAGCGGGTCTTGTAATCCTTTTTGCACAAATCTGGGATGCAATAACCGACCCCGCAATGGGTATCATAACCGACCGCACGCGCTCAAAATACGGCAGACACAGACGTTACCTGCTGTGGGGCGTTTTGCCGATTGCTTTTTCATATTTCTGCCTCTGGAATTCTTTCGGCATTTCGGGACTCAATAACCCCACCTACACAATGATTTACTACATCGTGGCTTATCTGCTTTATAACACTGCATACACTCTCGTTTGCGTGCCGCACACGGCAATGCTGCCCGAAATTGCACCCGGATATTTCATCCGCACGCAGTATAATGCCGTGCAGTACCTTATGAATTCCGTGGGTATGACCTCTTCATTCCTGTTGGTTTCGCTTTCAACCGGCTTTGTCAACACGGAGGCTTTCAACAGCGGAATGCGAACAAAGTTTATGTTCCTCGGTCTTATTCTCTGCCTCTGGTTCTCGTTGCCGCTTCTGATTACATTCAAAATGACAAAAGAGCCGTCATCGCTCGGTATGCGTCTGCCGCCGATGAATTACAGAGAGCCGCTTAACGAATACCGCTTGGTGTTCAAAAACAAGGCTTTCAGACAGTATTTCCTTATGAGCCTTTTCTATATGATGGCAAAGGGATTTTATTCAAACGCCGACCAGTATTTCATCAAATACATTGCGAAGCGCTGGGATAAATTCAACATCATCACCTCGCTCAACGGTGCTGCCGAGGCGAGCGGTTTCCCGCTTAACTACTGGCTGACAAAGCGTTTCGGCAAACAGTTCTGCGGCAAGCTTCTTACCCCTGTAATGATTCTCGGCATTGTTCTCAACGCTTTCGTAACCCCGAAAACGGGACTGTGGCTGCTTGTGCTCAGCGCCGCACTTTATAACATCGGATTTTCGGGTCCCGGCTTTGTCAACACCAACATTCAGCCCGATGTCACCGACGTTGACGAGCTTATCACCGGTCGCCGCCGCGAGGGTGTCATTGCAACCTTCTCGTCTTTCATTAAAAAGACAGTCAGCGGCTTTATGGCTTCCATTGTCGGCTTCGTGCTCAAAGCGTTCGGTTTTGTCACGGGTCAGAGTGAAAGCTTTGTTCAGAGCGCTTCGGCGGTCAGGGGAATCAATCTTACTTTCATTGTTCTGCCCGTTGTGTTTATGATTTTCAACTACATTATGAACTACCGTTACAAAATGACGGGCAATGACCTTGACCTTATCAGACGCCTGATAAAAGAGAAAAAAGAAACGGGCAAGGCAGAGGCAAGCGATGAAGAAAAGCAAATCTGTGAAAAAATCGCAGGTCAGAAATGGGAAAATATGTGGATAGGTCAGACTGACTCATCCGTTATTGAAGAAAAGATTTAACAGGGAGGATAACAAAATGTCATATAATTATGCAAAAGAGGCTTATGCGGCAATCGGTGTCAATACTGAGGAGGCTATTGAAAAATTGCTCAACACAGCCGTTTCAATTCACTGCTGGCAGGGCGACGACGTTTCCGGCTTTGAAAACAGCGGCGCACTTTCGGGCGGAATTCAGGCAACGGGCAATTATCCCGGCAAAGCAAGAACACCCGAGGAACTTATGCAGGATATCGACAAGGTGCTCAGCCTTGTTCCCGGCAAGTCAAAGATAAATCTTCACGCAATTTATGCCGTGACAGATGAACCCGTCAGCCGTGACAAGCTTGAACCCAAGCATTTTGAAAAATGGGTTGAGTTTGCAAAGGCGCGCGGTCTGGGTCTTGACATAAATCCCACTCTGTTTTCACACCCTATGGCGGCAGACGGTCTTACCCTTTCACATCCCGATGAAAAGGTTCGCCGTTTCTGGATTGACCACTGCAAAGCAATGAGAAAAGTCGGCGAATATTTCGGAAAAGAGCTTGGCATCACCTGTGTCAACAACATCTGGATTCCCGACGGATACAAAGATACTCCTGCCGACCGCCTCGGCCCGAGACTTCGCCTTAAGGCAGCGCTTGACGAAATTCTTGAGGAGAAAATTGACAGCAAATATCTTATAGATACCGTTGAATCAAAGGTTTTCGGCATCGGTGTTGAGTCCTATACCGTCGGCTCGCACGAGTTTTATCTCAACTATGCCGCAACGGGTAAGGCGGTTTGCCTGCTTGATAACGGTCACTATCACCCCACTGAGGTCGTTTCGGATAAAATCCCCTCAATGCTTGCTTTCTATGACAAGGTTGCTCTTCACGTAACCAGAGGCGTGCGTTGGGACAGTGACCACGTTGTTACCTTCGATGACGAAATCAAGGAAATTGCAAAGGAAATTGTCCGCTGCGACGCACTTGACAAGGTAATTATCGGTCTTGATTATTTTGATGCAAGCATCAATCGCGTTCTTGCCTGGACTACGGGTATCCGCAACATGAGAAAGGCTTTACTTTTTGCCCTTCTTATGCCGCACGCAACACTGAAAAAGCTTCAGGATGAAGGCAATGCGGGCCGTCTGCTTGCAATGAGTGAAGAGCTCAAATCTTATCCCTTTGATGCCGTCTGGACAGAGGTCTGCCGCCGCGCAGGTATTCCCGAGGGTATGAAGTGGATTGATGAAATAGAAAAATACGAGGCAGAGGTTCAGCTTGCCCGTAAATAAGGAGAAAACAACTTGGCTGTTTCAAAGGATAAAATCAGAAATTTTTGTATAATAGCTCATATTGACCACGGCAAATCGACCCTTGCCGACCGTTTGCTTGAGCTGACAAATTCTGTCGCACAGCGCGATATGACTGCGCAGCTTCTTGACAAAATGGATCTTGAGCGTGAAAGAGGCATCACCATCAAGGCGCACGCCGTCAAGCTCAACTACAAGGCAAAGGACGGAGAGGAGTATATTCTCAACCTCATTGATACCCCCGGCCACGTTGACTTCAACTATGAGGTTTCGCGCTCACTCGCCGCTTGCGAGGGTGCAATTCTTATTGTTGACGCTTCGCAGGGTGTTGAGGCGCAGACACTTGCCAACACCTACCTTGCACTTGACCACGACCTTGAGCTTGTGCCCGTTATCAATAAAATCGACCTTCCCTCTGCCGAGCCGGACCGTGTTTCTGCCGAGGTGGAGGATGTTATCGGTCTTGACTGCTCTGAGGCACCGCGCGTTTCTGCCAAAACGGGCGAAAACGTCGGTGAGGTGCTTGAGCGCATTGTTGCCGATATTCCCGCACCCAAGGCGAAGGATGACAAGCCCTTGCGCGCACTCATCTTTGACTCTATTTACGACAGCTACAAGGGCGTAATTGTCTATGCGCGTATAATGGAAGGAAAAATCCGTGCAGGCGACACAATGCGTATGATGGCAACGGGCGCTCAGTTTACCGTTGTTGAGGTCGGATATATGCGAGCAACGGGAATGGAGCCGTGCGCAGAGCTTACCGCAGGCGAGGTCGGTTACATCACCGCTTCCATCAAAACTGTCAGCGATGCCCGTGTCGGCGATACAGTCACCACGGCGGAAAATCCTGCCGCCGAGCCTCTGCCCGGCTACCGCAAGGTTAATCCGATGGTTTTCTGCGGTGTTTATCCTGCCGACGGTGCGGATTACGAAAATCTGCGTGATGCGCTCGAAAAACTGCAGTTAAACGATGCCGCGCTGACCTATGAGCCCGAAACCTCGGGCGCGCTGGGATTCGGCTTCCGTTGCGGATTCCTTGGTCTGCTTCACCTTGAGATTATTCAGGAAAGACTCGAAAGAGAATATGACCTTGACCTTGTCACCACAATTCCGAGCGTTGTTTACAAGGTGCACCTGAGCGACGGCAGTGTCGTTGAAATCGACAACCCCACGCATTACCCCGACCCCGCAAACATCGCTTACTGTGAAGAGCCTTTCACAAATGCCCACATTTACGCACCTGCGGAATATGTCGGCTCAATTATGGATTTGTGCCAGGACAGACGCGGTATTTTCAAAAATATGGATTATATCACACCCGACAGAGTTGATATCCACTATGAACTGCCGCTCAACGAAATTATTTACGATTTCTTTGACTCGCTCAAGTCACGCACACGCGGCTATGCTTCTCTTGACTACGAGCCTCTTGATTACCGCCGTTCCGACCTTGTAAAGCTTGATGTTCTTCTCAACGGCGACATCGTTGACGCACTTTCATTCATCATTCACTCCGAAAAAGCTTATTCAAAGGCACGCAAAATTGCCGAAAAGCTTAAGGAAAACATTCCGCGCCAGATGTTTGAAATTCCCATTCAGATCGGCATCGGCGGCAAGATTATCGCTCGCGAAACCGTTAAGGCTTTGCGTAAGGATGTTCTCGCCAAGTGCTACGGCGGCGACATCACAAGAAAGAAAAAGCTGCTTGAAAAACAGAAAGAAGGCAAAAAGCGCATGAGGCACTTCGGCACCGTCGAGGTTCCGCAGGAAGCCTTTATGGCTGTTCTCAAACTTGATGACAACTGATAATAAAAAGGGACTGTATATTCACGTTCCGTTCTGTGCAAAAAAATGCCCCTACTGTGATTTTTTCTCGGTGAATTTTTCACAGCAGGGGGCGGATATATATACCGACAGGGTGTGTCAGGCTTTGACCGAAAAAGAGGGTCTTTACTTTGACACGCTCTATTTCGGTGGCGGCACACCGTCGCTTCTCGGTGCTGAAAGAATTGCGAGCATCATAAAAGCGGCAAACGTGTTGCCCGACAGCGAAATAACCGTTGAATGTAACCCGTCGGACACGGGGGCACCCGGCAGCCGCTTTGATTTTGAATTGCTGGCGAAAGCAGGCGTAAACCGCATTTCTCTGGGCCTTCAATCTGCCGTTGACAGCGAAAGAAAGGCGCTCGGCAGGCAGTCGGGCACCGAGAATGTTGTCCGTGCCGTCAGCCGCGCAAAAAAAGCGGGAATCAATAATATTTCACTCGATTTAATGCTCGGCATCCCCGGGCAGACACCCGAATCACTCAAAAAAAGTCTTGATTTTTGTATCGGAAGCGGCGCAACGCATATCAGCGCATATATGCTCAAAATTGAAGAAAATACACCGTTTTTTGAAATGCAGGAAACACTTTGTCTGCCCGATGAAGATGCGGTGTGCGAGCTTTATGATTTCGCATCTGAAACACTTGAAAACGCAGGCTTTGTGCAATATGAAATATCAAATTTTGCCAAAAGCGGATACGAAAGCCGTCATAACCTGAAATACTGGCGGTGTGAGGAATACCTCGGCATCGGTGCGGCGGCGCACTCGTTTTTAAACGGCAGACGATTTTTTTATGAGGCGGATATTGATGCTTTTGTCGGCGGTGCAAAGCCGGTTGATGACGGTGAGGGCGGCGGTTTTGAAGAATATGCAATGCTTGCCCTGCGTCTGAAAGAAGGCTTGTCACGAAAAAAAACGCTTGAGCGCTTCGGCTTCGGTATTCCCGACAAAGTAATTGAAAAAGCCGAAGAATTTGCAAAACACGGTCTTGTCACCGACAACGGTGACTCAATTTCATTAACGCAAAACGGATATCTTATCTCTAACACAATAATAGCCGAATTGATTTTATAAAAAAGCCTTGCTCCGCGGAGCAATGCTTTTTGCTTTTATCTGATACCGTATTTTTCAATAATGTAATCCATATCCTTGTCGCCTCTGCCCGAGAGGTTAACGAGAATTGAGCCTCTGCCCATTTTCTTTGCAAGCTTCATTGCGTAAGCGACGGCGTGCGAGCTTTCAATGGCGGGGATAATGCCCTCAAGTCTTGACAGCTTATAGAAAGCATCAATCGTTTCGTCATCGTTTACAACGTCATATTTAACCCTGCCGATGTCGTGCAGAAATGCGTGCTCGGGGCCTGAGGAGGGATAGTCAAGACCGCTTGCAACCGAGTAAACCGGAGCAGGCTCGCCGTTTTCATCCTTGAGCATAATGCTGTTGAAGCCGTGCATAACGCCCTCTGTGCCGTATTGCAGGCTTGCCGCGTGGTCGCCGAGGTCGGTGCCTCTGCCAAGCGGTTCAATGCCGTAAATGTCAACGGGGTCGTTGAGGAAACCTGCAAACATACCCATTGCGTTTGAACCGCCGCCAACGCAGGCAACAACGGCATCGGGAAGCTCGCCCGTCATTGATGTGAACTGTTCTCTTGCTTCAATGCCGATAACGCTCTGAAAATCACGTACCATCATCGGGAAGGGGTGGGGGCCGACAACCGAGCCGATGCAATAAATGGCATCTTTATATTCTTTGCAGTAAGCATCAAAAGCGGCATCAACGGCTTCTTTAAGCGTTGCAAGGCCGTGAGTCACCTCAACAATATTTGCACCGAGAATCTTCATTCTCGCAACGTTGGGTGCCTGCTTTTTGATATCGACAGCGCCCATGTAAATGTCACACTCAAGTCCGAAATATGCCGCGGCGGTTGCAAGCGCAACACCGTGCTGACCTGCGCCCGTTTCGGCAATAACCTTTTTCTTGCCCATATATTTTGCGAGCAAAGCCTCTCCCATGCAGTGATTGAGCTTGTGTGCGCCCGTGTGGTTAAGGTCCTCACGCTTTGCATAAATCTGAACATTGCCCAGTGAGCCCGAAAGACGCTCAAGGTAAGAAATGGGTGTGGGTCTGCCCTGAAAATCTTTTCTGATTCTGCGAAGCTCGCTGATAAATTTGCTTGACTTGCAGATTGTGAAATAAGCCTCTGTGATTTCGTTCATCGCCGTCTGAAGCTCGGGCGAAATGTAAGAGCCGCCGTAGCTGCCGAAATAACCGTTTGCATCGGGATAATTTTTAAAGTAAGTGTTAAATTCAATGTTGTTGAAATTCATTTTGTTTTCCTCCGTAATTTATAAAATCTGTTTTGGTCAAATCAAAATACGCCATCGTTTTGTTAAAAGCATAATTTTCCTCCTGAAACAAAAAATCCCTGACAGAAACCGATAAGGCTTCTGTCAAGGACGAAAAAATTCGCGGTGCCACCTTGATTCACGGCAATGCCGTGCACTTTAAGCAGGGTACAAGCATACCCCCGACAACTAACGTATGTCACACGTTGCAGAATACTTTGCGCAAAACGCATTTGACTGCACCCTCAGCGGCCCATTTGACAACCTGTTTCTTACCCGACTTTCAGCGCCGCGGGCTCTCTGTGAAGTCATAATTGCCGTTACTTCCGCATCAACGGTTTGAAATGTTAAGTTGTTGTTACAATTATAGCGGCACTTTTCTCATTTGTCAACCTTTTTGCACGGGTAAATTTTGGCGCTATCTCTCGATAATTCCGTGATAAACACCCATCCAGTAGGGCAGGGTATAGGTTGTTGAAGGCTGCATACAGCGGGGGTTATAATAAGATGTGAGGAAATATGAGCTGGTGTTATATTTGTATAACGTGCGCTCATCGGGCGCGGCAACTGCCCAGTCAAGCTTTGCGGCGGTGAGGAAATACATTACAATGTCGGGGATTCCCGAGTCTTTTGTCAGCGCAATAAGCTCCGGACTTGTTTTTTTGTTATATGTCAGTGATTCCCTCAGATTCGGTATAAGAGCATTGATGCTTGTCTGACCGATGTCATCACGCAGGTCATTTGAGGCGCGGTACATCACCGTGTCAACGGGGTGACGGCTCAGCGACCAGACGGCAGTTTTTGCAATGTTGTTGCCGTAAGCGTCGTTTATATTTTTATCGGGATAGGCAAGCTGATAAATAATGTACCACAGCGGATTTTCACTGTAGCTTATCGAAATCCACCAATCGTCGGCGGCTTGTCTGTAATAATCAAGAAGCTCCTCATCACGCTCAAGGTGGAAAAGGGTGTAAAAAGCAAGCATTGCCATTTCTTCGCTAGAGTAATTGACGATGTATCTGTAAATCAGTTTGACAAGGTCTGTGTTTTTCAGCGCACCCACAAGGTTGCCAAGCGGTGTGATTGTTGCATCAGCGGCGGTGTACTGCATTGCCGCAAGCATTCTCTCGTGGTGCTGTGCGGAAACGGCGGCATATTCGTAGGCGGGGTCAAGTGCTGCCATTTTGTATTCATTTTCCCACTTTTCGTAACCCGTTATATAAGCGGCGGTCTTGAAAATGCTGAGCAGAACAAGGGCGTGAAGCGAAATTTCCGCAACGGCACTGCCTGTGCAGAAAAGGCTTCTGCCGAAATTCGCCCAGGTTGTCGGCTGACCCGTTGCATCAACAAGCATATAACTGTTGTCGGAAATGTGCTGTGCAAGGCGGTCAACGGCATTTGCAAGCAGCGCTTCAAGCTCTGCATCTTCGGGTGCGAGAACGTCATATATGAGCTTGAATATAAACATATGACCTATTAATTCATCGGCGCTTGTGTCGGTTTTATAGATGATATCTTCTGCCGAATATTCCTCGCCGATAAGGTTGTTCCAAAGCCTTTCGGGCACCTTTCCCGAAGCGTCAACGGTGACACCTCTGAGGTTTTCGTTGTTGAGCAGATAGCCGTTGACACCCGGCTTTTTGTCGGAAACACCCGTTGCCGTGCCGTCTGCGTTTACCGTCCAGTAAATATTGTCGGGCAGGGCGATGTTATCCTTTTTAAGTGAAAATGTTCTTGCGGGGAAGCCCTCAAGAAGTCTTGTCTGCTTTTCGTATTCGGTGCTGCTGTCGGCGGTGGGGGCAGACCAGTCATCGGGGCTGACGGCCGAGTAAAAGCCTTTATTTTGGAATCTTGCTGTTGAATTGAGTAAAGTGAAGGTTGCCATTGATTCGTTGAAAATGTCGGCAGGACTTTTTGCGGGAATCATAACGGAGGGGTTTCCGCCTTTTTCGAGTGCATCGGCGGAAAGCCAGCGGTCAGCGGTTGTGCCGGGGATATTTTTTGTGGTTTGCCTGCGGATATAAGCCTCGGTTGTGCCTGTGCGCATGGTAATGTAATAAAGCAAGATAACAGCCTCGGCTGAGGAATATGCGGCGGCTCTTGCGGCGGCAATCTCTTCCTCGGTTGCTTCGGGGTCATCGCGCAGGGTTGCATATCGCATAATCTCACCCGCACCGTACATTGATGTCCAAAGACCGTCGTTGTCACTTTCCGTGCCTTGCCAGACACCGTCGCTGAGATTTGCCTCGTGCACAAGACCGTAACGGCTGATATTTTCCTGAGTTTTTTCGCTCATAATTGCGGCTTTGTCCGTGCCGCTGATTTTCACCATTTCAATGTGTGTAACTCCGCTTTCCATAACGGTCCAGATACCGTTTTTGCCGTCGGGGAAAATTGCAAGCACGGGAGCTTTTTCGGAGTTGTTCGAATAAAAATATCTGTCGCCCATAAAGCGTTGCTCAACGTCGCGCGCGGTGGGCGCATTTTTATCGGTGCGGAGCACGCCGTAAGCGGTTATTTCCCACTTTGCGCCGTCGGCGGTTACCGCTGTACGGAAGTTTTCGTAATCCTTTGCGCCTGCAACAAAATCGGGGATTCCCTTACTGCCGTGAGGATATTTTGTGACGATTTTTTGCAGATTGTCAACCTCATCAATGCTGTTGCCGCTGTAGCCGATTGCTTTTTTGCCCGTGGGTCGGTGCATTGAGGGGGTGGCGACAACATTTAACTCAACGCTGTCGGAAAATCCGTTTCCCTTTGCGGTGACGGTTGCCGTGCCGGTGCCGAGGGCGGTCACTCTGCCCCATTTGTCAACGGATGCGACATTCTGCGGCTCAACGCTCCAGGTGAGAGCCCTTTGTGTTACTTTTTCGGAGAAAACACACTCAAGGGTGCGGCTGTCGCCCACGCAAAGCTCCCAGCTTTCGGGCACAACTATTCTGAGCTTTTCGGAAACGGGGAAAAAGCCCGTTATCAGCGATGAGAAAAGCAGACAAATTGATAAAACAAAGCTGACAATACGGTTAAACATTCAAAAACCTCCGACAATTCACTGATTTCTTTATATCATATTTGTTTTGCAAAATCAATGCATTTCTTATAAAGGAAAAACCCTCTGCCCGAAAGCAGAGGGTGAAAGGTTATTCCGTGATGTAATAGGCACGTGTTGTCGGCTGTTTCTTTTCGGCTTGGCTGCCGTTTGCAGACTCGTTTTTCGGGGATTGATTGCCGAGCATATTTACGTCGGCATAAAGGTAAATTGCGTCAACACCGTTGATTTGAGCAGGGTAGGTTTCTCCAATGAGTCCGTCATAGAAGATTCTTATTAATGAGCCTTCATAAAGTGAGGGCAGCTCAACAGAGGAGCGGATTTTTGTTGAAACCGCAATTTTGTCGGCGGATTTTCTTTCAGGGGCATTTTCAAACGGCTCAACAAGCACCGAGCTTTCATGCACCTCAATAACCCTTGCGTCAAAATATGCCGAGGATTCGTTAACGGAAATTACATTGCCGGTAAGTGAATCAATTTCAGTTCTTTCAACAATTTGATTTGTGCCGTAAATCTCTTTGGTGTAAAGAATAACATTTTTGTCGGAAAGGAAAGAGGTGCGGTAAACAAATCTTTCACCGTTTTCGATAACCTCATAGAAGCCGATTTCACAGCTATAGAACGAACTCAGCTTGTTTGAAACATCCACGGATACACCCATATCCGTCAGGAAAATATGTTGGATATCGCCGTAGTCGCAGATTTCGGCTTCTCTGCCAAGCTTTTCAAGATATTTTTCGGCATAAGCGACTTGCTGCGCCCAAAGGTTTTCGCGGTCTTTGTCTGTTGTTGAAACGGCGCGGCGCTGAAGCTCTGACGGGAACATTCTTTTAATTGATTTTGCATGGTCGGCACCGTCACGGGCATATTCCCAGTCGGTGAGAGTGTAGCCGTTTTCGTCTGACTTAAAAGTCAGAACGGCAGGCACCGTGTGACCGCTTTGTTCCATAAAATAGCCGTTTTCAAAGCCGAAGGTTGAAAAGCCTTCAATCAGGTAAACCTTGCAGGTGTCACCCTTTTCTTCAGTGCCGAGAGTTATGTGTCCCTCTGCCGCACATTCGCCAATCCACGAAAGGCGGGAGTTTATGTCGAAAATTGCCTGAGAAACGGCGCTGTCAAGGTCGGGGTTGCTCTTGCTTAAAGGCGTTTTCGGGTTTGTCATAAAGCAGACGGCAACCGTAACGCTTGCCGCAACGGCGCCCAAAATAATCCATAAAGCAGGCTTTTTGTAATTGAGAACGGATTTGATTCTGCTTTTTACTCCCGTTTCGCCAAAGGCAAGGGGGCAAGCGGCGACATTCCTGCGGCGCACACTGCAATTTATCAGCGCGTTTGAATAAGGCTTTTTAATCTGCGCGCCCATTTCTTTGATAACCTTTTCATCGCAAGCAAGCTCAATGTCACGGCAAAGCAGAATGTAGGCAAGCCACAAAACGGGGTTAAACCAGTAAACCGTCAGTAAAGCAAAGCCGAGCGGCTTCCACAAGTGGTCGCGGCGCTTAAGGTGAGCTTTTTCGTGGGCGATTACGTATTCGGTATCTTCACTGTTCATTGATGAGGGCAGAAAAATCCGAGGACGGATTATGCCGAGAATGAACGGTGTATCAATGCGGTCACAAAGCATAATATTGTCTTTAAGCGGCACGGCCTCACGCACCCTGCGGTGAATCCGCAAATAACTCACGGCGGTGTAAAGAAGCATTGCAACCATGCCGATTATCCAGACAACAGAGGCGATAAAGGTTACAACCTGCAAGGGGTTAACACTGTCACCGACGGTCGGCGCAAAGGTGTCGGAAATAATCGGGTTAACTGCCGAGTTTACGGCAGGAAATCCGCTTTCAATTGAGGGCGACTGCGAATAAACAATATTGTCGGGTACGGTTTCGGCACTCGGAATCAGGCTTAAAACACTTTCAAAGGAAAACGGGCAGATAAGACGTATTCCGACAAGCCCCCACATTAAAACGGAAAGTGCCTTCGGTGCCTTTCGCCACGAGAGTCGAAGAAAGAAAACCGCAAGCACAAGCCAGCTTGCCGTGATACTCATATTCAGAAGATTAATGAATAAATCTGTCATGCTCATCCCTCCTCAAATTCGTCAATCATTTTGCGAAGTTCGGCAACCTCTGCGGCAGACAGGCTTTTTCGTGCGGTGAAAGCCGCAAGAAAAGCGGGCAAAGACCCGTCAAAGGTTTCTTCAACAAATTTTTCACTTTGCACGGCATAAATCTCCTGACGCGAAACAAGTGAGGTTACCGTACCCTTGATATTCTGAAAAACTCCCTTGTCACACAGCCTTTTGAGAACCGTGTAGGTGGTTGATTTTTTCCATTTGAATAGCTCTTCGCTTTTCTTTGCCAACTCGGCTGAAGAAACGGGCTCGTTTTCCCAGATGATGTCGGCGAATTTTGCTTCAATTGTGCCCGGCTGAAAATCAATCATAATTATTGCCTCCTTTGGTCTACATTCTGTAGAACAACTTTATTCTACACATTGTAGAATGATTTGTCAATACCTTTTGCAAAAAAAAATCCCCTTCCGCAAAAAACGGAAGGGGAAAGCCTTAAAATTTTAAAAGATTACTTCAAAGAAGCTGACGTCATAGCCGTCTTCCATAAAGTCATAAAATCGGCCGAAATTGTTGAAGATTGCGTAAACCGAGCCGATTGTGTTAACGAAAGCACCGAAAGCTCTTCTGAAAAAGCTGATGTTTTTGGGCTCAAAATCATCTGTTTTTGTCAGTGTGAAGCTTGCGTGAATGTCGTTGCTGTTAACCTCGTGTGTGGTGACGGTAATTGAATCGTCGGTGAAATCAATAAGGCTGTAAAGTCTGTCGGTATATTCGTCCATACCGATTGAGATAAGGTCGCTGTAGGGAATTTCGCCCTTGGGGTCTCTGGCTCTGCCGACAGATGCCGAAACCATATAAACCGTGCCGCCCGCATTTGTTACCGTGCCGCCGTTTTTGATTTCCTCAACGCTTTTTCCGTTATAAATAACATCGGAAATCGAATAGTGGTGAGAGTGACCGAGCAGGGCAAGGTCAATGTTGAATTCATCAAAAATGGGGGAGTAGAGAAGGCGAAGAAGCTCGTTTTCGCTTTCTCTGCTTTCAATTGTTGCACCGTAAAGGTCGTGGTGCATAACAACAACGCGCCATTTAACATCGGGGTTTGCTTCAACCGCATTTTTGACAAATCTGCGGTGATTGATGCCGCTTGCGTTGTTGGAGTCAAGGAAAAGGAAAAGCACATCGCCCTTGACGAAATAGTAGTTGCCGCCCTGGTAAGAGCTGATTGCGCCGTCATCCTCGTTGGGCAGGTTTGTGAAATATCTGTAGTCAACGCTCTTGCGGTCGTGGTTTCCGATTGATGTTGCGAAAGTAAGTGAGCGCGAAATGGGGGAGAAGGTCAGTCCCTCATATTCACTGCGCAGACCGTCGGTTGCCTGGTCACCTGCGGAAAGGATGATGTTTACATCCTTCTTTCTTGTCGCATCGGCAAGCAGGTCGGCAAAAGCAAAAGCGGTTTCTTTTGTCGAATCTTCACCGTCGGTGATGTGGATATCCGAAATATAAATGGCGGTGAAATCGTTTTCGGCAACTGTCTTGAAGGAATATGTTGCGCTTGCTTTGTCGCCTGAAACGCAGGTGTAAAAATAAGTTTTGCCAAGCTCAAGTCCGGTTACGGTTACCTTGGCAACCTTGTCGCCCTGATAAGCGTCGATAACCGTGCCCTCAAACTTGCGTGCATTTGCCATAAGAGGATTGTCGGCAACGGCGACGTGGCAGGCGGTAACGTCGGCAGGCATGTACCAAGAGAAATTTCTCTGTGTTTCGTCAGCGCCGGGCTGCATAATAATGCCGCGAGATGCTTCCTCGGCATTGCTCCAGACAAGCTCCCAGACGGAAGAGGCGGTTGTTACGGTTGTGAATGCGGTTGCAAAAATCGTGATTGCAAGAATCACACACAAAATACTTTTTGCACGTTTCATAAACAGTCTCCTTTTATCTGTTTTTTGTTGCAATAATTATATAACAGAAAAACAAATAAATCCATATTTTATGCAAAAAAATTTTGCCGCTTGTTATAAGCGGCGGTATGCGTTATAATTAAAAGCGGTGAAGTAAAATGATTTTTTATTTTTCGGCAACGGGCAATTCCAAGCACGTTGCAAAGCTTATCGGAGCAAAAACGGGTGAGCGGATAATTTCAATAACCGATTGCCTTAAAAAACAAAACCGCACGGTCAGCATGTGCACAGTGATTAGAATGATTAAAAAAAGAAAGCCTTGCTCCGCGGAGCAAGGCTTTGATTGTTGAGTGATAATTATTATTTCGCAGCCTCTTCAACAGCAACTGCGCAAGCAACGGTAGCACCAACCATGGGGTTGTTGCCCATACCGATGAGACCCATCATTTCAACGTGTGCGGGAACTGAGGAAGAACCTGCAAACTGAGCGTCGGAATGCATTCTGCCCATTGTGTCTGTCATGCCGTAGGAAGCGGGGCCGGCAGCCATATTGTCGGGGTGAAGTGTACGGCCTGTGCCGCCGCCGGAAGCAACTGAGAAATAGTTAACGCCGTTTTCAACACACCACTTTTTGTAAGTGCCGGCAACAGGGTGCTGGAATCTTGTGGGGTTGGTGGAGTTACCTGTGATGGAAACGCCGACGTTTTCAAGCTTCATAATAGCAACGCCTTCGGGAACATTGTCTGCACCGTAGCACTTGACATCTGCTCTGGGGCCGTTTGAATATGCCTTTTCTTCAACAACCTTAACTGTTTCGGAATAGGGGTCAAACTCTGTCTTGCAATATGTGAAGCCGTTGATTCTTGAAATAATCATAGCGGCATCCTTGCCGAGACCGTTGAGGATAACGCGAAGGGGCTTTGATCTTACTTTGTTTGCGTTGAGAGCGATTTTGATTGCGCCTTCAGCAGCAGCAAAGGATTCGTGACCTGCAAGGAAGCAGAAGCACTCTGTTTCATCGGAAAGAAGCATCTTGCCGAGGTTGCCGTGGCCAAGACCAACCTGACGGTTGTCGGCAACGGAGCCGGGAATGCAGAAAGCCTGAAGGCCGATACCGATAGCGGCAGCGGCGTCAGCAGCCTTTACGCAACCCTTTTTGATTGCGATAGCGCAACCGACTGTGTAAGCCCAGACAGCATTTTCAAAGCAGATGGGCTGAGTTTCTCTGACGATTTTGTCGCAGTCAACACCCTTAGCAAGAGTGATTTCCTTACATTCTTCAATTGAAGAAATGCCATATTCTGCAAGAACAGCATTGATTTTGTCAACGCGTCTTTCGTAGCTTTCAAATAATGCCATTGTAAATATCCTCCTCTTACTAATTATTCTTTTCTGGGGTCGATATACTTAGCGGCATCAGCAAATCTGCCGTAAGTGCCCATAGCCTTGTTATATGCATCGTTGGGTGTATCACCCTTTTTGATGAAGTCGGTCATTTTGCCGAGAGAAACGAATTCATAACCGATAACCTGGTCGTCAGCATCAAGAGCAAGTCTTGTTACATAGCCTTCAGCCATTTCAAGGTAACGAACGCCCTTGACCTTTGTGCCGTACATTGTGCCGACCTGAGAGCGAAGGCCCTTACCGAGGTCCTCAAGGCCTGCACCGACGGAAAGACCGTCATCAGAGAAAGCGGACTGTGAGCGACCGTAAACAATCTGAAGGAAGAGCTCGCGCATTGCTGTGTTGATAGCGTCGCAGACGAGGTCGGTGTTGAGAGCCTCAAGGATTGTTTTGCCGGGAAGAATTTCAGCAGCCATAGCTGCGGAGTGAGTCATACCTGAGCAGCCGATTGTTTCAACAAGAGCTTCTTCAATAATACCTTCCTTAACGTTGAGGGAAAGTTTGCAGGCGCCCTGCTGAGGAGCACACCAGCCAACGCCGTGTGTGAAAGCGGAAATATCCTTAATCTCATAAGCCTTGACCCATTTGCCCTCTTCGGGGATGGGGGCGGGACCGTGGTTGGGACCCTTGGCTACGCAGCACATTTCCTGAACTTCGCGGGAATAGTTAATCATAGTGTTTTTTCTCCTTTCAAAAAGGTTGATATAAATACCTGTATTATATTATACCAAATTGTGTTGAATATCAATTGTGAATTTGCACAACATATAAGCTTTTATGACGAAAATGATGTAAAAAAAGCTTATTTGTTTTCTTTCTCTGCCTTGTCATACTTGGGTGCAACTCTGAGCTTATAATAAAGCTGTGCAAAAGCGATTGCGACAACAAGAGTGATGAAAAGGAGTGTGCCGACGCCGAGTGTGGGGGCAAAAAGAAGAACAAGAACGCCTGCAAGAATGGGGGCAATGGAAATCTGCCAGTGCTTTGCAAAATAGCTTGCGCCGAGAGCACCGAAAATTGCGGGCAGAACCTGGTCAAAAGCGGCGCTGAAAATTGAGTCCTCAGCAGTGAGCTTGGGCAGCACGGGGCTGAAAGCAAGAACGCCGACAGCAATGATGATGATTGTTGTGATTGATGAGGATGCAATAGCGATGGTGCTGATAACCTCGCCCTCTTCGGAGTTTGCTCTGACCTTTGCACTGTCCATTGCGGCAAGACCGCAGGGAAGCTTGAGGTTTGAAATGTTACCCGTGACAAAGCTCAGATAAGTGCCGCCTGCACCGAGCATAGGGGTGAAGGCAATAACCTCAATAATAGCCGTGGGCCAGTAAACGGGAATAACGGAAAGAAGAGCCTTGAAAACGGATGCTGCCTCGGGCCACACGTTGAAGTGAAGGCAGATTGCACAGGGAACGCTCAAAAGCAGAAGCAGTGCGCCGACTGTCCAGATTCGACCCCAGGTGTGAATGCTGTCGTAATAATTTTTGTTTGTTTTCATTCGGCTCACCTCCAGACCATTGCCGCAATATCTGCGGGCAGAACTTCGTTAAGAATCATTGCAACGCCCATTGCGCCGAACATTGCAATCGGCATTGCGAAGGGTTCAAGCTTTGTGAGGTTGAATTTCTTGCAAAGCCAGTTGAGAATAACCATAAGTACCATTGCAGCAACAAGAACGCAAACACTCATAACGCCTGCGTTTGTGGCGGGGTCACCGGGTGTTGAGGCAGATGTGCCTGCGATTGCGCGTGCGATGAATGCGGCAATAATGCCGATGAAAGCAGCTGCGGAAATAATGTCTGACCAGACCTTGTTCTTTTCGTTCTTGTTGGCAACATCACCGATTTTCTTTTGCAGTTTTTTGCAAAGGAAGGGGAGAAGCACAAGCGGGAAAATGCTGCCGACGGTCATAACCCAAGCAACGGCGGCGAAGGTTTCGGGGGTGGAAATTTTTTCGCTGAGTGACAGACCGAAAACGCTGAGAGTGTTTTCTGCCGCAACCGTTTCGTAAGCAAGGTTGCCGATAACGCTCAGACGAATCCAGGGAAGAACCATTCCCAAAGCGCCCGCAAGGGCGAGAACGGTGACAAGAATTGAAATTGCCGGAGCAATTGAAAACATCATGCTCGAAATAACGGTGTTTTTGAGAGTTGTTTTGTCAATGCCGAGTTCTCTGCCGTGCTTCCAGCTTTTAATAAGGAAAAACAGCGACTGAACAACGACGAATGTAACAACGGTAATACCTACCGCGTACATAAAGCCGCTTTCTTTGAAATCCAAAAAAACCACTTCCTCTTTTAAATTAATAAAGTAATAATATCACAGTTTGTCTGCAATAGTCAACACAAAAAGAAAAATCTCCCATTGTTTAATGCGTATAATATTTGTCGTTATTTTTTACCTTGTTTGTGTTGAGATTTTCGGAATTTTATGGTATAATTATTGTAATTGTGCAAAGAAGAGGCTTTGAAATGACTCGGAATAAACAAAAAAATATCACTATATATATTGTAACCGTAATTGTTTCGGCATTGCTGATTGCCGTTGCGTGGTTTACAATTGCGGGCGGCGAAAGTGTTTTCAAGGGCACGGAGGAAAGCCGCACAATCAAAGCAGAGGTGCTCCGTATTCTGAACACCGAAACGACATATGACGAAACGGGTGCGGTTTCGTTTGAAAAAATTGTTTTTCAGGCGCGTGCACTTGAAACAGAATTGAAGGATAAAACAATTGACGTTTTTCAGGACCGTGACAAAACCTTTGCCTTTTGTCCCGATGCCGTTTCTGTCGGCGATAAAATTCTTGTTGAGGAATACACAGAAAGCAACGGCACAAAATCTTACTATTTCGGTGACTTTGTTCGCATAACGCCGCTTGTGTGGCTGTTTGTCGTTTTCTGCGCGCTGGTGCTGATTTTCGGCAAGCTCAAGGGACTGAACACCCTTATTTCGCTTGCTTTTACCTGCCTTTCGGTTTTCCTTGTGCTTGTTCCTGCCATTCTCAACGGCCACAACATTTATCTGTGGTCAATTCTTGTGTGTATTTATATCACGGTAATGACCCTTTTAATTATAAGCGGCGCAAGCAAGAAAAGTCTGTGCGCGTGTGTCGGTTGTGTGGGCGGCGTGCTTGTCAGCGGTCTGATTGTTGTAATTATGGATAAAACACTTAAAATGACCGGTCTGCTTGAGGATGAGAGCGTTTACCTTGTTAACATTTACCCGGATAATCCGATAAACCTGAAAGCGATAATTTTTGCAATGATTATTGTCGGCGCCGTCGGTGCGGTTATGGACGTTGCAATGTCCATTTCGTCATCGCTTGCCGAAATCAAAGTGAAATCACCGGATATAACCCCTGCTGAGCTTATCCGTTCAGGCTTCACAATCGGCAGGGATATGATGGGAACAATGGCAAACACACTTGTGCTTGCCTACATCGGCAGCTCGCTGACAACGGTTTTGCTGCTTGTGTCTTACAACTCAACACTTTCTCAGGTTATTAACCGTGAAATCATAATTGCAGATGTTTTGCAGGCGCTTGCGGGCAGCACGGGCATTTTGCTTGCCCTGCCGCTGACCTCTGCCGTGTGCGCATTTGTTTACAATAAATCCCACAAGGAGTGATAAAATGCCGCTTGTCAAAATGAGTGAATTGCTGGAAAAGGCAAAACGCGAGAAATATGCCGTCGGCAGTTTCAGCGTGTCAAATATGGAAATGGTGCTTGGCGTAATCAAGGCGGTTGAAGAAACAAAAAGCCCTGCAATTATTCAGATTGCAGAGGTACGGCTCAACCATTCGCCGCTTGAGTTAATCGGTCCGCTTATGGTTGCCGCCGCCGAAAACAGCGAAATGCCGATTGCCGTACATTTCGACCACGGCAAAACGCTTGAAAAAATTGAGCAGGCGCTGGATATCGGCTTTACATCCGTTATGTTTGACGGCTCGCATCTGCCGTTTGAAGAAAACGCCGAAATGACGGCAAGGGTCTGCGAGCTTGCCCTTGACTATGACGCGGATACCGAGGGTGAAATCGGCTGTGTCGGCGGCAGTGAAGACGGCAGTGAAAAAATTGCCATAAACTACACATCGCCCGATGAGGCGCTTGAATTTTACAACGCAACAAATGTTGATGCGCTTGCCGTTGCAATCGGCAACGCTCACGGCAATTATAAAGGTGTGCCTGAGCTTCGCATGGATATTCTCGAGCAGACGGCGAAGCTTGTTGATGCGCCGCTTGTGCTTCACGGCGGCACGGGAATAAGCCCTGACGATTTCCGTCGGTGCATTGAGCTTGGCATCTGCAAAATCAACATTGCAACCGCAACATTTGATGCGGTTGAGCAGAGTGTACGCACCGCCTATGGAAACAGCGCGGTGAACGGATACTACGATTTGCAGAGTGCAGAGGTTGACGGTGCATACCGCAACGCACTTAAACATATTGAAATTTTCGGTTGCGCAGGAAAGGCGTATTAATGACAGGAAAGGAAGAAAGATATGAGCTATATTAATTTTGATGCAAACAAACCTCTTGATGTAATCCCGATTGGCAGAATCGCCATTGACTTTAATCCCACAGATATGAACCGTCCGCTTTATGAAAGCAGTAATTTCAACAAATATGTCGGCGGTTCACCCGCAAATATCGCTGTCGGTCTTGCCCGACTCGGCGCAAAGTGCGGTTTTATTGCCCGCGTTTCCGATGACCAGTTCGGCGACTATGTCACAAAATATTTTGAAAATGACGGCATTGATGTTTCACACGTTTTCCGTTGCGAAAACGGCGAAAAGCTCGGTCTTACATTTACCGAAATCTTAAGCCCCACGCAGAGCAGTATTCTTATGTACCGCGACGGTGTTGCCGACCTTCAGGTTTGTGTTGACGATGTTGACGAGGAATATATCAAGCAGGCAAAGGCTGTTGTGATTTCAGGCACGGCACTTTGCGCAAGCCCCTCCCGTGAGGCGGCGCTCAAAACTCTTTTCCTTGCAAAGAAAAACGGCGTTGTCGTAATTTTTGACATTGACTACAGAAGCTACACCTGGAAGAATTTCGATGAAATTTCTCTTTATTATTCAATTGCCGCAAAGAACAGCGACATCATTCTCGGCTCAAGGGAAGAGTTTGACCTGACCGAGGCAATTGAAGGAGTTTGCAAAACCGATGAAGAATCTGCCGCACGCTGGTTTGGCTACGGCAACAAAATTGTCATCATCAAGCACGGCAAAGAAGGCTCTGTCGCTTATCTTAATGACGGCTCGGCTTACAAAGTCGGCATTTTCCCCGTTCAGATGCTCAAGGGCTTCGGCGGCGGTGACGGCTATGCTTCCGCTTTCATTTATTCTCTGCTCAACGGCAAGAGTGTTGATAAGGCGCTTGAATTTGCAACCGCTTCCGCATCAATGCTTGTTTCCGCACACAGCTGTTCGGCGGCAATGCCCTCGGCACAGGCGGTGCAGGAATTCATCGACAGCTTCAACGGTGTTGAGGTTATCACAAAGATTAAATAAATTGAATACAGCGGCACCCCGCGTGCCGCAGATATCCGCCCGTGGCGCAGTTGGATAACGCAGCAGATTCCGATTCTGAAGAACGGGGGTTCGAATCCCTTCGGGCGGGCCAGAATTAAAAGCTTTGAAACTCCTAATAAATAAGGGTTTCAGGGCTTTTTGTTTTGAATTTTAATATGTTTACTTTTTCTGTTTTGGCTGTTTTGGGTAAATTTTTTTAGATTTGCAAGTCAAATGCAAGTCAAAATAATGTTTAAAAACAAAACTGCTCAACCCGTTTGTAGACGAATTGAGCAGAGGTGAATATTAAATTTTATAGTCTTGAACATTTTAAAAGCGAGATAACTTAAACATCAATATGTTTTAATGTTCTGACACCCATACTTTGTTTTTTGTCATCAAATAAAAAGGTTAATTACATAAAAACTTTTCAAAAATTGCTTTGATAACGACAAGAAAAACAGCAAAACCGAGTCCGCCGCCTGTCATCATATAGTGTATCATTCTTTAACCTCCGTTATTTTTTTGACATAAGCGGGTTTAATGCAAATCCAACCCGCACCGCTTTTCAGCTTGCCCCACGTTCCTGCCTTATTTGTTTCAACAATGGTGTAAACGCCGTTGTCTGTAATTGCCCCCGTTTTCTTGTAGAGCGTGCCTGCACCCTTTCTTATGTTAAGGGAAGAACAGATAACCTTTACTTTGAAAGTGCCGTCTGCGGGCTTTACGGGCGATTTAACGGCATTGTCGGCTTTGTTGGTGTTAGCCTTTAACCCCATAACAGAAGCGATAGCCTTTGCAATGGCTTCACCGCAAGCTTTTTGCCCTGCCTCTGTCTTGACTTTGGCAAGGTCAGAAGGTGTGTCAATAAAGACAGATTCAATCAGAACGGCGCAAGGCTTTGTGTCGCGGATAATTGCAAAATAATCTTTGTTTTTCGAATTAAGGCGGGTTTTGGCGCCACGGTTTTTAATGCCGAATTCAGCGGCAATGTTTGCGCTGATTGCACTTGAATATTTTCTGCCCTGTGTGCTGCCGTTCCTGTAATAAACTTCTGTGCCTGTGCCTTTGCCCGCGTTCAGGTGAATTTCTGCGATAAAGTCATAATCGGCGGCATTAACCTTTTTAATGCGGTCTGAAAGATACAAGTTGCCGTCATAGTTCATCAAATCAGCGTGTACAGAATAATTCTTGTTGAAGTATTCCTGAGCGTATTTACCTATCATTTTAGCAATCTGAAATTCTTCACAGCCGCCGGAGCAAGCTCCGGGATCGTAACCACCCTTACTTGATTTGCCGTGACCTATGATAAAGCAAACATTTTTTGCCATTATTCAACAACCTCGCTTTCAGCTTCTTCGCCTTTCAGCTGTTTCAAGAACGCATCGGCTTTAATTGCCGCCTGCGAAAAGCTGTTGTTTTTCCAAAAACCGACAACGATAATCGCAATTTCAATGACGGTTTCAACGAACATTGCAACCGTGTATTCGTCAGTAGGGATAATATCGACACCCCTCTTTTCAAGGACGATATTGACGATAACAAGAACGATGAGAATTGCCCTGATGATAGTTGATTTTGATATTTTCATAAAATATTTATTCCTTTCTTAAAGTCCGAGTTTTGCCAAAACAAAAGCAAGCACCGCACCGGCGACTGCCCAAATGATTTTATCAATCAGACTGTCCCACCGCTTCCCGGGCTTGCTTGTTAAACTTTTTACATCACTTTTTATTTCTTGTACGTCGGTTTGAATTGTTTTTTGCTCATTGGCAAGAACAGCAACCGTGCTTATAAGTTTTTCTTGGTCATCCTGCCGCTTTTCCATTTCGTCAAGCCGGTGCTGATTTGATTTTGAGCGGTCTTCAACGGTTGTCAGGCGGCGCTCATGTTCCATATCCATGTTGTATTCACTCCTTTTTATTTTGCGAATAAAATTCCCAGTTGTCAGAATATTGTTCAGGAGTATATACATTGTTGTCAGTTTTCGACTTATACAATGTGTTACCCCACCAACCGAGTTCATCTTTTCGAAACGTATCTGTAACTGTGATTGTTTGGGGAATAATGCGAATACCCATCCTATACATAATGTCCGACCAAAGATTGGGTGAATTTTGCGGGTTTGTGCTTTCCATATCCCACAAATCAACATTAGCTTTCTTAACCTTGCCGCTCCAATTAATGCGCGTCCCCGCAGGTATCAGTGAATTGTCGTATTTCATTGTCGGGAATATGTTCGCACACATCGTAGATGCGGCATCTGAAACGGTTGACGGAATCTTTTTGATTGCCTGCCTTAATTCAACTGCTTCGGCGTGAAGCGCCGAATAATTATAAGGCAATACCGCCCCTGCTTTTTCATATTCAAGGTTTTCCAAAAGTTGAGCTTGGATTTCTTTCAAGCGATTTTCACTGTCAGAAATTGTTTTGTGTGCGGTTGATATTTCCTTGCGAATTTCTTTGTTTGTCATTTAATCACCTCAAATGTAATGCACCCAGACACCGTCGATGGTGCGCGAGTCTGAGCCATTGGCTATCTCCGCCAGTTTATTCGTAGCGCCGCCAACCGAAACGCCAAAATATATTAACGGGTAGGAAAGTAAAAATCCACTCGTAATATCAACGTGTGACGGGAAAGTCGAATATGTTGTAATAGAACAATCAGATTCTATCAAACCCTCGTTGGTAAGTCTTGCTAGGTGATAAATAGATAATCCATCATCACCCTTTATAACAATATCAACCCCAAGCACATTTGAGGATTCTGTTAAAATGTTTGGAGAATCGCCTGTTCCCACATACGGCAAGTTAAATATTCCAATATAAACATCTCCGGTGCCTACCATATGGGGGAAAATATCAAGTGAATCGGCAGGTATGAACAGACTTTTGGCTTCTACATTTGGCACTTCTTTGATAGAGCCGATGGAGGTGTAATTCAAAACGTTCCAATCTGAAAATTGCGTACAAACCAAAATGTTTCCGAACACGCTTTCAATATATAAGTCCCCTATTTTTGGAGTTGAGCCGACACCGAACATAGACTCATATCGAGTTTTAAGGCTCGGCTTGATTTGATGTTGTCCCGATGAGCGATAAGTTATGTCGTTGCCATAAAGCATAACCGTTGAGGATTCACTCGCCAAGCTGTTATATATTTCTGATTGGTTTGTTGTGCCGTCGGGTTCTTTAATTGTAATTGTGGTTTTTGCACCTGATTGCGACACGCTTGTTTTTTGAGCATAAGCATCAGTGCCGTTAAGAACCTCTGCAGTAGAAACACTTTCGCCGTCGGGGTTCTTTATCGAAATCAGAACACCAGAATCGGTTTTGGACAACTCAACAGTCGGTGAGTCGCCCTGGTCGCCCTTTTCTCCTTGACTTCCGTTAAACACGCTGAAAGCAAAAGATTCACCATTACTTAATGTTACTGTAAAGATGTTCTCTCCTTCGCTTTCGGTTGAAGTTTCCGTCTGCTCCACATTGACTACGCTTACTCCGTCTGTGCCGTTAATTTTGATAACGAAAGACCATAATGCAGTTTGGGGATCGCCTCCGACAGTGCATCTGTAAAGATTTCCTGTTTTTGGATTAAGCGCATAAAGGTTTTCTCTTGCGTTTTCAAAGCCGCTTTCGGGGAAAATTTGAGGCTCTGTGTTTTCGCCGGTTATGCCTGTTGATAAAGCCCAAGGAATATCCGCTAAAATCCGGGTGATTTCCGCTTCAAAAGACTGCAGTTTTTCGTCGGCTTCTTCAGCTTTTCCTTCAGCCGAAGGGAGAAACATAAGACCTGTACACAAAGGAGATTTCACCAACAACGTTTTGTCATTTGCATATCCTTCAACCTGAGCCGACAATTGAACGTTTGCTGTCAACTGAGACCAAAGCAAAACATCAATCGGGTGTGTATCAAATCGTTCTGAGCGAAGCACCTCTCCTCCCGTTACGAAAACCACGCGATAATAATCTGCCTGAAAATCTTCGGGTAAAATAAATTTTAATTTCGTAGCATTGTGTTCGCCGATATACCCAGCAACCCTTCTGCCGAAATGCGGAAATGTGTTGTCGTTTGTTTTGCTGAAATCAATCGTTATGTTCCGCATTGTCCTCCACCTCGCTTTCAGTCCCTTGTGTCTTTATTTCTTCAATCAACTGCAACACAACCTGCTCCGCACCGTCAAGAGCGTGGAAATTCGCAAGTGCACGTTCTTTGTTCGCTTTGAGTTCTTCTCTTTTTCGATAAAGCTTTTCCAATATTTTGTCATCCATATTTTCACCTCCGCATTAACGCCAATCTAATAAAAGATCATCGCCATATTTAGCGATTCCGCTTGAGTAAATCGTCCCTACTTTTGAACCGCCCATCCAAACCCAAATTCGTTGGCTTGAATAATCTATTTCAAGGCCTGCGGTTGTAGTGCCAATCAAGAAAGAAGTAGTTGAGTTCCTTTTGACAACTGTTGTATATGCCGTCCCGTTGGTATAAACTCTTAGACCGCCTGTTTCGGGTATAAACAAATCGTTCCCACAGAATATATTTCCGCCGCTTTCTATGCCTCCGTTACACACGAAATGACCGTTATCGTTTAAGCTTCCAACGACCGAACCATCCGAAAAGAATTGATATCCGCCGTTTCCTACCATAAAGTTCATTCCTGAGTTGCCGGATGAACCATATTGCGCTTTGTTTCCGGAAGTTATGCTTGCTAAAGGATAACTTGTGTTTGAATTTGCATTTCGTCCATATAACGCTTTGGTATTTGGCAGAATTATACCGCCCTCGTTAAAATAAAAGTTGTTGTTGTTGAAAAACTTGATGAGGTCGGTTTTTATTTCTACAACTGCAAGATGTTCACCGTTGCTTTCTGCACCAAGTGATAAACCAAGCGCATCTAATGAGTTGTAACTCATTGCATAAAAGTATTTTTGACCCGATGCAACAGGGGTAATACTACCGATTTTCTTGCCGCTGGACTTACCATATTGAGAGATTGCGCCACTTGATATTGAGGTATAATAATCAGCTGTACCTGTGCGAAACTCACTGTTATCAAGGTCAAAATATGAAAGCCCGTCTTTGGATTTAATTATACCGTTAACAATCATTGAGCCTTTAACGGATTGAGTTGCGGTTATGTTTGTTGCATAAGATCCCGATTGGCAACGATTAAACCAAATGTCAATTTTATAATAACCGCTTGATTTTGATATATAGTCAACCGTTATTTCATGTTCTTGTGATAAAGACTTGTTAAGGGTTGAACTATATGCCGCCAACGAAAAGCCGCCGTCAGGTGTTGAAGAATACATAATACCTATGCCAACATAGCTCGTTGAGGCACTTGACCCAATAACTTTGGCTATCGCAGAAGCTGAAATGCTCGCACCTTTAGCCACATAAAACGGAGTGTTGAGGGTTAACCTCACTTCTCCGCCGGTATAGCTTGTTGACATTGATAATTTGGGGAGATATGTAGAAGAATCCGTTTTTATTGAGAAATAGTTGGTATTGCCGCTCCAAGTGTTATCCGCTGCATAGTTTGCGCCGCCCCAGCCGACATTGATTTGTTGTGCGGTGATTGAACCTGTGTAAATGCCTGTATCGCTAATGTATGTTAGCTTATTGCCTAACGCATAACTTGCGATTTGTTCTTCAAGAGTTGAAAGATTTCCCGATACTTCTCCAACCGCTGTTTGTGCACTTTCGGCTTTGGTGTTGGCAACCTCAGCAGTGTCAAGAGCGCTGTTGGCGGCGGTGTTTGCCGCGTTCGCCATTGCAAAAATGTTTGCCAATTCGGTATCAAGACCCGAAATCGTGCCTCGCGAAAAGACCAAACCACTGTTTTCAATTCCATTAACAACACTTGCAAGGTTAATTTGCGTTGCCGTAACTGAGTTTGCAATTATTGCACCGCCGACTATCCCGTCACCCGTGATAGCTGTCTTAAATGTTTTTTCGCCGTTGGCGGAACAGGCTATTCCTTCATAATTGCCGAGGACTACTTTGGTATCATCAAACAACTCTCCGTCACTTGTTGATGTCAGTCGAAACGCATCGGCAATTCCGTCATCGTTTGTATCAATAACCTTGAATGCGCCGCCGGTTGTTGAAGAAAAAACGTTTGTAGTTTTCGCAATAGCCTGCTGTAACGTTGTGTATTGCCTGTTCAGTGCCGCCCGGGTACGTTCATCAACAGTATCAAAAGAAATGTCGGCATCACCGCCCGGACACTCAATGAGCATTGAAAGACCACCCGTAAGGTCAACATTCTGATTAGCAATAAAAACATTGTATTCAATGTTGTTGCGGTCCGTAACGGTAACAATATCCCCACATTCAAGACAAGGATTTCCTCGCCATTCACATGTGCAGGGCTGAAAGCTCATGCCACCGTATTTTTCATATATTGCGGTTATTTCTGCTTCGGTGATAATGGGATTGGCAAAAGATATGCCTGTTCCCGTTCCTGCTGTAAAAACCGCATCTTCAATGCCTGAGGTTATTGAATTGATAGCAAATGCCTTCTCGGTTGTTTTTTTGAATCCGTTCTGCCATTGGAGTTCGGCGGGAATTGATACGGTATAATCAGAAGGCTGTTCCGTGTACCATGCAATCCGTAATGCGCCGACAGAACTCATTCGTGCATTTGCACCCGCAAGACCCGCAATGAAACCGCAGACCTCTCTTTCTGTGTAAGAAGTGAGAGTCAGCGCTTCTGATTCGGTGATTGTGCGGCTTTTCAAAACTGTTGAAACACCGATGTCGATATCAAGCTCAATACCATATTTATCGGTTATTTCTTTGAGTACAAGATATGCCGTACTCGGATATGTAAGAGCCGAGGTCCATTTTTCACCCATTCGGTCAACATCGTCATAGGCAGTTAAGGTAACTGTACTCCAATCATCGTCGGTCTTTGGGTTTTCAATTTTGTAATATCCGCAAGGGATATAAAAAAAACTATCATTGGAAAGCTTAATACCGCATTCAACGAACATTATCTTCCCGTGATAGTTATAAGTTTTGTCGAGATTATAAAACTCGGCTGTGCAGGAAGAAGAACAGCAGCAGCCCATCACAAGGCCGCTGCCGTCGCTGTTTCCCTGCTGAGAAATATCAAGCTTGATAATTCCCTTTTCGTATGTTTTCTCTGCCGCAAAGTTGCGGCTTGCCCCCGATACCCGCCATTCACCAAAGGAAATCCTTTGACGGAATTCTCTTGTCTGCGCGGCAAGGGCAGAATACACGCTGCTTTTCAGCGTGCTGTTTGTAATTTTGTACATTTTACACCTCTTTCGGGTATAAAAAATCCCGCTCAGATTTGAGCGGGTGCAATATTTCATATTATAATGTGTATGTAGAGATAATTTTACAAATTTGTCTGATATCGGTGTCTTTGTGGAACTCAAGCTTTATTTTCCCGAGACCACTGAACCATATTTCCAGTTCACTATCTCCATTCCACGCCATGCTTTCCATAAGTCCGGGAGTTTCAACTGAAAATGCTTGTATTTTTGAATACGGAAGAGAGGAATAATCCTTTTTTTGACCTGTTAATCCTTGAACATTTATGGTAATAAGTCTTTTGTTTGTAAAAACAACCCCGTCGCGCACAGTCTTAAAAGATGCAATGATTTTTTCTCCGTTAATAAGAATAGATTCAAGCTCTTTGTCAAAAATGCCTTGCTGGTATTTAAGCTTTAAATAAGCACCGTTTTTAAAATCAACCATATTGCAATAATCCTTTCATTTTTTGCTATGTTACCACAGCAAAAAACAAAAGTCAACAATGGTCACATTTCGGTTGCTGAAATAGCAAAGCTTCTGTAATCCCACTTATCTTCAGAATAAATCTGATTGATTTCAGGGTCAACCGCCGAGCAGTAAAAACTCTTTTCGGAAAAAGTTCCTGTTCTCGGATTTGGTATCCACGCAATAAAACTTCCTTCAAGAATAACATCAAGAATGTTTGCAACCAGAACATTATCAAGACCGTGCGGAAACTCCACGGAGTACTTCAGTTTTTCTGCGATTTTATCACGAAACATTTTGCCCGTGTTGTTATCCCTGCCTGTTTTGGAGCTGTCAAGGGCATTTATGGTAGGCTTCATTGTTACGGGGGTAGGAAGTGTCAGCCAAGATCCACCCTCTTTTTTTATTTTCATCGCAACCATATTACACCCCTTGTTTTATCGGCGATTTTCCTGTTTGTCTGATAACTCCGTTTACATATTCAACCGCCACTCTACCGATTTCTTTTCCCGAAACAATAAGAGGTATGGTTATTGAAATGTCGCCTGCGGCTCCACTTTCATCCAGCACCTCTTTAAGTGCTTGTTTCATCGTTGAAAGTGGAGAAACTATCTCAGGTTCTCGTTTGTTATCGCCTAAAATTGCTGAAAATTCTCCGAAGTTGGCAGGAACAACCGTGCCCGTTGCAAGTCTTGGCAACGTTACAGTATTGATATGCTTGATATTAATGCCCGGAACAGCGTTTATAACATTAAGTAATCTGTTTATTGCGTTAATCGGTGTGTTTATCACCTTTTCAACAGTAGCCAAAACCGAATTGATTGCCTTTTTAAATGCGCCACCTATCGTTTCGCCTATTTTTGCTCCTATGTCGGTAAATTTTTGCTTAATGGTAGTCCACAGATTCCCGAAAAAGCTTCCAACATTACTGAACGCATTTTTTATTGAAGTCCAAGCATTGCTGAATTTTTCACCAAACCATGAACCAACATTTGAAAAGGTCTGTTTTATGCTTGCCCATATTTCAGAAAATTTCTGCACGGTGCTTGTTTTAAAATCGGATATTGACTGTTTGATTTTCTCAAATTTTTGCTGCCAATATTCTTTTGTAAGTACAGGCGCAATATTTTCATCAAACCATTTTTTTACTTCATCTCCCCACTCTGACAATTTAGTTGTTATGCTTGACAATAAATTTGAAATTGCTTGCCCCAGTTCAGAAAAGGCACCAGACTGCACTCCGTATGCAATACCAACACCGAGAGCAGCCGCGCCAGCAATGGCAAGTTTGGGATTAAACGTTTTAATACCAATAACAAGCATCGCAATACCTATCAATATACTTCCCCATGTTATGACTTGTTTCAGCCATGGCGGGGTTTCTTCAAATGCGTTTGTGCTTTCGCCAAGTTTAATGCCAAGAGCAAGTAATGCTACACCTGCCGCAATAGCTCCTATGTTTACGGTTGCAATACCAAGTATAAGCAAACCTATACCTGCAAGTGTTGTTCCGTAAGACACTAGCTTGTCAAGATTTGATGTGTCTCCGATTTCCGAATCAAAATTTGGTGCAACAGCATCAGAAGAACCTGACGAACCGCTATTGTCCGAAAGTTGATTGATTTCATCAAATCCCGCTAAACTGCGCTTAGCTTTTTCGGCGGCTTTTCCCGTTGCCTCAGTTGCATTAGCTTGTTTGTAAAGCGCTTTTGCGTTTGCCTGCATTTCGTTTACAGACTTACCGAACAATTTCGCGGAAAACGAGGCCATCAACTCCGTCGCCTTTTCAAGAGCTCGCATTAATGACATAATTCCCGGAAGAGCATACTCATAAATCGGTTGAAACGCTGTCAGCAAATTGCCCTTGACATTTGCCCAAGAATTTGCAAACTCCGTGTTTGATTTAAGCATAGAACTAAAAAGTTCTCTCAACTTGGTTAAAACCTTTGTGATAACCGAAAAAATCAATGCGCTTTTTATGAGCGAGGCTATTCTTGTTCCGAAAACACCGACAGCCTTTGAAGCTTTTGAAATTGCTCCGGTAACAGGTGCGATTTTTTTTGAATTCATCGCTGCGAGCAAATTCTTTTTTGCAACATTTGCTTTACCGCTGAGAGAGTCAAATCTTTGTTCTGCAACAAAAATCTGTTTGTTGGTTGAAGAAATTTTAGTTAAAAGTCCCGCTTCCGATTTGTTTTCAATTGCCTCAATTTTTGAAAGAACTTTTTCATAAGCGGTTGAAAGACTTGTAACTTTAAGTTGCCATTCTTCCTGTTTGTTAATTGCGCTTGTTGAGCCTTTCTCATATTCAGCAGTATATTCTCTGACTTTCAGCTTCGCCTCTTCAAGCTCTGCTTTCAGTGTTTTTGCTTCTTTTATAAGCGGCTTGGCTGCTTCGGGTTCCTGATAATTTTTCTGACCCATTTGACGGCTTTCGAGGTCTGCAAGCTCGTTTTTTAAACGCATAACAGCCTCTTTCTGTCTATCTGCAGCTGCTGCGGCAGCATCATATTTTTCTTGCATTTTCTGAATTTTTTTTTCAGCTTTATCAAGAGTGCTGAGGCCAAATGCCTCTTTCATCTTGCCGCCTATACGTTTTAAGCTTTTGCTTATAAGCTTTTCGGCATCTTGTACACCACCCGTGTCTATACTGGTATCAATAATTACCGAACCATCCGCCATATTCTTCACCACCTTTAGCCGAGCATAGCATTTATTCTGTCTCTTTCTGCCTGCTCGGCAATTGAATATTTCTTTTTGATATCTATAAGTTCTTTGTTTTTTTGATAAAATTCCTGTTCTGTTTTATCGAGAGATTTACCCGTATTCTTTTTCTTACGAATAGAAACAACCGTGTTAAGCAAACATTCTCCGATTTCAGAAAAATATCCCAGAAATGTCCACCAATGAACATAGTCTATAGCTCGCAGTTCACAATTGGCGACTTTGTTAACAGCTGCAAAAACCATTTGTTCATCTTGTGACCAGGAAATAATTTTTTTACTTGTCTGTTGTTTATCCTCGTAATTCTTGCCTCCGTCTAAAAACCAAGCAGCTTTTTGCAAAGCCTCTTGAAAATTATTAAACGGAATTGTTTCAGGGTTCTCAAACAAACAATTTATTAACACTGTTGTTTTTTCACGTTCTGACAAATCGGGATCATCAAAAGCTTCAAAAATTAAAAGTGCAATACGGTAATCTGTGTTTATTGCATATTCAACATCAGATATAACAAGGCTGTGAGGTAAAGAACCTATCATTTTTTATTCCTCTTAATTTGACTTGCCTGTTTGGTATATTTCTGAATGCGCTTATTGCTTTCTTTGGCTTCTGCCTCAATATCAGCCTGAATAATCGGCATCATAGCATTCATAAAACGCTCATAAAGAGGAACACCTTTTCTTGTGGAAAGCGGAGAGCGGTTACCAAAAACAACAGACGATACCTCATAATCAAAAATATAGTTTATCGCCTCTTTTATTGTCTTGCTGAGTTGCGCAACAGCCTTGCACGCGGCCTCATCACTCATTTCTGCACTGCCGTCAGGTTTGATTTTAATGCCTTTGTATTTGTCGAGCTGTGCTTTAATACGCCTTTCGGCCTCTTCAAATCTTTCAATCAAGCCATAGTCTGCAGTATCAACTTTAATAATCCGGTTGGGGTCACCGTTTATATCGTATTCCCTGTAGCCCTCGTCGAATTTAATGCTTTGTGACATCTGTGGTTACCTCCAAAAGGAAAGGGGGCGAGAAATCGCCCCGTGATTAATTTGTTGTCGTATTAGCCGTAAATTTCTTTGACGCAATATCAAAGTTACCTGCTGTGCGGTTGCCGTTGTAGTAGATTTCAAAAGGAATCTGAATACCGTCTGCGCCGCCGATGCTCTGGGGAACAATAATTGCATTTTCACGGTATGCGGATTCAACCTCGCCATCACTGTCAACGATAACATCAACAACGGTCGTTTCAAGCTTGCTGCCTGTTGAGCGTTCATTTGTGATTTCAAGCAAACGCTCATAAAGCGCATCACCCTTGTATGCGTAATATGTTTCGATACTGCCCTGAGGAGAATAACCCTTAACGTTTGTTGTTGATTCGCCGAGAATATTCTTCTTTGACTCAACATCGGGATTAAGGTTAATGCTGTAATCCTCAAGGTCCTTTCCGAGCCTTGTATAGCTCGGGGTTGCGGCACTGAATGCAGAATCAATATAATGAGCGAGATACTTACGCTCATACTTTGTACCTTCAGCCATTGCCATTTTAATTCACCTCATATTTCTTTTTGAAATTAAAAGAGAGCTGCACCATATAGGTTGCAACTCCTTCGTTATCTGCTTCATAAAGCACACCGTTCTGTGCGGCGGCTTTTTCTTTTTCACCTGTGTTTCCGAATTTCGGAGCTTTTCCGAGCACACTCTGCTCCTGCACCCACTGCTGAAACTCCATAATCCAATCCGCATTAAGCGCCGCCCCGATATCATCCTCGGGAGCCTTGCTGAACACGTAATAAAGACCGAAATTATACTGATTTTCGACCGTTACATTGCCGATTATATCCTCGGCGCGGCTTATTTCAACAAGCCCTGACGGGAATATTCCGCCGTTTGCGGGTATTTGGTCGGTATAATCAACATTTAAGTTTGATATATCGTCAAATTTGGGAAATGTCTTTATCCATTCCCTTACCTTTTCAAGGTCTGTCATTTATCTGCCTCTCCTTCGGATGTATTTCTGCAGTTCACGTGCCATAATTTTGCCCTCAGCAGCGGAAAGCCGTCTGTCCCAATAAGGACCTGCCAACGGATTCTTTGTTTTGGTATAGTTCAGCGGTGTATCCGTTACGGTTTTGGGTGGAGGCCCCACCATTTTTTTGCCGTGGTAAAGATATTTGCCGAACGGAACATCAAGCACAAGATAAGGCTTTCTGATGTTTGTCTGTGCAATCATAACCTTGATTGTTGCTCCGGTTCTGTACGGCATATATTTGATGATTCTGCGCATAACGTTGTTTGTATGAAACGCCTGCGCGGAACCGTTTGCATCAAGCCCTTTATCTTTCAGGATTTTGTTAATGGGCTTGAGCTTTAAATAAACCTTTGTGCCGTTAGGCAGATTAGCGATTTTAATCGCATTCTTAGCCATTATCTTCCGCTCGCCTCCACATGACAGATTTTTCCGTTATAATACTTCGGGTCGACCGTTTCAACAACGACAAGGCCTGCCCGGTTCGAGGGAATAAACTTTGTCCATTCTTCACGGGTTGTTATATTCTCGCCCACGCCGAGCAGTACCTTGTCTTTCGGCTTCAAATCGGCATCACCGCGGATGACAAGCAGAAAAGAGTTGCTCTCCTTACTGCCTGTTTTATCCACGTTCTGCACCTTTTTGAAATCGAGAAAGGCTTTTTTATCATACACTGTTTTTGTGCACGAAAATTCACCGTCAAAGTTTGCACGGTAAACGGTTACGGTCTGATTGCAAAGGGCGTAATTGAGAGGGGCTTTCGGCTTTGTGAATTTAACCACGGCTTTTCACCCCTCTGTAAATTTCAAGATACAGACTGGCGGCATTATAAAGCTCCTTTTTCTGAGCTTTAACGCTTGTGTCTATATCTGCGCCCGATTCGGACACACTTCCTATTGATACGCTTTTCACCGCGGCACCGCTCATTACGTTGTCGAAATAATAAAGAATGTCGGCGACGGCACAAACCGCAAGCTTTCGCCCGTCGTCTGTGCCTTTTACCGTGTACAGTCTTTCAAGGCGTTTTAATTCGGTATCTGCACGGGATGCGTACAAGTGAAAATCTTCGCTCGGAATACTGCCGCCGTGAAATTCGGCGCAGTAAAATTCATAGCCGGGCATTCATATCACTCCTCGGGAGTTTCGTCATCATCCTCGGGATGCTTTTCGGCAATATGCTTGTTGAGTGCCGCTTCACTCTTATATTCTTTACCGCACACGGGGCAAATGAATTTTGAAGAATCGTCAGGCACCACAAGCTTATAACCCTGCTGCTCATATTCCTTAAGCCTTTCCTCGGGGATTCTGAGCTGCTTGTTAGCTCTCTGAATAAGCACCATAATATTTCCTCCCGTTAAGCCTCGATGTTGAATTCGATAGCATCAATCTTGTTTTTGAGAATGAATGTATCGTCGTAGCTTTCCTCAAAGTACACATATTTGCCTTCGCTGCCTGCGCTGGGTGCATCAAGCTGAGCAAAGCTGTACTTTTCGGGTGTGATTGTTGCAGAGGGATGACCGAGGAACATATTAATCTGCTTTGCGCCTTCGCCGGCTTCGTAGCCTTCGGTGAAATCATAGACCGTCTTCATAAGGTCGGAGGGAACAACTTCAATTTCAACATCGTCAATGTCGTGAACAGTGCGCTTGATTGAAGTTTCTCCGTTCTTAATGGTGCGCGACATCTCCTTGGCATTTTTGAGAATCTTGTTGACCTTGGAAGTCACGCTGAGAATTCTGCCGCTCTGAGGCACATTCTTTTCGTCCATTCTTTCCATCATGTCATCGAAAACAGAAAGAATGTTATCAACGGTCAGTGCGGTTGTATCGGCAGTCTTACCTGCGGCAACAAAATCCGCATAGACCTTTGAAATGAAATATGCATCCATTTCGGGGAATTTCTGAGTTTCGTTGAATACTCTTGTGATGTTCTGAATTGAGAGAACCTGATTGGTTTCGTCAATGTTCATGGGGTGCTCAAGAGTTGACCACTTTCTGTGGTTTGTGAGGGTGAGAGGCACCCATGCGTTGCTGTGGTTTCTCTTGGCGGTGCCGATGGTGTCTCTGTCACCGTCAACACGGCCTGTGGTGCTGATTGAGGGGACCTCAATTGTGTTTGCGTTTACCCATCTGTAGCGGGCATCGTTTGCTGTGCTGCGATATCTTGCAAAGTGGAGCACGTTGGGATATGCCTGGTCAAGTGCCTGGCTATACTCTGTTGCATAGTTTACTGCGGGCATTTTTCTTACCTTCCTTATTTATTGTTTTTTTTGAGCTCTCACGCCCGTAAAATTGAAATTAAAAGGATTATCTTCTGCGGGCGGATTTGAGCCTGTGCCGCCTGCATAAGGCGGCGGTGTGTCTGTTTTCTTAACGGCAGGGTATTCGGTCTCGGCTGCCTTTATCGCATCGTCAAGTCCTTTTACTTCGCCGTTATCGTCAACTGTGACCTTTGACAGGTCAATAACCTTTTCAAGCAGCTTATGGTCGTAACCGTCACGGGTACGGAGTTCAGCGGCTATAAGGCGGTTATTTGCCTTTGTCAGTGCATTCTGCTGAGCAGCCTCATTCTTCTGATTAAGAGCGTTAATGTGACCCTCAAGGTCATCACCGAGCTCTGCATTGGCATCAATTCCGAATACGGTTTTGAGTGCCGCCTCATATTTTTTGGCTGTTGTTCTGTGACCTGCGGATTCATTGCGAAGTGTGCGCACATAATCTTCGCTGAAAACCTTGCCGCCCGGTGCGGGTGCGGGAGGATTTGCAGGGTCATCGCCTGCGGGGGGATCCGCAGGATTGGGGTCTGCAAAAAGCTGAATGTTGGGTATAAGTGTTGGTGTTTTGGAATTGAGCATCTATCTCAACTCTCCTTTCCGAGGCTCTACCTCTTTTGATATACAAAAAGCCACCCTCAAGGCGGCTGATTGGCGGTGTTAATTTGAAAATGGGTATAAAAAGTGCCGAAACCAATGCGCTAAGCATCAATTTCGGCTGTTTTATGTTCGTTAAATGAGAAAAACTCTCAAAATCGGGGTTATAAAATCACTTTTTGGTATAAGAAAACCGCCTATCCAACGATAAGCGGTTAATCGTATATTATTCCTGTTTTCTGTGATTCATCATACTTTTCTTTCCAGTAATTATATGATTCAATGGCTTCGGGAGTAGCTTTATCTGTAAGATAAGGGATATCATCACCGTCCTCATCTTCTTCGTACCGAACCCAATCGGGATTAGATTTAAAATATGTCATTTTTTTTGCGTGACTCCAACCGTCCATCATATATAACCAACCTCCTTTAAAAAATCTTCACAAAATCTTCTTGGATTTTCACTATTATACCACTCTGCAAACGATTCTGCAACCACTTCTTGAAAAGAAGGCTTGGTCTCCGTTGTAGAATATAATGATAATTCCTTTGTGAGAGCAGTTACTCTCTGACCCACATTCATTCTTCCGTAGCCGTAATTAAACAGAACTTTATCTACACTCTTTTTGCTACTTTTTATGCCTCTGCTATGATCAATGGCATGACCGAATTCATGATAAAAACAAGCACTCGCTTTAGTTCCTTTAGGATGGAGTCCATTTTTCACATCCTCAGAGTATGTTTTTTCAAGTTCATCCCAATTTTTAAATTTAGTCTTACTGAGATGGATTGTTTTTGTTTTTGGGTCAAACCAACCGTATGTACTGTTATCTTTGGTATAGCTATAAGCAACGGTTAATCCTTTTGTTTCTTCGGGATAAAGCTTTGCCATTCGGGAATACGCATTGCCCATATGGTAAAGCGTATCTGCATCACCAATATAATTATCAAAGCCTGTAACAGTTATACCGTTACTTGCCATTTTCTCTGTAAAATTGTTGATAATCTTCAATTGTCGATTGGCTGCCGTTCTTGCATCTGTTGCCTCGGCAGCGCCGAAACCTGCGACCTGTGCACGTTCTCTCTGCGTAGGCAAGCCGACCGTCTTTGAATACCGCGTGTATTCTTCATTCAAACGCCTCAATTTGATTTGAGAAGTTAATAAAGCTTCTTTGTCACCTCTTCCGTCGGCAACAATCACACGGCGTTTCTGACGGCGTATGGCACGCTCTATTGCTCGCTGTTTCTGCGTTGCTTCGTATGAGGTATAATGCTTGCCGTTATAGGTGACACCTTTTTTGTTATCTTCCTTGAATTGCTCAAGCTGTTCGGGGGTGTATTGCGGCTCATTTACTCCGAGAATAATTGGAAATGCGGCATGTCCGCAATTCAGTGTGCCGATTCGGCGGACAAGACTGTCGTTAAGCTTTTCAAACTCCTCATCGGTATATTGCTTGCCTTGTATATCCTCGTGGTCAGGCGCGGATGCGGCATGAGCCGATATTTCCCAACCGTCAGCACCGAAGGTGTCGTGATTGTGTTGTGAAATCTGCTCCTGCATCAATCCTAAACCGCCCATAATGTTGCGCCTTACAGCCGCTTCAAGAGATGTGTGTACTCCCGATTCATAATTAATAGTGTAGATACTTTTATCGGCAAGGTTTTTTGTTGCGTTTCGGATTGCGGTGTTATAATCCGTTGCACCCGTTATAACCTGATTAAATGCATAATCACAGCTTGATATGTAAGCTTCGGTATATTCCTTGAAGTTACCGTACGGGTCACAAAAGCCGAGAGTTTGTGTGATGTTTTTGAAATCTTTATCGGCAAGCTTCAAAGCCGCCGCAATAATCTGCTGAAGGCTGTCATTCTCTTCAAAAGGTATTGCCTTTCTGCCGAAACCTTTCATATCGAAGTTATAGCCAACCTCAGCGGATTGCTTAATCAGCTTTTTCAGCTCTTTTTTTGACACTTTAAGCCGTTTCTGCAATTCTTTTTCAATGGTTTTGCGGTCAACTCCGAGAGCCTGAGTGCGCCATATCTGATAAGCGGCAGACGATGTAAACTGCCCCGCCTCGGCTATTCTTCGGGATATATCTCCGAGCAAAAAATCAACAACAGGCTCCATTGCCTTCTGTGAAAGCTCGGAAAGAGCATTTATTTGGTCGGGAGTGAGCATTATTCTTCACCTTCGGTAAGCTCTTCAAGCTCAGGCATATATTTTTTTCGAATTTTCGCTCTATCTTCAGGTGTTGCATAAGGCATCTCATAATACCATCCCAAATAAATTTCAGGCGCAAGCAAACCGCTCTGAACTTGTGCAAGCATTTCTTGATTGACTTTATCACGGTTATAAAGAACGCCGTCACCCCAATCAACGGTTATTTTTTCGGGATCAATGTCAACAGCGCCTTTGACATTATAGAGTTTGCCGAGTTCTGCGCAGAGAACGGCGGTTGCCTTAAGGGCGTTTTCCCACACCTCTTGAAAATCAATTATGCTTAAATTATAGTCACCTTCACTTGAGGTAACCTCTGTCGCGGTGCGTTCCGCTGCTTCAACCTCAGAAAGAATGCCCCGTTTTAATCCGATAAGGCTCTCAACATTGCGAAGATATTCTTTTTTGCGGTTGAGATAGCTCTGCTCACGCAGCGCAGGACTGAAAATTGTAATACCAACGTTTTCGGGATCCTCTTCAAGAGCGACAAAAACGTCGTCATTAATTATCTTGTCACCGTTTTTTGTCCTTTCGAACATATCGCCCGATGCGATGATTCTGCTTCTGCCATTTTCAAATTCTCTGCCAAGCAGATATTCATTTTTGTTTATGTTGTGAATGAGGTCTGCGGCAGGTTCATAAACGGAAACACCGTCTGCCGAGCCGTCAACGTCATTGAGCAGAGGTGTTTTCATTTCAACAAGACCTATACCGTTTATCGGCAATTCAAATTTCGGCTGAAGCATTTCATATTTTTTAATTGAATTCAAAGGAACGGGAACACCCAAATCGTTCGCCGAATCAGAAACAAAAAGCTTGTTTTCAATCTGCAGTTTATCTCCTGCGGTTCTTCGTTCAAGCAACGTATAATATCTGCCGTTAACAACGGTCTGTTCTGATGTGCCGATGCTTGTCAGGTTCCCCTCTGCATCTCTGCCAAGAGGAATAAAACAATCACGGCGAACAGGCAAAAAATAAAACCCATCACCTTTGGGCACGGGTTTAATCAGCACAGAACCGCCGACGAGCATAAACTGCGTTGCTTTCTTTTTGATTTCGCTCAATTTCGAAATAATACCGTTCACAAAATCACCGTCTGCATTAACTTTATATTCCGAAAAGGTTGTTTTATAGAGCTTGCTGACAACGAGTGTCGGGATGCGCTGACAGTTATCCTCTTTCGGCTTCTTAACACCGTAATAAAGGTTGAAGCAGTCCTGAACGGCAATCTTCATTTCGGAAGATGTAATATCCTTCACATTGAAGGCTTGCTCAAATCCGCTGATTTTGTTATTGAATAACGCTGATATAACAGCCATTTACTCACCTCTGTTTATAATCTGTATTTTTTTGACCGCTCTCAGGCCTCTTTGCATACCATTGATATAGGCTTCAAGTTCCTTGTTCTCTGTTTTAAGCTTCAGTATTTCTTCGCGAAGCTCTTTGTTTTCTTCTATAAGCGCCTCTTTGCAGTATGCCGGCAGATATTTGTTGAAAAGCCATTGTTTGAACTTGCTCATTACTTACCTCTCTTTTTCCACACGGGTGACATGGCATAGCGCACAGCATCAATAGCATGGTTATTAGCATCGGGATATCCGCTGATAACGTCACCGTCTTTATCCTTCTCATATTCGTACTCAAGAAATTCCTCTGCTGTTTCGGGACATCTCTCGGGGTCAATAACAATCCTTTTAAGGGACTGAAGCCATTTCATTGAATAATCAACACTGCCCGGTCCTTTTTCCGCATCTCTTGCAGAAAGTCCGTAGCTTTTATAGTCACTGACACTCTTTTTTTCTGCGCTGTCACAAGTGATTATCTCATTTAAAGGAACATGTTTTTCGTTTATAAGAACATCCGCTGTTTCTCTGTTGCTCTTTTTATTGCATCGGTATTCATCAAAAATATAAAGGGTAAGCCGTGCGGGGTCATAATACATAGCGGCGTAATGATAAGGGTCAGGAAACCAACCCCAGTCAACTCCGCGGTAAACGCGGTCGAAGCTTTCTATCTGCTCATCCGTTATCTTTTTGCATACAACGTTATCAAATACCGCACCGCCCGTACCGTTTGCAACACCCTCATACTCATGTTCATAAGCCTGCGGATTGACGGATTTGAGAAACTCAGCCTCGTCAATGAATACCTTACCGAGCCATTCGGGCGGAACACCTTTATATGTTGAATGATGTACCAGTCGGTTTTCTTTCGGTATCTTAATATACTGATTTGCCCAGTTGTTTGCTGTCTTGGGTGGGTTAAACGATTTGAAGATATAAGCCTTGTCGCCGCCTCTGATTGCCGATTGTTCAATGCTTCGGACACTCTCGGCACCCTTGAATTGGTCAAGCTCTTCAAACCACAGTATGCCGATATATCCGAAAGGCACTTTAATTGACTTGATTTTCATCGGGTCATCCGCGCCGCGGAAATATATCTTCTGACCTGTGGGCTTATATGTAATTTCAAGCGGTGATACCTTCATGTCAAATTCATCACTCAGACCGAGTGTATCAATCGCCCATAAAATCTGATTATAAACAGAATCCCTCAGCGTGTTACCGACCTGTCGAAGAACAAGCCAGTGCATCTGAGGGTTGTTTTTCAATATTTCTATGCCCTGAATTGAAAAAAACGATGACTTTGTCGAGCCTCTGCCGCCCGGCAAAACATACTCGGTGTGGCGGTAATTAAGGATATCGCGGCGCACACCTGCAAAACCATCGGCAATAACAAGGGGATCAATGCGGTATTCCTTTTCGGTCGGCTCTTTAATTTCGGAAACATGTTCACTGAGCATTGCGAGAGCCTTCAGGGCTCCTTTACTGTCAAGATTTTCGCGGCATTCCCTGTATGTATCCACAATCTCCGTCACAATCATTGCAGAACTGAGAGCAAGGCTCTTTCTTTTTTCTTCCTGTAATTCGTGTATGCGCGCGAGGATGTTAGGTTTTGTTAAGTTTTGACTTGCAATAATTCGTGCATTCTTTTCAGCATAACCTGCCCTTATGGCAGCCTGCGTTCCATTGTAATCCTGAATATATTCCCGGCAGAACTGTTCCTGCCTTGCGTTAAGTGCCAACCGTCACCACCTCTCTTGTTTTTGGGTATAAAAAAGCAGCCCCGTAGGACTGCCAATATTATTCCGGGTTTTGCGGAGTTATTCCGTACACTATATCTTTCATCGGAGTACCGCAAGGAAAAACATAGTTATCAATTAAATCTTTCAATGATTCATAATGGTTATCCAAATAAGGACGGTCAACATCGTATTCGTAAACACGATATCCCCACCCGTCAACATCGAGATATACCGCCTGACCGTTGTGTTTCATACCCACTCCGCCGCAACTTACAGCTTCATCAAGAGACTCTAAATCATCCCATCCTAAATACATCATATTATTTTCGCCTCTTTCCATATCTTGCGATCATTAATAATCTGCGTTCTTTTTTTGACGGTTTACGAGCAATAGAAGAACGCCTTACGCCGTCATATTCGTGAACGTGAATATCATTCTCGGAAAACGATTTCAGGATAACCTTTTTTCTGTTTCTTTTTTTCGTATTATTGTGATGATGTTCAATGTCGATGTCTTTAATTTTCTGTCGACCGTCAATACCGCCGTAAACGCCAACTTGATTTATTAAACCGCTTTTGTCACTTTCTTTTGCATATATTGTATATGGTGTGTTAGAAAGCATCGGCGTGTTTGTATTCCCGGCTTTTGATGCGTTGATTATTTTTATTCCGTTTTCAGTTGTTCCGATATGGTTGTATTCATATTTTGAAAATCCGCCATCTTCAAGATAATCCTTACTTCCACCCATATTATAACCTCTTTTTCAGATTTTGACAATATGATTCAACAAAATATGTGTTGGGAAAATAATTCTTAAATTCTTCACCTCTGCCGTAAATAAGCACTGAGGAAGGGGAAAGGTGGTTGCAGATATAATCCATACCTTTTACAAAATTCATTTTGCTTTTTGCATCAACAAAGCATCCGTTTGTCTGAACGGCAATTGTGCTGTGTGACGGCAGTCCGTCAAGGCACCAATCAAGAGAATTCTTATCGCTCCATTCAACCGTGGGAACAACTTCAACGCCTTCACGCTGAAGCCAGGCGGCAATAACTCTGTTTCTCCAACAATTGTAAATCTGCTGAGCTAACGGCATATCAGTAAACATTGAAAAGTCCGGAGCAACAACTCCATCAAAGCATTTAATTATAGGAAGATATTTCAGCGGGTTGTTCCATAACCTTTCAAACTGATAATCGTCAATGAAGAAATGTAGCCACCCTTCCTTTTTTTTCAAAGTCAATGCTTGATTAAAGGATATTAATGTATGCGGATTTTTTGTGCAGCCTTTAATTATCGGAAAACCATATTTTCCGCAATTCACGGTACCGTTAAGCATCATTTTCATTGTTTGTTCAGTCGTTTTTACCCGCCCCTATCCCTCGCTGCTCGCTATGGCAACGGCAACTAATTATTTTATAAAAATGTCCCAACCCCCGAAGAATTAACTCCGAGGGTTGAAATATACGAAAAATCAATAAAGAAATCTATTATGTCAGTGTGTCTATGATAACAATTTTAGCATAAAGTACCTCACTTTTGTTACCCTTTTAAGCTTATCTTTTTTGACTAAGCATAAAAAAGAATTTGCGGCGAAGTTCATAAAACTGTCTTCGGCCGCACGGGCAGTCGGGCAGGTGTTCCCATGTAAAACCTTGCGTAACAGCTTTGAGCAGATACGGATACATTCCCTTATCGTTACAACAAGCTTCTTTTAATGTTGTTTCTATCAGGTCAATAACCGTGCTGTATCTCAACGCTTTTTCTCCGTTACGTTCAACACAGGACACGGAAACTTTTGCTTTTGCAGAATCTGACAGAGCAGAAGAAGGGTATTTGTAACATTCTTTGAGTTTTCGCTGAAATTCGTCATACTGACGGCAAAACCATGATAATTCACGATATTTTGCTTTTGAAATATAAAAATCATCAGATTTGTAACGACTCATTTTTCCTACTCCTTTTAAAAATAAAAACGAAACATTTCTCGTTTTTTGTCATTAATTATTAGATTGACAAAAAATGAGTGATATTATGAATTTTTTAACCGAAGATGCAATTTCATACAGGCATCCTATGTCTGTTACCGAAACATTATCATTGCCCAACGGTAATTTATTACCTGTTTGCCCCAGGTGTAAGATAACAATTGAAAGAGAATATCAGCAATTTTGTGACCGATGCGGACAATGCCTCGACTGGAAACACTTCTCCCGGGCAAAGGTTATAAGGTGGAAGTCGAAAGACTAATCCTTACACCGCCTTTCACCATAACTGCAATAATCGTTTTCTTGAACATAAACAGGAATTGAAATTTCTTCCCAACGCAAACACCGCAAACATCGTGAACCGCAATTTATTCCAATATCACCCGTAACACCAAGAGGCAATTTCTTTTCTTCTTCTGTGTAAGCTCTTATTGTTCCATTGTTCAACTTAATGTATTTGGGAATAAACCATTTGCACTCCGAACAACGAACAACCTCAACCACATCGGCAGAAGGTGCGTTTTTAATAAATGAATAAGCGTAACCCGTAGCCATAATATTAAATGTACTATCGCCTTTGCACTCTTGCATATTTTGAATCAACGCTTCACGCTCTATGTATTCAGCCATTGTCAGCACCTTCTTTCTTAACCGCCCATATTAGGGCAAATACATTCCCATAAATAATCGTCAAATTCAATCGTTTCGTCTGCGATGATTTCACCGCCCACGATTTCAACGTTTCTATTAAACTCTTTGCCACTTTCAAAAGCATAGATTTTAATGTCAACGTTAAATTCTTTTGCAAGGTTTAACAATTCGTGTGCATTAACATTCCAAGCAAATCGAACATGAAAAGCCAGTATGCCTATTTCTGCTTTGCTTTCGTAACAACATTCGACACACAAACCGTCAACAAAACCCCTGTGCGTTCCTTTGATGTGTATAAAATTATCGCTCTTGCAGAATAGATATCCGTTTTCGTTTTTCACAACAAGAGGTGGTTTATCATTGCCTATAAAATCAACGGGATTTAAACCCTTAACAATAAAAGTTTCTAAATCTTTGATTGTTTCTCGCACTTTTAATGTGCCTTTACACCAATTCGGCATTGTTGTCACTCCTTTGTTGTATAATTCTTTTTGCCTCAAGATAATCGCATTTATATTCTGTCATCACTTTATAGATTTCTGATAATTTCACAGATTTCAATGCTATAATATCAGTTCTTGCAAGGCTTATGGTTTCCTCCTCAGTCCAAGACATCAACCCTCACCCACCATTTCTTTTGTTTCAACAGCTTCAAGGCAATCTATACAAGCTCTTGCCGTATCAAGTGCATCAAGAGCTTCTTGAATGGCTGTTTTAGAGAATAGCCGTTTTTCTTCTGACTTATTGAAAACAAATTCCATATGCTCATTTGCATCAATTACTTCTGCGGTCACAAAATTCTTTTCATTTGCATTGAATTCAGCAACCCTTGTGTTGAGTTCTTCATCAGACCATTTCAATGCTTTGAAAACGGTTGTCAGCTCGCCTGACTTTTTATTTCTGTAAAAAATCAGCTTCATTCCTTATCACCCGCCATTCCGTTTGCTTTCAACATAGCTTCCATTTTCAGAGAGTCAAGATAATTAAACAACAGCATTTCATCTGCTTCACATTGAAACAAACCGCTTTCGGCACAAAAGACAGCTACCTTATTCAAGCACTCTTTGATTGCTTCGGCTTTGATTTCACTATACATTTTGCCAATGTTGGCAAAACTTTTGTTTTCTTCTTGTAACCTCTCAATCTCTGCCTTTTGGCGGTTGATAAAGTCAGCAATATCAGGTTCTATAACCTCAAAATGTTCTTCAAGCCATTTGCGAACAAGCCCAAGTTTATATGAACCATAGCAGTCAAACATTGTTTTTTTCTCAATGTCATAATATTGAATGCTGTAATAGGGCTTATCAATATCACCGCTTACAACTATGTGCGGATAAATTGCTTTGATTTTTTCGGAACTGACTTCACCCGAAGTCTTTATAATCTCGTTGTTATCTGTCATATAATTGCTCTCCCAATTCTTCTATTTTGATATAGATGCCTGGTTGAGTTGCCCAGAACTTTTCGGTTATCTCCGAAGCAACGAGGGCATCGTCTTTCCAGAAGCCGCAGGATGTCATACAATCCTTGAGCAGCTTTTGCAGGTTATCCGTATCGGGCCTTGTGATTTTGTATTCGCCGTCCGTGTGCCTGCCCTTGATAGGGAACAGCCATTTTGTTATAAGCCTTACGCCACAGCGATAAGGTTCTTTCGGCATCTGCCGTGCAAGGTGTGCGGTCAGCTTCGCCCGTGCGGCTTGCAGTTCGGGCGGGTCATAAAAAATAGGCTTACCGCTTATAACATGAACCTTATGTTCCTGTTGCGTGACCGTCGGCGGTTTCATAGGCATAAAAAATTCAGTCATTTAATTTCTCCTGCATATCGTCAATCTTATAAAGACTTTGAATAGAAGAGAAAAAATCACAACAATTTAAAGTTGAATTCCAACACCTACATTTTGCTTTTAAGCATTTTTTTCTTACAAAAGGACATTGTTTTGATTTTTTACGCATTTTCATTATTACCTTCCTTTTTAGCATGTTCTTCAAGCCACTTTTTAAGACGTTCTATTGTGGCTTCAACATCTTCTCTGTTTTGATACTTTTCAGGGTGTTCAAGCCTATCCTGCAGGCACATAAGCTGCCATTTGTAATCTGACATTGAGGGAATATCCACAAGTGGAACAAAGTTATCATTTAATTTGACATACCCTGTGACAGGGAACTCCTTATTATCTATTTTGTAAGTAGTGCCTTCAGGTGCTGAAAATATTTTTGTGGGGTCGAGTTTGGATAATTTGTTGTTCATGTTTTATTACCTCCATAGTGAACAGTTTGTACACTGTCTTTTTTGCTCATTATAGTGTACAATTTGTTCATTGTCAAGAGTTTTTTTTGGAGGTAAAAAAATGAGTTTTGGAAAAACGCTTCATGATACAAGATTAAAAAAGGGTTTTACGGCATCGCAAATGTCCGAAATGTTAGATATAAGTTTGCGAGCATATCGTTTTTATGAATCTGATTCGAGAGAACCGAATTTTGAAACTTTAGTAAAGATCGCAACACTATTAGATGTTACTACTGATTATTTGCTTGGTCGAAATTCTCTCGAAGAATCCTCTGATGAACATTAAACAAATCTTCAAGCTTATCCCATATTTCTATTGACCCTGTTCTATCGCCTGACTCAATAAATTTGTACATTCTTTCGCTTATGTTCAAGTGTACCGCCAATGCTTGTTGAGTAAGCCCTTTCTTTATTCTTGCATCCTTCAGATTTTTTCGCATATTTGATACTCCTTTCAGCAGGGGGGTGAAAAGCTTTTGGCAGAGGGGGATTTTTTCTTTTCAAAAAAGGTTTTGGGAGTGTGGGGGGTATTGTATTTATGTCCCTATGTATATAGGGACATAAATACACCCCTTACACCCCCCTTTTTTTATGCTTTTGTTAGGGGGGTGTTTTCTGCGTTTCGTCTAAACACAAACCCCCCATTATCACGATAAAAATTAGGGTGATTATCAATTCTGTCGCGCACCGCATCACGCTTAAGATTCAATGCTTTTTCAAGATCGCCGATTCGAATTTTTTCTTGATTAAATTCTAAAGCGTTATATGCAATTTCAAGTTCATTGTGCATCTGCATTTTCTTTTTCGAAATCTTACTGTCATTTTCCGATGATTCACTTTCTGTGTTGATTTTTTGCTTTTTATGATATACAGGTTTTTCTTCTGCATCCACATCCGCAAGAACTCCGCTTGTATCGACGGTATGAGCAGGGAATTCAAACCAAAGATTGAGCGGGTCGAATTTCGGGAACTCTCTCAAAGTGCCTTCTATACGCCATGCAGAGCGTTTTAAAATGCGTTCGGTAATCGGTCTTATTTCTTCACGCATACGGTCAAATGAAGCGGAGGAAAGCTCACGGCGGCAGATATCGAGCATTGCACGCTTGGAACATAAATCGTCAAGTGAAGCCTCATCTTCTTTGCCGAATCGCTTGAGCCACTTCTCACATATTGCACAGGTTGCTTTGTCTGCCTGCTGCTGAAGAAGAGCATCCGTAACGGGTAATTCGATAAGGTCAAGGAGTGCATCGGGGTCACGGGCGAAAACTCCGCTGCCGCTTGCACGGTCCATTGATTTTTTACCGCCTTGACTGCCTTTGCTGTGATGATGGCAGTATATAACGGCGCATCCGAGTTCGGTGCATACCTTATCAAACTGATTGCAGAAATTCGCCATTTGGTCTGCACTGTTTTCGTCACCCGTGATAACCTTATATATCGGGTCGATAACTATTGCTATGTAGTTTTTCTTTGCCGCTCTGCGTATAAGTTTTGGTGCGAGCTTATCCATGGGGATAGAATGTCCTCTAAGGTTCCATATATCGAGATTTCCGAGGTTCTCGGGCCTGATGCCGAGCGCCGTATAAACATCTTTGAAACGGCGCAGACACGATGCACGGTCAAGCTCAAGATTGACATAAAGGATTTTGCCCTTTGCGCAGTCAAATCCGAACCATTTACGCCCCTCCGCAATAGCGATACAAAGTTCAATGAGTGCGAAGGATTTACCCGCCTTTGACGGTCCCGCAAGCAGCATTTTATGTCCTTGACGGAGAATGCCGTCAATAAGTGAGGGGGAAAGTTCGGGGAGATTGTCCCATACATCGGTAAGGCTTTCGGGGTCGGGCAGATTATCGTTGACGCTTTCAATCCATTCCTTCCACTCATTCCATGAGCTTTTACCGATATCGGTATCAAGAAGATACTGCTTTTCACCCTTACGCATTACACCGGGTAGGCGGGATAAACGGGAGGGATTTTTATTCTGACGGTCAATTTCAAGCCCATTTTTGCGGCAAACCTCATAGAGATAATCAACACGCTTGCGGTATTCGTTGAAATCGGGCGCATCAACTCTGACTATGGCATGCAGGCTTTTGCCACCGCTGTAAACAAGGCAGGCGATAGGCAGTTCAAGCTCACGGAGAATCTGATTCTGATGTGACAAATCGGCGGTATCGCTTTCCACAAGCGCATAGCGGTATTCCGTGACGTTATCGTTTCTCACGCCTTTGCCGTCAAGCGGATTGAAGCGAATCCATGCGCCTGCATCGGGGTTATAGTCGCCGATAGCTGTGCCTATATCACCTTTGCATTTACTTAATTTTTCAATAATCTCGCCTGCGGTCTGAACGTAAGTGCCTTTTGTGGGAAGATACTTTCCGTCTTTTTCCCAACTTTCCGTGACATAGCCGACAGTTTCAGAAGCTTCAAAAAGTGTTTCAAGATATCGTGTAATATGTTCAACAGGATTCCACTTTTCAGGTATATTGATTTCTTTTCCTTCAATCCAGCTTTTATCAACGATAACCAAATCCTTTTTTGAACCGATAACACCGTCCCACTCAAGAGGTTCATCGGAACTATGCTGAGGTTTCCAACCGTTATCCTTTGCCATCTGAACAATGGTGCCTGCGGTTACGGGCGAAGCAGAGCCGTTGAAGGTTTTCCACTTTTTTTCGCAGTCGTAGGGATGATAACGAGCAGAATCCCTGCGGCTCCAATCACCCCACACGTCACAGGTGTAGCCTTCATGCTTGAGAGCCATACCGATATTGACCCATTCCTGATAATCAAGCTGTGCGGGGTCTATATAATCAAGTAATTGAGCAAGATCTGTTTTACTTTTTGTCATTATGTTACCTCAACAGGTTTAAATTCGCTCGGTACAATGCCTGCCGGAGTTCGCCAACCGTTTGCGGCGATGCGGTCAATGAGATTTTTTGCGGAATCGAATTGCCATGTGCCTACATTTATAAATCCCCGGCCTTCCAAGAAACGTATCTGCTTCGGAGTTGTGAGCCCTTCCTCCCTGCGCTTTGCAAGACGGTCAAGAATCATTGCTGCTTTTCCTGCATTGTCAATCTTGTCCGGCAGAATACCGAGTTTTTCAAGTGACTGTTTCTGTTTCTCTGAGGGGGGAGCGCATTCCCAACCGAAAGCGGGTACATAGCTTGATAAGTCCTCCGCCTGAATAGACATTTCAAACTGCAAGGGGTCAACAAGCTTACGCTTACGGCTGCGAAGTTCGGCGAGCTGTTTTGCAAGAGCTTCTTCACGCTGTGCAACAACATCACTTTCCGCTTTTTCCTGAGCTTCTTCGATATCAACGGGACAGCCTGCCTTTTCAATGTTTTCCGTCATTTTCTTTGCAACCTCTTCGTTTTCACAAATAAGGTGTGCGGGGTGACAGAGTTCGTGCCGTTCCGTGTGCCAAAGGAAATCAAGCAGAAGAAGATTCTCTTTGCCCGGATTCAGTCGTGTTCCTCTGCCGACCATCTGACTGTAAAGACTGCGCACCTTTGTAGGTCTGAGAACGATTACACAGTCAACACTCGGACAGTCCCAGCCTTCGGTAAGAAGCATGGAATTGCAGAGAACGTTATATTCTCCACGGTCAAAAGCTTCAAGGATTTCAGAACGGTTACCGCTTTCGCCGTTGACTTCGGCAGCTCTGAATCCTTTTTCGTTGAGAATATCTCTGAACTTCTGTGATGTTTTTATAAGCGGAAGAAATACAACTGTTTTTCTGTCGGCGCAGTTTTTGAGCATTTCATCCGCAATCTGATGCAGATATGGTTCAAGGGCATTGTCAAGGTCGGCAACCTTGAAATCGCCGTTCTGCATGGCAACTCCCGAAAGGTCAAGCTTCAGGGGAATTGTCAATGCTTTGATAGGGGAGAGATAGCCCTCTTTTATTGCTTTGGGAAGTGTGTATTCATAAGCAAGGCTGTCAAAATATGAGCCAAGATTACGCATATCGCCTCTGTCGGGTGTTGCGGTAACACCGAGAACGTTTGCATCGCCGAAATATGAAAGTACACGCTGATAACCGTCGGAAATGCAGTGATGCGCTTCATCAACGATGATGGTTTCAAAATAATCGGGCGAAAACTGCGAAAGCCTTTTTTCTCTCATAAGACTCTGGACACTTCCGACCGTTACGCGGTGCCAACTCCCGAGGCAGGACTGCTCCGCCTTTTCAACGGAGCAGTGCAAGCCGGTGAATTTTTTGATTTTGTCTGCGGCTTGTTCAAGAAGCTCGCCTCTGTGTGCAAGAATTAAAACTCTGTTGCCGTTTTTCACACAATCTTCTGTGATTTTTGCAAAGACAACCGTCTTTCCGCACCCCGTAGGCAACACCAACAGGGTGCGGTTTCTTCCGTTTTCCCACTCGTTGAAGACAGCTTTCCTTGCTTCTTCTTGATATGGTCTTAACTTCATTTTGCAAATCTAGGAGGAGCAAACGAGGATGCAGCCGGAGCGGGAACGGCAGGCTCCAAAAACTTTTTGATTTCGTTATAATCGTTGCCGTTGTATTGGCGAACACTGAGCTTGCATCTGCCCGTTGAACCGGGAACGGCAGACCAGTCCATACGAAGCGGCTCGCCGTGTTTCTTTTGACCGATTGCAAGGAAAAATTCACAAAGAAGTCCTTCGGTTTTACGGTGAATGAAAAGCTTATGTTTAACGGTTACAGTGCCTTTATCACCGCCATCAATTTCGATAGTGAGTTCTGCTTTGGGGCACGGGGGAAGTTTCTCGCTGCCGTTATGATATTGGCGTTCATAGGAAACAACGGTAAAGGGGTATTCACCTTCGGGGAGTAATGTGAAACTGCTTTCCTGCGAAATTTCGGAATTCCAGTCAAGAGGGGTGTTTGAAATGTTGTTATATACGTTCATTTTTTTCTCCTTATCTGTTTTTGATAATTTTTTCTGAAATGTAAGACCAATAGGCGATTATCCAACCTTCAATAAAGCCGTCTTCATAATTTGAAAACGGAGTGTCCGCGGTATAGTAACCTTCATCGGCAACAACGCGTTTGATTTCATCGGCGGTAATTCCGTCTTTGCGCATGAGCTCGGCAAGAGCAGGGGGGATGTCTTCTTGCGGCTCACCATTATCAACGAAAAAATCAATTTTTGCTTTGAGCTTTTCGATTTCATCGTTTCTGACTGCTTCGGGCATTGTTTCAGGTTTGCCGTTTTCTTCGCCGAGAGGAGCAAGGGGAATGTATGCACCCGATGAAGGAATGCAATGCGCAATCTGTGCAAATTCAAGCGGAAGCTTGTCTGCAAGACCATGGCGATTTTTGGCATCCCAACACGGTTTGTGTGTGGTGTACATAACCCTTTTGCCGCCTTGTGCTTTTGCCTTGGAGCTTCCTTCCGACTTTACGGCAAAGGTTTCATAGTTTGCGAAAAGGACCATATCAGCCCATTCTTTAAGAAGCGCAGCGGTGCGTTTTTCTGTTTTCTTTAATCCGAGTTTTAACTCCCACTTATCGTAAGCACCCATTTCGTCCGGCTGCTCAAATTTGACAAGTTGTGCATGTGCGGTAACAACAACATTGATACCTTTTTCGATAACCTCGGTCAGCTTATTGAGAAGCTTGCCCATTTCATCCTGCAAGATAATGAAGCCTTTTCCGTAACCGAAATCTTCTATATTCTTTTTGTTGTTGCTTGCGCAGATGTGCATTGAGGCAAGCAGCTCTGCCCAGTCCGCGGTATCGAGAACAAGCGTAAAGCATATCTGCGGGTTTTTGACAACATAATCAATCTGTTCAAGAAGCATCTGCCAACTTAAAGGCTTGTCAAAGCGGCGCACATCCATCATTTGTGTGCTGTCCTCGGTGTCTATAAAAAGAGGGTTGGGAAACTGTGCGGCAAGGCTTGTTTTACCGATACCTTCGGGGCCGTAAATTACAACTTTCTGCGCCTTGTCTTTTTTGCCTGATGTTATCCTCATTGTTTGTTACCTCCCCATTTAGGAATTTCAAGCGGATTTTCCACAGGACCTTCAACGATATAACCGTCCTCGATGATAACGCTGCATTCATCGCCTGTGCTTACTCTTGTTGCAATAGCCTGCAGTCCTTCGGATTCAAGCCATGCACCGAACTCTCTGAGAGTGTCAACATCCATCTGTTCAAGCTTGTCCAGAAGAACAAATCCGCAGTTGGGATTGAGCTTGCGCACAATGGCGGTTGATACCTTAAGTTGTTCTGCTCCGCTCATGTTATCCCACTTAAAACCGTTATATGTCAACTCGCCGTCTTCAACGAAAAGTCCTTCAAGCGGCAGATTTGCAGAATGAAGCAAATCAAATTTCTCTTTACGAACGGCATCAAGCTGATTTGTAAGAGTGTCGTATTCCTGCTGAAAAGCTTTTGCATCTTCTTCCGCTTTCTCTTTATCGAAATTTGCACGGACCTTGATGTTTGTCTGTTCGATTTCGGCAATGTTCTTTTCAAGCTCTGCAGTTGACTGGTCGTTGAGGAACAACGTATCTTTCCTTGCCGTTTCAAGGTCGGCCAGAACACCCGTAAGCTCTCTCTGCAGTTTTTCAATTTCTGCAGAAAGCTCAGTTGCACGATTTTCTATCTGCGCTAAATTGTTACGTTTACGCTGATTTTCACTGTTCTTTGCAAGAATATCCTGCTGCTGTCTGATAAGTTCCGAAATCGAAACGAGCTCGTCCGGTGCATCGGGATATGAAACCATTTCCTTTGCAAAGTTTGCTTTTTGAGTGGCAATCTGACCGATGGCGTGACGGCGGTTATATAACTCAACTTCTCTCTTTTCGATTTCAAAAAGCTTTTCGCCTATTCCGATAATCTGAAGAAGTGTTACAGCCTTTTCTTTACTGCTTGAATTTATAAATTTCGGAAGGTCAAGGGCAAACGACGAAACAAATTCATCGAGCAGCTGCTGACCGGATTTGTTTCCATTGGGGTCGATAACTTTAAGAGAACTGTTTTTACCGCTGCGCTCAACAACAAGACCGTTATCCATAACTATTCGCAGTGAAGGTGGAATAACGGAATCCCTGCGCTGCGGTTCGGAGGGCTTGAATTTGTTGCCTCCGAGCACCCATGCAATAGTATCAAGAACAGAGGTTTTGCCCTGACCGTTTTTTCCGCCTATTACTGTCAGACCGTTCTGCGAAGGTTCAAGCCTTACGGCTTTTATACGTTTAACGTTTTCAAATTCAAGACTGTTAATTTTCACTGTTGTTTTCCTCCCTTATTTCTATCTCCTCAAGCCTACCGCATTCATCGGATCTGTGGAACTGATTGGCAATTCCGAGAATTTGAACGATTTGTGAGCTCGTCTCTCTATATCTCTCTCTACTTGAACAGTTTGTAAACAAAGTTGTTTCAGCCTCGTACACCAATTCCCTCTGTTTACCGAAATCGGAAACCCTTGTATTTGGTTTTTTACTTTGTTGTGACGATAAAACATATCTTCGTATGTCAACACCGTTGGTTTCAAATTTAAGTTTTTTACACCAACTTCCGATAGTCTGCGGAAACCCTTTGATTGTTCCGATGTGTTTTCCTTTTCCGAGGATATGATAGAACATTGATTCATAAGTTTGTTTGCCACCGCCCTCCCTTGCGTTTTTAACGCACAAATATGTTCAACCTCAATGCCGTACCTTTCCTTGATGATTTTGTCAGCGTGTTTCTTAAACTCAACCATAGGCGGTAAATCGGCAGGTATTGTGTCTGTCGCCCACACCTCTGCGTGAACAATGCGGTCAATTTTTATGCCTAACTGTTCACAAACACCAAGACAGGCAAGACTATTTTTACCGTAGCTTACTGACAGCACATTCATTTCCACACATCCCCTGACACCTTAATCTGAACTACTGTAAATTCGTCATCAGAAATTTCGTGCTTCGTGGGTTTCTCTGCCCAAGCTACAATGCGTGGGCTTTTGCGCAACTGTTTGCGGAGGAATCGCTTAAATCGTTTCCATTGCTTTTGTTCCCAAGCAATCACTCTGTTTTCACGAATAAACCCATACAGTATGAAAATTATTGCTAAAACCTCAAAAAGGCTTCGTACGATTTCAAATGGACCCACTGTACTACCTCCTATAAGCCAAGATAATTCAATGCATCGCTACGTCGGATGCGAATAATTTTTCCATCAACATGTGCTTTAAGTTTTCCGGAATGTATCCGATTGAGCACGGTTTGTTCTGAACTGTGCATAAATTTTGCCATATCAGCAACCGTAAGCAGTTCCGGCAACCGTGAACGGTCATAAACAAAAGGCGGTTCTTTGTTTCTCATGATATTCCTCCTTTTAGATACTCAAAAATTTATTTATAAAATACTGTTGACCCTTGCCGGTGACTTTTGTTGTTTTGGTCACTCTGATACTGCCGTCGGGAGTTGAAAGGGTTGTTTCTTTTACTTCAAACAACCCTTTTTCCATAGCAGACTGAGTAGGCATATTTTTACTTGACCCACCTTTGATAAGATATCCGTTTTTACGAAGCCACTCAAAAAGACGTTTCTGACCGATGTCAACGCCGTTCTGCTTGATAATTTTTGCAAGGTCTCCGACAAGAATTGATGTTTTTGAAGTTTCAACTGCATCTGCAAAAAGAACTTTGGGCTTGTCTGCTGCAATTTTTGCATTAAGCTGACGCAGTTCTTTGAGAGTAGCCCCAAAAAGCTGTTTTGTGTGTTCGTCGGCATTAGGGAGATATGTATTAAGGAATAAATCCTCATTGTTTACATAGCCGCCTGTTTTGCGGATAGTGGGGAGAACTTCTGATGTTACCCAGTGTTTGAACTGTTTTGCTTTAGGAAGCTTGCTTGATAATATGAGGCTGTACAGACCGCTTTCGTTGATAATGTACATTTCACGATTTTGACCTGACCCGTCAAAATTACGGGTCAGCTTATCATCAGCGTCAACATGCTTTCTAATAGCCTGATTGGTATCGCTGTACCCTAATATTTCTGCTATATCTTTGCCGACGAAATAAGGTGTGTTATCAAACATTACGGTTCTGACCTGTCCGAACTCTGCATTATTAAATGTTTTTAATGTGTTCATTGTGTTCATTGTGTTTTCCTCTCTTCATCAATAATTTTTTCAATGTTTTCTGAAATTTGTTTGATTTTCTCAAAAGCCGCATAAAGTGCGTGATAGAACATCCCGCTTCGATTAGCATAGCAAGTCATAGAAGCTAAAATGTCGCCGGAGTTGCCTTGTGTATTCTTGGGGCATTCGTTCTCTATGAAATCCATAACAATTTCAATTAAGTCACTTGTTACTTCGAGGTGAGCAAGTTGTTCATCTAATTTGTTCATTGAAGCTTTTTGCATCTGTTTCATCTCCTTTCTTCTATTCCATTGACAGAATCTTTTTAATAGAAGAAATGATTTTATTGCTATTATTTCTTCCTGTGAGAATGCGATTTAAATAACTACTATCGATAAAAAGTCCTGTATCTATCTTGATTTCGGAAATTAGCCATTCTTGTGTTTGATTTATCTCTATCAGACGCTTTTTTACCTGTTTTCCGAAATCAGAACATTTATATTTCAAAAAATCACCTCCAAACTGTTGACAAATACAGAAAAATGTAATATAGTGTTGTTGCAAGACAAAAATATAACAGATTTCTGACAACAACCACATAATATTACAGAGTTCTGTAAAAGTCAATAGGGTTGCTTCAGATTTCTGTAATTTTGTGACACTTCACAAATATGGGGTGAAAAAAATGTGGAATTTGTACAATAGAATAGAGCTGTTATGTAAAGAAAAAAACATTAACATTACTCAAATGTGCAGAGAAATTCAAATGCCAAGGAGCATAATGTCCGAATTGAAAGCAGGACGTACTATGCACTTGTCTGCAGAAAACTCTTCAAAACTTGCTCAATACTTTGGTGTGTCTGTTAATTTCTTCTTAAACAACGCACCGTTTAATGTTTGGGAAAATCTAAATGAAGACAGAGATGGGTTCTTTTATCATCTTCATATTCCCGAAGATACTTTAAAAAACATTTGGGGTATTGACAAAGATAATCCAAACGATGCAAAAATAAGCGATATAATCTATTTCCTATCAAATTGCATAAAGTCAGCCAGAGTTGACGAGGACGGCGAGTGGTATATTGAAATTGTTTCGGAATATGAAAATTTATGGTATTCAATGTTTTTTCAAAAGAGGAATAACGAGTTTGACAACATAATCCCTATTCCGTCAACAAAAAAAGTCCCCCTGCTCGGCACAATAGCCTGCGGAGAACCTATTCTTGCAAATGAAAATATAGAAATGTATATAAGGGTCGACGAGAGTATTCCGGCTGATTTTGCACTCAAATGCAAGGGTGACAGCATGATAAACGCCCGTATTTTTGACGGAGATATTGTTTATATCCGTCAGCAGCCCGATGTTGATGATGGTGATATTGCCGCCGTTCTTATCGGGGATGAAGCCACATTAAAAAAGGTACGCAAATTTCCTAACAAATTGGTCTTATGTGCTTGCAATCCTATGTATGATGATTTTGAATACAAAAACGAACAGCTCGACAAAATAAGAATCCTCGGCAAAGCCGTTGCTTTTTTAAGTTTAGTAAGATAATCGCATAGTTTAATGTGATTTTTAAAAGGAGGTGAGCTGTTTGGGATTTATACCAATAACTTTTTCGGACGGGCAAAAGAAACTTTTCCGAGATGCACAAACGCTCAATACCGATTTAGTTGAGATTTCCTACATCGCAGCCTGTTGCCCTATCTGCGGAAAATATAGAGGGCGAATTTTTAGCATTAGCGGAAAAGACAAACGTTTTCCTAAGTTACCCGATGATTTCCACGAAGATTGCGGATTGATGGCGTTTCCTTTTGTTTATGGTGTAAATGAACCGCAATTTTGCAAATCAAAAGATATTATCGGTTATAACAACCGTCCTTTTAGAGACACCCGCACCGCAGAAGAAAAAGCCAACTACAAATTAATTCTACAAGAACAGGAAGAAGAACGTCAAAGACAACAAGATAAAATTGATTATGATTGGCTTTTAGTACACTTGCCTGAAATCTGCCCTAAATCCTTTGGTGCATACAGAAGAATGAAAAAGTCCGAATCTCCCGGATACCAAAAAATTATTACTGAAGCTAAAAGAAAAGGATATCATTTTAAAGATAAAGGAAGTATGAGTATGTATTGTAAAAATTGCGGTCAACAAATCCCTGACAACGCATCGTTTTGCCCTAATTGCGGTACATCACAGCAACAATCACAACCCGTACAACAGCCTGTAACTCCCCGAACAACTCCACAGCCTCCTCGCCCCCCACATCAGCCTCCTGTTACAAATTATAACAACCCCACCCAAGCTGCACAGCAGAATCAGAAGTGGTATCAAAAAACACCCATAATAATTCTTTTGCTTATTTTCTTCTTCCCTGTAGGCCTGTTCCTCATGTGGAAATACAGCAAATGGAATAAGGTTGTCAAAATAGTTGTAACTGTGTGTTTTGCTGTATTTGCACTGATTTCCATATTCAGCGAAGGCGAAACGGACAACCCCGATACAGTTCCGGATACCACTTCGACAACAAAGGTTACCGAAACAACAGTTGTTACAACCACAACAGCAGAAGACAAAGATGTTTCAGCCCTCACAAGCATTTCAAACCTCACCGCCGACGAAGCAAAAGAAATTCTCAAGGATCTTAAATCGGTCGGCTTTGACCACATAGATAATGCTGTAATTAACGGCTCACAGTCCAACGCCGACAGCGGAGCAAGCTTCACCGTGTCTTACAATGGTTATTCCGCAATACTGATTGTTATTGAGAGAAAAACTGATTATATATCTTCAGGTGATATTACTTTGTTTGAAAACGGCAAAGCAATTGATAACATCAACAATTATACATTCAGTAGCAGCGAAAAAGGCGAATTCATTTATTATGCAAAAGAATATGTCAAGCAAAGTCTCAAAGCACCTTCCACCGCTGAATTCCCCGGTACAGTTCTTGAAATCGGAGAATGGAAAGTGTCGCGTAATAAAGATGTTGTAACTGTTCAATCATACGTTGATTCGCAAAACGGCTTTGGTGCTATGATAAGAAGTAATTTTGTCGTTCAGATAAGTTACACCGACCATTCCTGTCTTTATATGGAAGTTGACGGAACCGTTGTGTACGGAAAGCCTCAGTAAAACAAAAAAAGCCCCTCGGTGCGCCAACACCGAGAGACAAGTAATACCAAACCTCTCAAACGCTAAATCAAGGGGAGTGGTGTATCTATTATACACTATTCCCCGAAAAAAAGTCAAGCAAAGGGGAATATTTATGCCTAAAAGAAAGAACACAACCCGCTCTGACGGGCGCATTGCCGTTCAGGTTTATCTCGGGAAAGGAGAGGACGGGAAACGAAAATACAAAACCGTCTACGGCAACACACAAAAAGAGGCGGATGAAAAAGCACGGGAGATAAAGATTAAAATCGGCAGGGGACTTAATTTAGAACTCGAAAAAGACAGCTTCAAAAAGTGGCGTGAACGCTGGCTGAAATACAAAAAAGCAGAAATAAGCATTTCACATTATAATAGTCTTGTTTCTACGTGCAAGCATCTGTATTTTCTTGACAACAAGAAAATAGTTGATATAACACCATGGGACATTAAGGAACTGCTGGCAGACCTGGCAAAAGAGAATCCTAACACAGGTAAACCGGCAAGCAAGAAATTACTCACGGATATAAAGTCTATCATTTCGCAGGTGTTTATTGAAGCGATAGACAATCGCGTTGTGGAACACAATCCCGCTCAGAACATAAAAATACCGAAAGCCGCGACGAAAACAGAGCGACATCCTATTTTGGATGAACAAATCAAATGGATTGAAGAAACGGAGCATCCTGCCCAAACAGCCGCAATGATTATGCTTTATGCAGGGTTAAGACGCGGCGAAGTTGTTGCACTTACATGGAATGAAATCAATATAAATAAAGGAACAATAAGTGTCAGAAAAAGTGTTGAGTACCAGGGTAATAAGCCTGTAGTAAAAGACGGAGCAAAAACAAAGTCGGGCGTAAGAAATATAACGATACCTGATGTACTTTCAGATTATCTAAAAAAACAGCCGAAAACGGGTGTATATGTTATCGGTTCAAACGGAATAATGACCGCGGGAGCATGGAGAAGAATGTGGGAGAGTTATATGGTGACTCTTGATGCCAAATACGGTAAAAGGATGTTTGAAAAAGAACGCAAATGCAGAAAAGGTTTACCGCTCGATTATCCAGTAAGCAAATTCGACCCTCACAAAGGTCCGATAGTTATAAAAACTTTTACACCGCATCAGCTTCGTCATACTTATGCGACTATGCTTTATGATGCAGGTGTGGATGTTCTTACGGCGCAGTATCTTCTTGGACATTCAGATTTATCAACTACTATGAAAATATATACGCATCTTTCCGAAACAAGGAAAATTCAATCAATAGATGCGTTAAACGATTATGTTTCGTGCAAGTCAAATGCAAGTCAGAACAAATCCGCAAACGCTTGATATTGTTGAAAAAATTGCTTGTCTGCAATGTTCTTCCGATTCTGAAGAACGGGGGTTCGAATCCCTTCGGGCGGGCCATTATGAGTGTTAATAACGGATTCGGGTTATTAACACTCTTTTTTGATGAAAATTAGTTTTTTATTGGTCGCAGACTTTTTACGGTCTGCGACCTTTCTTATTGTCAGGCAACGGATGAAAATAAAGCCGTCACACATCACGTGTAACAGCTTCACTGTAAATACTCTTTTGCTTTTTCAAAAAGCTCTGCACGGTTTGTTATTTCAAGCTTGCGGAAAATTCCGGATGTATGCTTTTTGATTGTGCTTTCGGTTACAAAGAGTGTTTGTGCAATATCCTTTCTCTTTTTGTTTTCAAGAATGAAGCGCAAAACCTCTTTTTCTCTTTGAGAAAGTGTTTCAACGGCTTTCCAGTTATTCAGAACACTCTCAATTTGTTCGCCGCTGAATGATTTGAGAGTTTCGGAAGGCACAACATTTTCACTTGCGTTTTGTGAAATCACTACGGATGAATCGGAAATTCTTTGTGTATCGGCAAGCCCGTAGTCCTGCAAAATCCCGTAGAGAAAAAGGATAAGTCCTTCGGTTACGATATATGAAATCGAAAGGAATTCAAAGCTTGAATGAATCATATTTTCAACAAGCCATATTGCGATGTTGCCGATAACAACAAACGCAAGAAACACGGTGTGTTTGCTTGAAACAACGGTTTTCTTTACTGCGGTATAGGCGATTATTCCGACCATTGCGGCAAAATAAGCAAACAAAAAAATCTTATATACTGCGTGAAGCGGGCCGTATTCTTTGATCAGCACGGGATATCCGTTGACAAAATCAAGTGTAACGTCCTTATAGTATATCGGGAGTAATCCTCCGCTTGCGGTGATTAACAGCATAACGGTATTTATTACGGTAAGAATTTTCGGCAAAAGCTTTGGGTAACTAAATCTTGACAGATTCATTATCATCAGCAGAAGAAAGAACGGGAGAAAAACATTGCCGAGATACGCAATTCTGTTTGCCCAGAGTGCGGCATCAAGTGTTTTCGATAAGGATAAAAGAAAATAACCTATATCACAAACTGCAACTGAAATAAAAAGGAGCATAAGCCATATATCACGCTTGCGGTCAACATAAAAATACGCGCCAATCATCAGTAACGCAACGGCAGAAAATATACCGTAAATAACAGACATATCACCCCTCCTTTTCCGATGAATCAATCTCTATTCCGTTTCGCATGCAAAAGGAATAAAACTTGCCGAGCATTGCAAGCTGCGGTGTACGGTTTTCACGCTCCCAGCGGCTTACAGTTGCATAGGATATGCCGATTTTTTCTGCAAGCTCGGTCTGACTTAACTGCAGAAACATTCTTACAAATTTAATCTGTTCGGGGAAAGATAACTTTTTTATCTCAAGTTTCATATAAAATACCAATCCTTATATGTCATAATATAGCATACTTTGAATTCAGTGTCAAACTTTGTGCAGTTGTAACAATTTGAGATGCCCGTTTTTGACAAGGTAGCCCTAAAGGTAGCCTTTTTTCGGTAAAAGTAGCCTTTGGGGCTACTTATTTTTAAAGAAATTTGCCATTAAAATGAAATTATAAATAAAAACAAGGGAGGTTTTCTATGCTTAAAGCAGTTACGAAAAGGTTTGCTGACAAGTCAACAATAAAGCAGTTTGAGTTTGAATTCTACTGCGATTGCTGCGGCAAACCGATAAAAACTGATGTGCTCGAATTCATTTCGGGATTCAAGAACAAGAAATTTTTGAGCAGCGACGAACGGGAAGCAAGGGCAATTATTTACGCCAGTGACCACGGAAAGGCTTATGAGCGTGCAAACAACGAAGCCCGTCTTGAACTGAACAAGTGCGAGATATGCGGCAATATGGTTTGTGAGGATTGCACGGTTTACGGCGAAAACCTCAACGGCGGAATTTGCTGTAGGGGTTGCTCAAACAAATAATTATTCCGAAAGGAGAAATGCAATATGGGACTTATTAAAGCAGGAATCGGCGCGCTCGGCGGAGTATTGGCTGACCAGTGGAAGGAGTTTTTCTACTGCGATTCACTTGAAAACGATGTGCTTATGGTAAAGGGCTCAAAGCGAATCAGCGGCAGAAGCTCTAACACAAAGGGAAATGACAACATAATTTCAGACGGCTCGGGTATTGCAGTTGCCGACGGTCAGTGTATGATTATTGTTGAGCAGGGTAAGATTGTCGAGGTCTGTGCAGAGCCCGGTGAATTTACTTACGACTCATCAACAGAGCCCTCGATTTTCTCGGGAAAACTCGGTGACAGCATTAAGGAAACCTTCAAACTTATCGGCAAGCGCTTTACATACGGCGGCGATACAGGCAAGGACCAGAGAGTTTACTACTTTAATACAAAAGAAATTCTCGACAATAAATTCGGCACACCCAACCCCTTTATGTTTGAGGTTGTCAACAAGAGAATAGGTATGGCAAGAACCGTTCAGGTGAGATGCAACGGTGTATATTCCTACAAAATTACAGACCCGCTTCTTTTCTACACAAAGATTGCAGGCAATGTTGACGACGAGTACAGGCGAGAAGAAATTGATATGCAGCTCAAGACGGAGTTTATCTCTGCACTTCAGCCTGCATTTGCAAGGCTGACAGAGCTTGAGCTTCGCCCTGCACAGATTCCTGCTCATACAAACGAGCTTAAAGATGCCATGAATGCGGCACTTAAGAGTGAGTGGACAGACCGCAGAGGTATCTCTGTTGAATCCATTGCGCTCAATCCCATTACCCTCACAGATGAGGATATGAAGAAGATTACGCAGATGGAAGATGCCGCAACAATGGGCTCAAATCCGTTTATGATGGCAGGCAGAATGACAGATGCACAGGCTAATGCAATGGAAGCAGCGGCAAGCAACCCCAACGGAGCAATGAACGGCTTTATGGGCTTTAATATGGCTATGGGCGCTAACGGCGGCTTCAATGCGGCGCAGATGTATCAGGCGGGTGTTGCGCAGCAACAGCAGTTTGCTCAACAGCAGCAGGCAACTCCCGCAGCACCTGCTGACGGTTGGAAATGTGCCTGCGGTGCAACGGTAAGCGGTAAATTCTGCACAGAATGCGGAGCAAAGAAGCCTGCCGAAGAAGGCTGGACCTGTTCCTGCGGTGCGGTTAACAAAGGAAAATTCTGCCCCAACTGCGGACAGAAGAAGCCCGAAGGCGCACCCCTTTACCAGTGTGACAAGTGCGGTTGGAAGCCTGAAGACCCCAAGAATCCTCCCAAGTTCTGCCCCGAGTGCGGCGACACCTTCGATTCAAGCGATATTCAATAAATTATTATAAAGGAGATTTAATTATGGGACTTTTTGACAAGAAATATTGTGACATCTGCGGCGACAAAATCGGACTTTTAGGCAACAGAAAACTCGAAGACGGCAATATGTGCAAGGACTGTGCAAAGAAGCTTTCACCCTTTTTCAGCGACAGAAGAAGCTCAACCGTTGCGGAAATCAAACAACAACTTGAATACAGAGAGCAGAACAAGCAGATTCTTGCCGGCTTTTCCGCTATGTTCACCTTTGGTGAGGACGATAAAATTTATATTGACCCGATGAAGCAGAGCTTTGTTGTTTCACGTCGCAATCCCGGCAGCTGGAGCGACGAAAACCCCGATGTTATTCCGCTTTCAAGTGTTACGGGCTGTAACCTCAGAGTAGATGAAGACCGTGAAGAAATCTATACACAGGGTAAAGACGGAGAGCAGGTAAGCTACAATCCCCCCAGATACAAGTTTACATACCATTTTTACATTCACATTACGGTAAATAATCCCTATTTCGATGAAATTACCGCAAGACTCAACGACAGCGATGTTGAGGGTATGGGCACAATGGAATATAACCGCTATCAGCAGATGGCACAGCAGGTTATAAACAACCTCACACAGAACGGCAATGCAGGTATGCCGATGACTGGCGGCTATAACCAGCCTATGAATAACGGTATGCCGATGAATCAGGGCTATGCTCCTGCAGGTGCTTACGGTCAGCCCAATCCCTATGCTCAGCAGAATGCATATAATCAGCCGATGAACAACGGATATGCTCCTGCTAACGGATATAATCAGCCAATGAATAACGGTTACAACCAACCGATGAATCAGGGTTACAACCAACCGATGAATCAGGGCTACAATCAACCGATGAATCAGGGCTACAATCAACCGATGAATCAGGGCTACAATCAGCAGCCTGCTTACGGTCAGCAGCCCGTATCACAGGCTTGGGTATGTCCCGCTTGTAACGCAACAAACGAAAGCGGTGCATTCTGCGCTTGCTGCGGAACACCCCGACAGAGATGAGCAAGATGAAAACCGCAGTCATTATTATTGTGATTGTTGCATTGGTTGCCGCCATTGCGGCAGGCGTGTGGTATTACAAAACCAAGTTCTATGTACCGGATAAAGACGGTATGGTTTATTCTCAGACAGATATAAATAAGCAAGGAGATGATTAACCTTGTCAACAATTCTTGAACAGAAATGTCCGTGCTGCGGCGGTGCGGTTGAGTTCAACACCGGTGCACAAAGGCTGAAATGTCCATTCTGTGACACCGAGTTTGATATTACCGCTATGCCCGAAGACACATCAAATCAGGTTGAGCAAATCAACTGGAATTCGCAGGGCGCACAATGGGGCGCAGGCGAAACCGACGGTATAAGTGTTTATGCCTGTAATTCCTGCGGCGGTGAAATTGTTGCCGATACAACAACAGGCGCAACAACCTGCCCCTACTGCGGCAATCAGGTTGTTATGAAGGGACAGTTTTCGGGTGCGTTGAAACCCGATCTTGTAATTCCTTTCAAGCTCGATAAAAAAGCTGCAAAGGAAGCACTCAAAAAACATATCTCAACCAAAAAATTCGTGCCTAAATCATTCCTTACCGACAACCGCCTTGAAGAAATCAAGGGTGTTTATGTGCCTCATTGGCTTTTCACCTGCGATGCAATCGGTAACGCAAACTACAAAGCCAAAAAGGTAAAGAAGTGGTCGGACGAAAATTACGAATACACTGAAACCTCGTATTTCGACATTTACAGAAGCGGCAACATAGGCTTTGAAAACATTCCCGTTGACGGTTCAACAAAAATGCCCGACGACCTTATGGAATCCGTTGAACCCTTTGATTTGTCGCAGGCTGTGGATTTCAACACCGCATATCTCGCAGGCTATCTTGCGGACAAATACGATGTTACGGCAGAAGAAAGTATGCCAAGAGCCAATGAAAGAATCAGGCAGAGCATAATTGATTCGTTCAAAGAAACCGTAAAGGGATATGACGAGGTTGAAAATCAAGGCGCAAATATGAACGTTGCAAACGGCATTTATAAATACGCACTCTATCCCGTGTGGCTTCTCAACACAAAGTGGAACGGTGAGAATTTCACCTTTGCAATGAACGGACAAACGGGAAAATTTGTCGGCAATATTCCCACGGATAAAAAAGCCGTCACAAAGGCTTCGCTTTTACTCGGTGCAGGCATAGGTGCCGTTATCTACGGCCTTATGTGGCTGATAGAGCTGCTTTAAGGAGGTGCGGAAAGTATGACTAAAAAGATTTTTGCAATAATTATTGCGGTTCTGATATGTATTTCGCTCGTATTCTCTGCATCTGCTTACACTCAGCAGTATGTAATTGACTACACCGATAAGCTCTCTTCAAGTGAAATTGAAGAACTTGATTTGTTTGCCGAAAAGCTTGAAACTGCTTATGGCATTACCGTATTTTTTTGCATAACCGAGGGTACGGGCGATGTAACTGCCGATGAATTTTCTTCGGAAACCTATGGCGATTACACCGATAACGAAAACGGTATAATAATCGTTCACGACGATTGGAACAAAACATATTCTGTATTTAAATCGGGCAACTCAGATGAATATTTCAGCGATGCCGCCGTTGACAGTATGATTGATGCGTATGACAGCAACGAAAGCTATTACGGCGGAATTTACGCCTGCTATGAGCTTGCGGGAGAATATCTTGAAAACGGCTATTCGGGCGGATATGTTTATGACAGCGAAGAGTTTGTTTATGCAGGCGAAGCAGACGAGCCGAAAACAGCAAATGAAAAAGACGGCGTTTCAATTATCTGGCTGCCTGTTTCGCTTCTGATAGGTCTGCTTGTAGGTTTTCTTATCATTAACGGCATTGCCTCAAAAAACAAGTCGGTAAAAATGCAGGAAAATGCAACCGTTTATACCCGACCGGGCAGTATGGTTATAACGGGAAGTGCGGACAATTTCCTTTATAACAACGTTGAACGCAGAGAAAAACCGAAACAGGCAGAGAAAAAATAAGGAGGTATTACCAATGGGATTATTTGATTCACTCAAAAGACAGGCAGAATCCGCACTTAAACGAGAGGTTTCGCAGGGCATTAACAAAGCGGTGAACAATGCCGTGCAGTCAGCAGGCAAGGGCAGAAACCACACCGAAACCTTTACCTTTGCTTCGCTCCCGACAAATGTTGCAGAGCTTCAGACTCTGCCCGAAGCAAGCCTTGATTCCGCCTTTAAAACAACGGCGCTCACCCTTGCGGCTTTGTGCAACTATGAGCACAATCCCGATGCAACAATCGAAATGCTCAATTTCTTAAAAGGTCCCGCAGAGGTCAGCGGCTTTGAAAAGCAGTTTATCAAAGAGCATCTCGGCTCTGAGGGCTAGAAAGCTCGCTCGTATTTCGAGGGTGCAACTCCGCAGAACAGCTATAAGCCTGATGTACCCTATAAAATTACCGTTATCGAAAACCCTTATTCCTTCGATAATGCAGATTGGGCAACGCTCTATGTCAAGAGCGGAGGTGCGGATAACCCGAGACCTATGAAGCTTCGCAGAAAGCCCTCAACAGGTCAGTGGTTCCTTGTTGAAATCCAATGCCTGTCGGATATCCGTGTGCCCGTAGAAGAAGATCCCTGGGCATAAATAAAGTAAAGGAGATATTACTATGAAAAAATTACTTGCAGTTCTTCTCGCACTTGCAATGTTGTTTTCCTTTGCTGCTTGCGGCGATGATACTCCCAAAACGCCCGATAACACAAAAGCACCCTCGGGCAATTCCGATGCAGCCATTGAAGCATCGCTCTTTACCGTTGATTTCGGCGGCGACTGGATAAACATTGAAGATGACTTCAAGAATGAAGAAGAATACTCCAAAGCTGTTCTTCAAATTCTCGACCCCGAGGACAACGAATATTACTTAGTTGAGGCAACAATCAGCGTTGAGATTGATGAGCCATACGATTTCCGTGAAGACCTTGTATATTACGGCTTTAACCAGTATGAATATAAGGAAAACAATGCTTATGAAACCGTAAAAGTCGGCGGTGTTGACCTTCTTAAGTATGACGACGGCGATGACACCCTCATTTATTTCAACCGTGTTGAAAACGCAAACGCATCGGTTTATGTCAAGTTTGACGCAACCGACATCAACGACAGCCGAATTCAGGCTCTCCTTGACGGTATAACCTTCAAGCTTGAGGATATCGGTAATGAAGACGGTCCTTGGGAATGGGAAGGTGAAAGGTTCTCAGCAGATGCTGCAAGCGTAAATGCCGGCTCGTTTACCGTTACATCAACATTCGTTCCCTTTGAAGCACCTGTTACAACCTTTGAAACCTTCGACCATTCCGTTGCCGCAATCGGTGACAGAGTATATGTTCTTGTTGACGGCGAACTCAGCGAATGTCAATATGACGGTACAACTCTTGCCTTTGTTGAAAAAATCGAGCTTCCCGAAGACGATTACGACAGAATTGAAGCAACAGCCGACGGCACACTTTGGGTCAGCGGCTCAATGAATGACATTCTCTGCATAAAAGACGGTAATGTGGTTGCAACTCATGAGGATATCGACAGCCTTGCAATTCATCCGTCAGGTGCTTGGGGCGTTAATTATTTCACATCAAATGAGTGTGAAATTATTACATTCAGCGGAAATACATACACCTCAACTCCCGTAACCTTCAAAGAAGCGGGTACAATAATGCATCTCTGCGTTGATGAAAACAATATTTATGTTTGTGCAAATGCGGCTGACGACAGCGGACACAAGGTTTTCATCTATAATAAATCAGGTGTTCTTCAGAAAACTCTCTGCGATGCCGAAGGTGAAGGCCTCGGAAGTGTAACGTTTGTTACACAGACCTCCAACGGCTACATTGCTTTTGACGGCAATATGAGAGATCTTCTTCTCTGGGATAACAACGGCAAATTCATTGCAGAGATTTCTGACGGAGATATTTTCTCCACAAATTATCCGTGGTTCTGCGATTGTGCAGTTCTTGATGACGGAAGTATTATTACAATTATGACAGATGAACGCGAAGACCGTTCGGCAACCGAGCTTGTAGCGTTCATTGTCAAAGGATTTTGATGTTAATGGATAAGTTAAAAAGAATTATCGGCATATTACTGGTTTTGTGTTTCATGGTTGCTTTTACCTCTTGCGGAGAAGATTCTCCGCAGGGGGTTACTCCAAACAAAACAACACAGACTGCCGGAAATGAAACAGCCGAAGAAATAACCGTTCTTTCACTCAACAAAGAATATATCTCTCATTATGAATGGTATGAAGATTATCCCGAAATGCTTGTGAGAAGCGAATATACGGACGTTACCCTTGATAAATCAATGGAGAAAAAATATCCGCATATTGCTAAGACTCTCACGGAAACATCCGTGATGAGAAAAAGAGCAATGGAGGAAGAAAAGGATAATTTCATCGTTACTGCTACCGAAGAATTTTTGAATGACAGCGAAGCTTTTTCAACCTATGTTTCGACTCTTGATGTTCAGGTACGCCGTGCCGACAGTGTTGCAGTCAGTATTGTTGAAGATTACAATTCGGAAACTGACAGATCTTTCAACTGCATAAATTACGACACAGAAAGCGGAAAACTGCTTGCTCTTTCCGATGTTGTAACGGATATTGAAAAGCTTCCGTCAATCGTTGAAAAAGTGATTATGAGCCGTATAGGTGAAGAAGAGCCTTTCGGCAAAACCGCCATTCCCGATTATTTCAAGAACACTCCGAAAGAAGATATTACGTGGATACTTGACTATAACGGCATAACCTTTTATTTCGGACCGGGTGCTGTTGCTCCCACGAATTTCGGTATCCAGACAGCAACGGTGACTTTTGCAGAGTATCCCGATTTGTTCAATAAAAAATATACCACTGTGCCGAATGCATATACAGTAGGTATGCCTTTGGCGGTACCATTTTTTACCGACATCACGGGTGACAAACGTGCAGATGAGCTTACCGTTTCGGGTAACTATGACCCCGATGGCAGATATTATTACACGCTCGGAATAAATTCGGAAAGCTCAAGCTATGAGGTAGACTGGTTTTCCTATGACCTGAATCCGTATTATGTCAAAACCGCAGACGGTAACAGCTTCCTTTATGTGTTCAGCGAGGAAAGTGAAGAGGAAGACCGACAGATGATTCTGTGCGTATTCAGCCTCAAAAACGGTGAAATCAAGCAGGTCAGCGAAATGGATATGGGCCTGCTTTACAGAGGCAACAATACTTTTGCCGTGCCGACAGACCCCGAAAATCTTCTGCTTTCTGTCTATGACGGCTCAACAGATTCTGTTTTCTCTGCAGATGAAAACGGTATTCCGATGAAAACCGTCAATGTAAGTTCACCTGAGGAATTTCTGAATGCTATATCGTCAAATACCGAAATAATCATCAAAGACGGTTATTACAATTTAAGTGATTATGTTGAGCAGCAGCGTCAGAACTTCGCTCACAAATTTGTCCGATTTGATGAATGTTTTGACGGTGCGGAAATCTTTATAAAAGATGTTTCGTTCCTTAAAATTTCGGGCAGCACAAAAAAGTTTTCTGACACAGAGCTTGTTGTTACTCCCAGATATGCTACTGTGCTGAATTTTGAAAACTGCAATAATATTGAAATCTCGAACCTTACTATGGGTCATGTTGATGCAGGTGAATGTTCAGGGGATGTTCTGGATTTTTCGAATTGTTCAGATGTTACCATTGACAACACTGACCTTTACGGTTGCGGCGTTTACGCAATCAGAGCAAAAGACAAAACGGGAAATGTTTATGTCAGCAACAGCACTATCCGAGATTGTTCGGACGGTCCGATGGATATTTCTGATGTTTGCGGTGTGTTTGAATTTACAAACTGCACTCTTACAGGCTCGGACGGTTTCGGTTATTTTGAAAGAGGCGAAAACGGTTCACTTGCTTTCCGTAACTGTACTTTCGGTTATTGGGAAACATCACATTTCATGTTCCTTGAAGATATAACAACCGAAAATTGCATATGGAGCGAAGATTACATATATCCCGAATACGGATACTGACTTTTATGGCATTTGTCTTAACGAGTAATGGATTTGAACGTACAAATCCGCAATTAAGGGTTTTTCCCCCTTACACCCCGCAGAAAAATTTATATAAAAAGACAAAATCAGGTGCAGCTGATTGGCTGTGCTAATTTGAAAATGGGTATAAAAAGTGCTGAAACCAATGCGCTAAGCATCAATTTCGGCTGTTTTATGTTCGTTAAATGAGAAAAACTCTCAAAATCGGGGTTATAAAACCACTTTGGGATATAAGAAAACCGCCTATCCAACGATAAGCGGTTAATCGTATATTATTCCTGTTTTCTGTGATTCATCATACTTTTCTTTCCAGTAATTATATGATTCAATGGCTTCGGGAGTAGCTTTGTCGGTAAGATGAGGAATATCATCATCGTCATACCAAACCCACTCAGGGTTTGATTGAAAATATGTCATTTTCTCTGCATGACCAAAAAGACTCATATATATTTCATCTCCTTCAAAAAATCTTCGCAAAATCTTCTCGGATTGTTACTATTATACCACTCTGCAAACGATTCTGCAACCACTTCTTGAAAAGAAGGCTTGGCTACTGTTTGCAAGGTCGGAATTACAGAACCGTTTTCTATGTTACTGACAGTTCTTGAAGATGTATCAATTATTTCGGCAAATGTTTCTTGAGACTTTTTCTCGGAAAGTCTGATTGCCTTTACTCGGTTTCCGATA